>JALTJZ010000077.1 GCA_027076325.1 Chromatiales bacterium | reverse complement strand
CCAAAAAACCAGTTAGCCACATAAATATGTTTCACTCGCCGCTTCACTAACGTACCAAAGAAAACAATCGCATAAGCAACCCAAACCACCGCAATTAAAATATCAATCGGCCATTCCAGTTCTGCATATTCTTTTGAAGTGGTAATACCCAGCGGTAAGGTAATCGCTGCCAATACGATAACCAGTGTCCATCCCCAAAAAACAAATGCAGCAAGCTTGTCGCTAAAAAGCCTTACCTGACAGGTTCGTTGCACCACATAAAACGAGGTTGCCATTAAAGCCGAACCACCAAATGCAAAAATAACCGCATTGGTATGCAACGGCCGTAAACGGCTATAGGTTAAATAAGGGATGTCAAAATTCAACTGAGGCCAGACAAGCTGTGCGGCAATAATAACACCGACCAGCATGCCAACAATTCCCCATATCACGGTCATTACCGTAAATTGTTGAACGACTTTGTAATTGTATGTTTCTGTATTTGAATCAGCTGTCATTATTATTTTCCGTTTATTCAATTAACAAAAATAATCCGGCCGCTCTTCGCCGCCATGAAAAATCATGCGGCTTATAATGACGTAAAAAGGAATAAAAAGGAACTGATCTAGATCAGGGAGAAGCTTGATTTTCTACAATTAAACTACTAGCGGTTTACACTTTAAGGTTTTTATTTTTTTGGGTCACCCTTTACCTTTGAGCCGCCCTTTACCTGGTCAACACAAGCTTGCGCCTGAAGGATAAGCATTTTCATATCAACGATCTGAATATGTTTACGCTCCACTTTTAAAATACCTAGATCCTGAAAATGCGTAAATAAGCGACTAACCGTTTCAACCGCTAACCCCAACAAATTAGCAATGTCATTACGCGACATACTTAAATTAAATTCTGCTGCAGAATGCCCTCGCGCACTATGCCGTGTCGACATTTCAATTAGAAAGTTAGCCAGGCGCGCTTCAGCCGTCATCTTCGCTAGTTGTGTAACATGGCATTGCTCATGCTGGATTCCCTTACTCATTAAATTCATCAGATGATGATTTAAGCCCGGCACTTCAACACTGAGTGACTCCAGCTTTTCAAATGGAATTTCGCATACACTGGAGGTTTCCAGTGCTCTGGAATAACTACGGTGCTGCTCACCATGAATCGCATCCAGACCAATCAACTCACCAGGTAAATGAAACCCAACCACCTGCTCAGCCGAATCCGCTACCGGCGTGTAAGACTTAAAGGAACCTGAACGCACCGCATACAGCGACTTTAACTTATCACCCGAATGGTAGAGGTAATTACCCTTTTCAACCACGCGCCGCCGCTTAATAATACTTTCCAGTTTATCGAGATCGCCTTCCTCCAGCCCCAGAGGCAAACAAAGTTGATACAAACTACAGCTTTTACATTTTGCACGTAAATCATCGAGATTAATAACAGACTGCTTAGGCATAGGGAACCGGATCCACTGACATTTAGAATGCCTCTAATATACCCAAAATTCCCACACTTGAGAACGTATTTTTTAAAGTATTAATACGAAATGTCTGCCCCCGGTTACCAACATTATCAAGCGGTTATAGCCCCCAAAAATCACATCCTGGCAGACCACTCCCGCCGGGCTTGCTCTACTTTGCAGTTTAACGTTTGCACTCTATTACTATCCGTGAAAAACGCACTACCCAGGGGGGTTACCATCTGTAGCGTTTAGCTGTCTCTTTATAAACAGTCTAAATACACAAGATAATCCGTATCTTTACAAAAAATTAGCTGACGATTTCGACCATGTTGCTCAACATAAACAGAAATACCCAGTGAGTAAAATCGTGGTTTTTTCAGCATTTAAAATATTCCCTGCTTGCAGAAGTTGTGATTAACATGACAGATAAATGGTTTAAAAAGAGGGCTCCCCTTCAGGGGCTGAGCCCTTTAGTGCCGCCCTATCAACAAAAAAGGGAAAAATGGATTTAAATGCGGTATGCTTATACCCTGGTAAGCATTTAATTAAACAGGAAAATATCATGCCCGTGAGTAAATCTGCTACTCGCACAGCCAGTATTGAACGCAATACACTGGAAACCCAAATTACCGTTAAACTTGATCTGGACGGTACTGGTCAGGCCAATTTTAATACCGGTGTGCCTTTTTTAGAACACATGCTGGATCAGGTGGCGCGCCACGGTTTGTTCGATTTGGACATCCAGGCCAAAGGTGACTTACACATTGATGCACACCATACCGTTGAAGATATTGGCATTACTCTGGGGCATGCAATGGCCGCCGCACTGGGTGATAAAAAAGGCATCCGCCGATACGGGCATGCTTATGTTCCGCTGGATGAGGCTTTGTCACGCGTAGTGATCGATTTTTCCGGTCGCCCCGGTCTGGAATACAGTGCCGATTACCCTCGCGGTATGATCGGTGCATTTGATGTGGACTTAATCCACGAATTTTTCCAGGGCTTTATTAATCACGCAAATGTTACGCTGCACATTGACTGCTTAAAAGGCAGCAATGCGCACCACATTGCCGAAACTATTTTTAAAGCCTTTGGTCGCGCCATGCGCATGGCGCTGGAAGATGATCCGCGCATGTCCGGCATCATGCCATCGACGAAAGGCAGTTTGTAAATAAAACCCGAGTCACTGCGAGCGATAGCGACGCAATCTTGATAAAGTCAACCCAGAGATAAAACAAGATTGCGTCGCTATCGCTCGCAATGACCAACTATTGTTAAAATTAAAATATGAAGTGTATGAGAAAAAATAAAATCCTATGACCACCGTTGCCGTTATCGATTATGGAATGGGTAACCTTCATTCTGTTGCCAAAGCCATTGAACATGCTAGTGAGTCCTTACAAACAAACACGCAAGTCCTTGTAACGCACGACCATGATCGCATTCTGGCTGCCGACCATGTGGTGCTGCCCGGCGTGGGTGCCATACGTGACTGTATGGGTGAAATCAACCGGCTCGGGGTGGACAAAATTGTGCACCAAGTCATTGCCGCCGGTACACCTTTTTTAGGTGTTTGCGTGGGCATGCAGGCCTTGCTGGAAAACAGTGATGAAAACGATGGCACGGAATGCCTTGGGATTTTCAACGGCCATGTGCATAGCTTTGCTTCCACATTTAAAGAGCAATCGCTTACTGATTTAAAAATTCCCCATATGGGCTGGAACCAGGTAAAGCAGCGCATCGACCACCCGATGTGGCATAATATTTCGGACTGTGCACGTTTCTATTTTGTGCATAGCTATTATACTCAACCAGATGATACACAACTTATCGCAGCAACCAGTGAGTATGGATTTGAATTTTGTGTCGGCCTTGCCAGAGACAATGTTTTTGCCACACAATTTCACCCTGAAAAGTCCCAACACGCTGGTTTACAACTCTATGCTAATTTCCTGAGCTGGAATGGAAAACTCTAATCCCTTAAACTTAAAATCACTTTTCAAAAATAAAGAAACAACGGAACCATCATGTTAATTATCCCTGCCATTGATTTAAAAGACGGAAAATGTGTACGCCTGCGCCAGGGCCGTATGGACGATGAAACCATATTCTCAGACGATCCGGTTGCCATTGCGGCTCAGTGGGTTGAGCAAGGCGCCCGCCGCTTACATATTGTCGACTTAAACGGTGCTTTTGCCGGTAAACCGGTGAATGCCGATGTAGTGCATGAAATTTCCAAAGCCTTTCCGGACTTGCCGATTCAAATTGGTGGCGGCATTCGTGATGAAGACACTATCCAGGCCTATCTTGATGCCGGCGTACAATATGTAATCGTCGGTACCAAAGCGGTGAGCGCACCACATTTTGTCAATGACATTTGCCTCGAATTCCCCGGCCATATTATTGTTGGACTAGACGCAAAAGACGGCAAAGTGGCCATTGATGGCTGGTCGAAACTTTCCAAACACGATGTGGTTGATATGGCAAAACATTTCGAAAGCGATGGTGTGGCCGCCATTGTCTATACCGACATTGGCCGTGATGGCATGATGACCGGCGTTAACGTCGAGTCGACCGTCAAACTCGCACAAGCCGTTACTATCCCTATTATTGCCTCCGGTGGTATCACGAATATTGATGACATCAAAGCACTGTGTGCCGTGCAGGACGAAGGCATTAGTGGTGCCATTACTGGCCGCGCCATTTATGAAGGCACACTTGACTTTGCCGCAGCGCAAAAATTATCGGATGAGTTGACCGGTTAGATATATTTTAAAACATATTAACCTCGACGGCACGAAGGACACAAAGAAAAGATAAAGCGTTACTAAGTCATTGCGAGAAATGAAGTAACGCGGCAATCTGCTAGAGCGAAGCCCCTGTACAATAAGATTGCCGCGCTATCACTCGCAATGACAAATCGGTTATTAAATCTTTTCGCTGTGTCCTTCGTGCCGCCGAGGTTAAAAAACATTAAATAAAAGAGAATTTATGTCATTAGCAAAACGCATTATCCCCTGTTTAGACGTTAAAGACGGCCGCGTTGTTAAAGGCGTTCAGTTTGTTGATATTCGCGACGCCGGTGATCCGGTCGAAATCGCGCGCCGCTACGATTTGGAAGGTGCAGATGAAATTACCTTTTTGGATATCACCGCCACTTCCGACAATCGCGATACCATGGTACACGTCGTGGAACAGGTCGCAGGACAGGTTTTTATTCCGTTAACCGTTGGTGGTGGTATTCGTACAGTAGAGGACATTCGCCGAATGCTCAATGCCGGTGCCGATAAAATTGGCATTAACTCTGCTGCCGTTTTTAACCCCAAATTTGTAAAAGAAGCGGCTGAAAAATTTGGCTCACAATGTATTGTGGTTGCCATTGATGCAAAAAAAGTCAGCGCCAAAAATGAACCCGACAAGTGGGAAATCTTTACCCATGGTGGCCGTAAACCCACCGGTATTGACGCCATTGACTGGGCCATAAAAATGGTGGACTACGGTGCCGGGGAAATTTTATTAACCAGTATGGACAGAGATGGCACCAAGATTGGTTTCGATTTAGAGCTCACCAGCGCGATCAGCGATGCCGTCCCGGTACCCGTAATCGCATCGGGAGGCGTTGGCAAACTGGAACACCTGGTCGCTGGTATCAAACAGGGCAAGGCCGATGCGGTACTCGCCGCCAGTATTTTCCACTTTGGCGAATTTACTGTTGGCGAGGCCAAGCAACACATGGCCGATGCAGGTATTGAAGTTAGATTATAATAAGCTCAGAATACCATACCCACCTACATGGGCACGACATTATAAGCAGTCATTGCGAAAACATACGATGAAAAATAGTTGGCTAAACGAAATAAAATGGGACAAAGATGGCTTAGTTCCTGCCATTGCGCAACAAACCGGCAGCGGCAAAGTTCTAATGATGGCCTGGATGAACCGTGAAGCACTCGAACTCACCGTGCAGGAAAACCGTGCCATTTACTGGTCACGTTCACGCAATCAACTCTGGCGCAAGGGCGAGGAGTCCGGTCATGTGCAAACCTTAAAATCAATTCACCTGGATTGTGACAATGATGTTATCTTGTTAGAAGTCGAGCAGCTCGGTGGTATCGCCTGCCATACCGGGCGACACAACTGTTTTTATAAAGAATTAAAAGATGGCCAATGGGCAACGGTGGAACCTGTTATTAAAGATCCCAATACTATTTATAAAAAATAAAAACGTTAAATAAATAAAACCCTGATACCTTCTTCGCCTCCAGTGGTTTACACTAGCGCACATGGAAAACATATTACAACAGCTCACACAAGTGCTCGAAGAACGCAAAAATGCGGATCCTGACAGCTCGTATGTTGCCAAACTGTATGACAAAGGGCTGGATGGTATTTTAAAGAAAATTGGTGAAGAAGCGACCGAAACAGTGATGGCGGCAAAAGACGGCGATCCCGATAAAATTGTCTATGAAACCGCTGATTTGTGGTTCCACTGTATGATTTTACTTGTAAATCAAGGTCTTAGCCCAGATGATGTCCTCAATGAGCTCGCCCGCCGCTTTGGACTCTCAGGGTTAGAAGAAAAAGCAAGTCGTATCAAAGACTAGCCCCTATACTATATAATAGAAGGCTAAATTAAATGCTACTTAAGTTAAATGGAGTACGGAAATGGGTTTTGGTGTTACTGAATTAATTATTATTTTATTGATTGTACTGGTTCTTTTTGGTGCAAAACGTCTTAAAAATGTCGGTTCTGACCTGGGTGCTGCAGTCAAGGGTTTTCGCTCTTCGATGAAAGATGAAGAAAGTGGAAACATCGAAAAGAAAGAAAGCGATGTTATTGAAGGCGAAGTTACCAAGTCTAAAGAATCTGACAAAGTCTAAACGACGCTATTCTGTTTTTAGCGCAATCAATTTATAAAGCTTAACTTGCTATGTTTGATATTGGTTTTTGGGAACTCGGCGTCATCATGATTGTTGCCCTGGTTGTGATCGGCCCGGACAAATTGCCCGGGATTGCCCGTAGCGCGGGTAAATGGGTCGGCAAAGCACGCTATTTTATTGCCAATGTAAAGCAGGATGTGCAAAAAGAAATGCGTGCCGAAGAACTAAAGCAAGCCATCGAGCGTGATGCCGGTCTCGATGAACTGAAGCAAATCATGAACACCGATCAGTTCACTCTTGAAGAAGAAGATGATCCTGGCTATTTAGTTAGCGCAATTGACGATGACATACCCACACAGGCAAAAGCTGCAGAAACAATACCCACTGCTGACACCAATAACAGTGGCAAATCAAAAGCAGGCACACTAACAGATGATACGGCTGACAAAAGTAACACATGAAAAAAGCTGACCCATCAAAAAACGCAGAAACTGAAATCCCGTTCTTATCGCACCTTGTCGAATTGCGAGATCGCCTGTTACGCAGTGTGCTGTTTGTGCTGGTTATTTTTTCTGTCCTGTTCTTTTTTGCCAATGACATTTATCACTTTATCGCAACGCCCATTATGCAAGCCTTACCCGAAGGCAGTACGATGGTGGCAACAAGAACAACCGCACCTTTTTTAACCCCATTTAAACTAGCGCTCGTTACGTCTGTTTTTATCGGCATGCCCTTTTTGCTTTACCAGGCATGGGGGTTTATTGCACCCGGCCTTTATAAGCATGAAAAACGCCTTGCCTACCCATTACTGTTTTCCAGCATCATACTGTTTTATGCTGGTATGGCCTTTGCCTACTTTGTGGTATTCCCGATTATATTTGCATTCTTAACCAGCATGGCACCTGCAGGGGTGACGGTATTGCCGGATATTTCAGATTATCTCGATCTGGTTCTTAAACTGTTCTTTGCTTTTGGTGTTGCTTTTGAAGTGCCTATCGCAACCATTATTCTGGTCGTTATAGGCTGGACAACCCCGGACAAACTGACTGAAAAACGCGCCTATATTATTGTCGGAGCCTTCATTATAGGCATGTTACTGACCCCACCCGATATTGTTTCACAAGTCATGCTTGCCATACCCATGTGGTTATTATTTGAGATTGGTATTTTATTTTCCCGCATGATTCTAAAAATGCGTAAAGAACGTGAACAGGAACTTGAAGCTGAAGAAAAGGAATTATCTGAATCTGAAATGGACAAAGAGTTTGAAAAAGCCATCGCAGAAGAAGAAATGCTTACAACCACTGAAGATCAAACTAAAAAATAGCGCTTGTTTGGCTTTAGCCGCCTATTTTTTTAGAACCAAAGGCTGGAATAAAATCCGCTTTCTTGGCGTTTGACTCAGAACAGATGCCTTTTTTACGTGTCTAATAGTTAATAACGTGTTGACGCCATCATGACAATTAAAAAGCAAAACAATCACTCTTTAATCCTTTTACTCTTTCTCACTGGGTTACTTTTATCGCCAGTAACCAGCGCAAAGCCCATAGCAAATCAGCTTAAAAACCATGCATCCGCTTATTTAGCCATGCACTACACGGATCCGGTGCAATGGCAGGACTGGAATGAGTCCGTTGTTAAGCGGGCGCTCAAGGAAAATAAGCTTATATATATTTCCAGCGGCTACTTTTCCTGCCACTGGTGTCATGTTATGCAACGTGAAAGTTATAAAAATAAAGACATTGCCAAGCTGCTTAACCGGTTTTTTATTCCTGTAAAAGTTGACCGTGAACTAAACCCGGCACTGGACGCACGCTTAATTGATTTTGTAGAAAAAACACAAGGCCATTCTGGCTGGCCACTTAATGTTTTTATCACCCCCGAAGGTTATCCTTTGGTTGGCATGACTTATGTACCGGCTAAAAACTTTCTGCAAATATTAAATAACCTGAAAACACAATGGGCCGAAAAAAATGACTACCTTAAAGATGTTGCACAACAGGCTACCGAACAATTACTAGCAGACCAACCCGCTAACCGCCCAAAAAAGCTAAATAGCCATGCTGTTAAATCCCTGAATCAACAGTTTTTCTCCCAAACAGAAGAACTAATCGATGAGATGCAGGGTGGTTTCGGCCAGCAAAATAAATTCCCATCTGTACCACAATTACTTTCCCTGTTACACCTTATGCAAACAGCAAAACTAAAATCTTACAAAAAAATAAAATGGCAGGATTTTTTAATTACCACGCTGGACAGCATGGCACGGCAAGGCTTACGCGACCAAATCAATGGTGGGTTTTTTCGCTACACCGTGGATCCAAACTGGCAAATTCCTCACTTTGAAAAAATGCTTTATGATAATGCACAACTGGCAAACCTTTATTTTGAAGCTGCAAAAGTATTTAATCGCCCTGATTATCAAGCCATTGCTGTTGAAACACTCCAGTTTTTGCAAACCGATATGGCCTCCCGCATTGGCGTAATTGCAGCGAGTCTTTCTTCTGTTGACAAAAAGGGCATTGAAGGCGGCTGTTATGTCTGGCAACAAGGCGATCTACAAAAATATCTCTCCACAGAGCAATATAAAATAGCAAAAGAACACTGGAAACTAGTTAGTAACGATGCCCTTGAAAGTGGCTACCACCTTATACAATTTAAACAGGTTAACGATATTGCAAAGCAATACAAGATAAACACTAAACGTGTTAGAGCATTAATCAATACAGCAAAAATAAAACTTAAAAAAATACGCAATATCAGCAACTGCCCCATTGATGAAAAGCCGGTTGCCGCATGGCTGGGGCTGGCCTTACAGGCTTTTTCTACAGGTGCAAAACAAACAGGATACAAAAGCTTTACTAAAACAGCCGAACAGATTTATCAATTTATATCGACTCAACTATGGCAAAACAATACACTGCACCGCTCTATTAAGCACCAGAACAATACAACGCTTGCTGTTGGTGCTGCCGGGCTTGAAGACTATGCTTTAGTAGCACAAGGGATACTTGAATATGCACAGTTAAAGAAGAGTACGGCGGCGAAAAATGTTGCTATCGCACTTGCCAACCAGGCATGGCAACGCTTTTACAAAAAAGACGGCTGGTATCTGGCCGAAAAACCATTAATAAAATACACTATCGGTAAAGCAGTACTTGAAGACAGTCCGCTGCCGTCGCCTTCGGCAATTCTAATCCGGGTGAGTTTACAGTTAAACAATAAAAAACTGAAAATGCAGGCCAGGGAAGCCTTACAACAAGGTGCCGGTGAAATAGAAGAATCACCTTACTGGTACGCCACCCAAATTGATATTCTTAATAAGTTTTATAAATAAAACTAGTGAACCTGTGCATGCTGCTTGGGTGCTTCTAAAATATCAAACTCATACTGGTTAATCGCCGTTGTAAATAATAATAAGCGGGTTAAACGAATATGGAATATACGCTTACCTAAATTAACAACCAGTACCGTGTTAATGTCATAAATATTGGCTGGCAAAATAATGCTGCGTGTTTGTTTTAACGATACCTGAAAAGGAATAAGCAAGGCACGAAAATAATCGGTGCCTTTGCCAATGCCACTCATGGCTTTAACCGCAACCGGCACAGCCGATTTAGCAATGTCCATAATACCGATATCCAGCACCTTGCGGGAATCTGATTTTATCCAGCGCACCACACCGGTTTGCCAGCGGCCTTTTAACTTGCCGTTATATCGATAAGAAACAATTTCACCTACTTTTACCGATATATCATGGTGACCATCGAAGCAACGTAAGGCAATACCCATCTGACTTAAATTGCTTTGCTGCCAGTCTTCCTGAGAATAATTGGTGTGAATATGACGTTTGTCTTTCTTTAGCGCTTCCTGATAGCGAGTGGCAAAAAAACTTTTACCTTCATCTTCCATCAGTGCGGGCGCTTTTTTATGTGAGTGTATCTTCAGCTCATCCATCTCCGGGGTAAATTTTGCCCGCATGGAAATAAAATGGTGGCATGAATTTAAGCCCGTCGTAATCCGAACATCATCGGCTGACGGTTTTCGTGGTTCGGCACGCTCAGTATTGCCCTGCCAGGTATCCAGTAACCGCAGCAAAGCATCACGTTGCTTACGCTCCAGTACGCCGGCATCCTGTAATAAGTCATCTTCAAAATTACCGCGTAAAATATTCTGAATAAGCAGCTCAAGTTTTGCCTTGATTTTGTCAATATCAATAACCCGGCCGCTAATTTCCTGTGCGTAAAGATCATGGGTAATAAACCGTGGCGCAAGATCAGCTGACATATCCACCGCATATTCACCTTCCACTGCAAGCTGAACATTCGGCAGCAAGTCACAGTCTTTTGTCCAGAAACTGACTAAACGAAAAATTTCCCATGCCTCACCCTGCATTAAATGATAGGGCTCGGCAACGGCGAGCAGTAAAATACGCTTATAGGCATAGTCAATGGTTGCGGTAATGGGCAGTGCCATAAGGGGGGAAGGATCATCTAATGGCGTTTCATTAAAGGTATTCACTTCTGCATAGCGGTATAGCTGGTGTAAATCATGCCATACGCCTTCATCAGCAGGGTCATAAACAGAATAAGATTCCAGTAGATTCCATGATAAAAAAATCATCGCAAAATAGGTTGCCTCATGCAGCAACACATCCTCTGCCACTCTGTGCTTTTTCTTTATCACTAACTCACTAACAATAATTTTATAGCCGGCTGCCATATCAAATAACAACTTACGACAGGTATCAGAAAAAAAGCGTTCTTTGCGACCCAGCGGTATCTCAGCCAGGTGGTATTTTTGTCCCAGTGTGGTCACCACCTGCTGTACAATAGGGTACAGCACCACCATTAACGCCATCCGCTCCTGCACCGGGTAACGTGATGCATTAATAACATGCAACTTTTCCAACAACATATGCGCGGAGGCATTAATATCCGCCGTTGGCAGCTCATCCACCCATTGGTGCAACATTTTAGGGCGCAAATAAGGCCTGGGGCGTTGACTCACGTCTTGAGAGGGGATATTTAATACCGGTAGGGACATTTATTTTTCTTTTACCTAAATATTGAGTCTAACTGGCCGTAAAGGCTTTAAGAAAGTACATTTTTTAACCAATATCACCTTTTGTTGCAAAATGCACCATTATGGTGGCAATCTGCTGTTTTTGCAGCAATCAGGCTATTAACTATAGCGGCAGGGGGTAAACTATTTGAAATCCTGGCGAAAAATAGTACTGTAAACATACAACCAAAAACAATATATACCATCTTTGAGGAGTTTTGTATGGTTAAGCTTTTACTCACGGCGGTTATTGGGGTATTAGTACTTTTAAACCCGCTTGCAAATATCGCCAATGCTGCCGACATTATTTTTACTGCACCGCCTCGTGAGAAACATGCGGCAGGCGTAAAAATATACGAACCCATCGCCAAACACCTTAGCAAACTCATTAACAAAAAAGTGGTTTACCTGCACCCCAGTAACTGGCTAACTTATCAACGCGATATGCGTGATGGTAAATACGATATCGTTTTTGATGGCCCTCACTTTGCTTCCTGGCGAATGGCGCATCTTGGCCACGACATGCTGGTAAAACTTCCAGGTAAACTCGGCTTTATACTCGTTAAGCCCAAATCTGAGACGACGATAAACAACCTGAATGACTTAATCGGTAAACGAATTTGTGGTATTTCAATGCCCAATCTATCAACCCTTTCAATTCTGGCCGCCTACCCTAATCCAGTACGCCAGCCGGTTATTGTTGGTGTAAAAGGCGGCATGAAAGGAGTCGCAAAGGCGCTTGCTAAAAACAAATGCCAGGCCTATGTCTTCCGTGATAAATTTTATATGAAAAAACTAAAACCAGAAGTTAAGCAAAACCTGGAAATCATTTACAAAAGCAACCCTCTGCCTAATCAGGCTATCACCGCCAGCAACCGTATCTCCCCTGCAGACAAAAAAGCCATTGTCCACTCCTTAACACTAGGTAAAGGCGTTGATGCAAGCAAGGGACTGCTAAAGCGTTTTGGTGGTAAAGCACGCGCTTTTATTAAAGCAAGTAATGAAGAGTATAAGGGACACAACTTACTACTTGAAGGTGTTATTTTTGGTTGGTAAACAGCAATAAAACTAAAAGAGGATAAGTATGTATCCTCTTTTTTTATGCAAAAATTATAGTGAAGATTGGTGGGCCTACTTGGACTCGAACCAAGGACCAAGGGATTATGAGTCCCCTGCTCTAACCAACTGAGCTATAGGCCCTTAAAAAAGGGAAAGGCGATTTTATCAAGTATTTAGAGCTAATGTAAGGTAAGCGGATACAAAAAAGGCGCAGCAATAACTGCGCCTTTTTTAATAATTGCTTTCTAACTTACTCAGAGTCGAGAAAGCTCCGCAATTGATCTGAACGACTGGGATGACGCAGTTTACGTAGTGCTTTCGCTTCTATCTGGCGAATACGTTCCCGCGTTACATCAAACTGTTTACCCACTTCTTCCAAAGTATGGTCGGTGTTCATATCAATACCAAAACGCATCCGTAGTACTTTTGCTTCTCTTGCGGTTAAGCCTTCAAGAATGTCCTGCGTGGCTTCACCTAAACCGGAACCCGTTGCAGAGTCTAATGGCGAAGTCACATTACCGTCTTCGATAAAGTCACCTAGGTGCGAATCTTCATCGTCGCCAATCGGGGTTTCCGTTGAGATAGGTTCTTTGGCAATTTTAAGGACTTTACGAATTTTGTCTTCGGGCAGTTCCATTTTTTCTGCCAGTTCTTCCGGTGTGGCTTCGCGCCCTAAATCCTGTAACATCTGGCGTGAAATACGATTTAATTTATTAATCGTTTCAATCATATGCACTGGAATGCGAATGGTACGCGCCTGATCAGCAATCGAACGGGTAATGGCCTGGCGTATCCACCAGGTGGCATAAGTCGAAAACTTGTAACCACGACGGTATTCAAATTTATCAACTGCTTTCATTAAGCCGATATTACCTTCCTGAATTAAGTCCAGGAATTGCAAACCACGATTGGTGTATTTTTTAGCGATAGAAATAACAAGCCGCAGGTTAGCTTCAACCATTTCTTTTTTGGCGCGGCGTGCTTTAGCTTCACCAATCGACATTTTGCGATTGATGTCTTTTATTTCTGAAATGTGCATGCAGCAACTTTCTTCCAAAGCAACCAGTTTTGTTTGTGCTTTTAAAATTTCATGCTTGTGCTCATCCAGAACAACTGAATATTTCTCACCCGCATCAATATGCGCCTGTAACCAGTTTAAATCTGCTTCATTATCGGGGAATGAAGTAATAAACTGTTTGCGAGGCATATGTGCTCGATCAACACAAATAGTCATAATGACTTTTTCCTGTGTACGAATTTCGTTTATAAGCTGGCGCATCTGGCCGACAAGACGCTCGACCATTTTAGGTGTTAATTTTAACTCCATGATCTGATCGATCATTTCATCGCGCACCTTGGTAGTCTTTTTATCTGAAAAGCCATTTTTTTGTGCGGCTTTCATCATTTTATTAAACAGCTTTTCAATTTTTGAAAAACGTTGTTTTGCTTCTTCTGGATCGGGCCCTGTATCGACAACCTCTTCTTCATCGTCGGCACCTTGTGCACCTGGCATAATAATTTCGTCTGGTGCATTCGGATCGATGTAGTCGGTTAAAATATCTGTCAGTTTAAATTCTTCAGCAAGAGATTTTTTGTGGAACTCAATTAATGTCTCAATGGTTTTAGGATAGCAGGACAGCGACCACAGCATTTGCCTCAGGCCTGCTTCAATACGCTTGGCGATTTCAATTTCACCTTCACGCGACAATAATTCCACTGCCCCCATCTCACGCATATACATACGCACAGGGTCAGTTGTACGGCCAAATTCACTATCAACATTAGCCAGTGCCGCGGCCGCTTCTTCGGCTGCATCTTCATCAACACTGTTGCCGGATTCCAGTAAGGTGTCACTGTCCGGTGCCACTTCGTGTACAGTGATCCCCATATCGTTGATCATGGCAACAATATCTTCAATTTGATCCGGATCGACAATATCATTTGGCAGGTGGTCGTTAACCTCGGCATAGGTTAAGTAACCTTGCTCTTTTCCCTTTGCAATCAATATCTTAAGCTGGGATTGCTGCTTACTTTCTTTCAATTCGGGTGCTTTACTTACACTCATTCACTGCGCTCACATTATTTCGAGATAAAAGATCAGGAGTTTACACTAGATCTGTGATTTTTCTATATAAATCATAAGATAACTATAGACTTTTTATTCAAAGAATTTGCCTGCTTTAAGCAACAAATTACAGTTTTTTGCGGATTAGTGGCATTAATAAGGCTATTAATTAGTTCGCTGGGTTAATTGGCGCAATTCCTGCTTTTCTTGCTCACTCAATTGCCCATGATTCGATTTTACCAGTAAATGCTCCAGGCGCATTTCTTTTGCCTGCAAATACAGAGCATCCATCACACCGAGAAACTCGGTTTCCAATGCCGCCTCATCCGTTACTTCCGGCTGCCATTGTGCAAGTTTGACAAGATGCGGATAGCTTTGGTTCGCATCCTCAAACCCTGCCCAGCGCTCCAGGATCGCCGCACAATTGATATGGGGATAAGCGTGTAATAATTCAAGCAATTTTCGCAAAATATCAATACCCGGCATATCCAGTTCAGCCAGCTCGTTGGGCGTTTTCACTAACTGAGCCAAACGTGGCAAATAGAGTAACCGCATAATAGCCATTCTTATCGGAGATAAGCCCATTTTTGCCGCAGATCGCGTTGAATTCACCCTATTTAGCGTATTTTTCTGACTCAACGCCGCGCCCGATTGTTGCTCATGCGGTTTTGCCACTGCATTGCGATTACCACGAACCAGGGTTGTGTTGTTTTGCAGGCTGGCTTCGATTTCTGTCACCTCCATCCGAGTCAGCAGCGCTAATTGTTGCAGCATCATTTGCCGGTAGACTCCCGGCAATAGCTGACTTAGCAGTGGCCGTGCCTGCTCCACCAACTGTGCCCGGCCATCAATACTGTGGGTATCAATATTGGCACACAGGTTCTCGAACAGGTATTCTGAAAAAGTTCTGGCTTTGCCAAGCTCCTCTTCAAAACCTGCTTTGCCGTGCGCACGAATATAACTGTCGGGGTCTTCACCTTGTGGCAAAAACATAAAACGAATTTGTAAGCCTTCGCGCATTACCGGTAAGGCATTATTTAAAGCCCGCCATGCGGCATCGCGGCCAGCACGGTCGCCGTCAAAGCAAAAGTAAATTTCATGGCTCAAGCGAAACAGGCGCTGTAAATGATCGGCCGTGGTTGCGGTACCTAATGTTGCCACAGCATAGCGCACCCCAAATTGTGCTAAAGCCACCACATCCATATAGCCTTCAACCACCAGTACCTTGTCAATTTTGCGCATGGCTTTGCGCATTTCGTATAAACCGTATAACTCGCGGCCTTTATGAAACAAAGGGGTTTCGGGTGAGTTCAAATACTTGGGCGATTCATCTCCAAGCACCCGGCCACCAAAGGCGATACAACGGCCGCGCTGGTCACGAATAGGAAACATCACACGGTCACGAAAACGGTCGTAAGTGCCGCCCCGATCGTTGTTAATCAGTACCCCTGTCTCGACTAATTTTTTTTCTATGTCCGGCTTTGCGGATGAATCAGAAAGGGCTTTTAACACCGACTCATAACCAGGTGGCGCATAACCCATGGCATATTCCGCCGCAATCTCACCGCTTAAACCGCGTTGCTTTAAATAGGCAACCGCTCTTTGTGCCTGCGGGTGTTCACGAAGTTGTTTGCGATAAAATTGATCCACTTGCTGCATCAAGTGATACAACGAATCAGCCTGTTTTATTTTTGTGCTGTACCCGGTGTCACCCCCCTTTTCGTGTGGCACCTCCAGCCCTAAATTACTCGCCAGCTCTTCGACTGCTTCGGGAAAACTCAGGTGTTCGTATTCCATTAAAAAACGCAGCGCCGAACCGCTCTCGCCACAGCCAAAGCAATGATAAAACTGCTTGGTTTCACTGACCGTAAAAGACGGGGTTTTTTCGTTATGGAAGGGGCAACACGCCTTATGATTAGTACCGGCTTTTTTTAGCGGCACCCGCGCATCAATCACCTCGACAATATCGGTACGCGCAAGAATGTCGTCAATAAAGTATTGAGGGATTAAACCGGCCATGGTGGTATTTTATGGGTTTTGCCGCGGATACGCGACTGATTTAAGCAGGCATAAAAACTTAATTAACCACGGCGGCACAGCGAACACGGCGAAAAAGATTAAATATATTTGGTTTGTTTAAGCCTAAATCAGGAAATGGGATGAAAATGACCACGCAGGCAAAACAACATGGACTAAAGTCGTTTGATCTTCGCTACGATAGCTTTGCTTTTATCTTACCGCTTACGACACCCATGTCGGCCTTGCCTGCCAACTGAGTTTTTAATTTACCCATCACCTTGCCCATATCTTTCATCACACTTGCGCCGGTTGCAGCAATGGCTTCGTCGATTAAAGCATCGACTTCGGCGTCTGACATTTGTTCGGGCATAAATTCTTTAATGATAAGCACTTCGGCTTTTTCAATATCAGCCAGTTCAGTACGTGCGGCTTTTTCGAAGGCTTCAATCGAGTCTTTACGTTGCTTTAACATTTTTTCTAAAACAGCAATCACCGCATCGTCATCCAGTTCAATACGCTTGTCGACTTCAATTTGCTTAATAGCCGAAGTGATTAAACGCAATGTCTTCAGGCGCGCTTTTTCTTTAGCGCGCATTGCATCTTTTACACTGTCGTTGATACGTTGTTTTAGATCAGACATACGGCGTTATCTTAAATTAAAAATAAAAACAGCCTGACAAGACAATGCTGCCAGACTGAGCAATTAGTTTTATAATATAAATCTAGTAAAGACGAACTAAACGTGAACGTTCACGTGATATTTTTTTCTGGTGACGTTTTACAGCTGCAGCGAGTTTGCGTTTACGAATTGATGTTGGCTTTTCATAAAATTCACGGCGACGGACTTCAGATAAAACACCGGCTTTTTCACAAGAACGTTTAAAACGACGCAAAGCGACGTCAAAGGGTTCGTTTTCTTTAACCTTCACAAAAGGCATTGAGTATTCCTCATATAATTTATTTCGTTACTTTATTTGTTCGCTACTTTTTAGCTACAATGGCCCAAAAGGGCGCGCTATTTTAAACGTAGCGGCTCGACAATGCAAAGAGATCACCCATTAATTCGCTATTTTCTTCCCTTTTCGGGGCTAAATAGCAACAGAAGCGCCAGTCAAGGCCAGGCAACCCCTATTTATGCAAGTTTTAGGAATCGAAACCTCCTGCGATGAAACCGGTATCGCCATTTACGACAGTAACACCGGTATTATAGCCGATGTGCTACATAGCCAGATAACCCTACATGCCGAATACGGTGGCGTGGTCCCCGAACTGGCCTCACGCGACCATGTTCGAAAGATTATTCCCTTAATTAACAAAGCATTAGAGCAGGCGCAGCTCACAGCCAAAAACATTGATGGCATTGCCTATACCAAAGGCCCCGGCCTGTTAGGTGCGTTACTGGTCGGTAGCTCGGTTGGCCGCTCACTCGCCTACGCCTGGGACATTCCTGCTATTGGTGTTCACCATATGGAAGGCCACCTGCTCGCACCGATGCTTGAAGAAAACCCACCATGCTTCCCGTTTGTGGCCTTATTAGTCTCTGGTGGCCACACTCAGTTGATTAGCGTACAAGGTATTGGTCAATACACTTTACTTGGCGAATCGGTTGACGATGCCGCTGGCGAAGCCTTCGACAAAACCGCCAAAATGCTCGGCCTGAGTTATCCCGGTGGCCCGGCACTGGCCAAACTTGCCGAGTCCGGCCAGCCTGGCCGTTTTAAATTACCACGCCCAATGACCGACCGTCCCGGACTGGATTTTAGCTTTAGCGGTTTAAAAACCGCCGCCCTCACCGCCTGGAAAACATCTGAGCAATCCACACAAACAAAAGCGGACCTCGCCTATGCATTTCAGGAAGCCGTGGTCGAAACCATTGCGATTAAATGCCGCCGTGCATTAGAGCAAACACAAATGAAAACACTGGTCATTGCCGGCGGTGTTAGTGCCAACACCCACTTGCGCCAGCGCTTAACGGAGCTGGTTCAAAAATACGATGCCAACGTCTATTACCCTCGCCCGGCTTTTTGTACCGACAATGGTGCCATGATTGCCTACGCCGGAAGCCAGCGACTACTGGCCGGTGAACAGCAAGACCTCGATTTTTCTGCAACGGCGCGTTGGCCCATTGATTCACTGCACGCCTGCAAAGCTTAAAGCAACACGGCCTGTGCATTACGTGATGAAGGCTTCATGATTTTAATAATTAATTTGCTACAGTATAAGCAACGCAATTAATAAAGATGGCTTTCGTAGCCAGCCATATTCAAATGAGAAACTGGCTATTTCATCGACGTCGCAGGCGCCGCAGGTTTAAATCCAAAGCAAAACTATGGCGCTATAGCGTCTATCTGTTTCGTGCTTTTATCCTTCTTCTGATAATTGATATTTTTTATATCAGCACTATCTGGCCGGACTGGTCTGAGTACGGTCATGGCACGGTTAAAAAAACAAAATTTATCCAGGCCTATGAAGCAAGGCAAAAAAAAGATACTCACCTGCCACGCCTGCGCTGGAAGCCGGTGCCCATGAACTGGATACCTAAAAACATGCGCATGGCCGTGATTGTTGCTGAAGATGCGCGTTTTTACCAGCACACCGGCTTTGATTTGGATGCCTTAAAAGATGCCATGGAATACAACATGGAGCACATGAATTTTAAATACGGTGGCAGTACGATTTCACAGCAAACGATTAAAAATATGTTTTTAAACCCGGCACGTAACCCACTGCGCAAATGGCATGAGTTAATACTGACGGTGGGAATGGAAATAAAATTAAGCAAAGCCCGCATACTGGAAATTTATTTAAATGTGGCAGAGTTTGGTCAAGGTATTTTTGGTGTGGAAGCCGCATCACGCTACTATTATGGTGTTTCGGTGCATACCTTATCAAAACGCCAGGCCGCAGAACTCGCCGCCACACTCCCCAGCCCGGTCAAACACAACCCGAAAACACGGACTAAACGTTTTTTGCAACGCAGCAAAAAGATTTATCGTTATATGCAGTTATTCGGTAACAAAAACTAAAGCCCGTTAATCATTTTTGGGTGGCGCACCTGCATATATAATTCTTTTTTCCATTGATAGATCCAGCCACGCGCATAAAGCGTTTTACCTTTAAAGTCTTCCAGCCTTAGTTTTTTTAAGTCCAATGTTTTAAAATACTTAAAGTCTTTACGTTTTATTCGCAAGGTAAATTTTGGCGCTAACTGTAACCAGATCGAACCGCGGCTTTTGCCAATACGCATAACAGTGCCTTGTATAAAAGCAAAGCCGGTATCCTTTAATTTTAATTGCGAAGCAGGGGTATTTTTAAATGAATGCGCCGACCAGATATTCTTTGCTTTTTGCCGTGCCTGCTGTTCCAGGCTGAAATAACAATCGATTAAAGCGGTATTCGGAGGCACAACAATGGCACTGGCCAAGCCTTGCTTCACTAACATTGCATTAAGATTGCGGCCGTCTTTTAAAAATAAATGAGCCAATAACCGACCATAACGATCTTTATGTTGCTGGCCAAATTTTAAATGGACTTTTTTATTCGCTGCCAGCTGTGTTTTAAGATACTGCTTTGCAGCTAAAGCATAGGGCTCGGCTTTTTCAGGATAACGCGCTAACTCTGGCGCATTAATGCCGATCAGCCTGACCTTCCGCTTGCCTGCTAACGTAACGCTATCACCATCAACAACCTTTACCACGGTTGCTTCCGTGTCATAGCGTTTAACCTTGCATTCAGACGCAGCAACCTCAGCAACAATAAAAATACAGCCGCCAATAAAAAAGGCGCTCAAATTGAGCACCTTTTTCAGGTAATAAAATCGCAACATCTTATTTTGCAGACATACCGTATTTTTGACGGAACTTATCAACTCGTCCAGCAGTATCAACAATTTTTTGCTTGCCCGTGTAAAAAGGATGGCAACTGGAACAAACTTCGATGCTCAACGCGTCTTTACCCACCGTTGAACCAGTTTGGAATGTGTTACCGCAACTGCATGTCACCGCTACGTCAGAATATTTTGGATGGATATCCGCTTTCATTTTGATTGCCTCATTAATTTAAGTCGTATCGCCACTGAAACTACTAAAGATCGTGTTTGTCCAGCACCATACTAAAAACAGTCGGCAATAATACGTAAAAGCGACGACGACAGCAAGCGCAATCCCGCAAAATAGCTCAAATAGTCAAAAATTAACGAAATAAACTAGCTGCGAACAAAAGCCGCACGATTAAAGGGTAAAACCGTTGCTGTACGGCGAGTTCGGCGGGGCTGGCGACCATCAACCATTCCAGCTAACTCCTTATACATTGAGCCAAGCTCATCAAAGGATTTCCACATCATTTCAGATATTGCGATAGTTGCAGCGAGTGGATTAGCCGCCCGTTCACGTACTTTATCAATACGCCATTGAAGGCAGCGTAAACGCTCACGATGCTTTTCCGGTACACTGTTAATATAAGCCGCAATACGCTTAGCACGGCAGGACTCAAAATTTTCCGGGCTGTCTCGCCAGAGCGCCATCCAGGTTTCAAAATCCAGTTTATTTAGTTTTTCGTCTCTACGATTCTCAATCATTTTCGGCACCAACTTTTACACCTTAAATAACATTACCAACGAATCGGTATTCCCCACTAACCTTTGAAATTCGTAAGTTTATATTTAAGAATACTGCGTGAGCGGTGGGACTTTGTCAAAATGCTTAGCGCCGACTTCTAATCCTTTACATATGAAAGACGCGTTATCTATTTGATTTAGAATATTTTTTTAAAATAAACAAAAAAAATATTATTTTGCTTGTTTTTTTAAATAACATATGGATGTGAGGTGTATACAACGTATTCCATGCCTGTGTCCACTGTAGCCCAGGGTGGCCTCTCTGCTTATTTCTTTCGTTTCATCGAGTCAAAAAACTCGGCATTCGTTTTGCTGGCTTTGAGCTTGTCAAAAATAAATTCCATTGCGGCCACTTCATCCATTTCATGCACAACCTTGCGCAAAATCCACATCATTTGCAACTCATCCGGTTTGGTTAACAGCTCTTCGCGGCGTGTGCCGGAACGATTAATATTAATAGCAGGGAAGATGCGCTTTTCGGCAATCTTGCGATCCAGATGCACTTCCATATTACCCGTGCCTTTAAATTCTTCGTAAATCACATCGTCCATCCGCGAACCGGTTTCAACCAGTGCGGTGGCTAAAATGGTGAGTGAGCCGCCTTCTTCAATATTACGTGCTGCCCCAAAGAAACGTTTTGGACGTTGCAGTGCATTGGCATCCACACCACCAGTGAGCACCTTGCCGGAAGAAGGGATGACAGTATTATAAGCACGCGCTAAACGGGTAATGGAATCGAGTAAAATCACCACGTCTTTTTTATGCTCAACCAAACGCTTGGCTTTTTCAATAACCATTTCAGCGACTTGTACGTGGCGACTGGCAGGCTCGTCAAAAGTACTGGAAACCACCTCGCCTTTCACCGAGCGGGACATTTCGGTCACTTCCTCAGGGCGTTCGTCAATCAGTAACACGATAAGGTGACATTCAGGATGATTAACCGAAATCGAATGCGCAATATCATGCAACATCATCGTTTTACCAGCTTTTGGAGGTGACACAATCAGACCCCGCTGGCCTTTACCGATGGGGGACGCCAAATCAATCACCCGCGCGGTGATATCTTCGGTACTGCCATTGCCGGTTTCCATAATTAAACGTTCATTCGGGTGCAATGGGGTTAAGTTTTCAAACAGCACTTTTCGGCGGCTGTTTTCAGGTGAGTCAAAATTAATTTCACTGACTTTCAATAGCGCAAAATAACGTTCGCCATCTTTTGGCGGGCGAATTTTTCCGGCAACGGTATCACCGGTTCGCAAACTAAAGCGCCGGATCTGGCTGGGTGAAACATAAATATCATCCGGGCCTGCTAAATAGGAGCTTTCTGATGAACGTAAAAAACCAAAACCATCCTGTAGAATTTCCAGAACACCATCACCGTGGATATCTTCACCTTTTTTTGCATGTGCTTTAAGAATGGAGAAAATAATGTCTTGCTTGCGAGAGCGAGCGGTTCCCTCGACACCGCTTTCAGCAGCAATTTTAATCAGTTCAGGGACAGGGGTTCTTTTTAATTCGGTTAAATTCATAACAAAAGGGTCTTTTATTTGGATGGTTGATATAAGTTGGTTAATCGTTTAAAGAATAGCGCGGCAGAAATGCGCAATTATATTTGGGTTAATTAATTCTGACGTGTAATTATTAGGTGTTATTTAAATGCTATTTTAGTGGGATTTTATAAAGTTAAGACTCAATATCTGACTGTTTGTGCTTAATGTATTTTAGGTATTATAAAGACATAAGGCAATGAACTTCAGAATAAAGCGCCATTGTTAGATAAAAGTAACACTAAATTCGTGATTCGTCCAGTCCCGCTTCAAATTAAGCTAAAATTAACCTGTGGCGGGGCAGGACACAAATAGAAAACTTAAAGGTTACTGTCGATAAAAGCAGTGAGTTGTGATTTAGAAACAGCACCCACTTTAGTGGCTTCGACATTACCACCTTTAAAAATCATTAAAGTCGGAATACCACGAATACCAAATTTTGGTGGCGTATTTGGGTTTTCATCGATATTTAGTTTGGCTACTTTGAGCTTGCCATCATATTCCTCGGCAATTTCATCTAAAATCGGTGCTATCATTTTGCAGGGTCCGCACCAGTCAGCCCAGTAATCCACGAGTACGGGGCCTTCTGCATTGACTACCTCAGCCTCAAAGGTATCATCGGTGACGTAGTTTATCTTATCGCTCAAGATTTATTCTCCTTCAATAAAAGGGCCAGGATAAAGTACCAGCCCCCTGATATGGCAAATCTAGCAAAGCTGGCGTTGCTTGAACAGCCTTTTTCTTTATTTGATTCTATAACAATTATGTTAATAATTATATTTGAGCGCAACAAACACCGCTTTGCAAGCCCCAAACAGGATTTTAAGCCTTGATTTTGTTATGCTGTGCCGCTATGACAAAAAAACACTTAACAAACACCACTTTTGCCAGCCTGAACCTCGACCCAGATTTACTAAAAGGGATTGAGACAGCCGGCTTTACTCACTGTACCCCCATCCAGGCGGGCACAATCCCAATTGCAATGGCAGGCAAGGACGTTGCCGGACAAGCACAAACCGGCACAGGCAAAAGTGCCGCATTTCTGGTGCCCATGTTCCAGCAATTAATTAAAAGCGATTTTAACCCTTCCAACCCCAATCCAAAAGCCTTTATTCTCGCCCCTACTCGCGAGCTGGCGCAGCAAATTTATAATGACGCAAAAAAAATTGGCCAGTTTACCGGCCTGCGTCTGGCGGTTGTGTACGGGGGCACCGGCTATGATTCACAACGCAAAATACTGGAAGACGGTGTGGATGTGCTGATTGGCACCGTGGGGCGCTTAATCGACTATTTTAAACAACGCGTTTATAACCTGAAATCCATTCAGGTGATGATTCTTGATGAAGCTGATCGCATGTTCGACCTGGGCTTTATCGATGACATTCGTTATTTATTCCGTCGCATGCCAAAACCTGAAGATCGTCTCAGTATGCTGTTTTCGGCCACCCTGTCGCACCGTGTTTCCGAACTGGCTTATGACCATATGAACGAACCGACCCGAGTCGAAATCGAGCCTGAACAAATTGCATCTCAACAGATCAACCAGATGCTCTACTACCCGGCTAACGATGAAAAAATTCCATTGCTATTAGGTTTGTTTAAATCGCACCATATTGAACGTGCAGTGGTCTTTTGTAATACCAAACGCGCCACCGAAAAAGTCTCCGCTTTTTTTGCAGGCAACGGTTATGAAGTAGCGCTTTTGTCTGGCGATGTACCACAAAAGAAACGCCTCAGCTTATTAAAGCGTTTTACTGACGGCGAGTTAAATATTATGGTTGCCACCGATGTGGCCGCGCGTGGTTTGCATATTCCGGCAGTCAGCCATGTTATTAATTATGATTTACCGAATGATGCCGAAGACTACGTACACCGAATTGGCCGCACCGCCCGCGCGGGCGCATCGGGTGAGGCGATTAGTTTTGCCTGTGAAGATTCTGTTTTCTCACTGCCCGCAATCGAGGAATATATTGACAGCAAAATTCCGGTTTTATCCATTACGGCCGACTTATTAATTAAACCCAAAGCGCCTGTTTTCCCACCCAGAAAGAAAGGCCCACCACACCATAATAAAAACAATAATAGGAATAATCGCAAAAGAAGTTACCGATAAAGGCTTCTTTTATTAACACAACATCAGCAATTCAACATTATTATAGAGCTAATTAACAATGACCATTCATGCAGCCATTTCCTACGGTGAATTTCTTGACAAGCTAACGATTTTAGAAATAAAAAAAGAACGCATTAAAGATAAAGCGAAATTAAAAAATATTCAAAATGAACTGGACAGCGTAACAACCGCCTGGCAAAACTGCCCCGCATCAAAAATTGATATTAAAGCCGAGCTTGCGGCATTAAAAGCCATTAATGAAAAGCTCTGGGTGATTGAAGATGAAATTCGCGACAAAGAACGCCAACAATCCTTTGATCAGGACTTTATTGACTTAGCCCGTAGCGTGTACTTTGAAAACGATACCCGCGCCCAAATAAAAAAACAAATTAACTTAAAACTCGGCTCAGATTTAATCGAAGAAAAATCTTATGCCGATTATAAAAATAGTTAACCTCAAGGTTACCCTGTTCTATTGCCCACTAAAATTATAAAACCAGCTTTTCACGTTCAGCCTTTACGGTCTTCATCAATAAGGTTTTATTTTGCTCCGGCACATTTTCTAATGTTTCTATTTTAAAAACATAGTCTTTGGTTTTTTCAGCAAGCTCTTCAATTAAATTTTCCGCCTGTTTTTTAGTATATTGATAAGCTTCACCAAGCTTGATCATGTTTTCTCGTAAACCGCCCACCTTGTCATCGAAAATAAGAGGTACGGCAAAACGAGTGTTATGCCGTGACCATGCACGCATCGGCGCCGGATCGTAAACCGGCGCAAGCTTTACCTGCTCGGCACCACCGAGGAACGACAGGTTTTCTAGATGCAAATCACCATTGCCAGTAAAAAGTGCGACGAGTAAACGTTTGTATAATTCCTGCTGCGTTGCGCGCACATCTAAATTAGCCACCTTACCAATACGCGCAATGCGATAGGCCAGTTCTTGCAGATTGGTGTCGGCGTTACTTTGAAAATATTTATCACCAATAGCAAACACCGAATAGAACGATTCCATCGGGATCGGGCAACCCTGTTCAGAGCGGTCAAACCGTTTAACCGCCAACACCCGCATGCCATCAATTTCCGACAACCAAAATGGCGGCACCTCAAAACCCAGTTGCTGGTGCAGCTCAAGACAGTGGGCTTCCAGCGCTAATACGCCTTCGTAGCCAATCGGCTCTATTTTAAGGATCACATCAACGTATTTGACGCCATCCACTTCGGCCGTGCCAGGGCTGGCAAACTCGCCCTGCCAGTGGCTTGTGTCAGGTATCGCCACCAGTATTTTCGGGATCATACCGCCAACAGAAGGCGTGGGGCCAAAGGCATCGAGTAGCTCGGCCGAGTCAATGTCGCACACGGTGTTCTGAATCTCGGCCTGGATTTGTTTCCAATAGGCCGAGCGCGAGGTGAGCAAATGACGTTGCCCGGAATCATGATAATAATGCTCGGCCACAAGATCATCCCGAAAAACATCTAAATGACCAATACCATTATGTGCCGATAATAATAAAATTTCCCAGTCGGTATCCAGGCCTGGCTTTGGCGGCGAATCGCTTTTTTCTAACAAACGGGTATACAGCCGACGCTGAATATTGTTTTCATTACGCGCCGGTAACATGCTCATTAAACGCGGGTACAGTGGAATGCTGTCTTTAGCCGCATAGGTCACCTGCTCGGTTTTGTATTGCTGCGGCGGCGCTAACAGCGACACCCCACCAGCAAGGTGCTTGTCGCTATAACTGGCATCGTAATCGATAAATTCCCGAGTATAACTAAAGCGGGTTTGCTGCGGGGTAACAATTAAATCCACCATTTTTAACGGGCCGTCCTTGGTGCGCGTCCAGATAACCGCATGCTTGTCATTGCTAATCGCCATTTAAAAAAACTCGCCCTTACGAATGGTTTCCAGCGCATCATCGTCCGGCACAAAGGCCAGCCGCAAACCAACTAAACGCCCCAACGCATCAAGCGTGGCAAAATCAGCGTTTTTACGCCCTTTCATCCGCGACAAGGTTTCTGCTGAAATTGGTAAACGCTTCGCCATAGTTTTACCATCCATGCCCTGCTCAACGCCGCGCTGTAACACCTCGTTTAATAGCTGTTCAAACGCCTGTTGCTGCTCTGGTTTTGCTTTCATATTTAGCTCGATTAATTGACTATATTATCAATTATAGATTATTTTGTTACTATTTTCATTACTATTGACTGAATAGTCAATTTTTAGAGGCAGTAAAAGGCACAAAGCAAATTAGGAAACCCAGGATAACAATCCCCTTATTGTTATAAGCGCTCTTCTTTATGGTGCCATACACGTAAAATATATATTTGTTCTGCATGAACTAAATAGCGCACGATATAATTACCAATAATTAGATCTCTTATCTTTTCAGGCTCAGGTGCCAGTTCAACTTCCACACCTAAATAAGGGAATGTTTTTAATTGAGAAATACCTTTAGAAATAGATGTAGCCATTTTTTGAGCTGCATAAGGATTTTTAACTTCAATAAACTCTCTTACACGTATTAAATCGCTAATTGACTCAGGTGAATAGGATACTTTCATATTTCAGGTGGGCTTAACTCATTATCGGAACCCCAACTTTCAAGCCACTCATTGACGCTTTGCTCTTCAAGTAACTTATTGGATTTTACTGAATCGAGCGCCTCCAATGTTTCATCCCATCGAGCTTCATCGAGTGCTCTACGAGCAATAAATTCCTTAATTGCTTGATTTATCAAGTAATTTTTACTTCGATCAAGCTTGGTAGCGAGTTTTTCTAGTGGATTTTCGATCTCAGGTTGAAGACGGACGCTTGTTACACCCATGATGATGCCCCTACAATTGAATACTATGTATTACATTGTAGCACATTTGAGACATATTGCTGTTTTTACTACTTATAATGACTTAAAAAAAGGGGGCAAGTATCATATTGACTGAAAGCAAAGAGGTCGGACCAAGCTAAGTAACAAAAAAGGTACAGTTGATAAAACGTTATTATGATACTTGACCCCTTTTATTCTTAATATTCTTAATGGGGAATCCATCAGTAAATAAATCAATTGGAGCAAGTTGGCAACAGAGTACAAGAGTAGAAGGATTGGATGATATGGTTGATAAGGCTATTAGTGCTGGTCATGGAAATGCTAAATTAAATGTACGATTAGAAATATCGATAAGGAAATAAGAATATGAGAGATGAAGATTTTGAGATATTTATTGATGAATTGGGAGAGGCTACAAGTAAGCAGCTCGTACCTCTATCTAGTTTTAATAAATATCAAGATGTCTTGCCTGATGTTTTACTTAAATATTGGAAAGAGGAAGGGTGGTGCAGCTATTCAAATGGATTATTTTGGACAGTCAATCCTGAAGAGTACGAGCATATCATTGATATATGGTTAGAAGATACGGTTTTTGAAGAAATAGATACTTACCATGTGATAGCTAGAACTGCATTCGGTGAGCTTTTTGCATGGGGTGAGAAATATAATAGGGAGATTACTATTTCCTGTCCAACAAATAATATCATTGCTTTATTAGATGAAGTAAAAATTTCTTCAAGAGATCCTGAGCTTGAAATGCAAACCTTTTTTGCCATGGCTACCAAAGAAGCATTTGACATGGAAGATGATAGTGGCAATTCCTTATTTACTCAAGCAATGAGTAAACTGGGTAAACTAAGCGAACAAGAAATATACGGGTTTGAGCCAGCTTTGATTTTAGGTGGAGCTATGAATATAGATAATATTGTTAAATTAAATGCTGATGTACATTTTAACATATTGCGTCAATTATCTGAGCCAAATGTTACAACATTAGATTATAAATAAAAACAGAAAAACCGGGACAATTAATGGGGTCAGAGTTAATTAAAAAAAAGGGGTCAAGTATCATATTGACCGAAAGCAAAGAGGTCGGACCAAGCTAAGTAACAAAAAAGGTACAGTTGATAAAACGTTATTATGATACTTGACCCCTTTTATTGATGACCCAAATAGGCGTGCCAGGGAACATAAAAATGATCCAACTAAATCAGGTGAAACAATGACAGTACTGACTGGGCCACAAACCCATGATACTGTTAGAACACTTGAGGGAATGGAACTTCGTAGACGCCTTGATGAGGCGCGAGCTGAAGGAAAAATCACAGGTAGAGAACCTATTGTTGAACAGATGAGGAAGTCAGGCTTAGATAATAAAAATAGAGGTCGTATTGATGAACGATGGAAGGATCTTGATCCTGATGATTATATAATTGATGGTGGCAAAAACTTTGATATTAATACACCTAAATAAGAGAGGAATAAATTTTGAGCTATTGGGGATCTAAAATTGAAGATAACGATTTTTCTATTGGGGCAGTTGGCGCCAGTATTTATTTAATTAAAAAGAGGTTACTGTCAGATCTTTCAAGCGACCCTGATTTGGCTGAACCAGAACAATCTATTCTTGCTTGTTTGGTTTGCTTAAGGTTGTTAGGAGAACGTTTTCCTAAAACACTTAAAGTTCACTTTCGAAAGAAAGACTATAATCAAGCAAAAGAAAATTTTTACAAATGGTATAAAAATGCTTCACACCTAATACCCGAAGAATTTAGAAATGATATTTTACTAGAAGCTGAAAAAGAATTTCAGCTATGGGAAGAATAAAACGAACGCGGAAAACCGGGACAGATTTATTTAATCTTTATTAAGAATATTTGGGGTGACCTGTACCCCGTAAAACGGACATAGATTATGCAGCCATTTCTTCAAACTTAAGCGGCGGTATATTGCCTAAGTGTGAATGCCTGCGTTTACGATTATAAAACCCTTCAATGTATTGAAACAAGC
>JALTJZ010000076.1 GCA_027076325.1 Chromatiales bacterium | reverse complement strand
TTGTTGTTGCAATATTTTCTTATGCTTTGTTTGTGTTATATGACACGGCAAAGGGTGTCCTTATAATTATAGACTTCGATATAAATAATGGCTAACAAACTCATCCAGAGGACTTTCAAACCTGTCGCGGCTTTTGCAAAAAACCCGCAAAAGCCACGCCAGCTTTGAAAGCCCCTGATGAGAGCGTTAGTGCTTTAAGGAGTGATTACGGAAAATCAAGGGATCAGAAGTTGGTTAATTGCTTGTGATGAATCAGGAACACATGGTGCTCCACATTACGGCTTTGGCAGCTTATGGCTTAAATGGCAAAGACGTGGTGATTTTTTGTCTGATTTTCGTGCAATTCTAGAGAATCACAATTTTGAGGAAGAGTGTAAATGGTCTAGAGCAACACGTGCAGGGTATAAACCATTTTATGAAGAACTAATCAGTTATTTTTTCAAAAGACAATGGTTGGCTTTTCACTGCCTTGTAGTAAGAAAAGAAATAGTTAGAAGGGAAGAATTTCATCAGGGAGACTGGGATTTGGCTCGAAGAAAACATTTTACAATGTTGTTAACAAGCAAAATGCGAAAGGCTCTAAATAGATTTAAAGATCGTGAGCATGAATTTCGTGTTTATGTTGATACTATTGCTTCTAGATACGACAAGGCGGACGAAGCAGTTGAAGTGATCTCAAATAATGTTCTGAACCAAAGGTTTCGTACTAATTCACCTGTTAAGTCTGTTATTACACGAGACTCAAAAGAAACCCCAGCGATTCAGTTGTGTGATTTATTGTTGGGTGCTGTAATGGAAACATGGCACCAGAAAAGTAGCAACACTACAAAAAAATTTATTCGTGATTGTATAGCAAAGCATCTAGGCTGGGATGGTTTGCTTTATGACACCATGCCCCGTGAGAGAAAATTCAACATTTGTATTTCCATGACCCAACTAGAGAAGAAAGACAAGTCCAAACTAAAAAGGTGAAATTACTCTACCCTTATGGCTAGAATAGCACTAACAATGCGCTCGTTCGGACGCTCCTTACGTCGCGCCACACAGCTTTGTCGTTAGATGCAAAAACAATGAATAACAGATACCAGCAATCAGTTAACAAACTCAAGGGCAGTCTAGAATCTTGGGCAAAGACCACAATTCAGGATTCTGAAAAAAGGCTTGTCGAGGGTATGCTCAGAGGCGTTTTAGATTCCAGCAAATTTATAGATCAATTCGCAACATGGTTGCTAGCTGGCGCAGGCGCAACCTCTGTACTTCTAATATCAAACTTAGGCTCTATAAGCAATATTGTTGGCAACGTTAATTATAAAATTACCCTTGCCTTTGTGTGTGCCGCAATGATATTTGGCGTCTTAGAAAAAATTGCAGCACTAATTATCACAATTCATCAAGCCGGAGAAAAAGCAGGCTATGACATTGCATTAACAATATATAGTGAGCATCAAAAAGTAGAAAGTGAAATTGAAGAAATGGCTAAACCGCATGACATAGATGTTAAAACGAGAATAAATATAGAGCGTGTATTTTCAATGTTTATCAACGCATACCCAAAACCATTTCAAAATTATCTTAAAAGCATGTTTGTTAAAATATTAAATGACCCAATGTATGCACATAAAAAATCTATAAAAATTTACTTTTGGCAAATATTTTTTACTTTCATTGAGGTTTTATCATTTATACTGTTTGCAGGGTCAATAGCAGTTGCTATATAAGCATCTAACAAATCGTTTAACGCCGACCGTTTTATACGCCGTTCCGCTTCGCTCCACTCTGCATAAAACGGCCGGTTAACTCAAGCGTTATGTGTAAAAAAGTAAAAAACCCGTTGGTAGCTTTAAAAACTGAACAAATAGAAAAAAATCAGGTAATTTGAAGCACGTACCCAGAAAATGGAATGGTGCATGCCTTTTTCCAACAATCACGGTAAACTGAAAAAAACAGAACCAGTAAGAAATGACAACCCAGGAATATTTTTGGAAAAACCAATTTAAAGGTCGGGGTTAACAAACAACCGCAAACCCCTTTTAAATATCTGCAATAAGTGAGTGAATCGGAACCAGAAATTGAGTACGTTAAAATCACATAACAAGGCGCTAAAAATCGCTCACGTTGTTCGCTGGGACAACCCACCGCTCGCTTTGCTCGGGCGGGTTGCCCCT
>JALTJZ010000075.1 GCA_027076325.1 Chromatiales bacterium | reverse complement strand
CATTCTCCCGTGTAAACTTAGCCATAATATGCAAGGGTATCCGACTATACTGATTACTAATATTACTGCGTTCGGCATGTAAATTCACTTCTTTTAGCGTGTGTTTGCCACCGGGTCGGCGAGTCGATTTTTTGATGGTGAGATTATCTTCTTTGTACCAGCCAGCGTCTACAAGTTCCCTTATTTGTGCTTTGGCCTCCTCTTCACCATTGCCCCCCATTGTCCAAAAGATATCGTGGTTCTCACTGGCGCCTTCACGGTAACTCCCGCCAACATCGGAGTGGACACCAGGTAAAAATATTTCGATACCACCTTTCGATTTGGCACTCTCGGTGGTGGTTAATGAAAAATTCTCGCGATGTTCATCGGCCGCCGCCAAATGCACGACTTGCTTGGCATGCACAATGGAGTCAAGGCTAAGCTCAGCGGTATCATTCGAAAACTTAAATCCATGCGATGAGACCGTGTCAAATAGCCCAGCAAAACAGACCTCAACTTTACCCACTTTATAGCCCTTATCTCTTAGCATTTTTTTTACCGAGTTTTCAACTAAGATGGCTTTATAAATAAAATGTCGCGCCGCGGCCGCACCACGACTAAAGCCAAAGACATCTAATGTTAGTTTTTCAATCATTACATCTTTACGTCGAATATTCAAACTAGCCTTATTCACAACATCTTTTACCCCTTGCGTAACTTTCTTTTTTACCCCGGATAAAAAACCCATCCCCAGGCCATAACCAATGGCATCATCTTTTTTCTTGTCTCGCGTTCCAGGCCCCTCAACATAGGTTTTTAACATCAACTGATAATCCTTAGGGGGGCTATTTGTATCAACATGGCGCTCTAATTTTACTACATTGGTATAACCATTTTCATAGCTATTGCCACCCTCTTTAAATTTTTTATAAATACCCTTGGCTTTTTTTATATCTTCCACTGACATTTTTTTTTCTAATTCTTCTGCAGCCCGGCGTTCATCCTCATCAAGATCGCTCTTGTCGGTTGAAACTAATCGCTGGTCGATATTGGTACGATTATTTAACGTACCGTCAAAAAACACGCTATAACGAATTTTTATTTTTTTTTCATCTTCCTTCGGTTCTTCCTCTTCAACGGCTATGGCCGTAGCTTCTCCTGTTTGTGACATTGCTAATTCTCCTTACGCGCTTGTTGTTATGCGCGACTTTTCCATTCTGACCGCAGAACGCCAACCACTGTCTGACGAACTGTAAACTAAATGTACAACACTACCCGACTGATTTAATAAATCCTTCGCAGCAAGGCCAAGTAAAACAGACCCAAAAGCCCCACCTAAATCGCCAAGGCAATCGGCAGGATGCTCTATTTTTACATTTTCGTGAAAATGCTTTTTATTGCGCATCGTTGCCACACCATATTCTTTTGCCCAGTAATTTTCACCATTCATGCTCGCATAAATCGTGTGAATACCATTGCCTTTATAACCTGATAAAGCCTGTTTAAATGCCTGATCTAACCCATCTCCGCGATAGGGTTGGTCACTGTAATAGTGGCCGGGTTCCTGACTATTTCCAGGTTGAGATAGCCCTACAATATAACCATTATGCGATACCGCTTGTTCTGAGTTCTTCGTAAGCAAGAGGAAACCCGCACCTTCACTTGCTACAAATCCATCCATTCGATTAGTTGCTAATAAACGTTCAGTTTCATCTAATTTATAAATACGTCCTGCACTCCAATAGCTATCACTACCACCTAATAATACATGGTTTGCACCTTCGTGATAAAGGTAGTGCAGTGCCAATTCTAACCCCTGTATTCCAGCTGCACGACCTGTTGAGAGGAAGCGAATACTATCCGCACTGAGTGGTAAATTTTTTTGCTTGAGCAAATTGGATATTAACAATTTAGGTGGGATATAATGTTCGGCCTCTTCGGGCAAAGCAAGCACCATAGGGACAGATTTTTCAATAGACTGGTTTGAAGTAGCTTCACGCAAGGCAAGGATAGCCATTTTAATAATATGATCATACTGGGCGTTGTAACGCCCTCCTTCGTCTATATCAATATCCATTGTTGCAAACACGTTATCGGGAACACATGACATAGTGATAGGCTGCTCTTGATTATTATAAAACCGGGAAACTTGATAACTACTTATCCCCGCCTTCACTGCCGCTGCGGTCATATCGGTATTAAATCCCAGCGGCGTTACCATTCCAATGCCAGCAATATAGGCTTTTTGTTGGGCAGGCATTAGCTTAGTACCCTCGCTCTTGTATTTAATAAGGGCAAACCACTTTCATTTACTGCAAGTTCTAATGCTGCCGCATGACGTTGACGTTGTGTTCCATTTTGCAGACACTCTTTTAAAAATTCAGGCGTAATTAATTTCCCCATAAAATAGCGCTTACCAACAATAAATTTCTGGCCATATTTTTGCCAAATTGATGTGACTTTTTCAGCGTCGGGGAAAGGCAAGTTTTCATCTTCATCTAAGCCGACAATATCATCATAGGTATCATCGGTTGGTATTTGCGGGTAGTCATCGGGCTCACTAATAACAAGGTTATTGCTTTGGAAGTCAACACCAGTTATATACATAAACGCTTCGCCCGCGAGTTTGGCATAAAGCGGGTCGTTCATTTTATTAATTAACCAGTTTACAGCATGTGGGTCGCCTAGTACGCCAATGGACTTTATAACAGCCCGACTTTGTTTTTCATCCTTTGCCATTTCAGATATCCATTCTCTAGCCTTTTCAACTGGAAGCACTCTAAAGGCCAGCTGAATGGCTTTATCCTGTAATGCACCCGGCTTAAATACATAGGGCTTTAAGTAACTAACATTTGCATGTTGGCCTAACAAAATAGCAGACCAATTTGCCCAAAATTGACTTACATCGTTGTCACTATTAATAGCACCATTAATTAAGGGCATGCAATCCTGACGGCGCAGTTCACCCACCAGCCTTAATGCGCGTGAATAAAGATTAACATCCTGAATGCAGTCTTCACGCTTTAATATTGCTAATAACGCATCACCGGGATCGGTGCGGCGCACACTGCATGCAGCAATACCTAAATATTTGTGCCGCATATCTTTTCCATTTAAGAACCGCTCTATCCAGCTATTTGCAATATCATTCGTCAACCATCCCATTGCTGAAACAAGCCCGGGTAAAGCCGCCTTAGAGCTTAAACCGGCATCCACTGCTATTTTTATTTTAGCGGAATCATGACTACGCATTGCGATATTCATTGCGGTAAACATTTCACCTGGTTCTAAAATTTCAAGTGCTTGTTCACAAACTTGCCAACCTAAATCCATAGATGTCATTAGGCCATCTAGTTGTACTACTATTCTGTTTTCAATTGTTAAAATATCGTTTATATCGTTATGAGGTTCACCGACAGCAATTGAACGTAGTATCCATAAAAAAGAGGCTTCATGAACATACTGCTCATAAATATTGTGGTATGCATGATGCATTGCAGGATGATTTGGAATACTTTGATCTAACATGCCCACTAACTATCTTAACCTAAAATATTCTTCTTGTTATGCCATAAAGGGTCACCCAAACGGCAAACATTGCGGCCTTCAAATTTTACATCGAAGGAGTACATCATAAACTCGCAAACGTTTTCGATGGTTCCGCTTGCAATACCTTTACGTGAACCTGCTGCATCGCCTGTGCTTTTTGAGTACAGTGCTCCTTTTACCATGGGCATTACACCATCTGTTTTAACAGACTTGGGGCCTTTAGTTGTATCGGCTGATTTGCCTGTATTTGCGTAAGGAATCGGCACAACGGCCTTTCCAACCGGCGTTAAACAAACGTCGGGGAATACGGTGCTTTTACCACCGCTGCCTTTATGTGCAATACCTCGACCATTAGAGAATGTTGTTTGTGGCATTTTTATTAAACCTGCTTTTACTTTATCGTTGTGATTTTTATATCGATTATTTTGAGCATTTTTTTATCGCACTGTAAGGCGGCTCGCCAGATTAAACTTGCGCGCAGTTGATTCGGCTCAATAACAAGTGTTTCCAGATTAAAGGCCGGGTGAAATATTTCATCTGCCATGCGAATATCAGAATGCAACTTAACCTTGGGGACGCTGAACGTTAAATTGCCATTTGGGTGCATATTGGTTATTTCTACCGACTCACCCCCTTTCAGGTATCCTGGATAAAGCAGGTCGGGGTGCGCCATGGAAAAAAAGCGTTTATCAAAATCTTCTGGTAAATAAGGTGCACGGTTCGACTCCCATGTTGCATCATAGGTGCCGGCATAGTTGGCGCGTGGTAACCAGTGTGGCGCACTCACTCCAAAGCAGGCTGGAAAAGGTTGGTGCTGAATATCGCTTATTAAATTAGCGGGATCTTCCAGGTTGGGTAATTGCACGCCGTTCATTTCTGCAACGCTGCGTTGCCCGGCAAAGCCGCGACCAACTGGATTGCGTTGCTCCACAGATGCAACACGGCCATCCATGACATGTACGCCACCATACGATTTTTCATAAACCATGGCCATGGTTTTAAATGGTTTAGGTTGAGTGATGCGCCCATCTTGCCATTGACGATCGCCAAAGACACGTACTGTTTTGCTAACCTGGCCTACTTTTAAATTAACATCTAATTGCCTTGCTTCCTGGCCATTGGGCGCAAAGGCATGCCCAACCATAATAATATCACTGCATGGTTTACCGATATGATAGTCTGACGCGTGTTTAATACTCGACTTGCCAGGCTCGGTCCAATATTCGTCGGCTTCCAGTGGTGGCAACTGTTCGTTTGCTAACGTCCATTGTTTGCCTATATTAAACGTGCCCCGTACTACAATATAAAGCGTATCAATGGCTTCCTCATTGGGGAACCAGGTGTTTTCAACAGCAAAGGGGGTATTATTATGAAGTTGTAACATAATACGACATTAATTAACTTGCACCGAGCCACCCATAATACGGTTGACACCGGTTGAACGATTTAAAAGATATTTGCCACGAATTAATATTTTACCTGCGCGGGTTAAGGTAATACTGGACTCACCGCATTTAAGCACTATCTGTTCGTGTGCTTCAAAGGTTATTTTTTTACCGTCGATTAGTACATCATCGACTTTTAAACTGGTTTCTAGCGAAGCAGACGTATCGTGCGTGGTTTCTTTTTGTGGTAAGGTTTCTGAGTGGGATGGATTAAAGTTTTCCAGCATTTCCTGTAGTGGGTTATGAATAACCCCCATAATAACCGGTGATGATAAATTGCCATTTGCAAATAACAAAGCCACTTGTTTACCAATGTGTTGTTTAGTCATGCCGATAGTGGATATTGCCTTTAAGAAGGCAGAACTAGGGTTACCGGGGAAGTCAACACAGGGTTCACCTAAAGCATTTATCTCAACCAGGGTGCCAATAATTATTTCACCCGGCGAAATTTCAGGCATGGGTTTTACTATTGTTTCGGCTGTGTCGAGTTGCTCTTGCCCATTGTTTTTCATTTAATTAAAACCTTATTGCGTTAAATCAGATTGCTTCGCTATCACTCGCAATGACAAAAGTAGCTATTCTAAAACCAGATTGTATGTGTCAAGCATACCCGTCTGGAATAAACTTTAGGTTCGCTATTCTCGCGGAGACGGGAATGACATTTGTATTTTAGTCTCACTCCAATATTTAATCTGAACAGCAGCACGCCCGCAAGGGAATGATGACTTTAAATAGACCTGTCATTGCCACTCTCATTGCAATAATAAGCAGGATTAATTTGTTAGCACCTTGCTTCCTTTAAGAACCACATTGCTCGAACCTTTAATATTAATGGTTTTACCGCTAATAGTTATATCACCATTACTTTTCATTACAATTTGCGCCGCACCCGTTCTAATTGTAATTCTATCATCTGCATCCATGGTAATGGTTCTGGCACGCAAACTGTAATCTTTAACAACACTTTCGGTGTAATTACCACTAACGGATTCTTTTAAATCTTTATCAACATGGATGGTCATGTTTGAGTCGATGGTTTCGTTATGATTAACGCCCACATTAATTGTTTTGTTCTTTTTAATTTTTTCAGTCTGGTTATTGTTAACCGTTTTATTGCGATCGTTTTCTATTGTTGAGTTTTCATCGCGTTTGATTATTTTGGTGCGATCATTATCGACTGTGAGTGTTTCATCATTTTCAACGCGGGTATCCATGTTCTTTTCGGCATGAATATAGATTTGCTCACTGCCTTTTTTGTCTTCAAAACGCAGTTCGTTGAAGTTTTCGGCCGTTGCTTTTTTTGTTGAACGGGTTTTTATACCACTTTGCGTTTTAGAACTGTAAACAGGCTTGTTTTTTCCGTTATAAACCGAGCCCGTTACTATGGGGCGATCCGGGTCACCATCCAGAAAGTTCACAATCACTTCATGCCCCATACGAGGAATAAAAGACGTTCCCCATTGGTTACCTGCCCAGCTTTGCATCACACGGATAAAGCAGGTGCTATTTTCGTCTTTTTTACCTTCACGATCCCATATAAACTGAACCTTGATACGCCCAAATTCATCAATGTAAACTTCTTCTCCCGCAGGGCCAACAACAATGGCAGACTGTGGGCCTCGCATTACCGGGCGATCATGATTTTGTGCCGGGCGAAAATGCACATCAGCTGGAATACAGGTAAACTTATTGGTGTAACCTGCCGCTGTGTCACCACCGGTTTTGTAACTCGGATCTTCGGCGGTATGCTCAATGCTAACAATAACGTAACTGCCTTTTTCTGATTTTAAGGCATGTTTGGCTAGCTTGAATTTCCCACCGGCATAAAAACTACTGCAATTACTTGCTGCCCTTACTTTATTAACATTAACTTCTTCGGCATCCATGCGCATTTTGCTAATGGCATTACCGGTACTGGTGTCGTATAAACCGGGGTATTCGTAATGTTCAAACTTTGCATTGTTGGCAAACTGACTGCTTGTTTTGGTATTAACCAGTAAATTTTTATCTGGCTCTTTAAAGTTATAGTCGTTTAATGTCCACTGTCCTTTCTGGAAGTTATACTGGTGTTCCCAGGCACTTATTTGAGACTCGGTGTCGTTACCAATGCTGCCTTTGGCATATTCTATATCTGTTTGCGCGCATTCTTCGTATGCATTTTGCTGGTCAACAATCACCATCATGTGTTTTTTATCGTCATGCTTAAAGTAATAGGCAATGCCATCTTCTTCTAACAACCTGGAAATAAAATGCAGGTCACTCTCGTTGTGCTGAATGCAGTATTCACGTTTTTGACCACCTTCGGCTTTAAAGTCAAAGTCGTTAAAGCCAAGATCTTTGAAAATTTGGGTAACAATTTCTTTGGTGTTTTTATCCTGAAAAATACGATGATTATTGGTTTTACCCAAAAACCATAACCAGGGCACCATCGTTAAAGTATATTCACGCAGTTTGTTGGCATTGACTTCGCCAATAGAAACATGGCTAATATAGCCGTTAAAATAACGTTTTATTTTGGAGTGAACGGTAAGTGTGCAAACTTTTGCAACAAACTGTTCTGCGGTTAGTTCGAGGTTTTCAGACAGTACCGTAATTTCAAATTTAAATAAGTCTGAAATAAATTCCTCGCCACTAAATGCAGCAAGCAGCAATGTATCTTTCCCTAACGAAAAGTCAGAAATTGAAATACTTCTATTATCTTGTGTTATCTGGCCCATACATGCGACATCCTAATCTAAAGAGGTTGTAGGCAAATGCTTAACCCCCAACTATGGGTAACTCACCTTAGCTTTGTATATAAAACTGATTAACACCCAAAAGATCAGCCACAGAACCGAATTTATTGAACCAGTGATTCAAATATAACCCTGAACTAATATAATGTATTAAAATTTTGGGTGAAAGTCAGACGCGCGAATAATTAAGGTGAAATAAATTCCACCTTAATTATTAAGCTTCTACTGTTTATAAAAGTTTCGCTTTGTCTAAATCGTACCCAACGCGCTGAGGGCTACCCGCTTTATTTGTTTTATCATGGTCTTTGTAGTTCACCATAATCGATGAATAGCTAAGTGTGATATTTTCTGTTGGTTCATCATCACCATTGGCAGAAATGCTGTAGCCACTTACAATACAATCTTCCAACGTATAATCCATAAATTCTTCGACCTTTTCAGTCCCCGTACGAACGAATTTAATCACTACTTTTTTACCCGCAGCACCCGTAACCGATTCTTTAAATAAAGCGGCAGCAGAACTATCAACACGTTTTGACAACTGAATTTCCTGCATCAATGGACGCGAAGATTCACGATTACTCATCGCGCCTGGTTCCATGCTAACGGCACGATTGACACCAAACTGTAAAGAATTTGCAGCAATATGATCTTTGTAACCATCTGCCGTTACGTTGCCTTTAATACCATCATAATCAATATAAATAGCCATTTTCTTTCTTCCCTTTTATGTGACTTAACTAATAACAAAATAGAAATTAAAGCTTAACTTAGCACTTAAAAACAAACAACACCATCTTATAAAAAGTCCAACTGGTTCACACTTTCTATATTTGCCAAACTTATAATAGTGCAAAAAATAATTTCATATTGGTTGAATATTAATCAACATTATATTCAGCCGTTTTTTTTGTGCCGGTATGGTTAAATTTTACCCAACCATACTGTCAATGAATCAAATGTAGTCCAGTATCATTAAATATTGTAAATACCATGCTTTAATTGCATAAAACTACTTCTAACTTTCGCCGCCGCCCAAAAATATCAGCCCTACCCACAAACAGCTTAAGAAAAATTTTGAATAACCAACTTTCTTAACTCAATAACGCCCTTAACACTTTACACAGCTTTCCCGTTAACCAGCACATGATTTAATGCTTTGTTGGCATGGTTAACTAAACGGTTTTGCAATTCTATAAATAAAGATCTT
>JALTJZ010000074.1:2500-31135 GCA_027076325.1 Chromatiales bacterium | reverse complement strand
TTCTGCCATTACTTTTGTAATCGCCGCGGTTAAGGTGGTTTTGCCGTGATCGACGTGACCAATTGTTCCCACGTTAACATGGGGTTTAGTTCGTTCAAATTTTTCCTTTGACACCGTTTTGCCCTCTACTCTATATTATTAATAATTAAACTTAACTTACTACTAAAACGTTACTTACAAAAACTGCAGTGCTTTATCCTGCTTTTCATTCGCACCAGAAAACTGGAGCGCTTTATCTTACTTTTCATTCGCACCAGAAAACTGGAGCGCTTTATCTTACTTTTCATTCGCACCAGAAAACTGGAGCTCATAACCGGATTTGAACCGGTGACCTCTTCCTTACCAAGGAAGTGCTCTACCGACTGAGCTATATGAGCCAAAAACTAATAACAGGGCCAACATAGCTAAACTTTCTCTAGCAGCCACAAGCATAATTTGGAGCGGGTGAAGGGATTCGAACCCTCATTATCAGCTTGGAAGGCTGAGGCTCTAGCCATTGAACTACACCCGCAGATCCTGCCTTTTCGCCGCGATTTAACGCAGCACTAAATTCTTAAATTCGCCATGCTTTCCACAGCGCTCACTACCAATTACCACAGGTAGGAGCTTTATCCACTCAATTCATTCCCACATCTTCAACCAGTAAAAATGGTGGAGGGGGGAGGATTCGAACCTCCGAAGGCGGAGCCGTCAGATTTACAGTCTGATCCCTTTGGCCACTCGGGAACCCCTCCTCGAATGAAGCCGCACATTCTCGTTTAGCAGGCTGGTCTGTGTCAATATAAATGTTGAATTATTCTTCATTATTGGGCTAAAAAAGTCGATTTTTTGCCCTTCAATGGCAAATCTGGCCTGAATTTTGCCGATGGTGGATTTTACATCTTTATTCAGTCACTTAAATTTAAGATTTCATCTGCTTTAGCCGATATAAAAGTAGGCTTTAAAGCTCAAAAGGCGGGTGTGAACTCGTAAAATTTTCAACGCGGTTAAGCTGCTGTGTCAACAAAACAAAATAAAGAAACCGAACCTAATGGCGAAAATACTCCTGGACAATGTAGAAATTGGCATGGAACTCGATGCCGATGTCGTTGATCGACAAGGGCGTGTGTTATTGAAATCAGGCGTTATCCTGAGCGAGAAGCATTTACGTGTTTTTAATACCTGGGGAATACTGGAAGTTGAGATTAAGGGGGATGTCGATGCCAAAGAAACAAAAAAACACTATTCACCGGAACTTATTGAAGAAGCTAACCAGCTTGCAAAAATTCACTTTAAACACAACGACCTGAACCACCCTGTTATAAAAAGTCTTTTTGATTACTGGCAAAATCATTACATGGAAAACAAGGTGAGTTAACCCGTGGCTCGCAGTGCAGAACACATTATTCAGGGAACACTGCAAGTTGCAAGTTTACCTACGATCTATATCAAAATAGATGAAGCACTCAACAGTGCCAACTGCAGCAACCAGTATCTCGTTGATATATTAAGTGAGGACACCGCACTTTCTGCTCGCTTGCTACGCCTGGCAAACAGTGCGATGTTTAATTTTCCCAGTAAAATTGATTCTGTATCACAAGCCATCACCATTATCGGAACACAGCAATTACGTGCACTGGTTTTAGCCAGTTCAGTAATGAAATTATTTAAAGATATACCGGAAGAACTGATTAACATGGAAATGTTCTGGCGCCATAGCATTGCCTGTGCAGTAAGTGCCCGAATTATTGCCTCATTAAGACGTGCTGCCAATGTTGAGTACTTTTTCCTTGCTGGACTCTTACATGACATTGGGCGCCTTATTATGTTCAAGGAAGTACCCAATGAAATCAGTACAGCAATGCAGCAGGCAAAACAAACCCAACAACTCTTGTTTAAAACAGAAAAAGAAATTTTGGGTTTTGACCATGCCAAACTGGGGGGCATGCTGCTAAAGGAATGGAAACTGCCAGCTCAGTTAATTGATTCCACTGCATACCACCACTACCCCCGACGCAGCGCCGACTTCAAGGACGAAGTTGCCGTGATTCACATTGCCGATATTATTGCCAACAGTTTACAACTGGGAAGCAGTGGCGAACATCTAATACCGACACTGGACAACCAGGCATGGGATTGCATTGGCTTACCCGATGCAATTGTTACCACTGTTATTGATGAGCTGCACAAACAATATACTATTGCTGTTGATTTTGTCCTCGGTACCAGCGAACCGGATGAAACCATAGCAAATTCGGGGGCAGCATGAGCGCACCCGATAGCAGCAACAATGACCAGTACATGACAAAAATGTACAGCCAGCTTATCGATGCATTGCACACCATTGCAACACCGGATGATGTTTTGTTGCAATTTGATGGTGAGCCGGATACAGCCATGATCCTTGATGCTGTCTGGTTACGTATTCGAAAGATCATGTCGCTGAATGAAATGGGGTTTTTGTTACTGGATGACGATGGCCTGGATTTCAATTTAATTTATTGCCAACCAGAAAAGGCTTTTAACCATATTAACCGGATCTCCAATACCGCTATAAACGAAGGTACTTTTGCCTGGGCTTTAAACCAGAACCGTGCCGTTGTTTTACATGGGGACGAAGCCCACCTGTCACGTCTTTTTCATGTTGTCGCTATCCGTGGCAAAGTTATCGGCATGTTTGTCGCAACCTTTGATTTTGATACGGACAGCATCAACGAAACAACACTTGGCCTGCTTTCTATTATTCTTTTAAATTGTGCCAATACCATCGAAGCATCTGCACTTAATATGAAAGTAAGAGAACAAAACGAAGCATTGGAAACAAAGATTGAAGAACGCACTCGTCAACTTGCCATCGAAAAAACACGAGCGGAAGCAGCATCCATTGCCAAAAGTAATTTCCTTGCCACCATGAGCCATGAAATACGCACCCCAATGAATGGTGTGCTCGGAATGGCTCAAGCAATGGCAACAACAGAGTTAACCGAAGAACAACAACTTTACGTTAATACCATCATCGACTCAGGAAACTCACTACTGGTTGTGATTAATGACATTCTTGATTTTTCCAAAATTGAAGCCGGGAAAATGGAGCTTGAAAACGTACCTTTTAATCTGAATAAAATAACAACAGATATTGTTAGCTTATTTAGAAGCAAGGCCAGTGAAAAAAATATTCAACTTATTTACAACATTGAAGAAAGTTGCCCAACTGATTTACTCGGTGACAGCTTAAGAATAAAACAGGTTTTACAAAACTTAATAAGCAATGCCATTAAATTTACAGAGCAAGGTTCAATTAAAATTACTATTTCAGGCTCCGCAGTCAATAACAACTCCGCCAGTTTAATGGTTCGTATCAGCGACACAGGTATCGGCATTGATTCTGATGCACAGGAAAAATTATTTTCAGACTTTACTCAGGTTGACTCCTCCACAACCCGTAAGTTTGGTGGTACCGGACTTGGACTGGCAATATGCAAACAACTTATAACACTGATGCAGGGTGAGATTGGTGTTAACAGTCTGCCTGGCCAGGGTGCAACATTCTGGTTTACACTAAACCTGAATTTAAATACCAATATTCAAACGACCGAACCCCATGACAAGCCCATATTACCAAACCAGTTGACACCTCTAACGGGTTCAATTCTTCTGGTTGAAGACAACCTCGTTAATCAGCTCGTCGCAAAAGCCTTACTGGAAAAATTTGGTTTAATACCGGATATCGCTACCGATGGGTTGCAAGCTGTGCAAAAAGTCTCAACCAATACTTATGATTTAATATTAATGGATTGCCAAATGCCCGTACTCGATGGGTTCGAAGCAACCCGGCAAATAAGAAAGAATGAAATTGAAAACAAGAAAAACCAACATATCCCCATTGTTGCCTTAACCGCCAACGCACACAACAAAGACCGGGAACGTTGCCTGGCTGTTGGTATGGATGATTATTTGCCAAAGCCTATTGTTAAAGATGACCTTTACAACCTTCTTGCACAATATTTAAAGCAACAAACAACCAATAAACAGCAGATAAGTTAAGACTCGAATTTAAGAGGTACAGGTAATGTCTAAAAGTAGCGTAGTCGATAAAGGTATCATCACATCACTCAAGGAAATTATGGGGGATGCCTTTAGCATGCTCATCAATACATTTATTGATGACACCGGTAAATTAATTCAGTCTATGCCAGAATTGCAGCAGCAAAATGATTTAGACGTTTTTACGCGCAATGCCCATTCAATAAAGTCCAGTAGTGCGAATGTTGGCGCGCTACAGCTTTCGTCCATTGCAGCCGATTTAGAGGCAATGGGAAAAAATGGTGATATATCGGATTCAAAAGTCCAAATAGAGGCACTGATAAATGAATTTAACGCAACCTGTATTGAATTGAATGACCTATAAGGGGCACCATTAGTTATTAGCAAAACAACCTTTACACTCGCGTGCTGGAGTTTGCATACGAATAATCGCATGTGACACGATAGGGAAACGATTTTTATTATCAAGGCAGTCTTTCTCAAAACTGTCTTTTGTCACTGCAAGCACCGCTTCCAGAATAACTGAATTAACAACAGGTACAATCAACTTCATACAATAAGTAATACGTAACTTTAACAAGTTAGCATCTTGCAACGCATCATTTGGGGAACGCCGGAACGACAAATTATCGTTTGGTATTTCTTTCTCCCCTGTGTTAGCAAATACAACCGGATCATATAAACTACTAAAAGCACGTGAAGTGGGATTTAGCAGCTCAATTTTCACAAAACCGTTAGCCACTTCGTCACGGGCAATTTCTCTGGCAGACAAAACCTTCGCAGCTAAATCATCTTCTGTGTTAGCTTTAGTCGAAAACCTTGTAAATAAAGGTGTAATCCCTCTTGTAAAGCCATTTTCAATTGATTCCAGACTTGCATTCTCCAGTGACCCCGCACGCGTTGCTTCAAAAGTTGCATAATTTAACGTTGTTTTAGCTTGATAAATAAAAATAAACTGTATTGCACCGAAAATTAATAACAACATAACTGGCATAATAACCAGAAACTCCGTCATACTTTGGCCATATTGAAATTGTACTGTGGATTTCATTATTGAACCGTATCTTTATTTAACCTGCTCAGCAGGCTTCGCTCCTCTACCCGCTGCTCGACGCTGCTCTAATATATTGATTAAGGCTTCTACTGTTTGTTTTGCCTGCTTATAATGTTTTGAGTCCGGGTTTAAATGTTTTAACATCTCAATATAAATTGATGTTGTCTGCTGTATCGATATAACACCGAGGTTGTACCATGCTTTTCCATAGTCAGGCTTTCTAATAATAGCCTCTCTATACGCAGTAATGGCCTTTTCCGGTTTTTTTGTATGCGCATAAATATTAGCGAGCCGAAACCATATTTCAGCTGTGCCGGGTGACAAGGAAATAAGCTCACTGTATTTTTCTTCAGCCAGTTTCCATTGCTTATCTACATAGGCTTTTGATGCTTGCTGCTCAAGCTCAAACACACTGGTTTGTTTTGGTTGTATTGCACATGCCGTCATCATCAGACTCACTAACATTAACAATAAACGACCTGTCTTATTTGTTCTCATATTAACTCAATTCTTCTTTCCATATTAGTTGCATACCTGATTTTATTCCCAGACTCCCAGCCTGACCTGCAAGCAACTCCAACGTTGACGATGCAGAAAAACAATTTGCAAACCGCAATGGCTTTAAATTTTCCACCACTTTAATAACCTTGCTGTCCTTGTCTAAAAAAACAATATCCAGTGCATAGCGCATCCCAAAGGTGTGAACCGATGGACAGGGCTCTAGCCAGAACCCCTGCTTCTCATTTAGCCGAGTACGCCCAAGCAAGCCTCTTGCCCGTTCCCATGCATTATTTGCTTTTAAAACATGACCAAGCACACAACGCTGACTCTCTGCTTCGATAACCTGACCGTATAACATTTAGAGTTAAAGTAAGCCTTCACCAATAAACTTCATCACAATCGGAAAACCAAGCACAATAAATGTGACTGGAAAAATAAACATAATTAATGGTGCAATCAGTTTAACGGGCGCTTCCATTGCCATTTTCTCTGCACGTTGAAAGCGCTCATTTCGACGTTGTTCTGATTGTACTTTTAATGTTTTCTTCATACTGGAGCCCAGTCGTTCAGCCGTGATAATGGCACGGATAAAGGTTGTAACATCTTTAATATCCAGCCGGTCTGCCATTCGTTGTAAAGCGTCTGCCCGACTTAAACCCGCACGAATATCTCTCATCACAATCGTAAATTCATTATAAAGTGCACCTCGTGGAACTTTATCCATTGCCTGAGTTAATGCCCCGGTAAAGTTTAAACCTGCTTCGACAGACATACTGATAAAATCCAGAAAGACAGGTAATGCACGAACTACTTCTTTTTCCAGCTTTTTACGTGTGTCATTCAACCAGATTATTGGGAAATAAAAGCCAAAGACCAAACCAAGAAGTGGCCAAATGATATTATGATCCTGCAATAAATCCATCACCAGTATTGCAGCAGACATCTGGAACAGTGCACTAACAATACGCACCCCGATAAATTCTTCGGCATTCATTAAATATCCCACACCAGTATGTTGCAACCGTGCATCCAGCTTATTTAGTGTTTCTACCGGAAAATTGCTACCAATATAGTAGGCAAAAATTCTCACCAATGGCCAGCACATTTTCAACCAGGAAGGAAGTGGATCCAGATATTCCCGGTTATCTTCAGGAATAACGCTGTTAAAAATATAACCAGCAATAAGCAGAGCTAACACACTGCCTGCCACTGTAAAACCGGTTGAGTATAAAATCAATATATCCATAAACTATCGCCTAAACGTCAATCGAAGTTATTTTTTTAATCGTCATATAACCTAAAAACTCCATCACAACAATCACTGCCAGTGTTCCCCAACCAACCGGTGTTGTAAATAATTTTGACATCGCTTCCGGCTCAATTTGCATTAACACCACACCCAGTAAAATAGGTAAGCCTGTCATTACCTTACCCTGTAATCGCCCCTGAGATGTTAAACTTTCAATCTTCCCTTCCATTGATGATTTACGCCGCAATGTTTCGGCAAGTGTTTCCATTACCTCAATTAAATTACCACCAACTTCTCTGGAAATTTTAATCGCCGAGACAACAACAATAAAATCAGGAATAGGCAGGCGCTTTTCCATATTCGATAAACCGGTTTCCATATCCACACCAATGCGTGTCTGACGCATCAATAACTCAAATTCCTGATTTAGTGGCTGTGGTTGCTCGGTGATCAAACTTTCAAATGCCATTGGTAAACTTGCACCCGATTGCAGGCTACTAGCAATAGCAAGCAAGGCTTCAGGAAGTTGTTGTTCAAATTTTTTAAAACGTCGGGCTCGAATTGCTTTGTATATAAACCAGGGCAAGGCCATCATACCAATAGCTGTTGCCACAACCGCAATCCAGGTATGTGTCAACAGCCATACTACCGTTGACACCACAACAACGCCCGCAATATTTAAAACAAATAACCGTTGCGGATCGACAAACATAAACATATCACCCAGATTGTTTGTTGTACTTTCACTAAAGGTTGTCTGATATTCATGCCAGAACTTGCCGAAAGACCTGACAGCCAGCCATGCGAAGATACCCGCAGCTAAAAAAACTAACGTAATTGCTGTATAAAATAGAACCGTTTCCATCTATCTATTAACCTATATTGTTAAAAACACTCAAATCAACATCTAAGCCACGCTTGCGCATTTGCTCGTAAAACTCAGGGATCTGTCCAGTGGCAACAAAACGCCCTTGTAATTTGCCCTCTTCGTCGTAGCCATCCTGTTCAAAGCGGAAAATATCCTGCATCTGGATCACACCCGATTCCATGCCAGTAATTTCAGTGATGTAAGTAATTTTCCGACTACCATCAGGGAAGCGATTTTGCTGCACAACAATGTTAATCGCCGATGCAATCTGTTCGCGGATAGCCTGAATAGGTAATTCCATACCAGCCATGAGTACCATTACTTCCATCCGTGATAACATATCACGTGGTGTATTCGCATGTGCCGTTGTCAATGAACCTTCGTGGCCAGTATTCATTGCCTGTAACATATCGAGTGCTTCTGCACCACGACACTCACCCACTACGATTCTATCCGGGCGCATCCGCAAACAGTTTTTAACTAAATCCCGAATCGTAACCTGACCTGTACCCTCAATATTAGCTGGCCGTGCTTCTAATGTAACAAGGTGGGGTTGTTGCAGTTGTAACTCTGCCGCATCCTCTACAGTAATAACGCGTTCACCTTTAGGAATATAATTTGATAGCACATTTAACAATGTTGTTTTACCAGAACCGGTACCACCGGAAATAATAACGTTTTGTTTATTTACCACCACAGTTTTAAGAAAGGCCATCATTTCTGCACTGATCGCACCAAAATTAATAATATCCTGATCGGATAATTTTTTGCTTGAGAATTTACGAATTGTAATACAGGGACCGCGCAATGCTAACGGAGGAATAATGGCATTTACCCGTGAGCCATCTTTTAAACGTGCATCAACCATTGGCGAGCTTTCATCAATACGTCGGCCTAATGGTGAAATAATTCGTTCAATAGTCGACATCACCGCATCATGGTCACTATAAATAACATCGGTATGTATTAATTTACCCTCCCGTTCAATATAAATGTCATCAAAACAATTAACCATAACTTCAGTTACAGACTCATCTGCAAGTAAATCTTCAAGTGGCCCAAGACCAATGGTTTCATTGAGTACATCTTTTGCTAAAACCTCACGCTTGATATGTGCTGGTAAGCCTTCATCAATACCATCGATGATCTCGTTGATCATTTCATTTACTTTGTCTCGTAACTCGTCTTCACTCCAGTTACCTATATCGGTACGTTGCAAATCCATATAGCTGAGCAATTCCTGATGCACATAACCGCGCCACATCAGTAGTTCATTCCGCAGAATTTGCTTTACGTCGCGTAATTCCTGCGTGCTGTTAATGTCATTCTGTTCGAGTTTGCGGCGCCGTTTATCCTGTTCATCATACTCAGATGAGTCGATTTTTAGCCGATAACTGGCAATACCAATAACATCACCTTCAACCAGAGGCCCATAACGCTCGGTAATTTTTTTATTATTAACAAAAGTACCGGCACCACCACTTTTATCCTCTATAAAAATGCCATCTTTCTGCTGTTGAATTTCTGCATGCACGGGCGCAATACTCCAACCACGTAACTGCACCAGATTATCCCGATTCTTGCCAATAGCACAATGGTTCAGTACGCAACGCAAATTAGCAACTTCAACATCTTTGTCTGTTTTTACACTAATATTAAACATTGACTACCACCTTATTCCAAAAGGTCTGAATTTGCAGAACCTTCTTTCATCCAGTCACGTAACTCGGCTGCCTCTGTAAAACGTTTAATCAACTTATCATGCTGCGCTATTGATTCCTTGTTAATTTTAGAATTTGCATCAAAAATAGTAGGCGTAACAAAAATAACTAATTCTGTTTTCTTATCACGTGTTTTAGTATTTCTGAACAGCGCTCCTAACAATGGAATTGAGCTTAAGTATTTTACCGAGGTAGCATCTTTACCTAATTCAGAATTAAGTAAGCCAGAAATAACGATGGTTTCTCTGTTTTTCATACTTAAATCAGCTTGCGCTTTTCGACTTAAGAATCCCGGAATACCTTGTACTGCGGTTGATGGGTCGGGTGCACTTAACTCTGTCTCTATACGCGCAGTAATATTACCTTCGTTATCCGCAACGGGTTTAATTTTAAGTTTTATCCCATACTCTTTAAACTCGACACTCGTGCCATTTTGACTAGTTGATGGTAACGGGATTTCACCACCCGATAAAAACTCTGCTTCACCCCCACTGCGTGCGGTTAGAGTCGGCGCAGCAAGAATAAGCGCATCGCCATTTGAGACCATTAAGTTAATACGTGAAGTCATAGCCGTTGCTATACCAAAAAATCCAAACTGCTTACCCAGTACTGCTGATGTATCAATAATGCCATTTGGATCCGCCGGATAAGTTGCACTCGGAGTTGCAACAACACCCCAGGCCGGGCCATTAATATTTGTTTGCCAGCTAATACCGACCTCTTCCAGTGCGTTACTACTGAACTCGGTTATTTGTACTTTCATGTGAATCATTTTGTCATGAAAATTTGCAGCCGTCTGGCGAGCCAACATAATGATATTCGGGTAATACTTTTCGATTACTTTTAATTTTGCGGTATCAGCAGGCCCGACATCACCATCGATTACCGTACGACCACCAACTGTTCGTACACTTAAGCCTGGTGAGTCTTTTAGCAAAGCCTTAATTTCACTTGCGGCGGTCTGAGGGTTAGAGGGGGATATCTTCACTTTTAAATCACGCTCCCATCCCCCTTTGCCCCAGATGTGTATAATTGTTTCACCCGTCTTTTCAGCCAGAATGATCAGCTGGCCTTTCTTTGTGATCGAGGTACTTAAAATCTTGCCATTACCCACAGCCACGCGATCCACTTCACCAATTTTTAAAACCTTAACTTCCCCCCGATACAATTTAAGGTACTGGCTTTTCAAAATACTTTTAGTTTTCGCTAAAGTGGACGACACAAAGCTGACTTGTCCTACCGTTATCAAGACTAATAATAAAATTACACGTTTCATGAGAATATCTCTCTTCATTTAATTTAAATTACTTACAACCCAATTTATAATTCCAGATTTTTATTTAATCGGCACTTTGGTCACAACAGCAACGCCATCTTTACTGTTGCCACCCACCAGGTAATCCACCAGCCATGTTGGGGCTATGCCCCCCGTGGCAGAAGAGGGGGTAGTCGAAGTTTCAAGTTGATTAGCTAATTCAGCTGTCACCGATTCGTTAGAAACCGTGCCTAAAGACTTGCCGTCATTACCAACAACTGAGCCATCTGCATTCACTTTACCAATAACGTCGCCTTTGGCATTAACAACCTGACCATTAACGACACGGCCAACAACATTACCATCTTTGTCACGAACAACATCAACATTGGAAACAATTTGTTCCGACACAGAGCCTAAAGACTTACCATCGTTACCCACAACCGATCCATCTTTATTGACTTTACCTACGACTTCACCTTTTTCATTAATAACCTGGCCATTAACAACCTTCCCGATAACATTGCCATCTTTATCCCGCACGATCTGCTCAGTAATAACCGGTTCCTCTGCCGCAGTACCAATGATTTCACCCGTATTACTAACAACGGTTCCATCAGAATTGACCTTGCCAATGACTTCGCCTTTTTCATTAACCACTTTGCCATCAACAACTTTGCCAAGGATATTACCGTCTTTGTCACGCACAACTTTAACCTTTGACTGTGCTCTGGCTTTTGCTTCCTGATTGATCCCTTGAGCAAAAGATAAAATTTCGGCAGGACGAATACTGGTAAAAACAAAACTGCTATCAGTACGATTTCGTAATGACGCAGATAATCGACCGGCTGTATTTGCTGCAAATAAAAGAGAGGTTTCCTTTGCACTTAAATTAACCGTCAAAGTATTATAACTACGTCCCTGGTTACGATAAGAAACAGCCATGGTTGCCTGCACTTTGGGTTCTAAACGTCGTCCCGTTGCAAGCACCTCAACATTTTGTAGTAAGGGGAAAACAACATCGCCATCACCCCCGCCTACTAACTTGGCAGGAAGTGTAATGTGTAAATCCACACGGTTACCCGGTTCCACCATACCACTGACAGAGGATAGCTGATCAACCGGAATGGTCACCGCGCGGCGTCCTGATTCGAGCACATCAGAAAAATCACGACGCTGATCACCCGTTACATGACTCCATAATAAAGCTCGCCCTTGTGATAATGGTTCCAGCAAACGCCGGCCTTTAACTACCTGAAACTTGCTCGGTGGCACAACTTGTTGATGTACATAAATACTCGGTATCTTTCGTACTGCCAAATTGGCTTTGCTTAATACCGTTCCACGCTGCAAGTTGCCTTTAGCGACAACCACACTCACCATTCGCTCACCTGATTGCTGGTAAGCTTCTTTAAGAGCTGCCTCTCTTAATTGTAAATACTTAACCGCCAAAAAAGCGGCTAAAATCGCCAGACCAATTGCTATTAATAACAGCTTCAATGGTTTATTAGCACGAAGAACAGCCATAAATGATTTTATTTGATTTGGTTTGCTCATATCTTTTCTTCTTTTTTTAAATTAATTTTAGTTTGTTACATTAGCCTGTTTATCTTAAAACCTAACCTATACAACACCAGTACTAAGGCGTTGCACCATTTTCATCCGGTAATTCTGAAATTGAAATGGCATATGAATACCCCTCCTGTGAGCCTTTCATGGTATCACGCATTAACTCCATTACATCGTCGGCTGAATAAAGCGCGGCAATAATCGCACCAACAATAACCACGTACTCCACCATTGATTGTCCTTGCTGCAATTTAATTTTTTTCATTTTAAATACCTTGAAAACTCATTACCTAATTGAACCATGACTTTTCGAAAACCTCATTGACCATCACGCTACTTCCACCCTCAATAGAACGAATATTTATTGTTACTTCACCTTTATCTTTTTTAAAAACATATACACGTGCCCCTAGGCCAACTTGCTGCGCCATTGTTTGTGCCCACCCTTTAGATGTAAAATGATTTTTATAATATTCCGCATTTTCTTCTAAAGCCTGTCTGTTTAGAAAAAGCAACACCCTGCCACTTTTATCCTTATCAACTGTTTCAACGTTATTAATAATTTTAGAGTCATTTAACATTGGAAATTCTTTTATTTCCTTTGCTGACTTAACATCAAAATTCGATATGTTTAAACGGCCTAATGTGTACTGACCATCTATAACCACATCGGCTGTTTTAATTTGCACAGTAATAAAATAGTTATTTCTATACTGGCTAATCTGCTGCCAACCATCAAACTCACTTTCAGCAAATTTCTCACCCCACCGATTTCGATAATAGTTTAAAACCTGATCTACCGATAAGCGGCTTTTAAAGTGCGTAATTTTCATAGGCACACCATTAACAAACATTTCTTCAGCGAGTGTTTGTTTAAACCCAACTTGAGGTGGTAAAGAAACCTTTGGCCATGCATATACAGCTTCGCTAATACCGGCGAATAGTAAAAGCACTGCAAACATTTTTTTTTGCAAACTAGTCAAATGAACATACCCCTTTTGGACACTCTGGTATTTCAGAACTGTCTCTTACAGGATCGGTATCAACATAACCAAAAATTAATTTGTCATTTGCCAGCTCAGGTGCAAGTGCTGGTAAAATACTATAGGGTTCTGAAAAGACATCCTGTGCTTTTGAAAGTGGCTCACGCGCTAGAACAACAGGAACAAAGCTATCTGTCCATTTTGCAAACATAGTATCCTGTTTTTGCTTACCTTCATTGCCAGCTGGATACCAGGCATCTGTAAGAACTGCACCACGACTGACCATTTGCAAATCCAGACTGTCGAAGACATCCAGATACGGAATGTTATTGATATCCATTGTTACTTCTGAACGATAATACCCTTCAAAGTGAAATTTACCTGTAATATCGACTAAATTTTTCGGCGGCACTGGCTTGATAGGCTTCACCCCTATCAGACTATTCATTATGTTATTAAACCTGTTCATTCCATCAACTAGTCCATTCCATAACGCATTGGCAACTGTATCAATTATATTAGTGGTTGCATCAAAGGCTTTATAGGCTTTAGATGGTACTTCTTCATCGCCATAAGGGAAAAGCGCACTCACATTACTGACTTCAACCAAGTTCCTTCCGCCATTATCTTTCCACAATAAATTCACTTCATCATCATCCAGTGTGTTTTTATCTGCTGAGCTAATCTGCCTGTCACTATTTCCAAAAAAGCGACTAAGGGTTTCCTTTTCAATAACTGATGCTGATTTCACAGCTGCAGTAGAACTGTACTTTGGCGCTTTTTCAAACCACACAGTTCGCTCCCATGCCATGTAACGTGCAGCCTGAATCGACGAATGCTTCATGTCTATGTATTTACCTAATAAAGGTATCAATATAAAAAGTGGTACCAATAAAAAAGCCGCTGTCACATTAAACTCTGCAATGGCCTGCCCCTGTTGTTTTTTTATGCTCAACATCATTTGGGTACAACCTTTTCTAGTCGCATTAACTCACTACCGCTTCTAACACCACTGGTATCTGGATCTGGATCCGTATATTGAAGCTCCGCCTGAGTCGAAGTATCAGCTGATAATGTCTGAGTTAACACTGACCATTTACGAATATTATCGTCGACGGGTTTTAATCGTACCTGCCAGTAAGGCGTAAAGGTACTGCCATTTTCATCTCGCGCATCTGGGTTCGCAAAGTAAACACTTGCTGCCGCCATTGCGAAAATTGCACCATCTTGTTGATTACTACTATTGGGAATTAAAAGATTGTTAAAGGTATTGCCCATCGAATTAAGAATTTTATTTAACTCGGTTTTAAACTGGTTAGCTGCAGCTGTTGCGAGCCCCCCACCTAAACCACCTGTTGCATCCAGCAAACGTTGTTTATACTTTGCAACAACATCATTTATATAAGACTGGATTTCTTGTCCAATACGTCCGCCGGGGTCGCCTTCAGTCGAATTATCGCCACCAGCCAGTCTTGTTTTAACTTCAAACTCACCCGTCGTTAAAACATCACTGCTTTTATTAATCCGATCACTTGTACCTAAATCATTGGCATTTTTCCGCACACTCACCAAAAACACAGGCGCTTCTTTAACAGCCGGGTAATTCTCTGCATCCAAATCAATATATCTAGGCAAACCTTTACTGAAATTTGCCGGCGGCTGGTATCCACCAGGAACAGGAACAGTGGCTTCCATTGCTGAAGGATAAGTGTTAATTAATGCATTTCCATACAAAGAATCTTGTGGCGTACCCCATTGGCTAATAAATGGTCCCAGTAAACCACTCGCTTCTATCACTTCATACGATGCTCCACCCATTGGAAGATTAAGTGGATAAGTGTTATTGACTTTAATCCGCCAAGCACATCTCCATTTAATTCTAAATGGTGTCCAACTCGCCACATAGGGCTCCCATATGGCACAAAAACTTGCTTTAATCCTCACGTCTAAACCTAAACCTACCGTATCAAGTGAAGACCAGTTGTATAACTCTTTTTTATCTGGAATAGTGATAAAACGTAGCTCGGTGCCACCTCGAAGATCAAAACCCATACTTGCCGATACCCCACCCCCCGGTAACGGAATAAGTGGTATTTCAGGTGAACGTAAGTCGCGCCGGACTCGGTTTTTCGTCCAGGTATCACGTGAATCATTTACAAAAGCGGCAAAACGGCGCTTAGCCTGTTTGCCTTTATCGGTTTTAGGTTTGGGGCTATATAAAAAATTCATTTGTTGTTCAGTTGCGCTCAAAAGCACAGCCAAAGCTCCAAAGTTTGACAACTTTGCATCTTCTGCATTTGCCTCAATCACTTTCGGCAAAAGCTCAACCTGTGCTACTTGCGTTGCCGCTTGCATAATATAATTGTGGAATAAGTAAATATTCTGCAGTTCCGGTAGCTTACTAACCGCGAGGGTATTGATAAACCCCATAGCTGCACCAACCGCCTGGTAAACAACGTTATATATGCTTGTTGTACCCCAAACTGAAATGGCAACTGCAGCACCCGCACCCGGAGCAATTGCATTCAACCCCATTATCGAAAGATAACCCGTTGTACGAAAATACGGTTTGTTAGGTAATGGTGGGCCCGCTGCTGCCATCTCAAATTTTTTGCCCCAGGATCGAAATGCTGAGAACTGACCAACCGAGACCTGATTGGCCACCATTGCACGATTGGTATAGGCCATAAAATTCAGTTGCCGGGCAGTTAAAACCGCCACGCTGTACGCTCCGGCATCGGCCGCATTTTGCACTTCCATTTTATGCCGGGTAAGTTGGCCAGTATTAAACAAAACAACCACCCCAATTAAAATAACCACAATAAAGACCAGTGCGAATACCATGGTTTGGCCATGTTGGCGGTGATACCCCCGAATTGTGTGTTTTAATTTTGCCATATATATTTTAAATTTAGCGGCTTTTTCAGGGCGTAGTAATCCCTTCACCGCTTAATAATTAAACGGTCTTAGCAACAAAACTTACCTGAATTAAATGACTATTTATTTTGGCCGGTGTAATCGCCTAAGCCGCCTTTATCACCCTCAGCTTTGCTAGCGGCTGCATCCGCAGCAGTCGCCGCAGCACTTTGAGCAGCTGTACCATCACCACCACTGAGTTCCTGGGCCATGCCAGAAACCTGGTTTTTAACTGTTTTACCGAACAATGAGTAAACCGCAATCGCTGCAATTGCAATCAGTGCAACGATAATAATGTACTCGGTCATCCCCTGACCAAACTGTTTTAACCGACTCTTGTTTTTTAAACGACCCTTAATCATTCCAAATACTCCTCAATAGTAACTTACATAAAGCCAGCTCAACAGGCTGTATAAAGCCAGATCAAACAGGCTGTTTTGATTCTTTTAGACAAAGTGTAGGGGATTAACTACAAAAAGCCAACTAGCTAAAAGTATGAATTTGCTGGTAATAAGTCGCTTTACAGTGCAAATAATATCCACTATATTAACTCAGAGATAAAAAAACAATACTTAACAATAACTTATGCGTGTTTTGTCCAATAAATGAAAACCTATATTATTGATAATCATCCTCTGTTTATGGACTCACTTGAGCAGCTGGTTTCGCTATTCCAGCAAGATAATACTATATATAAGTATACTCATACTCTCGATGCAGTCGAGGCGCTGGATAAAACCAGCCTGCCTGGCCTTATTTTTATTAATATCAGTATGCCTAAACTGGATGGGCTTGGTTTTTTAACTGTACTGCAAAAACGCCAGATCCTCAGTCCGGTGATTATGCTATCGGATAACGACGATATTAAAATAATGAAAAAGGCGCTCACCTTTGATATCGCAGGCTTTCTCCCCAAAACCCATAGTCACGCACAAATGAAAAATGCCTTAAACCAGATATTTAATGGCAATACGTATATTCCTGAAACGGTTGAACTGCGGCTTTCGCGCATTAAAAACCTGACAACAGGACGCATGCAGGCTGATTCGAGCATTAACGCACTCGGGGTGACCCGCAGGCAACGCGAAGTGCTCAAACTGGCCGCACAGGGGCATGCTAATAAATCCATCGCGCTACTGATGAATATTAGCGAACACACCGTTAAGTCCCATCTTTCCGCCATGTTCCAGCTTTTGCATGCAAAAAGTCGCGCAGAATGTATCCAGCGTGCTTATCAGACGGGGCTAATTAGCCCACCAGAGAATAATTCTATTTAAATCAAATAGTTATAGAGAGCATGTAATAACAACAAATTTTTTAAGGCTAAACTTGAATTTTTCGGCTAAAATCTAGCCGATGCTAAACTATTAAGTAGGTCACAGCGTACCTTGAATTTAAAACACTGCAAAACGAATAGGCTAGATTGAATATTATGGCTAAGACACAAACAGCACGTTCAATAGTGGACAGCGCACTAAACTTACCTTCCCAAAAACGCAATGCATTTGTAGAGGATGCCTGTGAGGGTGATGCAGGCCTTAAACAGGATGTGCTGGTTTTATTATCTCAATCCGATAACCAAATCCCCACCGATGCATCTGAAAATGCCCAATCTATGATTGGCGAGCAGGTTGGCCCTTATAAAATCGAAAGTATTATTGGTGCCGGTGGCATGGGCATGATCCATAAAGCTAAAGACACCCGGCTGGATCGCTATGTGGCCTTAAAATGCTTACCACCGCATCTTACGGTGAATAATCAGAACCGGGAACGCTTTTTAAATGAAGCCAAGGCTGTGTCACGCCTGGATCACCCGAATATCTGCACCCTCTACGACATCGGCGAAACCGATGACAAACAGCTTTATATCGCCATGCCCTTTTATAATGGCTATACGCTCGATAAAAGAATGCGCAATGGCCCTATGCCCCTCGATGACAGCATTGCAATTTGCCTGCAAATTAGTGAAGGCCTGCATGCGGCACATAACAACGGCATTATTCATCGTGACATTAAACCGGCTAACGTCATCGTCACCTCGGAAAATATTGTCAAGGTACTTGATTTTGGTGTGGCGAAAATCAGCGGTGTAAATATGACCTCAACGGGGGTCAGTTTGGGCACGGTTGCCTATATGTCACCAGAACAGCTTTGTAGTGAAAAAATTGATGCCCGTACCGATATCTGGGCGTTGGGCATTATGTTCTATGAAATGCTCGTTGGTGAACGCCCCTACAAAGGCGATCAAGCACCCGCCATTATTCATTCGGTACTCTATGCAGATCGTCCCAATTTAAATATGCCGGATCATTTGCCAAAAGCATTAAATCTTATTATTGATAAAGCACTGGCACGTTCGGTCGATGATAGATACCCGTCTCTTATCGAGTTTATGGCTGATTTACGTAAAATTTCAAATAATGAAACGATTACACCGCATTCACCAGAAAATAAACAGCGCAAATTTGATCCCAATGCCCCTACCAGGGAAACCGTTGCCAATTTTGAGCAACATACGATTGAAGACTTAACCAAAGAGCTCACCAAACATGTTGGCCCAATGGCACCCGTTTTGGTAAGCAAGGCCATTAAAACATCCACCAGCATGGAAGAATTGTGTCTTAAGCTCGATGAACACTTACCCAGTGATGGCGTTCGCCAGCATATCCGGCAACGCTTTGCAGCAAATGCCTCATCGGCAAACATGACAGCAGAACAAACCAAAGCCATACGTTTAACTTTAACCGAAACACAGTTACAATGCGTAAGCAGTGTTACAACATCTTTTATTGGTCCCATTGGCAAATTACTGGTCAACCGATATAGCAAGAAGTCCCAGAGTACAGATGATTTATGTCAGCTATTAGCCGAACATGTTGATGACGCAACCGATAAAAATGAGCTGATCAAAAAAATAAAAAAATGTTTCTAGATAAATCACTCAACTCATAAAAATAAATTAGAACTATACCCGACACGCATACCGTATTATTTTGCGCAGGCTGTCGATATAAATAATAAAAGGGAGTGCTCACTATGGGCTTAAGAACAAAATTTAATTTATCCTTTACACTTGTTGCCGGTATTGGTGTTATCGCATCCGGCTTTATCTCGTATAAAATGTTACAGGATAATGCACGCGAAGAAGTTATGAACACAGCGGGCATTATCATGGCCAGCGCCAAAGCAAATCGTGGTTATACGATTGATGAAATACGCCCACTATTACAAAAAGCAAACATGGAGTTTGTCCCTCAAATGGTGCCAGCTTATTCCGCACACTCCACTATCAAACGATTGCATGTGCGCTATCCTGAATACAGCTATAAAGAAGCCACTATTAACCCTACGAACCCTGCATCCAGAGCAACGGACTGGGAAGCGTCTTTGGTGGAATATTTTAAAGCCAACCCTGAAGCAAAAGAACTCGTTGGAGAACAGGAAGCCGCTAAAGGTCGCTCACTGTATATTGCGCGGCCAATCAAAATTACAAAGGCGGGCTGCCTTGCCTGCCATGGCAAAGTTGAAGATGCACCCAAAGCGATGCTGGCTCGTTACGGTGAAGCGAATGGCTTTGGCTGGCAAATGAACGAAGTCGTCGGTACGCAACTTGTAAAAGTCCCCATGTCACTGCCACTTGAGCGCGCCGATAAAGCCTTTATAACCTTTATGATTTCCATGTCGATTATTTTTGTCACCGTTATCGCTCTACTCAATATCCTGCTTCACGCTATTGTTATTCGCCCCATCAGGAAAATGTCGATGCATGCCGAGCAGGTAAGTTTAGGTGATCTTGATGCTACTGATTTTAAAGCCAAAGGCAATGATGAAATCGCATCACTTTCAAGTTCCATTAGCCGTATGCACCGCAGTCTGGTAAGCGCAATGAAGATGATTGATAATGACTAAACTGAATCTTGCTTAAAGAGCTTGCATAAAAAAACAGCTTAGCGGTTTTCCGCTAAGCTGTTTTGTATATGGTGCCGGCACCAAGAGTCGAACTCGGGACCTACTGATTACAAGTCAGTTGCTCTACCAACTGAGCTACGCCGGCCTTCTTTAATAAAAAATATTCTGAAATATTTCCAGATGTGGTTCTTTAAAAGAGAGCGCATTTTAGGCAAAAAAGGGCAATATGGCAATGGTAAATTCAGCCTAATTTAAAACTAATTACAAGCCCTTTTGGTCCTCTAAGTATTTGATTAGGTTGAGCAATTTAAGGATACCGTGCCAATCCCCTTAAAGGTTTTCTGTAGTCTGGCAAGCTGTTCAGTGGTTAAGGCTGTTTCTGTTGATGGCCAATCCAGCCAATAGTTTCGTTTGGGTAAGTCAACCGCTGAAATGATCGCCTTAACCCCTTTTTGCTCCATTTCAGCCAGCCGCCTGTGTGCAGAAGAGGATTTGGAAAAAACCCCCAGCGATATTGCATTTTTCTGTGACCCCGTCGCAACCCGAAAATAATCATGAATACCCAGCTCTTTTATTTTTTTAATTTGCTGACTTGCTGCTTTACGTGATTTTAATGGTGGAATAATCACCCAAAAACCTTCCACAGAGGTTTTCTGTACCCGGCGCTTTGTCTGAATACCCCATTTCTTCAAACGCGTTTGTGCCGCAACGGCCGCTGTTTTGCGTGTAAAAGGCCCAACGCTAAAGCACATTAACGTTTCGTCAGCAGCCTGGTTTTCATCCGCTAGCTGCTGTTTTTCTTTTAACAAAAGCAGTCTCACTGCACCATCTGGCTCCTCAAACTTGCTGGCTTTATCTAAAGGTACACCACTGCGCGAATTCCATGCGAAAAAACCAATATTCAAAAGAATTAAACTGTATAAAAACCACTTCAACATATCGCTACTCAATAAATAAAGCTAAACCATCTAAAACGAGATCGGGAACATAGTCTACCGATACGGTTAATAATGGAATAATTTCTTTGGCGCCACCACCAGTAAAAATACACAATGGTGCAACGCCTGATAATTCTTTCGCCTGCAAAAAACATTGCCCGATAAACCCGGCTACCGCTAATTTCCCCCCTACATCAACACACTGCCGGGTTGATTTGCCAATAACCGGGGTATCGTGCTGCATAGTGTTACAGTCCAGACCAGAGCCTGAATTTTCAAGCCCATAAAGGATACCACTGGCCTTTTGACTGAGCGCCTGGCACATTAACAAACTGCCCGGCATCATCCAGCCACCTAAATGTTGCCCACCTGCATCCACGACATCGGCCGTAACTACCGTACCACAATCCACCACTAAAACAGGCCTGGCTTGTGACTGATCTTTAACCCGGCTAAATGCCGCTATCATTGCAAGCCATCTGTCTGCACCTAAAAGTGAATAGTTTGAATAACCACAAGTTACACCCAAGGCCTCCGTCGAGGTTTCAATTCGCTGTACCTGACAGTGATAAAACCGGGTTAGTTTATCTATTATATTATTAGTGAGTGTTTTATCCACTACACTCACTAAAACAACACTCTCGGGTGGCTCAGCTATTTTTAAGCGACAGGTATTAAGTGCATCAATAAACTCTAAACTATTTAAAAGGCTGGCAGGGGATAATTGATTATTATCATACGTTGCGTATTTAATATACGAGTTCCCAATATCAATTAATAAGTAAGACATGCTTAGTCACTCTTGGGTTAATTGTGTCTGATTAAATTTTTTGGACGTATACTAATTTCACCTGAATATAAGGCCTGCACCTGACCTTTATATTCCACCAACAAGGCACCTTGTTTATCAACCCCACTTGCAACACCTTCACTAAGCTGCATATGCCCTTCGATATTAATAACCTTACCTGCCAGAAAATCCAGCTGTTCCCATTCGTTCATAAATCCACTGAAGCCCGTCTTGTTAAACTGCTGCAAACGTGGAATAAGTTCATTTAAAATCATTGCCGCTACTTTATTACGATTGACCTGTTTCTTTAACAACTGCTGCATATCAATCCACGGTTGATCAATTTTGTCCGCCATATCCTCAGGCATATTAACGTTCACACCAATACCTATAATCGCACTGCATGGGCTGTTTGATTCACCACGTAGTTCCAGTAATATGCCTGCCAGTTTCCGACCATCAACATAAACATCATTCGGCCACTTAAGCATAACATCATCAATGCCAAATTTTTGCAAAGCTTTAGCGACACTAATAGCCACCACTAAACTCAAGCCCGCCATTTCAGCTATTGAAATACCCATCTGCCACGACAATGACATATAAATATTACTACCAAAGGGGGATACCCAATACCGGCCTCGCCGCCCTCTTCCCTGCGTTTGAGTTTCGGCCAGAACCACACCATTTTTCAGTTGGTTTTGCTCTAAACATTCCAGCAAATACTGATTTGTCGACGTGCATTCGAGTAATACTTCGAGCTGGTTGAGCTGTGAATGAAATTCCGCAGGCAAATAATCCAGAATTCTATTTTTGTTCAGCACTGTTAGCGGATTTTTAATTTTATAACCCTTGCTATGCACACTGATAATTTTAACTGGAAGAATCGCATTCAATTTTTGTATTTTCTTCCAGATTGCAGTACGCGTTACCCCCAACTCCACTGCTAAATCTTCACCAGAATGAAATTGGCCGTCACTTAAATAATCTAAAAGTAATAATAAGTCTGTCATAATATCCACAATGCGTTTTTTGTACCGTTATTGTACCCAATTTCGGCTAACTGAGATGCAAATAAACCACTTCTATTGTATTCATCCTATCATCGTCTAAACTTAAAAACTTATATATCAAGGATATAACGAATATATGCGTCATAAGAATCTCTGCACAGAAAAGGGGCAAAACGCATCTTCTGCTTTCTTTGCATTTTGGCTGCTTGTTATTTTCCCCGCTGGTTCCTATGCAAATGAAATCACCTTAAGCACCGTTACCACGGCACCATTAACCACACCTAATCTGAATGGCTTTCTGGATTTAGTTGCTAAAGAAGCTCTGGCACGTAATGGCTATAAATTAAGAACCGTTTATTTACCAGCAGAACGGGCTTTAAAAAATGTCAATGCCGGCCTTGAAGATGGTGAAATGGCTCGCATAGCGGGTATGGAAAAGCTTTATCCAAATATTATTCGTGTACCTGAAAAAATAATTGATATGGAATTTGTTGCTTTCAGTCGAAATAATATAACGTTAAATAATGGCTGGGCAGACTTACCCAAATATGCGGTTTCATTTATCAACGGCTGGAAAATTTATGAAGAAAACGTTCCCAAAGAAACTGAAGTGACTAAAGTAAGAACAGCCAGGCAACTTTTTTCCATGCTAGAAAAAAAACGAGCCGACTTGATCCTTTATGAACGATGGGGTGGACTACTCTATATTAAAAACAAGCAGCTTAGTTCAATAAAATTACAATTACCCATTCTAGCAAAAAAGGAAATGTTTATTTATCTTCACAAAAAAAATAAATTTCTTGTTCCAAAACTGGCTAAAACCTTGAAACAAATGAAACAGGATGGTAGTTATAATACAATAGCTAACCAGATACTTTCACCATTACAACAATAAAATGAAATTATCTCTAACCGGAAAGCGCCATAGTATAGCCCGACGATTGCTTGTTGCGGTTGTTCTAATGAGCACAGCAATCACTATTTTAACGAGTGCTTACCAGCTTTACGCAAATTACATGCGTTATATTGATCAAATTGAAGTGCGCTTTACCGAAATAGAAAAAATCCATGTTAAAAATTTATCTAAAAGACTCTGGACAGCCGACATTGAAGCATTAAAAACAAACCTTGAGGAGATTTCAATCTTACCTGATATTCAATATATGGATATTTATGAAAATGGCACGCTCGTTGCCAGTATTGGTACCCGACAAACAAAAAATACCATAACCAAAACATTCCCCATGACATATCAGCATAAAGGTAAGCAGGTACAGATTGGGACTCTGGTTGTACAAGCAACGTTGGATAATGCCTATCATCAGGTGACAGAACAAATTATTGATATTGTAAGCAGTAATGCAATTAAAACTTTTATTCTTGCTGGATTTATCCTGTTTATCTTTAACCATCTTATTACCCGGCATTTAGAAACAATGGCTAACTTTGCTGAAAAGCTTGATATTACCCGGCTTGACCAGCAACTGGTGCTCGATCGTAAGATTAACCCGAAAAAAGAACATGACGAACTTGAAATTCTGGTAACGGCCTTTACGGCAATGCAGAAAAATCTGGCTATATCAATTGAGTCCTTACAAAAAAGCGAAGCACATTATCGCCAGCTTGTTGAATCCACTACCGCCATTCCCTGGGAACTCGACTTATCAACCCGGCTATTTACCTATGTTGGGCCCCAGGCAGTTTCTGTTTTAGGTTACCCAATTAACGACTGGTACCAGGAAGATTTCTGGAAAAAACATATTCACCCAGACGATGTTGAGTCAGTAGTTGGCATTATGACTCAAGCAACAAAGGACAAGCTGGATCATAACTTTATCTATCGCATGTTCACCGCAGATAAAAGGCAGGTGTGGATTCATAATGACGTTAAAATAATTTTTAAAAATTCAAAGCCCGTTGGGCTTCATGGCTATATGTTCGATATTACCGAACAAAAATTAAATGAAATTGAACTTGAAAAATACCGAGACAATCTTGAACGCTTGATTACCGAACGAACAACAGAACTACTGGCAGCGAATAAAGAACTGGAAGCTTTTTCATATTCAGTATCTCATGACTTGCGCGCCCCCCTTCGAGGGATCGATGGTTTTAGCCAGATTTTACTTGAAGATTACCATGACAGTCTGGATGAAACCGGTTTAGATCATTTATACCGTATTAAAAAATCAGCTCAGGTGATGGGGCAAATCATCAATGACTTATTATTATTATCTCGTGTAACACGCCAGGAACTGCAACTTAAAGCTATCAACCTGTCTTTACTCATTCACAAATCAGCGAACCGATTACAAGAAAATAGCGAGCGAAATATAACTATATCAATCGAAGACAATATCACAACCTGGGCAGATGAAAATCTGGTATCCATTATAATAGAAAATTTAATGAGTAATGCCTGGAAATATACCAGTAAAACAGACCGTGCAAATATAAAGTTTGGCCAAACTGTAAAAAACAACAAACCTTATTTTTATATAAAAGATAATGGCATCGGCTTTAATATGGAGTTTATTGATAAAATATTTCAACCTTTTCAGCGCCTGCATAATGCCAGTGAATTTGAAGGCACAGGGATTGGGCTGGCGACTGTTGCCCGGGTGGTGCATAAACACGGTGGCGAAATATTTGCTGAATCCGAACCCGGTAAAGGGGCTATTTTCTACTTTAGCCTCGGATATAACTGATTTATTTCGGCAAAGAAAAACCCCGTACTTCTTTCGAATACGGGGTTTTTGAAGTAAAGCCTGGTAGTTTTGCATCGGAGATGCTTATCCCCGTGGGAGACCTACAATAAAATCAGCCACTACCAGGCCTTGAATATTCCATGAATTATATAAAGACGAAACCCCATCCAGTTTCCTGAATGGGGTTTCTAATTTAAAGCCTGGTAGTGACCTACTTTCACATGGGACCTCCCACACTATCATCGGCGATGAGTCGTTTCACTTCTGAGTTCGGGATGGGATCAGGTGGTACCAACTCTCCATTGCCACCAGGCAAACTGGTTGGAAAAATTGGGGGGCAGAGTCATAACGCTGACCCCAACTTTTCTGGAAAAAGAATCTGAAAAGTCTTAAATATGTTTAATATTTTGCTGGTTTTTAATCAACTAAAGCAACTTATGTTTAAATCTTACACATAACCTGTAAATAATTTACTTTCAAATCACTTGGGGTTATATGGTCAAGTCTCACGGGCAATTAGTACAAGTTAGCTTCACACATTACTGCGCTTCCACACCTTGCCTATCAACGTTGTAGTCTTCAACGACCCTTTAGGGGAATCAAGTTCCCAGAATAATCTAATCTTGAAGGGGGCTTCCCGCTTAGATGCTTTCAGCGGTTATCCTGTCCGAACGTAGCTACCCGGCAATGCCATTGGCATGACAACCGGAACACAAGAGGTTCGTCCACTCCGGTCCTCTCGTACTAGGAGCAGCTCTTCTCAAATTATTAACGCCCACGGCAGATAGGGACCGAACTGTCTCACGACGTTCTAAACCCAGCTCGCGTACCACTTTAAATGGCGAACAGCCATACCCTTGGGACCGGCTTCAGCCCCAGGATGTGATGAGCCGACATCGAGGTGCCAAACTCCGCCGTCGATGTGAACTCTTGGGCGGAATCAGCCTGTTATCCCCGGCGTACCTTTTATCCGTTGAGCGATGGCCCTTCCATACAGAGCCACCGGATCACTAGAACCTGCTTTCGCACCTGCTCGACGTGTCTGTCTCGCAGTCAAGCACCCTTATACTCTTGCGCTCATTGCACGATGTCCGACCGTGCTGAGGGTACCTTCGCGCTCCTCCGTTACTCTTTGGGAGGAGACCGCCCCAGTCAAACTACCCACCACACATGGTCCTCGATCCAGATAATGGACCTGAGTTAGAACCTCAAACATACCAGGCTGGTATTTCAAGATTGGCTCCACGAAGACTGGCGTCTCCGTTTCAAAGCCTCCCAGCTATCCTACACAAGTAGGCTCAAAGTTCAATGTGAAGCTGTAGTAAAGGTGCACGGGGTCTTTCCGTCTAGCCGCGGGTATACGGCATCTTAACCGCAAATTCAATTTCACTGAGTCTCTGGTGGAGACAGTGTGGCCGTCGTTACGCCATTCGTGCAGGTCGGAACTTACCCGACAAGGAATTTCGCTACCTTAGGACCGTTATAGTTACGGCCGCCGTTTACTGGGGCTTCGATCAAAAGCTTCGTCCGAAGACTAACCTCATCAATTAACCTTCCAGCACCGGGCAGGCGTCACACCCTATACGTCCACTTTCGTGTTTGCAGAGTGCTATGTTTTTAGTAAACAGTCGCAGCCACCTGGTCACTGCAACCCCCGCCAGCTTAGAGAGCAAGTCTCATCACCAGTAGGGGCACACCTTCTCCCGAAGTTACGGTGCTATTTTGCCTAGTTCCTTCACCAGAGTTCTCTCAAGCGCCTTAGGATTCTCTCCTCACCCACCTGTGTCGGTTTGGGGTACGGTCTCACATTATCTGAAGCTTAGAGGATTTTCTTGGAAGCATGGCATCAATCACTTCGTCCAAAAGAGGACTCGTCATCACATCTCAGTAATAGTCTCCCGGATTTGCCTAAGAGACCTACCTACTTGCTTAAACCGACATATCCAACAGTCGGATGATCTAGCCTACTCCGTCCCCCCATCGCAATAATGCAAGGTACAGGAATATTAACCTGTTTCCCATCGACTACGCATTTCTGCCTCGCCTTAGGGGCCGACTCACCCTGCGCTGATTAGCATTGCGCAGGAAACCTTGGGTTTTCGGCGTGCGGGTTTTTCACCCGCATTATCGTTACTCATGTCAGCATTCGCACTTCTGATACCTCCAGCATGCCTCACAGCACACCTTCGCAGGCTTACAGAACGCTCCTCTACCATGCATACCCATTCGAAAATGAGCAGCATTCGCAGCTTCGGTATGTAGCTTGAGCCCCGGTATATCTTCCGCGCAGACCGACTCGACCAGTGAGCTATTACGCTTTCTTTAAAGGATGGCTGCTTCTAAGCCAACCTCCTGGCTGTCTGGGCCTTTCCACATCGTTTCCCACTGAGCTACATTTAGGGACCTTAGCTGGCGATCTGGGTTGTTTCCCTTTCCACGACGGACGTTAGCACCCGCCGTGTGTCTCCCGCGATTGTACTCCTGGGTATTCGGAGTTTGCATCGGTTTGGTAAGTCGGGATGACCCCCTAGCCGAAACAGTGCTCTACCCCCCAGGGTAAGACGCGAGGCGCTACCTAAATAGCTTTCGAGGAGAACCAGCTATCTCCGGGCTTGATTAGCCTTTCACTCCTAGCCACAGCTCATCCCCTCATTTTTCAACATAAGTGGGTTCGGTCCTCCAGTGGGTATTACCCCACCTTCAACCTGGCCATGGCTAGATCGCCCGGTTTCGGGTCTACTCCCAGCAACTCATTCGCCCTATTAAGACTCGGTTTCCCTACGGCTCCCCTAAACGGTTAACCTTGCTACTGAGAAGTAAGTCGCTGACCCATTATACAAAAGGTACGCAGTCACAGAACAAAGTCTGCTCCCACAGCTTGTACGCATACGGTTTCAGGATCTATTTCACTCCCCTAACAGGGGTTCTTTTCGCCTTTCCCTCACGGTACTCGTTCACTATCGGTCAGTAAGGAGTATTTAGCCTTGGAGGATGGTCCCCCCATATTCAGTCAAGATTTCTCGTGTCCCGACCTACTCGAATAGCCAACATTGCTCTTTCGTGTACGGGGCTATCACCCACTATGGCCACACTTTCCAGAGTGTTCCACTAGAACAATGTCAGTTTTAGGGCTAATCC
>JALTJZ010000073.1:3735-31287 GCA_027076325.1 Chromatiales bacterium | reverse complement strand
GTATTATCGGTATTTGCTATCTCACGGCAGGCCAGGCCAACACTGGCGACGGTTAAAATAGCACCGCCGTTTGACGCAAATTTGGAGATTCTGTTCATATGCTTTATGTGTTGGGTAATATTGCCAGTGAGGGGGCGACCTCTTTTACGCGAAATACGCAGTATCTGGCGGTGTGATTTTTGCCGGCTAAGTATATTTCTTAATGGGCCAAGGCGGTTTTCAAAGGTATTAATTGCTTTTCGTCGGCGGTAGTCGTATTGGCCTTTGGTGAGTTTGTTGGCTTTATAGTCCTCGTATAAATTAACCAGGGTTTGCAAGTGCGGCGCATTGCTTTGAAAACTGGTTTTAATGGCGAATAAACTGGCGCTACCGGTACCCAGCATAATTGGTGCAACCTGGGATAACATGGAACGCTCGTTTGGCGATGCGCTGTTCCAATGCTGTTGCAACGGTTTGATTTGTTGCTTACTTAGGTTGAGCTTAGGGGTTGCCCATTCTTCGCTTAAGTTAGCGCAGTATTGAGGGGGAATATCAATAAAAAGTAATTGGTTGGGTACAATATGATTCGGATTGCTTACCCTGGGGTTGTCGCGTTGAATTTGTTGAATAATAGTTTGGCGTTTTTGGGGGCTGACGGCACCGTAGTAACGGTTAATAATACGGCTAAGGCTATCGCCTGGCTGTACATGATAGGCGATGGTATCGAGCTGTTGTTCTAACATGGTCATATCCTTATGTTTTATTTGTTGCTTATAATGCAAGGGTAGTCGGGGGGGCATCTTTTTGTCAATGGCTTTTGGGGTATTTTGTTTCTTGATGTTGATCGGGGCTTGCTGTGTACTTTTGCTGGTTCCGGGTAATAATGGACTATTATTTAATAATTTGTGGCATACTTGCGTCCCTTTTATTAACGAATGGCCACACAGGTTTACCTCGTACCTTACAGTACATAAGAATATACCGGTTTATTTGATACGCTTGCTTAACTTATCAGGTAAGCAGCATTTTCTTTGTTAAAATTTATTTATGGATTAGTTCGGCATTATGACAAACTCTTTTGATATCGCAATTATTGGTGCATCTTCCCCTCTTGGCGAAGCTGTTCTGGAACAGCTTGCCGAGCGGGGCGTGCCACTGGGAAATTTAATCCCATTAGCCTTTGATGATAGCCTGGCTACAACCGTTTCTTTTGCAGGCAAAAATTTGCACATGCAGGATATTGCGGCTTTTAACTTTGCAACTGTTTCCGTTGTTTTGCTGTGTCAGCTTGATGCGTCCTATCAAGCGATTGTTGACCGCATTCTGGATGCCGATTGCCGGGTGATTGAAATGGGTTCTAATTTACAAAACGCCGCAGTGCTGGTTGCCGATGTCAACAGTGATGCAGAACACTTACAGCAAAACCAGCATGTTCGTTCGGCTTCGGGTTTAGCCGTTGTTTTAACGCAACTACTAAAACCGGTTAATGATAAATGGGGTATTCAGTCACTTCATTTTACAGCGTTGCAGTCGGTATCTGATAAGGGTAAGCAGGGCATTGATGAACTGGCGATGCAAACAACCCACTTATTAAATACCCGGCCAATAAAACCAGCGGTATTTAAGCAACAAATTGCCTTTAATGTCATGCCCGATGACAGTGAAATTAATGCAACGGGGTTTACCCTTCGTGAGCTGGATTTACGATCAGAGTTACAGGAACTATTATTTACAGACAAGGAATCAAAGGTCAGTCTGATGCCTTCATTACTTCATGTACCGGTTTTTTATGGTGTTGCGATTGACGTGCATCTGGAACTGAAATCAGATGTGGATTTAGATGAGTTTGAACAAATTATTGCAAAGAGTGAAAATGTAGAATTAAAGTTCGTTGACGACATGCTTAGTCCTGTCAGCCACGCGGCAGAAATGGACAAAATTTTTATTAACAGAGTAAGGCAGGATGCCAGCAATTTCCGGCAACTTAATTTTTGGTGTGTAACCGATACAATTCGCAGCGGAAGTGCAATAAATGGTGTTCAAATTGCAGAAATTTTGGTAAAACATCATTTATAAGCTATAGTTACTGAATAATTGTAAGGATTTTTCGAGCTTTACAGACTTAAGTCATTGATAAATATATAATTTACGGGGGTCTGCGCGCCAAGCGTGGAAAAAAGCATATGGGAATCAGTCGTTTATATGCACGTAAGCTGGCTATTTTAGTTGCCGTTATTGGAATAACGGTTACGCCATCTTTTGTTTACAGTTTAGGGTTGGGAACAATAAAATTAAACTCTTCTTTAAGCGAAATACTCGATGCTGAAATAGATTTAATTGCCGCAACGCCAAACGACGTATCTGATTTAAAAGTGAAGCTGGCAAGTCGAGATGCTTTCTTACGAGCCGGTATTGATCGGGCTGGCTTGTTAAGCTCCCTCCGTTTTAGTGTTAAACGCAATAATAGTGGTAAATATTTTATTAAAATAACCTCACGTAAGCCGATCCGTGAACCGTTCCTTAATTTTTTACTGGAAGTAAACTGGAAAAATGGCCGTATGTTGCGTGAATATACGGTATTAATCGATCCCCCTGGTCGACGTATTCAGCAGCCACAGCAAAGCACTATTCAGGCGCCACAAACAACCGAGGTGGAAACTGCAAGTGAACCTGCCGCTGTGCCGGAACCATCGCCTTTTAAAGATGATGTTACGCCTGCTGTTGAAGAAGAATCCCAACCTGTTGCTATTGGCGAATCTGAAAAAGCAGAATCGGCATCAGTTGACGATGCTTATATTAACGATACAGAATTACTTCCTCGCCGCTCGATTGAAGATGTTGCGGCACCCGCTGAACCAGAACCTGTTACAGAAAAAATGCCGGAAGCTGTTGCGGAAGCAGAGCCTGAGCCGGTTATCCCCGAAACAACACCTGAACCTGTTATTCTGGAAACCACGCCTGAGCCGGTTATCGAGCCAGAGCCCGTGGTTCTTGATGATGACTCCAAAAATTTGAGTGGAGATGTGCTTGCAGAGCATGAGAAAAGTGGTCAGGTTATTGAGGATACACCCGCGGCAGAAATGGATATGGCTGCACATGATGCACCTGCGGAAACGTTTGCTGAAGGTGAATTATTCCCAACAATTCCATTAACGGAATATGATGAATCGAAGTCGGTTGATTATGGTGATGAGCCTGTTGGTGAAGCTGAACATGCCGGACACCATGCAGATGAAACAGATGGATCGCAACCGATTGTAAGCGGTGATCTTGATTATGGTATTACCAGAAAGTCGGACAATCTCTGGACTATTGCCAGCCGCATGAAAAGTGATGATGCCACCGTGTACCAGGTCATGATGGCATTATTAAAAAGTAACCCCAATGCCTTTGCAGACGGTAATGTTCACCGCCTGAAAGTCGGTCAGGTTTTACGTATTGATGACCCCGGTTTAATCACTGCGATAAGTAAAGAACAGGCTGCCCAGGATTACATGGCGCAAACAGAAGCATGGGAAGCTTATCGTCAGCAAGTGGCTGCAGCTGCCGAACAACAGCCTTTATCAACAGGGCAGGTTGAGCCTGAAATCAGTGATAATATTGCAGCGGCGCCTTCAGGTGAATTAACCTTAAGCGCACCAGAAGGTGAAGACCTGAGTGCGGCAACCACCCCATCGCAAGACTCAGCAAGTCAGGAAGTGGCGAGCTTGCGTGACGAGTTGCAACGCATTACTCAACAAGCCGATGCAGAACGCGGCAAGAACACGGCGTTAAATGAGCGTTTAAGAGAACTTGAAGCTGAAATTGAATCGATGCAACGTTCTTTGTCGCTGCGTAACGATGAACTTGCGGCATTGCAGCAGCAAGCTGCAAAATCAGACGAAGCACCTGCACCAGTTGTGCCTGAGGTAGTTCAGGAGCCTGCACCACAGGAAGACGTTGCGCCAGCACCTCAGCTTGAAGATGAACCTGTTGTAGAGACACCGGCCGAACCTGCTGCAGAAACCCCAGTTGAAACGGCACCAGCCACAGCAGAAGAAACAATGGATGCAACACCACCGCCGCCAGCACCTGAAGTTGTAGAAGCACCAGCACCTGAAGTTGCAGAAGCGCCAGCACCTGCCGAAGATGTCGCACCGCAAGCGTCTACCAGTTTGGTCGACACTGTTATGTCAACGGTTATGGGTATTTTAAAACCCGTTTTAGCGAGTAGTTTATTACTCTTTATTGGTGTACCTGTACTCATCATTGTTATATTGATTCTTGTGGTGATGATGTTCCGTAAACGCTCCTCTGCAAAAAATAATTTTGAAGAGAGTATTTTATCGGGTGCGGCACCGGTTGATGATGAACCGGCGGTTTCTGTGGCCAGCAGTCAAAATTCATCTGAAACATCGTCTTTCTTAAGTGACTTTGCTATCAGTGGTGTTGGCGCTATTCAAACTGAAGACAGTGAAGTGGATCCGCTAACAGAAGCCGATGTCTTTATGGCATATGGCCGTTACGAAGCCGCTGAAGAGCGCTTGCAGGAAGCCATTGCTGCTGATCCGGAGCGTGTAGAGCTAAAAGTTAAATTACTTGAAGTGTATAACACCAATAAAAATCAAACAGCATTTGAAGCAACAGCTGAAGATCTTTATGCAAGCCTGGGCGATACCGCTGCAACGGACAGTAACTGGCAAAAAGTCGTTGTAATGGGGAAACAGATTGCGCCCAATAATCCTATTTTTAGTGCCTCACCAACCATTACATCTGAAACAACGGAAAGTGTTTTAGGTGCCATGGAAGAAAACCTGAGCAATGTAAGCATGACCGACAGCCAGGTCATGGACATTGGTTTGGAAACCGGTGTATTCAGTGCGGAAGAATTAGCCCCTGAATCTAAATCTGCGACTGAAAAACCCGTTGCTAAAACTGAAACCGATGTGTCAGGACTTGACTTCAACCTGGATGACACTGCACCGGTGACCGATCAGGAAGAAACAAAAGATAACATCGAAGCACCTGATGGCCTTGACTTTAATCTGGACATGGATGCCGCGGATGATGAGTCAACCAAAAGCATGGCCATTGATTTAAACGAAATGGGACTGGGCGAAGATACTGATACAACAGATGATGATCCAACTGCCAGCATGGCATTTGATGCCGATGCACTGGATCTGGACTCCACCAGTGCACAACTGGATACCGGTACACTCGATTTCAGTATGGACACAGAGGAAACCAGTAGCGATGATGCCAGTCTGGATTTAAATCTGGATGCGGGTGATGCGATGGATATGTCAATATCTGCCGATGCCGATGAAGTCGGTACCAAGCTGGACTTAGCCAAAGCGTACATTGATATGGGTGATTCAGCCGGTGCAAAAAGTATTCTTGACGAAGTTCTGGAAGAAGGCAATGATGAACAAAAGTCAGAGGCGGAACAGCTCGTTTCCCAACTTTCCTGATAGGCTCGTTATTTATACAATCACAACCCCGCTTTAAGCGGGGTTGTGTCGTTTTAAGCTTAATTGAAATTCTATTTGAATATTTTTATAGCGACGAAGGACACAAAGAAAGATTGAATATAGATGCTATAGCTTAACCCGGTTAATTTCTGCATAGTATATTGACCTGAAAAATACTTTTTTCCCTTGGTGCCTTCGTGGTTAATCATGCAAAATAAACTGCAAATAATGGAAAATACAAAACAAAATTACCGTATCGCAATGGGAGTCGAATATGACGGCTCACCTTATATTGGTTGGCAGTCGCAGCGCGAAGGTGAAACGGTTCAGCAAAACGTTGAACGCGCATTATCAAAAGTGGCTAACCAACCGATTAATATATTTTGTGCCGGCCGTACCGATACTGGCGTGCATGCGAATGAGCAGGTCATTCATTTTGAAACCACAGCTTATCGGAACGTTCGCTCATGGGTGATGGGTACCAACACAAATCTGCCGCGAAGTATTTCTATTTTATGGGCAAGCCCCGTTCCGGAAACATTTCATGCCCGCTTTAGTGCCATAAAGCGGGCTTATCGTTACACTATTTTAAACCGCGGTGTTCGCCCTGCAATATTAAATAACTACGTGAGTTTTGTGCATCGTTCACTGGATGAAATGCGCATGCAGCAAGCCGCGCAACACCTAATTGGCACACATGATTTTACTTCATACCGTGCTGTCGCTTGTCAGGCTAAAAGTCCGATACGTACGCTCTATAAACTGGATGTGAGTCGTGCCGGAGAGTTTGTTTATCTGGATTTACTCGCCGATGGTTTTTTACACCATATGGTGAGAAACATTGCCGGTGTGTTGATTAAAATTGGCAGTGGCGAGGCCGAAATCGACTGGTCTAAACAAGTGCTAGAACATCGAGACCGGCGACTCGGTGGGGTCACCGCCGCACCTAAAGGACTTTCTCTGAAACAAATCACCTACCCGGATGAATTTGCATTACCGAGTATTTATAACCCCCCTTAACATAGTTATTCACTGGGGCATAAAAGATGCCGAAGTCGTATTTTAAAGCGTATAATAGATGTTCTCATTTTTATAGTCAGACTAGACAAAGGTTATGGCAATGCAGCCCATTGAAATCAATACCGACTTAATCCGCAGCTACGACAAGTCCGGGCCGCGTTATACGTCTTATCCCACTGCCGTGCAATTCAGTAGTGAATTCACAGCAGACGATTACAAAAAACAAATTGAACTGAGCAATGCAAGCAAAGACAATTTGTCGCTGTATTTCCATATTCCATTTTGCGACACTATTTGTTACTACTGTGGTTGTAATAAAATTGTTACTAAAAACAGAAAGCGCGCTGAACCTTATTTAGAACGGCTGTATAAAGAAATTGAGTTGCAGGCAGGGTATTTTGACAACAAACGGGCAGTCACCCAGTTGCATTGGGGTGGCGGCACGCCTACTTTTATCAGTCATCAACAAATGCAACAACTTATGGATGTGACGCAACAACATTTTAATCTGCTAAGTGATGACAGTGGTGAATATTCGATAGAAATTGATCCACGTGAAGCGAATGAGGATACCATTGCTTTGCTCCGCAAGCTGGGTTTTAACCGCATGAGTCTGGGTGTGCAGGATTTTAATCCTGAAGTACAAAAAGCCGTGAACCGAATTCAGTCATTTGCAGAAACACAGGAAGTGATTGTTGCAGCGCGTGATAGCGGCTTTCATTCTATTAGTATTGATTTAATTTACGGTTTACCCCATCAAACAGTCGCCAGTTTTACCGATACATTACAAACCATTATCGAACTGAACCCGGATCGGCTTTCTATTTTTAACTATGCGCATCTACCAGAAATGTTTAAAACCCAGCGGCAAATTAATGCGGATGATATTCCAGCGCCACAAGTTAAACTGGAAATACTGCAACAAGCCATACAACAACTGGCAGCGGCCGGTTACGTTTATATTGGCATGGACCATTTTGCAAAACCGGATGATGAACTCGCCATTGCCCAAAACAAACATAATTTATATCGAAACTTTCAGGGCTATTCGACTCATGCCGATTGTGATTTGGTTGGCCTGGGCATAACTTCTATCGGTAAAGTCGCTAATTGCTACAGCCAGAATGTAAAAACAATGGATGAGTACTATGCACTTATCGACAATAACCAGTTACCGGTGTTTCGAGGTATTGAATTAAATAAGGACGATTTGCTGCGCCGTGAAGTGATTAATCAGCTTATTTGTCATTATTATCTGGATTTCACTAAAATCGAAGCGCAGTTTGAAATTAGTTTTACAGATTATTTTGCAGGCGAGTTAAAGCAAATTCAGCGTATGCAGCAAGATGGCTTACTGGTTCTGGGCGAAACAGAAATTACCGTGCAACCGATTGGTTACCTGTTAATTAGAAATATCTGTATGGTATTTGATCGCTATTTAGGTGATGCTAAAAACAGGTTTTCCAGGGTTATTTAGTTGTAAATATATAACCACAGCGACACAGCGAGCACAGCGTGTCAAATAGTAAAGAACCGCGGTGCTCGCTGTGTGGTTGTGGTTTCAATTTTTTTACCCCCGAATTCTGGTATAATTTCGCTATTGGTTTTCTGCTTACGGTTTTAGTTTTATGACTCATTCGGTGACACGCACACGTATTAAATACTGCGGCATTACACAATTAAGTGATGCGCTCGAAGCCGTGCGTTTGGGTGTTGATGCGTTGGGTTTTGTCTTTTACCCACCAAGCCCACGTAATATTGAGATTGAAAAAGCCGCTGAAATTATCCGTCAATTACCGGCCTTTGTTTCCTGTGTCGGGCTTTTTGTGGATTCATCCGAAGAATTTATTCAGCAAGTGTTACAATCCACTGCGATTGATACCTTGCAGTTTCATGGTAATGAATCGGTCGAACAATGTCAGGCTTATGGTAAACCGTATTTGAAAGCCGTGCGAATGAAACCCGGTGTGGATCTTGCTGCGGTGGCAACAGAATATGCCAGCGCGGCTGCATTATTGTTAGACAGCTACGAAAAAGGTGTACCGGGTGGAACAGGAAAACATTTTGATTGGGCACGTGTGCCGGTTTCACTCAATAAAGCGGTTGTTCTGGCCGGTGGTTTATCGGTCGATAATGTGGCCGAAGCCATTCAAACAGTCAAACCGTATGCCGTGGATGTGAGTGGTGGTATTGAGCTTGTATCAGAAAAAGGTCAATGCAAAGGAATAAAAGATGCAGCAAAAATGGCTGCTTTTATCAATGAGGTAAATCACGCGTGAAATCAGACAACGCAAATAACGCGAACCAGAAGTATGCAATGCCAGATGAAAAAGGGCATTTCGGTGTTTATGGTGGCAAATTTGTCGCCGAAACCTTAATGGTGCCACTCGAGGAATTGCAGCAGGCTTATGACAATTATATGCAAGACCCTGCATTCCAGAAAGAACTCGACTTTGAATTACAGCAGTATGTCGGTCGTCCTTCGCCATTATATTATGCCGAGCGTTGGAGTGAGCAAATCGGTGGTGCAAAAATTTATTTAAAGCGGGAAGACTTAAACCATACCGGTGCGCATAAAGTGAATAACACCGTTGGTCAGGCTTTATTGGCGAAACGCATGGGTAAAACACGCATCATTGCCGAAACCGGTGCAGGTCAGCACGGGGTTGCCTCGGCCACCGTTGCCGCTCGACTCGGCCTGGAATGTGTTGTGTATATGGGTGCCGAAGATATTCAGCGTCAGGCAATGAATGTGTATCGCATGAAACTCCTGGGTGCAACGGTGGTGCCGGTCACCTCTGGCTCGCAAACATTGAAAGATGCGCTCAACGAAGCGATGCGTGATTGGGTAACCAATATTGACAATACTTTTTATATTATTGGTACGGTTGCCGGCCCCCATCCCTATCCTGCAATGGTGCGGGATTTTCAGGCTATTCTTGGCCGTGAATCACGTCAGCAAATTTTACAGCACGAAGGTCGTTTGCCTGATGCCCTAGTGGCCTGTATTGGTGGTGGTTCAAATGCCATTGGTTTGTTTTATCCTTTTATCGACGATACCGAAGTACAGATGGTGGGTGTTGAGGCGGCGGGTGATGGTATCGAAACCGGCCGTCATGCGGCGGCATTGTGTGCCGGCGATCCCGGTGTATTGCATGGCAACCGGACTTACTTAATCGAAGATAAAAATGGCCAGATCATTCCCACCCACTCAATTTCTGCCGGTTTGGACTACCCCGGTGTCGGGCCAGAACATGCCTGGTTAAAAGACATTGGCCGGGCAGAATACGTGTCGGTCACCGATACCGAAGCGCTGCAAGGTTTTCATGATTTAACCCGTATCGAAGGTATTTTGCCGGCGTTAGAGTCGAGCCATGCGGTGGCCTATACCGCCAAACTGGCAGCCAGTATGAGTAAAGAACAGATAATTATTATGAATTTATCCGGTCGTGGTGATAAAGACATCCACACCGTGGCAACGCATGAAGGAATAGAGTTGTGAGTAGAATAAAACAACGATTTGAACAACGCCTGGCCGCGGGCAAAAAGGTGCTTATCCCGTATATCACAGCCGGTGACCCAAAACCGGAAACAACCGTGCCGTTAATGCATGCCATGGTGGAAGCCGGAGCCGATATTATTGAACTGGGTGTGCCTTTTTCTGATCCGATGGCCGAAGGGCCGGTTATTCAGAAAGCAATGGAAAGGGCGCTTGAATCCGGCACTAGCCTGACGGATGTGCTGGATAGGGTGGCTGAATTCCGCCAAACTGACATGGAAACCCCGGTGGTGGTAATGGGCTACTTAAACCCAATTGAGGTGATGGGCTACCGCGAGTTTGCCGATAAAGCCACCGCAGCCGGTGTTGACGGTGTTTTAACCGTGGACATTCCCCCCGAAGAGGCAGAAGATTATATTAGTGCATTTAAAAACAAAGATTTAGATCCTATTTTCCTGGTTGCACCCACCACTAATGATGAGCGGATGAAGCTGATATCCAGCGCGGGAGGCGGCTTTGTGTACTACGTATCAGTAAAAGGGGTAACCGGTGCCGGGCATTTGAATACCGACGAAGTCTCGGATAAAGTAGAACAAATCAAGTCATTTACAGATTTGCCCGTTGGTGTGGGTTTTGGCATTAAAGACGGTGATTCTGCCCGGCGTGTGGCCAACGTGGCCGATGCGGTCGTTGTTGGTAGTGCAATTGTGCAACGAATAGAGGCAAATGCGTCAGATTCTGGTAAAATAACATTAGCAGTATGCGAATTAATAAAAGAGTTGCGCACTGCTATCGACTGAACATACGACAAGAGAAAAAACAAGCGATGAACTGGTTTTCAAAATTACTCCCCACCGGTATCCGTGCAGACGGTAACAAACGTACCAATGTACCCGAAGGTTTATGGGCAAAATGTACCGAGTGCCGTGCGGTTTTGTATCGTGCAGAACTCGAACGTAATCTTGATGTTTGCCCCAAATGTGATAATCATATTCGTATTGGTGCCCGCCGTCGTCTGGATACATTTTTAGATGCCGAGCCACGGGTTGAAATTGGTGAAGATATTACGCCAGTCGATGCGTTGAAATTTAAAGACTTAAAAAAATACCGAGACCGGCTTACACAGGCACAAAAAGCAACTGGCGAAACCGATGCGTTAGTGGTGATAATGGGGCAGGTTAAAAAAGTACCGGTTGTTGCGGCCGCATTCGAATTCAAATTTATGGGTGGCTCAATGGGTTCGGTTGTTGGCGAGCGTTTTGTGCGTGCCGTTAATACTGCAATTCAGCATCGTATTCCTTTGGTTTGTTTCTCTGCCAGTGGTGGTGCCCGTATGCAGGAAGCCTTATTTTCTTTAATGCAAATGGCCAAAACCAGTGCGGCACTTGGTCGCTTGCGTAAGCAAGGTATCCCGTTTATTTCTGTTTTAACCGATCCCACCATGGGTGGTGTGTCGGCAAGTTTTGCCATGTTAGGTGATATTCATATTGCCGAGCCGAATGCCTTAATTGGTTTTGCCGGGCCTAAAGTGATTGAACAAACAGTGCGAGAAACCTTACCCGAAGGCTTCCAACGCAGTGAATTTTTATTAGAACACGGTGCGATTGATATGATTGTAAATCGCCGTGACATGCGAGACACCATTGCACGACTGCTTGCAATGTTAACTCATCAACCTGCTGCCTAAATATCATTTCTATATTGCAGCGGCTAGTCGTCAACTTCGTCAATGAATATGACACCGGTATCAGTCTGTCATTGCGAGCGATAGCGCGGCAATCTTGTTGATGCGTGTCCTACACAAAAAAGATTGCCGCGCTATTGCTCGCAATGCTCCCTCTGTTATACGTTACTTTATTAATTTCATTTCAACAGGGTAAGCTATGCGTTTTAACACCCTGCAACAATGGTTAAGCTGGCAGGAAAGCCTGCATAACAAAGAAATTGATTTAGGTTTAGACCGTGTTCGTCAGGTCTACCAACAACTGCATTATCCAGCCTTTAATATTCCCGTTATCAGTGTTGCCGGTACCAATGGTAAAGGTTCCAGTGTGGCGATACTGGCGTCTATCTATACACAGGCCGGTTATCGGGTGGGCAGTTATACCTCGCCTCATCTGATTCATTACAATGAACGCATTCGTATTAATCAGCAGCCAGTGGACGATGCCCGTCTTTGTGACAGCTTTGCGCGTATTGATAAAGCGCGAGCTGAAATATCCTTAACTTACTTTGAGTTTGGCACACTGGCGGCGTTTGATATTTTTCATCAGGCGGAATCAGATGGCGAGCTGGATGTTATTGTTCTTGAAGTGGGGTTAGGTGGCCGGCTCGATGCGGTGAACCTATTAGATGCGGATGTGATGCTGATTACCTCGATTGGTCTGGATCATACCGACTGGCTGGGTGACACACGCGAAGCTATTGGTTTTGAGAAAGCCGGTATTATGCGCAGCCACAAACCGGCTGTTTATAGTGACCCGGATATGCCCCAGAGCATTCAGGCACATGCAGATAAAATAGCCGCCCCGTTGTATCGTCTGGGTAAGGAATTTAATTTTGAACAGCGGCAGTTGGACTGGCAATGGTCAGGCGAAAATACCTTGCGAACCGCTTTACCCCGACCGGCACTTGTCGGTGAACATCAATATAAAAATGCGGCCGGTGCATTAAAGGTGATTGAATTATTGTCTGCACGGTTACCCGTCAGTCAGGCGCATGTCCGACAGGGTCTGGTGGATGTGCGGGTGGACGGGCGTTGCCAGATCATTCCTGTTAATCAATCCATGGGTGGACAAACACTGATTCTGGATGTGGCCCATAATGCCGACAGTGTGCAATGCCTTGCACAACTGGTGAGCGAGATGAAATCCTCCGGTCAGGTGCACGCCTTAGTCGGAATGATGAGAGACAAAGCACTGGCCGAGTCATTGCAGCCCATGCGTGAACTCGTTGACCACTGGTACATTGTAAAAGCACCCGTTGAACGTGCCGCCGAAACAGCGCAGTTAGCAGCCATTATCGGCACATTTCCGGCGGTGTCTTCAACATGCTTTGAACAAATTGCAGTCGCTTTTTCTGAAATGCAATTACAGGCAAAAAAAGGGGATATTCTGCTGGTTTTTGGCTCGTTTTACACGGTCGCAGCCATTTTACCGAGCTGGATATCTGAGTAAAATAACTGAATCTCCGTGCCAGATATTGGTACAATAGCGCTATGAATCAGCCATCTTCCAGTCATGACGATCAGCCTGTGCAAATCAAGCAGCGGGTTATTGGTGCGATTGTGCTGGTTGCGTTAGGGGTGATTTTTATCCCCATGTTATTAAATAGTGAACGTGCTCTGGATGACGGGATGCCGGTTTTTGGCAGTAACATTCCGGGCAAGCCAGACTACATTGAAAAACAGGCAGCGAAAGATAAAGTGCAACAATCAACAGCCGTTATTATAAAATCACCGGCCGATTTTGATGCCAGAGTGCCGGTTGATGAACATACACCCGTGCTTAAGCCTGTTGCTAAAAATGACACACTTGCAAGTTTTGCCAAAATAGAATCAAAAGAAAAAAAACCAGCGAGTAAGGCAAAATCAAATCAGGTTAAAACTAAAAAAGCAACAACGGCAGAAGCAAAACCCATAGTAAAGCAAGCTGCAAAAGCATGGGCAATACAAGTGGGCAGTTTTAGTAAACGTAGTAATGCTTTTAAGTTACGAAACAAGTTACGCAGTAAAAAATTTACAAGTTTTGTTGAAGCGGTTAAAACCCCAAAGGGGCGTGTTTACCGTGTTCGGGTTGGGCCGGAAGTACGCCGCAGCCAGGCTGAAAAAATACAAAAACGTTTAAGAACTGAACTTAAAATAAGTGGTTTGGTTGTCGCTCACCCATAAATATAAATTACCCTTAGCAAAGGAAAATTATCTCGATGATTTGGATTGATTTTGCCATTATTGGTATTATTCTTATTTCTGCTTTTATCAGTCTTATTCGTGGTTTTGTTAGAGAAGCATTGTCACTGGTAGGCTGGGTTGTTTCATTCTGGATAGCACTAACTTTTGCTGGTGGTTTTGCCGAACTGTTTTTAAATTCGATAGCGGATAAAACATTTCGTGTAGTGGTGGGTTTTGGTATTTTATTTGTTATCTCGCTTATACTGTTCGTGGTGGTGAATTATTTTGCGGTGCAGTTGGTTCATCGTACCGGTTTATCCGGTACAGATCGGTTTATTGGTGTTGTTTTTGGTGTTTTGCGGGGTACGTTAATTATTGCGGTACTGGTTATGCTGGCAGGCTTGTCGAGTATGCCGCAAGAATCATGGTGGAAGGATTCGCTGTTACTTTCACAATTTGAGGGTATTGCATTGTGGTTGGGGCAATTTTTACCTACCAATATTAGTTCCAGTTTTAAGTATTAACATATTTTAAATATCGAATAATATTTATAAAGGGTTATACTTTAAGTTTTATTTCATTCTTGTTTTAGCAGAAAGAGGGTAGTATGTGCGGTATTATCGGCATTGTTTCGAATGAACCCGTCAACCAGAATTTATATGACGGTCTGATTGTTTTACAACACCGTGGCCAGGATGCGGCAGGGATTGTCACCTGTGAAGACGATCGCCTCTATATGCGTAAAGCCAATGGGTTGGTGCGTGATGTTTTTCAGACACGGCATATGCTGCGTTTAAAAGGGCACATGGGCATTGGTCACATTCGTTACCCAACGGCCGGTTGCTTTTCTTCTGCCGAAGCACAACCCTTTTATGTAAATTCTCCGTATGGGATTACCCTGGCACATAACGGCAACCTGACCAATGCTGAACAGTTACGCCGTGATTTATTTCAGGAAGATCGCCGTCATATTAATACCGATTCTGATTCGGAAGTGTTGCTAAATATTCTGGCGCATGAACTACAAAATTCCGATAAATTAAATGTCGATGTTGAAGATATTTTTGACGCAGTAAAAGGTGTGCACAAACGTTGTAGTGGTGCCTATGCAGTGGTTGCGATGATAACCGGTAAAGGTATCCTGGCTTTTCGTGACCCACACGGCATTCGTCCACTGGCTTTTGGTGAACGCAAAACAAGCGCAGGTACCGACATTGTGGTTGCATCCGAGAGCGTTGCGATTGATGCGCTGGGATTTGATTTGGTCAGGGACATTGCACCGGGTGAAGCCCTTTTTATTGATGCTAATGGTAAGCACTACACACAGCAGTGCGCCGAGAACCCTGTCTTAAGCCCCTGCATTTTTGAACATGTTTATTTTGCACGCCCGGATTCCATTATGGATGGTATTTCTGTGTATAAAGCGCGTTTAAGAATGGGGGAATACCTGGCTAAAAAAATTCTTCGCGAGTTACCCGACCATGATATTGACGTTGTATTACCCATACCGGATACCAGTCGAACTTCAGCACTACAACTTTCCTATACCCTGGGTGTTAAGTACAGCGAGGGTTTTATCAAGAATCGTTATATTGGCCGTACTTTTATTATGCCTGGGCAAAAAGAACGTAAAAAATCAGTTCGACAAAAGCTGAATGCCATTGAACTGGAATTTCGGGGTAAAAACGTACTATTGGTTGATGATTCAATAGTACGTGGAACAACCTCAAAACAAATTATTCAAATGGCGCGCGATGCTGGTGCTAAAAAGGTGTACTTTGCTTCGGCGGCACCACCGGTTATTCATCCCAATGTTTATGGCATTGATATGCCTGCGGCAAAAGAATTAATTGGTTATGGTCGAACCGACAAAGAAATTGCCGAAGCGATTGGTGCTGACTGGTTGATTTATCAGGATCTGGATGACTTAATCGAAGCGGTTAAAAAGAAAGTTCCAAATGTTAAGCAATTTGATACCTCGGTTTTTAATGGTGAATATGTAACGGGGGATGTCAGTAGTGATTATCTTGCGCATATAGAAGCAAACCGCAGTGATGATGTGCGTAAACATAAGGTAAAAGATAATGAGGTTGTTGAGATATACAACGCTTAGCCTATTTGACTTTGCTGTATTTTGGGCATATTCTTTGTATAGATATTTTATATATCGGCGCCGATTTGAAGATCAGCTTGCGGGCGCTTAATAAAAACAGCTAAAGCGTGGATGCAAATCAGCAACCTGCTTTAGTATTAACAAAAGCGGGTTTTTTTATGCCCCCAGGAAATAGTATGAGAATAATACGAGGTTATTATGTCGGACATTAAAAATGACAATGACTGGGGTTTCGATACTCTAGCCGTACGCGCAGGGCAAACACGCTCTGCGGAAGGGGAGCATAGCGAACCTATCTTCCCGACATCCAGTTATGTTTTTGACTCGGCCGCCTCGGCCGCCGCACGATTTAGTGGCGATGAACCCGGTAATATTTATTCGCGCTTTACCAACCCAACGGTACGTAATTTTGAAGAGCGGTTGGCACAACTCGAAGGGGGGGAACGTTGTGTCGCCACCGCTTCTGGCATGTCAGCTATTTTAAGTACCTGTTGTGGTTTACTGCAAGCCGGTGATCATATTGTTTCATCTAAATCTATTTTTGGCAGTACTGTTGTTTTATTTGATAAATATTTATCTCGTATGGGAATAACCGTTACCTATGTGCCAATAACCGATCTAGATGCATGGCAACAGGCGATAACCAGTAAAACAAAACTACTCTTTGTTGAAACGCCATCGAATCCATTAACCGAAATTGCTGACCTTAAAGCCCTGGCGACGATAGCGCATAGCAGCGACTGTGTATTTGTCGTTGATAATGCATTTTGTACACCCGCACTGCAAAAACCGCTGGAATTGGGTGCAGATGTGGTTATCCACTCGGCAACAAAATACATTGACGGGCAAGGCCGCTGTATTGGTGGTGCCGTTGTCGGAAATGAAAAACTCGTTGGTGAAGATGTGTACGGTTTTTTAAGAACGGCTGGCCCAAGTATGAGCCCCTTTAATGCATGGGTGTTCTTAAAAGGTTTGGAAACACTTAAATTAAGAATGAATGCCCATAGTGAGAATGCCCTGAAACTGGCAGAATTTCTGGAACAGCATAAGAGCGTAAACCGTGTTTATTATCCCGGTCTGAAATCACACCCACAACATGCATTAGCGGTTAAGCAGCAAAGTAACTTTGGCGGTGTACTGGCCTTTGATCTAAACGGGGGTAAAACAGCAGCATGGAATTTAATTGATAAAACAAAATTATTATCGATAACAGCAAACCTGGGCGACACAAAAAGTACCATTACCCATCCGGCTAGCACCACGCATGGTCGGTTAACGGATGAACAACGTGCAGAAGCCGGTATTACTGAAGGCATGATTCGAATTGCCGTTGGTCTGGAAGATATCAGCGATATTATAAATGATGTTAGCCTGGGTTTGTAAGTAGTATGCCGTTACTTACACTTGATAAAGCCTGTTTAAGTTATGGCCATGTCGCATTACTGGACAAGGCATCGTTAACCATTGATGCGGGTGAACGCATTGCCTTAATCGGCCGTAATGGTGAAGGTAAGTCAACTTTAATGAAAGTTCTGCTCGGTGAAGCAACGCTGGATGATGGTAGTATCTGGCGGGCACCGAGTTTAAAAGTCTCATACCTGATGCAAGAGGTGCCGGACGATGAACAGCGCACGGTTTTTGAAGTGGTTGCCAGTGGCATCGAGAACATAGGCCAACTGATTACTGATTACCATAATACGGTACACGCGCTTGCGGATGTAACGGATGAAAAGAAATCGGCACGTTTAGTGAATCAACTCAATGACTACCAGAATCAGCTGGAACGTTTAGATGGCTGGTCATTAGAGCAACGAGTAGAAGCAATGATCAGCAAGCTTTCGTTGACAGAAGATGTGCTGGTGAGCAGTTTATCCGGTGGCTATAAACGCAGGGTAATGCTTGCACGTGCTCTGGTTTGCGAGCCAGATATTTTGTTGCTGGACGAACCTACTAACCATCTCGATATTGAATCAATTCTCTGGCTTGAAGGGTTTTTACAAAACTATAACGGGACTATTTTATTTGTATCGCATGACCGTGAATTTGTTAAAAAACTGGCAACCCGTATCGTTGAACTGGATCGTGGCAATATCACCTCGTGGGAATTTGGTTATGAACAATATCTGCTTAAAAAAGAAGAGTTTCTAGCAATAGAGGCTGAGCATAATGCCAAGTTTGATAAACGTCTGGCACAGGAAGAACAATGGATACGTAAAGGCATTAAAGCACGTCGTACCCGTAACGAAGGCCGCGTGCGGGCATTAAAGGCCATGCGAAAAGAACATGCACGGCGTCGCACACAGCAAGGCAAAGCCAAATTAAACCTCGATACAGCTGATAGCTCGGGGCGTATTGTAGCCGAAGTACGTAAAGCCAGTTTTAGTTATGGCGACAAGCTAATAGTAAAAGAATTTAGTACTAAAATATTGCGCGGTGACAAAGTTGGTATTATTGGCGCAAACGGTTCAGGTAAGTCTACTTTAATTAAACTGTTGCTAGGTGAATTAAAGCCAACTGCAGGTAAAGTAAAATTAGGTACAAATTTAGAAGTTGCCTATTTCGATCAGAATCGTGCCGATTTTGATTTAAATGCTTCTGTTATGGCAAACCTGAACCATGGTCGTGACCGTGTTATGGTCAACGGTAAAGATCGCCATGTTATTGGTTACTTACAGGATTTTCTTTTCCCCCCTGCCAGAGTACAGTCACCTGTTAAAACTTTATCGGGTGGTGAACGTAATCGATTATTGCTGGCACGTTTGTTTATCAAGCCTGCTAATTTACTGGTACTCGATGAACCCACTAATGATCTGGATGTTGAAACACTGGAGCTACTCGAAGAATTATTGCTTAACTATGAAGGCACTCTAATTCTGGTGAGCCATGACCGCCAGTTTCTGGATAACATTGTTACTAGTACTATCGTAATGGAAGGTGATGGACAAGTTGATGAATATGTGGGTGGTTATAACGATTATTTAAGGCAACGTGGCGAGCCGGTTAAAACTACAATATCAAAGAAAAGTACCATTGCTAATAATAAAACGGCGACATCTAAAGTACCCCCCAAATCCGCTGAAAGAAAGCGAAGTTATAAAGAACAACGTGAACTGGATTTATTGCCTGAGCAGATTGAAAAGCTCGAAGTAGAGCAACAGCAACTGGTTAACCTGACAAGTGAGAGTGATTTTTACCAACAAGAAAAACACATCGTAAACCAGACAATGTCAAGGCTAACTGAAATAGAAACAGAGTTAGCTAAGGCTTTCCAACGTTGGGAAGAACTTGAGTAACAATGCGGATCTGGACTTGTAACCTGAAAAATTATGTTTAAATTATTTCGCCAGTGGCTGGATAACCGTGTTATACAACGGTCAATCATTACAGACGCGCAATGGGCGCAGGCATTTTATTCACTACCGTTGTTGTCAGGGTTGACGGGCGAAGAAAAAAAACAGTTACAGAAGTTGACTATTCTATTTTTACACCACAAGGTGTTTGAAGGTGCGCAGGGTTTTGTTATTACCTTGCCAATGAAGTTGCTCATTGCCCTGCAAGCCTGCTTGCCTGTATTAAAGCTGGGTCTTGATTGTTATTCGGGTTGGTTGTCGGTGATTGTTTATCCTTCGGGGTTTGCACCTAAACGTACAGTGACTGATGAGAATGGTGTTGTGCATTATGTACAGTCTGACCTGGCAGGTGAATCATGGCAACGTGGGCCGGTTATTTTGTCCTGGGATGACACCGAGTTTGCCGGTGTTATTGATGGTAGCAATCTGGTTATTCACGAATTTGCACATAAACTTGATATGCAAAATGGGGTAGCAAATGGTTTTCCACCCTTGCATGCAAATATGGATGCAAAAGAATGGGTTACTGCTTTCAGTACCGGATTTGAGGATTTTCAACAGCAATGCAGTCGTGGGGAACCCATCGATATTGATTGTTATGCTGCAAGTTCACCGGCAGAGTTCTTTTCGGTACTCAGTGAGGTGTTTTTTGAATGCCCGCATATTCTTTATAAGAAATACCCTGCTATTTACGAGCTATTGCGCCAGTATTACCAACAGGATCCATTAACCAGATTGGGTTAACCGAAAAAAGTAATGTAAATATTCCTGATGACGACAAACACAGCACAACGGAAGAAAGTTCTCGGAATTTACAACACAGCATTAAAAGTTGTACATGGTGAACAATGTGTTACGCATTACTTACTCAGCGATAAATTTTCCCAACGACTTGTTGCAAATGAAAAAATTGCCATTCTTGCGATAGGTAAAGCCGCTTGTAGTATGGCACAAGGTGCGTATACAGTTGTTAATAAAAACTTCCTAACAGGCCTGGTTATATCCAGACAAGGCCATTTACCAAAGTCCGATTTAAATTCCCGGTTTGAATATTTTGAATCAAGCCACCCTGTACCCTCTGATAAAAGTTTAATCGCCGGTCAGAAGGTGATTGATTTTATAGATCACTTACCTGAACATACGCATCTTATTGTCCTTGTTTCGGGGGGCACTTCGGCTTTGGTGGAACAATTAAAACCCGGTATTAGCCTGGAAGATCTGGTGAAAGTTAATAACTGGTTGCTTGCTTCCGGGCTTGCGATTGAAGAGATTAATGCTATTCGCCAGCGATTGTCTACTATTAAAGGTGGTCAATTGGCTTCGCTTGCCTCACACCTTAAAGTATCAAACTTGTTATTATCGGATATTCCAGCTAATGATCCTCGTTTTATTGGTTCCGGATTATTCGTTAAAAATTCAATGAACACTGTAACGTCTGGTTTGCCGAACTGGCTTAAACAGCTTGTGGGCTCCGAGGTTAATAATGAATTTAAAAACAGGAAAACGGAAGTGTTTACTGAACTGATTGCAACGAATGCCATGCTGGTAAACAAAATTGCGACACTTTGCGATTCTACAGTCAACATATTTAAGCAGGTTTTAATAGCTAATGCAGAGCTGGAAGCAGATACTATTGTTTCAATAATTTCTAGGGGTGAGCGTGGTTTTTATATCTGGGGTGGTGAGCCCACTGTAAAATTAGCTAACAATGCAGGTAAGGGTGGGCGTAATCAGCACTTGGCACTTTTGATTGCCAGCAAGATTAAAAACATGGCGAATGTGATTGTGCTGTGCATAGGAACGGATGGAACGGATGGTAATACCGAGGATGCCGGTGCACTGGTTGATGGTGAAACGGTACTGCGCGGTGAGCAGCAGGGTTATATTCTGGATGAGTGTATTGTTCAATGTAATTCGGCTGTATTTCTGAATGCGAGTGGTGATGTTATTAATACAGGGCCAACGGGTACAAATGTGATGGATGTGGTTATTGCGTATAAGTGGTAAAAGCGTTGCTATTCCACGCCGATTTTTATAAGACCGAACCCTGAGGTATCCCCACAAAAAAAGTGATCAAAAATAATCGCTTAAAAATACAGGTATCCATACTGGAATAAAACGCGGTCATTGTGAAGGAACAAAGTGAGGGCAGCAAACCTTAAGTATATAGTCTTTAATGATAAGACTGCCGCGTCAACCCTGAAAAACAGGTGTTTTTCAGGGTTTCCTCGCAAAGACAGGCAAGGCCAAATTTCGTGGGGATCCCTCAGGATCAGACCTGTTCCCGATTTCTCAGGAAGATATTAGAAATAGGCCTTTTGCCTGCATTTTGTTAAAATTAACAAATGCAGAATGATTTATTCAGTACAGCCTGGGAAATCCTTAATATACCCGTGCCGCAGGAAAAAGTGGAGCAGACTTATCTTGCTGTCAACAGGTTTTCAAATATAAAGCCTGACCTGAATTTAGCTGCGACAGATTTACCTGTTCAAAAACTACCTGTTCCCGGCCGCCCGGATAAGCCGAAATTAGTACAGCCACGCGAATTACCCCGTCGGAAAATAAATTCTCTCGAAGGTCGGGCAACTTTACTGCATGCGATTTGTCATATTGAATTCAATGCCATTAATCTGGCCTGGGATGCGGTATACCGATTTCGTGACATGCCCGTACAGTATTACCTGGACTGGATGAAAATAGCAAAAGAGGAAGCGGAACATTTCAGTTTAATAAATGACTATTTGAATGAATTAGGGTTTGCCTACGGCGATTTTGCTGCGCATAATGGCTTGTGGGAAATGGCGGTTGAAACAGACCATGATGTACTGGTGCGAATGGCGCTGGTTCCCAGAGTACTTGAAGCACGGGGGCTGGATGTAACCCCCGGTATTATGAAAAAATTTGAAAATGTGGGGGACACGCGGGCAAATGAAGTACTCAGCATTATTCAACGTGAAGAAATTGGCCATGTAGAGATTGGCTCTTATTGGTTTCGTTATTGTTGTGAACAACGCGACATTGAACATGATAAAACTTTTCGGGATTTATTAAAGCAATACCTGAATAGTGGGATTAAAAAACCGGTTAATTATGATGCGCGATTAAAAGCCGGGTTCACACAACAGGAACTCGATTATCTTGAAAACAATATGTAAGTAGGAAGAAACAGTAGTGATAAAATATTTTAAATGGGTAGTAGTAAGTTTGGTTGTTGTAGCTGTAACAGCATGCAGTAAAAAAGAGCCAGCAGATTATGCTTATAAAATAGTATTTGTGGAGAAGGAAAAATTTGTAGAACCTTACCCTACCCGGATTATTGTAACCCCGGAGTTTGTGCGTTTTGATGATGGTGATGGTGCAGAAGACTTTGTTCTTTTTGACCGAAAACAGTCACTCGTTCATAGCGTGGTTGTTGAAGATAAGACAGTGATGACTGTGCATAAAAAAGACAGCAAGATCGAGTCACCTATTAAATTGAATTTTACTGAAAAAGATCTGGGTGAAATGAAAGACGCACCTAAAGTGGGGGGGCGGTATCCTCGTCATTATCAGTTACTGGTTAATGATGAAGTCTGTAGTGATTTGATTACTGTAAATGGGTTAATGCCAGGTGCAGTGGCGGCTTTACGAGAATTTTCGATTTTAATCGCATCAGATAGTAAAAGCATCTTGCACAATGTTCCAGCAGATGTACACAATGCCTGTGATTTGGCACAAGACACGTTTGCACCTGCTCGACAGCTTATGTTTGGTTTTCCTGTTCAAACAATGGGGCAGCAAGAGTACGCGCGCACACTGGTTGATTTTGATGAGAATTATAAAGTGGATGAAAAGTTATTTGTTTTGCCTGCAGGCTTTCAACGCTATACCGTGAAAGAATTGAGAGAAGGTAAGGTTAAGTTTGATCAATAGTCACGAAAAACCTTTATCGCTGGCAATAGTCGGTTCAGATCTTTATTGAGATTGGGCTATAGAGATAAATCGAGTCGAAATTATTCTTAAGTAACAACCTGCAAATCAAAAGTATTGTTATTAAGTTTTAAAACACTGCCTTTCTCATACCAGTCACCCAGAACAATACGTTGTGCGTCTTTACCGTCTAGTTCAAACTTGTGGATATCGGGGCGATGCGTATGGCCATGTATTAAGGTTGTAATGTTTGCGGCATGCATTACTTTTTCAACTTCTGCCTGATTTACATCCATAATATCGCTGGCTTTTTCGGCTGTTTCGCTCTGGCTTATTTCCCGATACTGTTTTGCTAGTGCAATACGCTCGGCTGGGGTTTTTTCTAGCAGTTGTTTTTGCCATTCAGGATTACGTACCATGCTGCGAAATTGCTGATATTTAACATCGTCGGTACACAGTGCATCGCCATGCATAATTAGATAACGTTGACCATCAATTGTAATGACTGTGTTTTCATCTAATAGTTGGCAGCCGCTTAACATGCAAAATTGTTTGCCAATAAGAAAGTCTCGGTTGCCATGCAAAATATAAACAGGAATATTGCTGTCTGTAAGTTGTTTTAACTGTGCAATAACTGTTTGGTAGTGTGGCAAAATACAGTCATCACCTAACCAGGCTTCAAACAGGTCACCTAAAATATATAAAGCACGGGCTTGCCGTGCTTCATTTTTAAGAAAGGTGATAAATAAATCGGTTATTGCAGGTCGTTGATCACTTAAGTGTAAATCGGCAATAAACAGTGTTGTCATCGAAGGGCTTACTTATTCTTCTACAATAACAACTTTTTCAATAATCACATCTTCAGCAGGTACATCCTGATGCATGCCACTGTTTGTTGTTGCAACATTTTTGATTTTTTCAACCACATCCATGCCTTCGACGACTTCTGCGAATACACAGTATCCCCAGCCATCAGGAGTAGGTGAACGGTGGTCAAGAAATTTATTGTCGGCAACATTAATAAAGAATTGCGCTGTTGCAGAATTCGGATCCATAGTGCGTGCCATGGCAAGCGTGCCTTTTGTATTACTCAGGCCATTGTCAGCTTCGTTTTTAATAGGTGCGCGGGTGGTTTTTTCTTTCATACCCGGTTCCATGCCGCCGCCCTGAATCATAAAGTTATCAATAACACGGTGAAAAATAGTGCCATCATAAAAACCATCTTTAACATACTGTTCAAAGTTAGCAGTGGTTTCCGGTGCTTTGTCTTTATTTAGTTCGATTTTAATATCACCGAAACTTGTGGTCATTACGATCATTTGAAATATCCTTTAAGTGGTATCGGGGTTTATTTTTTGGCTGTTGGTACAGCAGGGCCACCAACAAGTTCAACTTTTTCGATAATAACAGTGGTTTGAGGAACATCCTGCCTGAAAGGGCCTTTGCTGCCGGTTTCTACATTGCGAATTTTTTCAACCACATTCATGCCTTTAATTACTTTACCAAAGACCGTGTAACCCCAGCCGCGAGGTGTGGCGGCACGAAAGTCTAAAAAGTCATTATCTTTTACGTTAATAAAAAACTGTGCAGTGGCTGAGTGCGGGTCACCGGTGCGCGCCATGGCAATACTGCCTTTTACATTTTTTAAACCGTTATTTGCTTCGTTCATAATTGCAGCATCGGTCGGCTTTTTCTGGAAATCGGCCGTAAAACCACCGCCCTGAATCATAAAGTTGCCGATAACACGGTGAAAAATAGTGCCGTTATAGAACCCTTTTTGTACATAGTTTAAAAAATTGCCAACCGTTTTCGGTGCTTTTTCTGCATTCAGTTCGATAGTGATAGCACCTAAGTTTGTGGTCATAATAACCTGAGGGTTGGCGGCGTAAACACTGCTGTTTATGCCAGCGAGCAGGATAAGTGCAGATAATAGTTTTTTCATTGTTGGTTCCATTTTGCAGTGTGATTGAGCAGCTTTGTGCTATTTGGCGCGATCATACTAAGGTTTAGGGGGGTTGGTCTAGCTTCTTTTGTCGACTATGGGCGTAATTTCAAACAGTAATTTTATCTTAAAGAATAACTGCGTTAATGCGCTGGCATTCACACGTTGGCCACAGGTAAAATAGCCGGTATTAACATCCATTAACTGAGACTTAAAATACCATGTTGGTCGTTTATAACAGCCTGAATAAGCAAAAAGAGAGCTTTAAGCCCATTGACCCTGAAAATATCCGTTTATACGTATGTGGCATGACTGTGTATGACTTTTGTCATATTGGTCATGCGCGTGTATTGGTTGTTTTTGACGTAATTTACCGTTATTTGTGCCAGATTTACGGTAAGGAGCATGTGACTTATGTTCGTAATATTACTGATATAGATGACAAAATTATCCAGCGAGCCAATGAAAACAAGGAAGATTTTAGCGATTTAACCCGGCGCTTTATCGAAGCCATGCACGAAGATGCAGCGGCACTGGGGGTTTTACCGCCTAACCAGGAACCCTGTGCAACCGGGCATATGTCACAAATTATTGAGATGATAGAAGCTCTCATCAAAAACGGTAAAGCCTATGCCGCCGATAATGGCGACGTTTATTATGCAATTAGTCACTTTGCCGATTATGGACAACTGTCCGGCAAAAAGCTGGAAGATTTACGTGCAGGGGAGCGGGTCGAAGTGGATCAGGCCAAGCACGATCCACTTGATTTTGTTTTATGGAAAGCCGCCAAGCCGGGTGAACCCAGCTGGCCATCGCCCTGGGGGGACGGACGCCCCGGTTGGCATATTGAATGTTCTGCCATGTCGACTCATTGCCTTGGCAACCATTTTGATATTCATGGTGGAGGGATGGACTTACAGTTTCCGCATCATGAAAATGAAATAGCGCAGAGTGAAGGTGCAACGGGTGAGAAGTTTGTGAATGTCTGGATGCACAATGGTTTTGTGCGTGTCGATGAAGAAAAAATGTCCAAATCACTGGGTAACTTTTTTACTATTCGTGAAGTGACAAAGCAATACGCACCCGAAGTGATCCGCTACTTTATTTTAACCAGCCACTACCGCAGCCCGTTGAACTATTCAGAAGCCAATTTAAATAATGCCAAAGCAGCGTTAACAACGCTATATACCGCGCTAAAAGGAATGGAGCAGGTTGAGGCTAAAAATAATAAAGGCGCGGCGGTCGAGCATTTTTACAAAGCAATGGATGATGATTTTAATACCCCCGAGGCTTTGTCGAGCTTGTTTGATTTAGCCAAAGAGATTAACCGTTTTCGGCAAACCGACTTGCCAAAAGCCGAACAAGCCGCAGCCAGTTTAAAGTTTTTAGCAACACAACTGGGCTTATTACAACAAACCCCCGATGCCTTTTTAAAAGCAGGACAAAGCAAGCAAGGTGGCTTGACAGACGAGGACATCGAAAAGCTGATTCAGCAACGAAATGATGCAAGATGCAATAAAGACTGGGCCGAAAGTGATCGTATTCGTGACAAATTAAAAGAACAGGGTATTATTTTAGAGGATACGGCAGGCCAAACAGGCTGGCGCCGGGAATAAAATAAGGGCGGAACTTATAAGCGGGCTGCCAGTCTTTTATTTATGCCTGAAAAATAAAGGGGACAAGAATGCGGAATATCAAATATTTTTTGATTGTTACAGGTTTTTTAGGCGTTGTATTTACTACTTTTGCCGCAGACGAAGTAAGCATGAAGGAAGACAATCAGCATATCCGTAAATGGCAGGCCTTTGCTCAGGACACCTTAAAACTACATCATATGCTTATTAAAAAGCACCGCTATGAAATGAAAAAATCCATAGGTGGTTATGCGGGGAATAAAGATTTTTATATTGAAGAAAATTATATTTCGAAAAAAACCGGCAAACTGTTAAGTAAAGTGCAGTGGGAAAAAAATAATCCAGATGTGATGCACACCATTGAAGTGTATGTGCATGATGATAATGGTCGTGTGGCACGTGACTTTCTGGCGGCCTATCTGCCTGGCTATCATAATGCACCGGTTCAAACCCTGATTAGTTTCCATCAATACAGCGGCAAACTACATGGTTTTCGATCTTTCGATGCCTCTGGCGATATCGTTCTGGAACGTTGCGAAGGTGAGTACAAAGGTAAACCGTTTGAATTTCTTCTAGATGAAAATGAGCTATATGCTGCGTCGATGGAAGGTAACCCGATTGAAGCAAATGTTTATGCACAGTGTGTTGGCAAATTACCGACAAAGTTGGGTAAGTATATTACACCACAATAAATAACCTGCCTTTTACCACCGAGCGTATTCCAGTTTAGGCGTAGGATGGGTGAAACCCATCATGCTCAAACA
>JALTJZ010000073.1:0-3635 GCA_027076325.1 Chromatiales bacterium | reverse complement strand
TTTGTGTAGCAAACCACCGGGCATGTTTTTAGCTTTCGTTATTAGCCGCTTCCAACGTGTTTTGCATTAATGTGGCCACGGTCATTGGCCCTACGCCGCCGGGAACCGGTGTTATCCAACCAGCATTTTGTTTGGCGGACTCGAAATCCACATCACCCACCAGTTTGCCATCATCGGTACGGTTAATACCCACATCAATCACCACTGCGCCTTTTTTAATCCAGTTACCATCCACAATACCGGGTTTACCAACAGCAACGACCACAATATCCGCCTGTTTCACTATTTCTTCTAAATTTTGAGTAAAACGGTGGCAAATAGTGGTGGTGCAGCCCGCAAGTGTTAATTCAAGCATCATCGGCCGCCCAACATGATTGGAGGCGCCCACCACCACGGCATGCTGGCCACGGATGGGTTGGCCGGTTGAAGCGAGTAATGTCATCACACCGTAAGGGGTGCAGGAACGTAAAACCGGCATACGAATGGCCAACCGGCCTATATTATAAGGATGAAATCCGTCCACATCTTTCAAGGGTGAAATACGCTCAATGACCGTTTCCGGGTCGATATGCGCAGGCAAAGGCATTTGCACCAGAATACCATGCACATCGGGATTGGTATTAAGCCGGTCAATCAGGTTTAAAAGCTCATCCTGGCTGGTATTACTGTCCAGGTTATGGGCAATGGAGGTAATACCGGCATCTTCACAACCCTTATGTTTGTTGCGCACATAAACCTCCGATGCTGGGTCGTTGCCCACTAAAATAACCGCCAGGCCGGGTGCGGACTTACCTTGTTTTATGCGTGCTTCCACGCCTTTTTTTACATCTTTGCGTAATTGCGCCGCTATGGCCTTGCCGTCGATTAATTGAGCCGTCATGGGGATAAAATGCCTGCGAATGAAAGGGCTATAATCTCATGAAGTGGGGCGTTCGCCAAGTACCGAATTTTTAATAGAAAACAGGGGGCAGCCTTGACCTAACCGGGATGTTTGCGTATTATCGCGCCCTTGTTCGGGGTATAGCGCAGTCTGGTAGCGCGCCTGCTTTGGGAGCAGGATGTCGGGAGTTCGAATCTCTCTACCCCGACCATTTTTATCAATCCTACCAGCAATTAAACGATTGTTCAGACCAGTATGGTAGGATTAAGCAGTTAGCGCCCGTAGCTCAGTTGGATAGAGCAACGGCCTTTAAGATCGTAAATGTAGTTACGAAAATAGGAGCCTTTACAGGGAAACAAGAACCTGTAAAGTGGACTGCACTATATCGGGGAAACCTTAACAGCCTGTTTTGTAAACCAGGGCTGATGGCAATCCCGAGGAAACCTGTGGCAGCCAATATCAGGCAGTCCAGGCATTTTAAAGGCTCAATATGCGTTAACAAACTGCAATCATTGAGGGTAGAAATGCCTGAGAATAATCGAATCAAACATACTATGTTTGTGCATGATTATCGCAGGGTTCCGTAGAGGCCATACGTGCAGCACCTGAAACGGTGAAGAGATGGTCCAGACCACAAACAAAGCATTTTTTGGCAGTGAAAACTGTAGTGGTAAGCTAAGCCGTGGGTCAGAGGTTCGAATCCTCTCGGGCGCGCCAAACATGTTTTTAAAACCTGCATCTGGCAGGTAATCGTACCAGTCAATGGTGGCTATAGCTCAGTTGGTAGAGCCCCGGATTGTGATTCCGGTCGTCGAGGGTTCGAGTCCCTTTAGCCACCCCATTTTCCCTTTCTAAATTATCTACGTACAAAAATCTTGTCGGTATTCCTCTGTGTAAAAGTTCAATTGTAGTTTTGCACTCTTATTGTAATTAAAATACCTAAATAGGGCTAAAGAGCCCGCATATTCATAGCAAAAGCCAAATAAAGGGCTATTAAACAAGAAAGCTTGATGTTGTTTTTATATATTCTATAATAGTCTTAATTAAGTATTTTATTGATGTATTATATAAATAACAACTGAATATAAGGCTATTATGGACTTTTATGTACTATCAGATAAAGCGATCGAGCTTGAGCTTGGCAATCGGTTTAAAGCCCTGCGTCTGGCAAAAAATATCACCCAGAAAGAGCTTGCAGGCTTAACAACGCTGTCGCTTAATTCCATCAAGGCGCTTGAATCGGGTCGCGGCAAGTTATCCACGATTATTGCGGTCTTAAGGGAACTTGGCGCATTAGAGCAGTTAGATAGCTTTATTCCGGTAACATCAATAAGCCCGATACAACTTGCAAAAATGCAGGGCAAGGTACGTGAGCGTGCATCGGGCTATCGCACAAAGAAAACCCCGGTTGATAAAACGCAATGGTAAAAAAAGTGGATACCGCTCTGGTAACGCTTTGGGGGAGTACGGTGGGTGCCGTGTCCTGGTTGGCTGATCGTGGCTATGCCATTTTTGAATACGATACTGATTTTTTAAAAAAAGGTTTCGATATTTCCCCTATTCATATGAGCCTGGATGGTGCCCGTCATGGTGACAGTAAATTTTCTTTTCCAACATTAAATAAAGATACCTACATGGGTTTACCGGGTTTGTTGGCCGATGCCTTGCCAGATAAATTTGGTAACCGCATTATCGATACCTGGCTTATTCGTAATGGCCGCGACATTGCCAGCTTCAGCCCGATAGAAAGGCTTTGTTATACCGGCAAACGTGGCATGGGAGCATTGGAATTTTCTCCAGCCATAACAGCTAAGTTTAATACTCCCGTTACGGTTGAAGTCGCTGAACTCGTTAAGCTAACGCAACAAATAATGTATGAGCGTAATGCCTTAGATGTAAGCCTTAATAATAGCGATAATGCTAACGCTATTCTGGATATTTTACGCGTGGGTACATCGGCCGGTGGCGCCAGACCCAAAGCCGTTATTGCAATGGATAATAATGGCCATGTTATGTCCGGCCAGGCTGAAGTGCCAAAAGATTATGATTACTGGCTATTAAAATTTGACGGCGTAACCGACATGGAACTGGGCGAACCAAAAAGCTACGGGCGAATTGAGTATGCCTATTACTTAATGGCAAAAGCAGCCGGTATTAATATAACACCGTGCAGGCTATTAGAAGAAAACGGTCGCGCCCATTTTATAACCAAACGTTTTGACCGAGTTAATGGTAAAAAAATACACATGCAAACGTTATGTGGTATCGCGCATTACGATTTTAACATGGCAGGCGCATACAGCTATGAACAGGCCTTTATGGTAATGCGCCAATTACGTTTAAGCAAAGCAGAAGCAGAGCAACAATACCGACGCATGTTATTTAATATTATTGCGCGCAACCTGGACGACCATACCAAAAACATTTCATTCTTAATGGACTCTGATGGTAAATGGCGTTTGTCACCCGCATATGACGTAACCTATTCACACAACCCCTCAGGCAAATGGACCAACCAACATCAAATGAGCTTAAATGGAAAGCGGGATAATTTTACCCGAGAAGATTTAATACAGGCAGGCGATGCCATAAGCTTATCGAAACCCGAAGAAGTACTTAACGATGTGATCGCCGCGGTAGATAAATGGCCGAGTTATGCAAAAGACGCCGGGTTACAAAAAGCACTTGTTTTGGAGATAAGTCGGCATCATCATACCGGCATTTATTAATGCGTTAATTTGCTAATATACCTTCA
>JALTJZ010000072.1 GCA_027076325.1 Chromatiales bacterium | reverse complement strand
AAAAGAATGATGCCAAATTACCCAGCCTATTCTGCATTTCTACCCCTATATCATATTAGGCCGATTTAGCAGTTGTATATAGTTAATAATATGGTGCCGATAGCAGTCGGCTTATTACCAAGTTAGCAGCCATAGAACGGGATGGGGAATCGAGAGAAGAGTCATGAATGACATTAACTTACCCGCAATAATTTCAAATACAACACCAGTGTTGCAGGCATTAACTGATGCATTAGGTGTGACAAGAGATGTCGTTGCTAGCGATGATGAAATTCACGCAGCTTGGGGTAACTTGCCTAGAGCAATGCAAAAAATACCACCTGCCCTACGTGATAAAGGGATGGCTAGAATGTGCATTGCTGTCGCATCCGGCCTTTTCGATAGCGCAATCAACTATATCTGGAATGCTTCAGAAGTAGAGCTAAGGAATAAGGTTAAAAGGTTTGGGCTTAATGTAGTCGAGCAAGTCACAGGAAAAACTGATTTTGATGAAGCCAAGCTAAATGATATGAAAGCAGCAGAGCTGCTTAATTTGTGCTTAAAGCTCAACCTAATCACTGAAGATGGGTTCTTTTTTCTTGACCAATGCAGAGATATCCGTAACAACTTTTCAGCTGCACATCCCACAATTGGAGATATCGACGACCACGAGTTTATTTCATTTGTCAATCGTTGTGCTAAATATGCGCTAGGGAATGAGCAAAACCCTGTTGGTGTAGATATTCAAGGGTTTGTGAATGCGCTTAAAGCAGGGAAATTCACGCAAGACCAAAATGCTGAATGGGTTCAACGGCTAAATAACACACATCAAGCGCAAAGAGAACTGTTGTTCGGCACTTTGCACGGTATTTACTGCGACCCATCCAGTTCCGAAGAAACGAGAATCAATGCACTGATGTTAATGGGTAACTATAGAGATACTCTTTCTCCAGCAGCTCGCTCAGACCTTATAGATAGGCACCAGGATTATATCGCGGGTGGAGATGAAAGCCGGCATAAAGCATCACAGCAATTCTTCGAAAAGCTTGGATTGCTTGAATTACTTGGGGATACAGAAAGACACTCATTAATTTCCAATGCATGCAAAAGGCTTCTGAGCGTTCATCAAGCATATGATAATTTTTATAACGAACCCCCATTTGCTGAACGAGTTTATCAGTTATCTTCACAGGGCGCTGTTCCCGATACAGCAAAAGACGAATTAGTTAATTGTGTTGTTACTTGTGCGGTTGGAAGCCAGTACGGAATTTCAAATGCAGCATACCCATATTACCAGAACATTATAAAAAACTTTTCACCGGCAGAAGTGGCATCTATGCTTACGCTCTCTACAAATAAGAAAACTATTGTTGGTCACAGGATTCAAGCCCATCGAAGGTGCTGGGATGCATTCAAATCGCTCGTTTCCTTAATAGATCCGTCGAGCGTGCCAATATCAGTTCGGTCAATTTATGACGGGTGGCTAAAATAGCTGCTAACAAACGCATGCACTCGGACAGCAAAAAGCGCCGCTCCTCGTTCCTCGTCGCTCTGCTTTTTGCTGCCGGTGATGCGAGGCGTTAGGGCTAAATACAGGAGAAATCATGAGATTGGATAATGGAGAAACATTAGAGCTAGACATAAAACCAAATGAGAAATTATTAGTTGTATGGTTTTTTACAAAAACATTAACTTATTCAATAGCAACTATGTTTTTCGTATTTATGGGCTTATTTTTCATTAATACTATTAATTTAACTTCAGAAGACAAAGTAGAAAATAAAACCGAAATTGTTCAAAAAGAGAAAAGCACTGAAATAGCTGAAGATGCCAGCAAGAAAGAAATAGATCATCCTTTTTCCATTATGGTTGACTACTGGCCATGGGCGTTAGCGCTTGTAGTTTTGGTATCAATACTAATACAAATATATTTAATTTATCTAAGAAAAACCTATAGATATATTATTACAAACCGAAGGTGTATATTTGTTGGTGGCATTCTCAAACGAATAGAAAGGACTGTACCATACAAGAAAATCACTGACATACAAAGATCTCAAAACATACTAGAACGAATCCTAGGTATATGGAATGTGCAAGTTTTTACTCCTGGAACAGCAAGCATGCAAATAGGCCAAGCTAAAGCTAAGGCGGAACTTAACTTTGATGGTTTATTAAATAGTGAAGATGTTTATGAGGCCATAAATAAACATGCGCAACTTAATGAGTAATGCCCTAACATCTATATGACCGCCCCTGTCAATAGCACGAGCCTATCTAACACCAGCGAATAATAGCTGGTTTTTTATGCGTACAAATAATGCTCCTGCTGCGAACCTGTTAAACGGTTTTGCAGGCAT
>JALTJZ010000071.1:7112-98734 GCA_027076325.1 Chromatiales bacterium | reverse complement strand
AATAGCAAGGATAATATAAGCTTATGATATTAAAAGAAAAATATAACAATGCGCTGCAGCTGACCCAGCAACACGCCGTTTCGCTGCGCTACACTCTGTGTCGCCGGTCAGCTGAGCTTAAGCGTTAGCCATAAATATTAATTTCTGAGTACAAACGGCACACGTTTGTGCTATACTGCTATTATGGCAAAAACATACAACTGGAGCAGCGATAAAAATCAACAACTTATAAGTGAGAGAGGCATTGGCTTCGAAGATATCGTTTTAAATATCCATCTTGGTAATGAACTTACAGTTTACGACCACCCGAATACAGAACGTTATCCTAATCAACAAATATCCGTTGTTAGAGTTGAGGAGTATGTTTATCTGGTCCCCTTCGTGGAAAGCGAAGAGGAAATATTTTTTAAAACCATTATTCCAAGTCGTAAAGCTACAAAGCAATATATAGGTGAATCTAATGAGTAAACTTGATAAAGAAGAAAGAGAAATATTAGAGGCTTTTGAGTCAGGTAATCTAAAAACCGTTAAAAATGTTAAAGAGCAAATTAAAAAGCATCAAGCTATAGCTGAAGCAACGTTTAAAAAAGATGCACGTATAAACATTCGTCTATCGTCTCGAGATCTACGTTCATTGCAAGCACGTGCGTTAAAAGAAGGAGTTCCTTATCAAACACTCGTTTCAAGTGTTTTACATAAATTCGTTGACGGTCAATTAATCGAAAAAAATGGCTAACAAGTAAATTAAGTACGCTCGTTTTACTCGCCGGACGCGCTACCGCGCGCCGCTTATTAAAGCGTTAGGCATATAAGAGCAGAAGCAAGGAAACAATATGATTCAATTATATAAAACAGGTGTAATAGTTATTCTATTATTATTTTTCTCGTATTCGTACGCAGCTAGTACACCAGATGAACTAGCAAAATTACTCATCCAAGCAATTGAAGAAAGTAATTTAGAAAAATATGAGAGTTTGATTTATCCAGCATCCTTAAAATTACAAAAGGAACGCTCTTTGGAAATGTACAAAAAACAAATGAGACTTAGATTTAATAGAAAAAAACCATCTCAGTACAATTCATATGAAGTTAATATTACTGATATTGTAAATGATAAAGATACTGATTTATCTAAAAGAATGTTACGTTTTTATGAAAACAAGTGGGCAATATTTCCTGTTACACCAGAAAAAAGATTGAATATTACTACTACAGACGGTGATATAAAGAAAGGGCAATGGACAGTGCCTTATTCTAGTCAAGTATTAGCAAGAGAAAAAGGGAAATGGTATGTGATATACCCCAGCGAAATTAAAGAAGTCGAATAATCCTAACAAACATATGCTGGAACTACATTGAGGTTGGATTTTATAGAAGCAAATCCAGAAAACCCTGAAGGTATAAAAGTATTTCCAATCGCCCTATTTGCCATGATGATTTATGCAGAAGCACTTGGCGTAATCTCATTGAGAGTAATGAAATATTATAAATCAGTAGGGTTAGTTTATGTGCCAAATGGCGATTATTTACATATGAGGTTATAACTCATGAAAAAGAAAATTATCAATTTAACGAAAGAAATAAGAAAAAGATCAGAAGCTCAGAAGAATCGGCAGAAATTGCTACACGTACTTTTCTGGATAAAATACCTGATGACATTAAAGAGCCAGAAGCATTGGCTTCGGGTGGTGATATGTCAAAAATTCTTGAAGAAAGTGAAGACGAGGTAAATGAAAATGAAGTTGATCCCAAAAATGCGTTTACGAAAATTTCAATAGCTGCTGAAAGAGCGATAAAGAAATGCAAATTAAATAGCCAAATAATATTGAGTAAGTAAATCTCTGTTTCTGTCCACCAAGTATAAATCACATAACAATCGCGTCAAAATGGACTCCCAAAAGTGTTGCGAGGCGTTATGTTTAAAAAACCTTGATTTTGCGTACGTATTAGCGTACGCTAAGTGCAGAGGTAAATAATCATGACAATACTAAATGCTACTGAGGCTAGGGCAAAGTTGTACAGCCTTATAGATGAGGCTACAGAAACACACCAACCTGTTGTAATTACAGGGAAAAGAGGCAATGCTGTACTTATCTCTGAAGATGACTGGAATGCAATCTCTGAAACTCTTCATTTGCTATCAGTGCCAGGAATGAGAGAGTCTATCCAGGAAGGGCTGAAACAGGATTTATCAGAAAGCTCCAAGGAGCTTGATTGGTGACCGGGGAAATTGTATATACAAAACAAGCTCAAAAGGATGCTAAAAAGCTAGCTTCTTCGGGTCTAAAAGACAAAGCAAAAAAACTATTAGATATCATTCAAAAAGACCCTTACCAAAATCCACCACCGTATGAAAAATTGGTTGGTGACTTATCAGGTGCTTATTCACGCCGTATTAACATTCAACATAGGCTCGTATATCAGATATACGAAGAAGAGAGAACCATTAAAGTTATCAGGCTCTGGACGCACTATGATTAAAAAAACATAACAATTAGCTCAAGGTGACCGCGCAGAAAACGCGCGGCTCCTTAGCAAGGCGTTAGCTGTAATAAATATTAACGTTCATAAATGGAAATACTACGAAAAATCAAAATCAGATGGAATATATTCCTGCACTCCGATTTAACTGGCTTACTCCTTTCTATGACATCATAGTTGGAACAACTACTAGAGAAGGAGTATTCAAAAAAGCACTCATTGAGCAGGCAAATATTAAACCGGATTCTAGCGTACTAGATATCGGAAGTGGTACGGGCACACTTGCAATCTGGGCAAAAAAACATCAGCTTTTAGCAGATATAACAGGAATTGATGGTGATCAACGAATTATTAATATTGCCAAAAAGAAATCCGAAGAAAAAAACATTATGGTAAATTTCGATCGAGGACTGTCATACAGTCTTCCCTATGCAGATGCCACATTTGATCGAGTAATATCTAGTTTATTTTTTCATCATTTAACATGGGATAATAAGGTAAAAACAGCACGAGAGATATTTCGAGTTGTTAAACCAGGCGGTGAAATACATATAGCGGACTGGGGGAAACCTAGAAACAAATTAATGAGAGTTTTATTTTTATTTATTCAATTGCTCGATGGATTTAAAACAACAAAAGATAACATTGATGGAAAACTAGTAGCTTTGTTTTCAGAGGCCGGGTTTTCAAATGTTAAAGAGAGAAAAACATATAATACTATTTTTGGGACAATGGCATTATATAGTGGCATGAAAAACAGCTAACAAAAAGCTGCACACGGACAATTCAAAGCGGCACTTATTTTACTAAAAAGCAGCAAAAACGTGCCACTTTGAATTGCCGGTGAGCAAGGCGTTATATTTTTTAGTCAACCATAGGAGAGTCATTTTATGACGGCGAATACTAAACTTAAAAGGATAAGTACTGGTAGAGATTATATAGCTGATAACTACCGAGATACATTCAGCTTAACCGATGCAGCAAATAATTCGCTTATGTCTCCTTTCCACTTTTTACAAGTTTTTAAGAAAACCTATGGTGAAACACCGAATGAATTTTTGATTAGGTTAAGAATTGAAAAAGCTAAGAAGATGCTAATTACAGAAAACTTTCGTGTATCTGAGATCTGCGAGCGAGTCGGTTATATGAGTCTCGGTAGCTTTTCGTCGCTTTTTCTCAAGCATGTAGGCATGTCGCCAACTTCATATCGTCGCACTTTGTGGAGCTTGTCCAGTGAACCTTTTCGTTACCCATCTCAGGTTATCCCAACCTGTTATGCATATCATTTTTTGAGGAAACCGGTTATTTGAGCAATATTGGAGAAATAAAACTCGCTTTCTATCTTTACAATAACAATCCTTTATTTAAGAAAGGAGACTGGCATGATTAAGTCCATTGCACACGTAACTGTATATGTTTTAAACCAAGATAAAGCCCTTGATTTTTATAAAAATAAACTTGGATTTGAGGTCGGCGAAGATATGACGATAGAGGGTGGATTCCGTTGGCTTTCTGTACATCCTAAATCTCAGTCACAACTTCAATTGGTATTGGCTGAACCTAAAGAGGGGCCTATGTTCACCAGGGAAGCTGCCATCAAAATACGCAGCCTGATTGAAGATGGTGCTTTTGGGGTTGGCGTATTTGAAACAGAAGATTGCCAAAAAACCTATGAAGAATTAGTTGCCAAGGGAGTCGAGTTTATCGAACCTCCTACAGAACAGCTTTATGGTGTTGAGGCTATGGGTAAAGACGACTCCGGAAATTGGTTTAGCTTGGTTCAACAAGCTAAGTAAAATATAACAAGGCAAATTCACGCGGACAAATTTCCGCAACGTTCGTTTGTGCTATGAATAGCACAAGCCTCACATTAATTTACCGGTGATTTTTGATGTTCTGCGTCAATAGAACCAGAGGTTCCAAATGTGCTATGAACACGAAACAAAAATATCGATAGGAGCTCCATTAGAAGGAGAATGGAAGTTTTTGCGCCCACCAGGGCATCACCCTTTTGCTTTCGATTTCGTAAAAACCGATTTTGACCACAAAAAAACCCATGGCAAGAGCTTATTACATTTTGTCCTTAGTCGAATTCCATCAGAGGATTATTTTTGTTGGGAAGAACCGATAGTTGCACCAATAAGTGGTGAGGTCATTCGTGTGGCTGACGATTGACATGATCATAAATACACTAACTTATGGAATACGATAAAAATCTGGTACAACGCCACATTCAGATTTCGCCCAAAGAAAGAAAATGGAATTTTGGATATACGCCCCAATGCGGGAAATCACGTGATGATAAAGTCCGACACTGGATACATTGTTTTTTTGGCTCACCTAAAAAACAATTCAATCGCTGTAAGACAGGGCCAACGGGTGGCGCAGGGGGAAAGGCTTGGATTAGTCGGGAATTCTGGTAACTCAACTGCTCCACATTTACATATTAACCTGTTTGATCAAATGGAAGACCCCTTCACAGCAAAGGTGCTCCCTTTTGTGTTTAGTATTTTCCAAACATTCACCTCACAAGGTAAGTGGGCAAGTTGTACGGAATCCGTGCCCCAAGTAGGAGCTATAGTGAAATTTAAGCGCATACAAAAAAACGCAAGCGGACGCTGAACATCAACGCCTAAGGCAGGAGAACGATTTGATTTCATCAAGAGACACGGGCAAGACCTCAGAGTACGTACCGTTGTGACTGGCTGAAAGTATCTCGTAATGGCTATTACGTATGGTTAAAACGGCCAAAATCATCACGTACCATTGAAAATGAAAAGTTATCAACTAAAATAAATAGAATACACAAACAGAGCGAGGTACCTATGGCAGTCCGCAGGTTCATGCCACCCTTAAAACAGGGGGGGGTATCGATTAGGAAAAATTGTGTTGAACACCTGATGCTGGGACAAAGACGACAAGAACGAATCGTTAAAGCAATCCAACGACAACCTGTGATGAGATCGTTATAAGTAAAGCGAAAACATGAAAAAAATACTATTAGTTATACTCTTATCTATTACATTTAATATTGCGCACGCATGTGGCGAACGTCCTGTCTCATATACAATGAGGCAAGATGGTTCAAAATATGGACTTTTTATAAATAAAGAATCAATAAAAAAATCAAGGCAATGGATTCCGTCAGAGGGAAAGCCGCCTTTAAGTGTGTCAGCAGCTTATAATCGCGTCATAACCTGGGCTAAGGGAAAGTACAAGCGCTACGATAAAGTCATGATTAATGAAATAACACTTAAAAAATATCGTTGTTCAGGTATAACAAATTATTGGTATTACCAAATAAATATTACACCTGTAATCGGGGGCAACGAAATATATGCGCTTCGAGAAGCTACAGCGGTATTAATGAATGGCCTGGTTATTGGTCATAAAAAATTTTAAAAAAACTTATAGCAAGTCGTTTAAACCGTTGCGCAAAAGGCGCACAACCTGGGTAATTACCGTTGGCAGAATCAAGTCCTGCCAATATGACAAAGAATGTACAAAGTTTGAACGATGCACCCGAAGCATCATTAAGCACGTTCCACTTTTCAGAAAGTGCGAAATCCTGCCAACGTAAAATCTGGTTTTGGCCGCTAAAAACAACCCTTTTAGAGGAAATTATTTCTTAAGGTTTTCGCTTATTAATAACAGCAAACCTTTTTCCAAACAATGGCAATAAGCCAGGTGAATCGGAGCAGATATTGGATACGTTAAAAGCATATAACACGGTACTTAAAATTGATCACGTTGAGCGTCTGAGCAGAAAAAGGCTACTGACATAATGCTGTCAGTATCAAACATGTACGATAAAGACCCTTAACTCTAGAAACAGGAAACAAAAAATGATCAAGTTAAATAGCTCTTTTCCAGTGTTTATAGTAGAAAAAATCACTGCTGCCAAAGTATATTACCCTAAGAATTTTGGTTTTAATATAGTTTTTGAAAACGAATGGTATTTGCACTTAGTATCTGAAACAGGCATCCAAATTGGATTTATGCTTCCAAATCAGCCTTCACAACCAAAAATATTCCATCCTTCATATGGTGGTTCAGGTGTAATTTTTAGTGTTGAAGTTGATGATGCAGATTCTGCGTACAATAAAGCCAAAGAAAATAATTTAAATATTGTCTTAGAAATTCGTTCAGAAGACTGGGGGCAACGGCATTTTAGCATCAAAGATCCAAATGGCATTTATCTTGATATAGTCCAGGCAATTACGCCTACGGAAGAATACCAGGATGGCTATAATGCAAAATAGGCGTCTAATCGAGCTGAAAAATATAGGAAGGAAAATTTCAGCCAGGCTAAATGAAGCAGGTATCTTTTCAGAAGATGATCTAAAGTTTTATGGTGCAGCTAAAGCTCATAAAATGATAAAAAGTCTGTATCCTGATGAAACATTACCTGTATGCTACTACCTATATTCTTTTGAAGGAGCCATTAAAAATATCCACTGGAATGAGATTGGAGAATCTAGAAAACGTGAGTTACAGAATGAAATCAGTTAACAAAGACTCCAGCCGACCTAAAAATATACGCGCCTTTTGTGGCAGTCGCTCCGCTTTTCGGTCGGCTAAACTTAGGTGTTATATCCTATGAAAAAACATAAAATAACATCCATTTATATTCTTATTACAGCAGCCGTTGTTTTTTATTTCCTTGCGGGTATATTATTAAACCCATTAATTATTTGGACATCACTACCACTATATATAAGTTACATCCTTGTTAACTCGGCAATAAAATCGAATTCGATAAAAAAATTATTTTCAGCCTATGGCTTTATGTTATTTAGCATCATTTTTAGTATTTTTTATCACGTAACATGGTTTATAGACTGGCAAGGAACAAAAACTAGCAGTTCAACATCTGCACTAATTTTTATTTGGCTACCTTTATATTCAATTCTTATAGGTCTTGTCGGTTATGTGATTGGTCAAATAGCGGGTACACTATATACGCGCAAGGCATAACAATACGTGTAAACCGGCCGTGAGAAATTGCCGTACACCTTAACTTAAACGCTGATGCATCCCCACGAGCCTCCAGGAAAAATCAATCGAAAACAACATTTTAAAAAATATAGATGTCAATACTGAAATAAAACGCTATCATTGCTAAGGCAATATCAGATTAAAAGTTATAAATTCAAGATTGCCACAGTCACTTTGTTCCTTCGCAATGACAGGCAATCTAAATTTCCCAGGACTTCCTTAGACTTAAACGTTATATGAAACTTGTACGCAGACTTTATATTACAGCTGGAATAATCTGGGGCGGTATTCTTGGTATCCTGACTGGACTATATATCGCTGGAGGTATGGCTGGAATATTCTGGCTTTATATATTCGGCGATAATGCATGGCCTGATTGGGCATTAGGTACTGCCTATATAATAGGAATTATTACCGGGATTCTAATATTCGGTATTTGTGTTTTCTTTAGCTGGTCATATTGTCAGAAACTATCAGCCATCGAGACTGATCAGAAAAAAGAAATACGTAAAGCGACTGCTCTTATTGTACTATCATTTCTCATCATCTCTGGATATATCGTATTTGATAACTATCAGACTGAAAAATATGCATTACTTAAACAGAAAATAGAAAAAGATGAGAAAAGAAGAGTAGAAGATGCTTTGCCATATCGTAAGGTGGACGAGAAGGATATAGATTTCTATTGCCGCATAATAAGAAAGCAGTCAAAAATAGAAATTATTTACAGGGGTGAAACAATAAAGATTGTTCCAGAATTGCTATTGAGTAATGGGCAACTTTTATTTGCGGTTGTCGGTTCGCATTCTTTGATTAAAGACTTAGCGAAAGAAATTTTTATTAGTGAAAAAATAGTGCCTGGATATAAAAAACTGATATTAGACTTTGCTGCACTACCCGAAAATATCAGCTGTGGACAGAAACTATTTTTTATTCGTTCCAATACTTCTCGAATCCAAAGGTCACTCAAAGAGATAGAGAGAGTTTATTTTTCGATACCAAGTATAAGAGCGAGTTTCACAATGGCAATCAGGAATGAAGAGTGAACGCAACTAACAACGCGTGTGTCGTCCACACCAGGCATGCTATTTAATAGCGCTTGACTCCGTCACTAGTATGTATTCTTGCCAGCGATGTTCTTTTAAAATGTTCGCTAATTAAACTACTAAAGCAGTAACTTATATTGCTTTATATACAGATTACCATTATAACGTAACGATGAAACCACTTTTAATATCCAAAAGGTTACCTAACAACACCGTATGACAACTCAAGACACTATTTGTAGAGCATTTAAGTTTATGGTTATTCTATCTATATTAACGACGGGAGGCGCCTTCTTGTATGAACGCAAGTTTTTGGAAAAAGCGGTTGTAACGACAGGAAAGATTATTGCATTTAACAGAAAACAATTTAGCTCTGCACAAGGTGACTCAATTGAAATGGAAATCCAATTTACTATTAATGGTCAACAAAAAACATTTTATAGTGGCAGAAATATTATTGAACAATTAATGGGGACTTATAAACTTGGCGCTACTATTCCTGTCGTTTATAATACTAGAGAGTATCCATCTACAAAAATAGGCTATCTGCAGCACCTGTATAGTACAACGCTTATATTTCTGGTCTTGTGGGTGCTATTTTTTATGGGACTGGCATACGCCTATAAAAAATCGCAGAGGGATTAAATCCTGGCTAGCTTTTTAATTAAAGTTGATCGAGTGCTTTCCCCCCCCATGGCCGTCCTTCCACAACCAGCTTATACATTTTATAGGTACACCATCGATCTGATGCAGCAAATGCATCACTTAAACTGTAAGCTGTTCCACTGTGGATAGCTGTCTCTGCTGCCCGCCATTTGTCAAGATGATCCTTACAACAAAAGAAATTGGTATTAATGCACACAACTAAATAATAAGGTGCATCATTAGGAACCCTATCCTCAATCCATATCCATATATCTTCAGGTGTATGTTTAGTTATTTTACTGCCATCATCATTGTAACTAATCGTAATTTCATGATCACAGTATCGACACGCAGAGCGGATGTCCAGCTTACGTTCTAAAGTCGGTGCCAATGTTAGTGCATCCATAGCACACGGAGAATATGCGATACGGCCACCTTCTGGGCGCACAATCCTGTGAATAGTTGGAATAGCGGCTACCGGATAAAAGGCAATAACATTACCGAAAAACGGGTCACGATAAATTCCAGCAACACCCTCAAACCCATCGAGTACCTGATTAACAACTTCTAATGGTTGCCCGGTCTTTTCCGAAACTTCGTCAAGTGATGGCATTCGGCCTTGTTCCAGCAGGGTATTACTAATAAAAACATAGATCGCACGCATGACTGGGCTAATCATTGATGGATCTGCTGGGCCACAATTTTGCTCACAGGCGTTGTCTTCGTTGTCAGTCATTTTTTTCTCGTACTGGTTGTTTGTTAGCCAAGACTATCACTTTGAAGTTTATAATGAAAATGGAATGGGCTTGAATAATCCCCACAAATTGAATACTGTCGGTCATTGCGAGTAGTAACAGAAGCTAAAAAAATAAACAGGTGTCTAATATGTGGAAAATAATTAGAACACAAAAGCCAGCCCGCAATACCAATAATCGTGGCAAAGCTCGTTTAGCTTTTCAAAATCTCTGGGTTGCGGGAACCCTGGGTGCATTTTTTGTGGCTTTAGCAACCAATTTACCTTCACACATCCAGCAATTTAGCTGGCCACCGAATCCAGTATATACATTTAATGTTTATCTTAAGTATGGGTATCTATTGTGGTTTCTTGGGTATTTTTTTATTTCAAATCTAAGAAATGAACTGCAGAAACAAGCAACAAAGCGTGACTTATTTTTTGATGTTACCCAATCTGTATTAGCACTGATATCAGCTTATGCTTTAGGCTTTATCGTTTCTGGAATAGATATGGGGTTTTCAGCCTATATTATCGCAAATACTGCAATATTGATAATATGTATTCTTTCATTATGTTTTTATGGTTGTGGCGCAAGTGAAGGCCTCAATAGAATCAGGGTTTATGCAGCAATAATCGCTATTTTGTCAATTATTACTTTAAAATATGCTGCTGGGGCAGAACAAAGCCAGAACATCGTCCCTTATCTTATCGTATTCATACTGTTGATATTTCATTGGTTATTGCTTTGGCCATATATTTTTATCCGCTTAGATCGAGAGGAATGGATATAAAAGTGGGCTAGAACAGGTGTCTGACACCGAGGGATCCCCACGTATCGTCCTTATCGAGGTTGCGGTTTATTCTAACCGTCGCAATGATCAGGTTTTCAATACGCAGGGGTTACCCGTGTTGTCATCATGTCACATTATCTTCGCAATCGTTGGCAGGTTTTCCTCTTATACAGCACACAACGTGAAATACATTTTTTGCTAAATCCAGTCCAATTGTTGTAATCTTCATGATGGTCTCCTCTTTCTTTGTTTGATGTGTGTTTTAAATATCTCCATCATGGCGCATTGTGACGCCGAATTAAAAGAGGGGGGAGACCATCTAATTGAGGAAACGCTGAAAAACACCTGTTTTTCAGTGTTGACGCGGCAATCTCATGATTAAAACTTATCAACTTGAGATTGCCGCAGTCACTTTGTTCCTTCGCAATGACGGCATTTTATTCCCGTATTGATACCTGTATTTTTAAACTATTGTTTTTGATTACTTTTTGCTGGAAATTTGTGGGGATACCTCAGGGGCTGACACCGACTGAAATAAAAATTAAGAAACCAACACACTTTAATTTTTAGCAGGCTCGTCACCTTGTTCCGTTTCAGGTGGTGCTTCCATATCAGGGACGTCACCCTCTTCTTCGCCACCTGCCTCACCATCTACTTTGGTAAATTCTTTCTTTTGTGCCAGTGTTTGACGTAGCTGGTACATTTCATTTTTTACCCGTTTTTCCCCTTCTTTCGAACCACCTTCATACATATTAGCAAATTCAGTTGTCATTCTTTCCATTGAGTCCATTGCAGCATCGAAGTCGATTTGTAGCTGAGCATTTTTTTCTTTTAATTCTTTTTTCTCTTCTCTTAAGTTTTTAATCTGTTTTTTAAGGTCATGGGAGCCATTGTCATCATCACTTCCTTCAGTGCCTGTTTGTTGACTATAAATATTGAGTGAGCTCTCAGCAAGTGATTTCATCTCTTTTTCTAATTCTAATAATGACTCTGGCTTATACCCCATATATAACTGCGCAATATGCAAATATACTTTTTTCTCAGATTCAATTAATGTATCTACTAATTTATTTCTTTCCGCTTCATCTAGATCTGTTGTTTCACTAAAACGTTCTTTTAGCGTTTTGTCTCGCTCAACCGCATAGCTTTTAACAGTGTCCAGAAAACTTTCAGCAAGTTTTTTCTTTTTGTTTTGTTTACGGAAATTTAATATAAGAGCAATAATTAAAATAACAGCCAGTAATGCCGCAATTTCTGACACAATAATCAGCGAAGTAAAAGAACCTGTACCGGCCTCACTCATAAATCCATTTCTTCCTGTTCGGCTACTAGTTTGGCTTTACGCTTGCGCCAGACGACATAGCCTATGCCACCAAGAATTAAAAATACAATATTGGCATAGATAATAATCATCATTGTTGATAGCCAGTTAAAGCCCTGCTCTTGCTTGTCTGCATCTGTTTCGCTCTCTGTCTGTTTTGCAGCGACATCTTCGGCTTTTTCTTTGCCTGGTTCAGTAGGTATAGCCGTCTCACCTGCAACAGGTATTGGAGGCAGCATATCGGCTGTTGCCTGTAAGTCTGTTTTAGCGACGGAATCTGCAGCGGGGGTATCCAGAGATAAGCTCTGCTTAACTTCCGTTGATGCTTCTAAAATTTTGTCGAAATCAGCATGGAATGGTTTATCATTCACCCGTGTACCCACCAGCGTAACGGTTACCCGTTGCCCTGATAATTCTTTTGCTAACAACACCTGCCATTGATCATCATTATTTTGTTGTAGTATTTTCTTACTGCCATCCGGTAATGTCACCTGAATAGATATGGTATGAGGAACCAGTAATTCCATTCGTGGTGTGACTTCAAGTTTAAACTGGCCGTCTGCCTGTTGCACAATATCCAGGTCGGCCGGCGTGGCATGAACTTTTATAATATGCCGCACTTCACGTTCAAAAGCAGGGGATTTTGCCTGTATGGTAAGTGATACATCGCCACTGGTCTGGTTTGTGTTAAATACCATACTGTAGACACCGTCTTTTGCCAGTCGGTCGGCACCGTTGCCATCGTCAACCATGGCTGTTTCGTCTTGTATAGTGTTACCCGTAGTATCCTGTACTGATGCTTGTTCCGCTACGGTATGTTTGTAAACGTTAAAGTTAACTAACTTTAACAATTTTTCCTCAGTAACTGTTTTCCCTTCCTGCATTAATTTTGCGGTTAAGGTCAGGCTGTCACCGTACATAACATTATTAGGGAAGTCGCCCGTTACCAGTTTTAAGTTGGTAACCACCATAACACGGTTGTCAGGATCGATTGCGGCCTTAATTAGCCATTGACCTGCTTGCGGATCTTTACTGGAAATAAGGTCGTAACCGGTATCATGGTGCCATTTGACTGCGGAAGGATGTTTTTTGTAGCTCCATATTTTTTTATCTGGTGTGATCAGTTTAGTTTCTGAGTCACCTGGTTTGCGAAAGACCAGTACAGTCATGTCTTTTATTGACTTATCAATCGAAAAACGATTATCTTCTAAAGGCACACTATCTACATTGGTCGACTTTTCAAAAATATGTAAAAAGACACGTTGTAAATCTTCAGCATTGTCGACGGCTTCGTACCAGCCATCGGTTATTCCTGCCAGCACTGCCATTAATTTTTTATCGGCATTTTCTGAAAGGGCAATGGTATGAATAGACACACCGGCTTTTTTTAATTGAGGAACAATGTTATTTAAAATGCGTTTACGTGAGGCTTCGTTTTGCTGTGCATTGTTTGAAACATCGACCATCCCGTCAGTTAGCAAAATTAAATGCCGCCGCTCTTTACGATTGGGCTTTTCCCAGCCCTGGCTGCTGCGTTTTAGGGCTTCTTCAATATTGGTATACAAACCACGGGAATGTATTTTCTTTGATTCAAGCATGGCCAGTTTCTTCCACGCTGCAGTGACTTTGCCATGCTTAACCTGCATGTTGACGTATTTGCCAAATGTCCAGACACCCGACTTTGCTTTTTCTGGCATTAAACCAACCAGCATACGCAGTGCAGGTGCACGAAGATTTTTGGGGTCGTTGTTTTTCATGCTGCCGGACACGTCAATAACAACACGAACATCACTGAGCGGTTCGCTCAAGGCAAAAACAGAATTTGCGGTGAGAGCAAAAACAAGAAAAAGACTACGCGAAAAGCACCGCATAGCCCATTTTTGAGAAAATACGCTTTTTAAATTCAACTGCCTGGATTCCTAACCTTTTATATAAGGATAGGACAAAAGCATTAAAAAGCAAAAAGTTAGGGGAAATAGTTAATGTAAAGTTTGCTTAAAGACTAAACAAACCTAATTTACCTAACCACCAAAAATAACCGACAAGAAGCTAAAAATGCTAAACGCGATTAGCGCAACAATAAAAGTAAGCGGGAAATTCTGAAAAGTGAACCATTCTTTCATGATCTATCCTCAATCAAGGTTATATATTAGTCAATTCTAATGTTATTACGCTAGAGATTCAACAATACTGGGCTTAAATACAGGCTTTTATTGTAGACAATTCTGATTTAATCGTCCTGTTTTGCTGCCCGATCCTTATCGGGACCCCTCTTTTTAGCAGTGTATTTTGGAATAAGCGGGTCGTCATCGTCCATTAAAATACGGTGTGCCGGGCCCTGCATATCTTCAAACTGGCCGGATTTCACTGCCCATATAAATGCACCAATGGCAATGCCAAGGATAAGAAGTCCCAGAGGGATAAGTAAGTACAAGATTTCCATACGCCCTATCTTACCGCATTATGCCGCTGCCGTATGGTTTGTTCTGCTAACTGTTTATTCATCTGGGCGTATTTTCATTAAGCGCAGGGCATTGAGTACCACAATAAGTGAGCTGGCAGACATACCGATTGCAGCCAGCCACGGCGCAATATAACCCAATGCAGCCAGTGGCAACGCAGTGATATTATACAAAAGAGCCCAACCCAGATTTTGCTTTACGATCGCAATGGTTTTGCGCGCATGTACGATGCTCTGTGGCAAATGGCTAAGGTTTTCACTCAGCAGTACCATATCGCTACTGGCCTGTGCCAGCTCTGTTCCACTGCCCATCGCAACCGAGACCTGTGCAGCTGCCAATACCGGTGCATCATTTACACCGTCACCCACCATCGCCACAACATGGCCTTGCTGTTGCAAATTTTTAATAACCTTTAACTTGTCGTCTGGGGTCTGCTCTGCATAGCGTGTTTTAATATTAAGGGCAACAGCCGTATTATCGACAACGCGCGTCTGGTCACCGCTTAATAACAGAGACTCAACATTCAATGCACGCAATTGCAGAACCATTGCCTGTGCAGCGTCCCGTAATTTATCTTCTAAAGTGAAAATAGCTAACCACTCATTGTCCCTTGCCAGATAAATCTGTGATTTAATTTCATTATTCTGCTGTCCAGGCTGGCTGTCATCTTGTCTATCTTTTACTTCGGTGCCTGCAAGTTCGGCAACCCAACCCCGCTTGCCTATTCGGTAATGCCGGTTATCAATCACCGCTTCAATGCCCTGCCCCACTTCAGCCGTTACATTGTTGCAAGTTAATAATTTAAAAGGTAAATGCTGGAATGCTTTTGCAACCGGGTGTTCGGATGCCTGCTCCAAACTGAATGCCAGTTGCTGACAGTCATCAATGGACAGTGAGCCCAGTCGCTTTGTTTGTTGCAAAGCAAGCTCACCCTCGGTCACTGTACCGGTTTTATCAAAGACAAAGGTATTAACTTTTGCCAATGTTTCCAGTGCATGTGCACGTGTTATCAAAACGCCTAACCGTGTCAGCGCACCGGTTGCCGCTGTCATCGCAGCCGGTGTTGCTAAAGAAAGTGCACAGGGGCAGGTCACGACCAGCATCGACAGAACAATCCAGAAGGCACGTGTACTATCTATTTCCCACCAGACAAGACCAACAGCCAATGCCAGAAGCAGGATAACCACAACAAAAACACTCGCAACTTTGTCCGCAACAAGTGCAATATGTGGCTTTTCAGTTTGTGCACGATCCAGTAGTCGTTGAATACCGGCTAAAACAGTGTCCTCACCAGTATGGGTCACTTCCAGAATAACAGGTGACTCGATATTAACCGTGCCACCAATCACCTTATCATTTTTCACCCGACGTAAAGGATGTGACTCACCCGTTACCAGTGATTCATCAATACTGCTTTGCCCTTCTATAATAATCGCATCGGCAGGGATGATTTCACCTGGCTTAACTCTAAGATGATCGCCAACTCTTAATTCATTCACCAGTACCTGTTCGTATTGACCATCTGTAAATCGTGATGCCATAACCGGCAATAGTTTTATCAGCGCATCGGCCACTTCACCGGATCGCTGTCTGGCTCGCAATTCAAGAAAACGACCCGCCAGCAAAAAAAAGGTAAACATTGTAACGGAATCAAAATAAACCTCACCTGAATTGGTTGCTGTTGCCCACACGCTTGCTGCATAGGCACCACCAATTGCTAAGGCCACCGGCACATCCATACCCAGTTTCTTACGTTTCAGATCAGACCATGCACCTTTAAAGAAAGTCTGCGCCGAATAAAACACAACCGGTGTTGCAATTAATGCGCTCACCCAGCGAAAATACACTTTCATTTCAGCACTGATACCGCTGTAATCACCGGCATACAATGCAATGGCTAGCATCATCACCTGCATGGCACCTAAACCTGCAACTGCAAGCCGAATTAATGCACGCTGACGTTCTTTTTTCTGAATTTCTTCCTGGCGACCGGGGTCAAAGGGATGGGCGCGATAACCAATATCGGCTATTGCTTTTAAAATATCGCTGAGTTGAATAACTGATTCATCCCAACTTATACGTGCACGTTGGGTTGAATAATTAATAGAAAAAGATTTTACACCCTTTAGCTGATTAACATATTTTTCATTTAACCAGACACACGCGGCACAAACAATGCCTTCAAGAATAAGGAATGCTGTTTTAATTTCGGGTTCGGATGAAGACGACTGAACAAATTGTTTTTGTAATTTTGTATTATTATACAGCTCCAATTGCTCCAGCTCTTCAGGAACCAGGTTATCTGCTTTAATCGATTGCTCAGTACGGTATTTATAATAATCATCCAGGCCATTATCCACAATCGCCTGTGCAACCGCAGCACAACCAGGACAACACATCTCCCGTTCTTCATTAAGTATGTTAACTAAATAGACAGGTGTTTCAGGACAGTCCAGCCCACAGTGAAAACATGTTGTTTTTGATTTAACCATTGTTTGTGTTTTTTATATCAGGGTAAGAATATGCACAGCGCCTAATGACTAATCCAGTTTATTCTGACACATTTGTGGTTGCATTGATATTATAGTCGCCCTGCGGGCTGTTCACTTTTAACTTTAGTTCCCAACGCCCTGGATATTTTAATGCAATGTCGACTCGATAAAGCCCCGGCTCTACCTCCTGCAAAACAATAGCCTGATCCTGCTTGCTGGTATTACCTCGCTGAAAGCTGCCACTGACCTTTGCATTGGTAATCGCCTGTTGTTTAGCATCACGTAAAGACAACTGGAATGTCGCTGTTTTATTTGCAATAGGCGAATCTAACCAACCATATTTAATTTTCCAGCCACGTTGGCGCTGCTCATCAAGACGTTGTTGATACTGATTATATTGATCTTCTTTCTCATGAAAATTGTGTTCAACAATCCCCGGGAAATAAGAACTTACCCGGCCACCACTTTTTGTTTCGGGAATTAAAAACATTGGTAACAATGATTTGCTGCCCTGTTGTGCAACGGTAATAAATACACTATTAACACTCACTACCACAACAAAGAACCCAACAATTAGTAATGGTGCCCAATGCCATTTCTTTCCAGATTTTGCACCGGCTATTTCTTCATTTTTTTGTTGTATGGCCTGACTATGCAAAATAGTTAATAAATAAAGAGTTATGCCATAAATGGCAAACTGAATTGCAAAAACATCAATCCCGGGCCAGTCAGCAATGAGCAAAGGAACATAGATGCTGCAAAGAGCCAGGAATGTAATCAGCAAAGTTGCCAAACTCCTGACCTGGCTGAAGAATCGTAGTGTGCTATGTACAATAACAATAAAAATAACACCTACAGCCAGTGTTAAAAGTACATTATTCATATTTTTTCTTTGCCCCTATATAATACCGATGGATTATTTCTTTAAAACAGTCTGATTTACTAATTTTTTTGGTGTAAAAAAATTATCTTCATGAGTCCAGGTTTTACTCTTTTCATTTAAATCTTTAAGAACAAATTCAAAACGGCTATTTTCTTTGCGTATTTTTTTTTGCGGTATTTTAACATTCGCATAAAAAGTTGCGCTACTTGCAGGTGATATGTGAATCTTATCAAAACGCCCAAGGTCGAGAATAGCTCCATCCAGCCCACGTAAGCTAACCGTAAGCCACATCTGCCTGTCTGTTTTGTTATTTACCTTTATTGCATACCGGTTCTGAATATCACCATTAGACAAAACAACAAACAAAGGCTGACGTACCTGACGTACACTCACATCAACAACCGAACGCGCACCTAGTCCCCAAAAGAAAATAACTGCCACAACAATCAGTGACAAGCCATAAATAATCGTTTTAGGTTTTAAAATACGTTTGTTGCCACCCTGCATTTCGTTTTCTGATGAATAACGAATTAAACCTTCGGGATAGCCAACAGATTTCATTATTGTATTACAGGCATCGATACAAAGTGCACAGGTAATGCACTGGTATTGCAAACCATTACGGATATCAATCCCGGTTGGACAAACCTGAACACAATAGCCACAATCAACACAGTCACCATAGCCCGCCTGTTGGCGTTTATCGTGCTTAATTAATTCCTTACTAGGCTTGTGTCGTCCCCTATTGCCCTCACCACGTATCGAGTCATAAGCAACGACAATGGTGTCTGAATCAAACATGGCACTTTGAAAGCGCGCATAAGGGCACATATAGGTACAAACCTGCTCACGCGCAATGCCGGCCATTACATAGGTTGTAAGAGTCAAAAACAAGATAGTAATACCGGCAGCAAGTGGTGCCTGAAAGGTAAAAATTTCCACAATAAGATCTGGCGCATTTCCCCAATACAGGGTAAAAGCAAGCCCGGTAGAAAATGCGACAACCAGCCATAAAAAATGGGTTAATCCTATTTTAAAGATCTTCTGTGCATTCCATTTTGATTTTGCCAGTTTAATTCTTGCCGGACGTTCTCCCTGTACCCAGTGTTCTATGTGCATAAACACATCAGTCCATAATGTCTGAAAGCAAAAATAACCACAGAAAACACGCCCGGCAATACCGGTTACAAAAAATAATAACAGTGCGGCAAAAGCAAAAAACAAAGCCAGCCAGAAAATGTCCTGCGCGAAAAGTGTAAAATTAAATATATCAAAGCGACGGGCAGTAATATCAAAAATAACGGCTTGAGAAGGGCCATTCTCACGTTCCCAGCGCAACCACGGTAATAAAAAATAAACACTGTAGGCAAGAATAACAATTGCTGTTTTTATTTTTCGATAAAATCCTTTGACAGAACGTGGATAGATTGCAATGCGCTGCTGTTCCGGCTGGGATGTAGGCGTTTCACTCATATTATCTATATAGCAAAAAAGGAGCGCAGAGACTGACTTTCAGCCCTTGCACTCCCAATATATCTCGCTCCATTATATTCGAGTATAAGTGGCAGGTTACTTACCACCACCTAACTGATGTACATAAAAAGCAAGTATTTTAATTTGAGTTTCTGTTAAACGCTCATCCCATGCTGGCATTTTACGGTTAACACCTTTTTGGATAATGGCTTTAACAGCTTCTTTTTTCGCTTGCAGATTATCACCCGCAGGCACATCGGCCAGCGTCCAGACACTGTCGGTTAAATTTGCAGCGCCCATCGACTCCATACCCGAACCCGCTTTAGTATGACAGAAATAACAACCACCGCTGGTACCATTAAATATTTCTTTACCTCGCGCCGTTTTGCCAACATCCGTTTTATGTTTAGACAGGCTTAAAACATATTCTGCCACATCGTCAATTTGCGTTGCAGTTAGTTTTGCACTGAATGCTGGCATGATACCGTTTCGCCCGGCGGCAATAGACGTTTTAATTTTTTCAAAACTACCGCCCCACAACCAGGCATCATCAGCAAGATTAGGGTAAGCACCAACAACACCGGCTCCACCAGGTTGATGACACGCAGCACAATTGTCTGCATATAATACTTTCGCCATTGAATAGGCAAAATTGCTTTTTACTTCATCGTTTGCAATCTCTTCTATACTGGCAGAAGCAAGCTGATCCAGATATTTTTGTTGTTCAATTTCTGCTTCACGCATATTTTTTTCAAATAATGCACGCGTGTTCCAGTGTGTTTTTACCTGTTTACCATCAGCGGTTGTGTATTCAATATCATTCATTACACCTTTAGTATAATCACGACCAATCGGCCATGCAGGAAAAAATATCCAGTAGACAATGGCAAAAACAATCGTTAAATAAAATGCCCATACCCACCAGTTAGGTAATGGGTTATTAAATTCCTGAATATCGCCATCCCATGCATGGCCGGTGGTTTGAACCGCTGGCTTTTTAGTTTGCGATTTATTACTGTCTGATTTATTGCTGTCTGTTGGCGCCATAATCTCTTACTCTCTAATCTTTGTCGTCTTCTTCAAAGGGAATATTCTTGTACGATTCCAGGCGGCGTTTACGTTTTTTGTTGCTATAAACATAAATTATAATGCCAACAAACGTTACAAAGAAAAGCACTAAAGCAAACGGCTTGGTGTTTTCCAGATGCGTAAACCAGTTAAAAAAGTCAGCTATCATAATTTCTTTCTACGCCTACCTGTGCAGGGTATTTTCCAGCCCGGAAACTAGCGGAATGTTGAAAAATGCCCATCGTCAAATTTCTTAAAATCAACCATGGTGCCGAGCACTTGCAGGTATGCCACCATTGCATCCATTTCTGTTACATTGGTTTTATCACCATCATAATTATTTGTGATTGCCTGATTAATCAGGTTTGCTTCAGCCTGGTTAATATCCAGAAACACCGCAACGTCTTTACCGAAGCGTTTCACATTGTTGTCATACTCTGCTTTCGTTTCAGAATAAGGAACACCCACGATTTTAAGTGCCTTCATACGTGCAGCAATATCTTTATATTTAAGCTTGTTTTCAAGCAACCAGGGGTAGTTCGGCATGATCGACCCGCGCACCACAGAACGCGGTTCTACCAGGTGCTGTACATGCCATTGGTTAGTATACTTTTGACCCACACGAGCAAGATCCGGCCCGGTTCGCTTGCTACCCCACTGGAAAGGATGATCGAATTTAGACTCGGCGGCTAATGAGTAGTGCCCATAACGTAAGGCTTCATCACGGAACGGACGAATCATTTGTGAATGGCAAAGGTAACAACCTTCACGCATATAAATATCCCGGCCGCGGACTTCCAGTGGTGTGTACGGCCGAACAGTTTCAATACCATTCACTTTAACTTCTTCCACTGTATCATCAAGAAAATACAGCGGTACAATTTCAGCCAGGCCACCAATACTGATTACAACCAGAGTTAAAGCAATCAGCCAGCCAGCATTTGTTTCTATCGTTTCATGTTTCATTCTGTAATGCTCCTAAACCGTTACTGCGCTGTTGCCATTTTATCGGCAATTTTTGCTTCAAATTCTGCTTTTTCATTTTTAGCCTTGCGTATTGTCATATACACGTTGTAGGTCATAACGAAAATACCCAGGACAAACAGCAACCCACCCAGCGCACGCATAATATACGGAAGGTGCAAACGCTCGACAGACTCAATAAAGGTGTAAGCCAAATTGCCGTATTCATCAAATGCACGCCACATTAAGCCCTGGCCAATACCGGCAACCCACAATGCAGAGATGTACAAAATAATACCCACCACGGCCAGATAAAAATGCGTGTTAATTAAACGGGTACTGTACATGGTTGTTTCCCATAGACGTGGGATTAAATGATAGAACGAGCCAAAGGTAATCATCGCAACCCAGCCAAGCGCACCGGAATGCACATGGCCAATCGTCCAGTCAGTATAATGCGATAAAGCATTTACACTTTTCAATGACATTAATGGCCCTTCGAATGTCGACATGCCGTAGAACGCCAAAGCAACAATCAGGAATCGTACAACCGGATCGGAACGCAATCGATCCCAGGCTCCGGACAAGGTCATAATACCGTTAATCATGCCACCCCAGGATGGCAACAATAATAAAATAGAGAATGTGGCCGCAAGGGTTGACGTCCAGTCAGGCAATGCCGTCCAGTGCAGGTGATGTGCACCCACCCACATATACAGGAAAATAAGTGCCCAGAAGTGGATAATAGACAGGCGGTAAGAATAAACCGGTCGACCCGCTTGTTTTGGTACAAAGTAATACATCATACCAAGGAACGCAGCCGTTAAGAAAAAGCCTACCGCGTTATGCCCGTACCACCATTGTGTCATCGCATCCTGTACACCGGCTTGTAAACTGTACGAACTTAAGCTGAATAAACCAATTGGCATCGCCATGTTATTAACAATGTGCAAAATAGCGGTTGCCAGAATAAAGGCAATAAAGAACCAGTTAGCAACATAGATATGCGGCTGTGAACGGCGGCGCAATGTTTGTACATAAATAACAAGATACGCCACCCAGGTTAGTGCAATTAAAATATCGATGGGCCAGACCATTTCGGCATATTCACGTGCTTGCGTGTAGCCTAGCATGTACGATACAGCCGCAGAACCAACCGCGAGTTGCCAGCCCCAGAAGGTATAGGTTGGCATTAATTCACCCCAAAGGCGCACCTGACAAGTCCGCTGCACAATATAATACGAGGTTGCAAATAGCGCACTGCCACCAAACCCAAAAATAACCAGCGTTGTGTGTACCGGGCGCAAACGCCCAAAAGTAATCTCGGGGGTATTAAAATTAAAAATAGGCCATGCAAGCTCAAGGGCAATATACAAACCGGTAAACATACCGAGTACGCCCCACACAAGTGCCATAATGGTGAATTTTTTAACAATATCATAGTTATATGATTGTGGAGATATTTGCGATGTTGCAGCCATAAACGCGCCTCTAACAGTAAACCTTCAAATGTGCATGCATTAGCGGCAGATAAGGGGGAAGTTTTAGTTTCAACTTAGCCCTTGCCTGCTAGTAACAGCATAGCATACGGAGGTTATAATTAATGATATGCTAATATTGTAATATTTTTGGGGTTACTCGGCAAGCATTGCATGAAAATTCACCATAATTAAATATGTATGAAATGTCGGTATTAAGCTAGCATTAGAGAGTGCAACTAACTTCCGTAAACCAAGAAAAAAGGCATTACAATTAGAAAAACAGCTAATGTAATTATTGCCACAGACTCTATTGAATATAAGCTACCATTGTATTTCGGATAAAGACTTTTTGCCTTTCATAAAACATTTAAGATTGCGTACTGTTTGTTAGTTTTACACACACGTTCTAATCCACGGCGCGCGGCAGCACGTCCGAATGAGCGAGCTGACTTAATCCTTTAACTGGCAAAAATATATGCTAAACAAACTAAAACATACCTTATATATAGTCCTGATTTCCAGTTCGGCACTATTTTTCCTGAATAGTTGCACCCAGGACGATGACGAAAAAGCATTAAAACAGGCATTGGCTGAACTCGTAAGTGCCGTTGAAAATAAGCAACATCGCTCTGTTTCGCGAAAACTCACCACCGATTTTAGGGGTAATAAGCGGCTGAACCAGCAAACCATGTCAGCACTTGTTTTTCGCTACACGCTTCGGCACAAATTTATAAAAATTTACACCCGAGTTAATACGATTAAAATATCTCAAGACAAAAACGAGGCCAATATGCTCTTCCACGCCCTGCTTACCGGCACTGAAAGCACGCTACCTGAACGCATGCGTGCATTCAGAATTGAGTCACGTTGGCTAAAGCTGAATAATGAGTGGAAAATAAACGCCGCGAACTGGGTAGAAGTCCGTGCTCAAGCGATTTACCCGGAAGTCATAAAATAACGGCCAGAAAAAACCCACCCTCGAAGAAACCAGAGTAAATAAAAAAAAGAAGTTGGGCGCTAAAAAATATCGGCCGTATCCCCTCAAACTTTCAGGGAAAAGCCGCTAGAAACAATAACTTAGAAATACAGATGTCACTACTGGAATAAAATGCCGTCCTTGTGAAGGAACAAAGCAACTGTGGAAATCTTAACTTTATCACTTTTAATCAGAAGATTGCCGCGTCAATACTGAAAAACACCTGCTTTTCAGTGTTTTCTCGCAATGGTAGGGCAGGCAACGCTAAATTTTGAGGGATCCCTCAGAGTTGAACCAAACACTAGGCTCGAGTAGTTCGCTTACCTTTGCCCTGAGAAACAAGTTTCAGGGTGTGTTTACAGTTCAGGTGAATGCTGCCACGCGAAAGTTTGATGCACCGTTTATGCTCAAAATCTTTGAGGATTCGGCTCACCATTTCGCGCGTTGTGCCAAGCTCATGGCCTAACTCACTGTGCGTAATGGCAATGGCTCGACCACAATTACGTTCAAATTGAGCCTGCAACCAGCATGCAATGCGTAAATCGAGTCGATCAAAAGCTAACCCGGAAACCAGATTAACCAGATTGGCCAATCGCTCCGTTAAACTGCGTAATACATAATTCCTAAAACCGTCTGATTTGGACATTGTATTATGAAATTCGGTGCGACTGATAACCAGGCCACGAACACTGGTTTCAGCCTGAGCCATAATGGGATAAGGCATACCATTGACTAAATTGTTCAAATTATGAATACAAAGTTCACCTGGTTCGACACGATAAAGTGTCATTTCACGCCCTTCATCCGAATCTTTGAAAACGCGCACCGTGCCTTCAACCACCAGCATTAAGTGTTTGCACTCCATATTTTCGCTAAACATGACTGTATTTGCATCGAACGTGTGTAATTTTGCCATTTCGAGCATTGCCCAGCAATGCGCGTCTGCTTGTTCGAGTAAATCAGGATAATCAGCTAATAAATCATGTAATTTATCGCTCGGCGCGATATGAAGGTTCGCCACAGGCGTTGCAAGTGTTGACATCAGAGCTGCCTCTTCCAATTTGTATGTTATTTAACCATATCTGGAAAACAACGCCAAGCGTCATTTACCAGCAAAGCGAATAGCTTTGCACCAGATATTATTATTTTCCTCGCTCCGCGACCCAAACTCTGTAACTTTGAGCACACTTATAGCAAAGTATCGGTTAAAATCAAGAGGATTTCAATATGGTTCTTTGCAGTAAATAACCATAAAAAAAGGGTAACGACTAAAAGTTACCCTTAAACGCAGACTACCGTTTTTGTAATCTTATATATACAAACAAATGTCAGAATCACCGGCAAATTCAAAGAATTTAGCCGCACCCGCATAATTAACGCCGTCAATTAATTCCGAAGGTTCAAAATCAAATAAATCAACCGTCATCTGGCAAGCTGTAATCTTTACATCCGCTTCAATACATAATTCGCGAAGCTCTTCCAGGCTAGCCACACCTTTGCTCTTCATTTTAGATTTCATCATCATGGTCATAATGCTTTGCATGCCCGGAATCGCAGTCCCAATCACCGGGAACCATTTATCCATTCCCATTGGCATCGGCATCCCAGGATTACCTAATGGGCTCACCTGCACCTTCATTTTTTTCTTTAAAAGCTGTAAACCGTAAAATGTAAAAAAGATCTCGACATCATAGCCGAGTGCCGCGGCTGTTGATGCTAATATAAAGGGGGGATAACCCCAGTCTAATGTACCTTTTGTTGCGATAATGGCTAATTTCTTATTGCTCATGATTGAATCCCAAGTTGTGTAGTTCTTAATGTCAGGTTCAAAGTGTAACGAGCAACATCTGACTTTTCTGTACGTATTCGCACTTAAGCCACAATTATTTTAGCCTGCTAAAAATCATTTTTAGCTGAATGTATCCATTGGTACAGACCCTGATAGCGCTCTTTGACTAGGATAATTACATTACAAAACCAATATAACCAGAGAGTCAAAATGAAAAACACAAATACCCGATTTTCCTTCTCTGCGCTATTTTTTATTTTTAGCGCATTTTTTTATTCCAGTGTTGTTAGCGCCGAAACCTATTACAAGCCTTTTGTACTGGCGCAGACAGTAGCATCATCCGATATCCAGAAAGTAACATCCGATGTAAAAGCCAGCCTCAGCAAAGCCGGTTTTGAAATTGTGGGGGAATATACACCTTATGCCAGTAGTCACATTATTATTATCACTAACCCGGCTTTACGCAACTACGCCTCACAATCTGAAAACGGTGTTTACGGTGCCATTCAGCGAGTAAGTATTACCGTGGCCGGTAACGAAACACAGGTTGCTTTTACTAACCCCACTTATATGGCACATGCATATCGCCTTAAAACCGATCTTGCCGATATTACCCAAAGCCTGAAAGACAACCTGGGATTTGTTAAAGAATACGGTTCTGAAAAAGGCTTAACCAAAGATAAGCTACGGGACTACCAGTACAAGTGGCTAATGCCTTACTTTACAGATCGACTGGAATTAGCTGAATACGCTGACCAGAAAGAAGCACTGGCCGCAGTGAATAAAGCACTGTCAAATAATGATGGCGGTGTAAGCAAAATTTACCAGGTCGATTTAGAAGGTAAAGATGAATCCGTTATTGGTGTAAGCATGAAAGGAAATTCACGTAGCGAATGCAGTGGTGACGCTTATATTATGAGTCAAATTGACTTCAAAAAAATCAAGTCATCCGCTCATCTGCCCTATGAACTTATTGTGAAAAACGGCAATGTTTATGCATTATATGCTGAATTTCGTATTGCAATAAATTTCCCGGATTTATCCATGATGGGCGCAAACAGTTTTATGTCCATTATGTGTGCGCCTGATTCAATTAAAGAAGCATTAACACTCGGCTCCGGTGGGACGCTGGGCGACTAAAAACCAGGCTCTACAGCTTAAAAAAAGGGAGAATAATTTTAAATTGTTCTCCCTTTATTTATTTAAACAATTCTATTCACCTAAAAATAAAAGAAATCCAGCGACAAACGGGGTCTGCTATGATGATTAAAGTATCAAAATTACCAGTAATTACCTTTCTGGTCTGTCTTGGTTCCATTATTTACTCAAGCACCGCTCTGAGTAACAAAACTTTTTATAAGCCTTTTATTCTTGCCCAGTCCGTCAATTCAACCGATACAGCAGGTATTACCCAAAAAGTTGAACACGCTCTTAAAAAAGGGCGCTTTGATATTGTTGGCCAATATTCACCCTACCCGAATGCCCATATTATTATTATTTCCAGCCCCAAATTACGCCATTACGCCAGCCAGACAGAAAATGGTATTTATGCTGCGATTCAACGCGTCACGATAACCACCGTTGACAATTCAACCCAACTCTCTTTTACCAATCCAACTTATATGGCACATGCTTACCGGCTAAAAGCAGATCTGGCAGACATTACCCAACGCCTTAAGAAAATTTTAGGCTTTAAAGAAGAATATGGTTCAAAAACTGGTGCAACGAAAGAAAATTTACGTCGCTACCAATACCGCTGGATGATGATGCCAAACTTCACCGACAGGCTGGAACTGGCCGAATACGGTGACCAACAAACAGCCATAAAAAAAGTGCTTCAGGCATTGGAAAATAATGCGGCAGGGGTTTCCAAAGTTTATCAGGTCAATTTAAAAGGTAAAAATGAAACCATTGTTGGCGTTCAGATGAAAGGCGCTGCGACAACCAAATGCAGTGGTGATGAATTTATTATGCAAAAAATTGATTTTAAAAAGCTGAAATCAACGGGCCACCTGCCCTATGAAATGGTTATTCAAAATGGCAATGTGTATGCCTTGTTTGCCGAGTTTCGCATTGCGATGAACTTCCCGGACTTATCCATGATGGGGGAGAACAGTTTTATGTCCATCATGTGTACACCAGACGCTATTATCGAAGCCTTGACGCTTGCCGCAGGTGGCGAGGTCGACAACTGGTAAAATTTCCCGGCTAAAGAGGCTGGCCATCATCATTCTTGGCCACCTCTTTTTTCTCCCCAGGAAAAATGCAAGCTGCCCCAAACTTAATTCCATTTTTTCTGTCTCAATCCTGCACAATTTCATGTATCAGGAAGTACCCAGTCGTTTATTTCAAAAAGCCGTTAACGCCACTTGGATTCTTGCTGGCAAAGCCTTATATAATTTGATATGCACAACAGCCGCTAATAACAATCAGAACGGATGAGGATAAACAGTGCCACAACAAGCCATTCAACAACTCAAAAACACCATCAACACACAAATTATTGGCCAGCAACGACTGGTTGATCGCCTGCTTATCGCACTGCTTGCTGATGGCCATTTACTGGTCGAAGGCGCACCGGGGCTTGCCAAAACCCGCGCCATAAAAGTACTGAGTGAAGGCATTGAAGGCAACTTTCAGCGTGTTCAATTTACACCGGATTTGCTTCCTGCCGATCTCACGGGTACCGAGATTTATCGCCCACAGGATGGCTCCTTCCATTTCCAGCAGGGGCCCTTATTTCATAATATGGTACTTGCTGACGAAATTAACCGTGCACCGGCAAAAGTACAATCGGCACTGTTAGAAGCCATGGCCGAACGCCAGATTACCGTTGGCTCCACGACTTATACCTTGCCTGACCTGTTTTTAGTGATGGCCACCCAAAACCCGATTGAACAGGAAGGCACCTATCCACTTCCCGAGGCACAACTGGATCGTTTTCTGCTGCATGTATTTGTTGATTACCCTGATGCCGCTTCTGAAAAAGCCATTTTAGTACTAAACCGTAATGAGGCGATGCAAAAAGAAGTGGCTATCGATAACAATACCATTATGAGCCAGGACAACCTGTTTCAGGCTCGCCAGCAAGTGCTGCAAATCCATATGGCTGAAAGCTTGCAGGATTACTTATTGCAAATTGTAACAACCAGTCGGAATCCCAAAGCCTACGGCGATGACCTTGCCAGCTGGATACAATATGGCGCCAGCCCCCGCGCCAGTATCGCACTGGATCGCTGCGCCCGCGCCCATGCCTGGCTGGCTGGCCGTGACTTTGTCAGCCCCGACGATATTCAGGAAATGGCACATGATGTATTACGGCACCGCATTATTTTAAGTTTTGAAGCCGAGGCCGAAGGCATCAGCAAGGATCAGTTTATCCAAACACTTATTTCACGCATTGCGGTTCCTTAGAAAGGGCAGAACAGATGGAAGCCTTAGCAGCAGATGATATTGTGCGTGTACGACTGGATACATTGATTAAACTGCATCACTCGGCCAGCCAATTACCTCTTAAATCAAAGCGAATCCATTCACGTTTAAGCGGTAACTATATTTCGACCTTTAAAGGCCGTGGTATGGAATTTGACGAAGCCCGCCCCTACCAGCCCGGAGATGATATTCGTAGCATCGACTGGCGGGTAACCGCGCGCACCGGCAAAACCCACACCAAACTTTACCGCGAAGAACGCGAGCGTCCGGTTTTACTTTGGGTGGATTTACGCCCCGCCATGTTTTTTGCAAGTCAGGGGATGTTTAAATCTGTATTGGCAGCAAAGGCCGCCGCCTTACTGGCATGGAGCAGCACCCGGCACAGTGACCGAACCGGTGGCCTTATTTTTTCAGAACAGCAGCACCTTGAATTGAGACCACAACGAGGCAAAGCGGCTACCTTACATTTTTTAAAGCAACTAGCCGGACACACCGCGTGGGATAAAAAACAACCGATCCACAACAAGAACCAGTCGGCCAACCATGCCCTTAACCGTTTACGCAATGTCACCCGTCCCGGCAGCCTGATATTTTTAATTTCCGACTTCAGGGACTTTGATAAAAAAACAGAATCCAGCCTGTCACAGCTGTCTAAAAACAATGACCTGGTCATGCTGTTTATCAGTGACCCGTTAGAGCAGCATTTGCCACCTGCGGGCTATTATAAAATAACCGATGGTGAAAAAGAACTCACCATCAATACTTCAAACAATGACTTACGCAAGCAATACCAGCAGCGCTTTACAAAGCACCAGCAACATTTAAAAGACTTATGTAATAAGCTGGGGATATTTTATATCCATTTATCAACCCACCAACCACTGATTGAATCCCTGCAACGTGGACTAAACTTACGGAGTCAAAATTGAACCCGGCTTTGCAGAATAACCTGCCATTACGTGATATTCATTTACCTGAAGCCGTATCATGGTGGCCACCGGCAATAGGTTGGTGGTTGCTTGCCAGCCTGGTTATTATTGCAATACTCCTGCTACCTAAACTTTATCATTACATAAAATACAAACCTTTAAATAAAATAGCCACGGCGGCTTACAGGGAAATTATCAACGACTATCAACAGCAGAAAAATAATCAACAGTTATTGCGGTCACTCTCAAAATTATTACGGCAAATCAGCATGAGTTATCTAGGCAGAGAAGCCAGTGCACATTTAACCGGTGAACAATGGGTTAAACAATTAAATGCATTAACCAGAGAAGAGTATCTTGACTCCAGAATTCAACAACTGTTAATACAGGCACCCTATCAAAAAGCCCATGTCAGCAATATAGATATTCAACAACTCATAACGGCTACTGAGAACTGGATAAGTGCATTACCAAAGAAGAAACAGGAGCTAGATAGATGATTCAGTTTATCTGGCCATGGGCAGCGGCCTTTTTACCCTTACCCTTGCTAGTACGCTTTTTTCTGCCTGCAAAAAACACCTTGCAGGATGCGGCACTTTACGTTCCCTTTCTGAATGACTTTAATACGGCGAGCAGCCCCCAACAAAATATAACTAAAAATATTTTTACTATTATTATGGTAACCCTTGCCTGGTGCCTGTTAGTCCTTGCTGCAATGCGACCACAATGGCTGGGTGATCCGATTGCTTTACCGGTGAGCGGCAGAGATTTAATGATGGCTGTTGATTTGTCCGGCTCGATGCAAGTTGAAGATTTCAAAATTAATGGCCAGACAGTCAACCGCCTGCAGGCAACAAAATATGTGGCCAACGAATTTATACAACAACGCAAAGGTGACCGTCTCGGGCTTATACTGTTTGGCGAACAAGCCTATTTACAGACCCCGCTAACCTTTGACCGTAAAACAGTAAATACGTTACTACAGGAAGCTCAAATCGGGATGGCAGGAAAAGCCACCGCCATTGGTGACGCCATTGGTCTGGCCATTAAACGCCTCAGCGTTAAAAAAAGCCAAAATAAATCACAACAGACCAATATAGCCAAAAGCCGGGTATTAATTTTATTAACAGATGGAGCCAATACAGCTGGAGAGATAACCCCATTAAAAGCTGCCGAATTGGCCGCGCAACAGGGTTTAAAAATTTACACTATCGGTATTGGTGCTGATGAGATGATTCGCTACTCGTTCTTTGGTGCACAACGCATCAACCCGTCTGCCGACCTTGATGAAAAAACCTTAACTGCCATTGCAGAACAAACCGGAGGCAAATATTTTAGAGCGCGCGATACTAAACAACTGGCTCAGATTTACAACTTACTGAATAAACTTGAACCCACAGAAAAAGAATCGCAACACTTCAGACCTGTTAATGCATTATATGTCTGGCCACTCGGGATTGCATTTATCCTTGCATTAGTAACAAGTATGCTAAAGATAATGGCGGGCTGGTCACTCACCTCACTATTTAAAAGCAGGCATTATAATACAGCTAACAATGATAAAAATGAGTGGTCAGGTAAATGATGGATACTTTTATTTCTCAGTTTCACTTCTTACGACCCTTATGGTTTTTTGCATTTATCCCATTATTTCTGCTTTGTTATTTTCTTTTAAGGGATCGCCTGTTTAGTCGTAGTTGGCAGTCCATTATTGCACCTGTATTATTACCACACCTGCTTGTTGGTAAACAATCAACAAAAACAACTGTGCCTGCCATTGTGTTCTTTACTGCAGGTAGCCTCATTATTGTGTCGCTTGCCGGCCCCGCCTGGGAAAAACGACCACAACCTGTCTTTAAAGAAAAATCGGCTTTAGTGATAGCACTGGATTTATCACGCTCGATGGATGCAAATGATATTAAACCGTCACGACTCAGCCGCGCCCGCTATAAAATTTCTGATATATTAAAACGCCGTACCGAAGGCCAAACGGCTCTTATCGCTTACGCAGCCAATGCATTTGTTGTTACCCCATTAACCGATGACACGGCAACCATCGACTCACTATTATCAAGCCTCACTACCGACCTGATGCCTGCACAAGGCACACGAACCGACAAGGCGATAGAAAAAGCGGCTAACTTACTAAAAAATGCAGGGGTAAAAAAAGGCGATATTCTGCTGGTAACCGACAATATCGAATCATCGGCTGTTGAGAAGTTTAAACAGATTGCACAACAGCACCGTATTTCCATTCTTGCTATTGCAACAACAGAGGGGGCACCTATTCCGATGCCCAACGGTGGGTTTGTTAAAAGCAATAGCGGTGCCATTGTTTTACCTAAACTTGATATTAATGCACTGAATAAATTTAGCCGGCTGGGTCATGGACGCTTAAGCATTATTTCCCCGGATGATAGCGATATTATAAATATAATATCACTGCTTAAGGTTAATCGCTTTCAGGCAAAAACCGACCAGCAACAAAATCAATCACCGGACTCATTAACGGCAGATAGCTGGTATGAACAGGGGCCCTGGTTGTTGTTACTGGTTATCCCATTCGCCGCACTTGTTTTTCGACGTGGGCTACTCTTTGTTATTCCTGTTTTATTTATTTTGCAGCAGCCCCAGACAGTCGAAGCAAACAGCAGTACAGGTATATGGGATACTCTATGGAATAATTCAAATCAACGAGCGATGAAAATTTACAAGCAAGACCCGACAACAGCAGCCAAACTGTTTAATGATAAGCAATGGAAAGCAGCTGCATGGTATAAATCAGGGCAGTATCAAAAAAGTATTGAAGCCTTAAAAGGTATTAATAGTGCTGATGCACACTATAACAGGGGGAATGCCTATGCCAAACTGGGGGAAACTGAACAAGCCATTAAAGAGTATGAAGCTGCCCTGACATTAAACCCTGATCACAAAGACGCCCGTTATAATAAAAAATTACTGGAAAACCAGAAAACCGATAAAAATAAAGAAGATTCAAAACAGAATAAGAAAGGAAAATCATCCAAAAAAGGGGATAAAAATAAAACCGGCAAAAATAATAAATCAAACGGTAAAAAGCCAAATAACAAACAAAAGTCAGAAAACTCGGACAAGGGTTCTGAGGATAAAAACGCTGCCGATAAAAAACAAACAGGAAACAGGCAACAACCACCCCGCAATAGTGATAAAAAGAACCAGCAAAATAAACAAAACAGGAATAACTCGAAGAGTAAAAAACTAAACAGTAAAGACAAGCAATCCAGGCAGGCTAGCGAGCAGTGGCTTCGCCGTATCCCGGATGATCCTGGCGGCCTGTTACGTAACAAATTTCTTTACCAATATAAACGCCAACAACATAGCAATGAAGACAATGCATGGTAATATAATGATACACAATAAAAAACCCGGATACTTTTTACTTTTAAGCAGCATATTGCTACTGCTTATTATCAGTAATAAATTATTTGCTGCCACAATATCGGCACAGGTTGATTTAAATCCTGTGTTACTCAGTGATTCATTTAATTTAACTTATACAGCAGAAGGTTCTGTCGATGATGACCCGGATTTTTCTCAGATTAAAGATCATTTTGATATTCTAAATTCTTCTAAAAGCAGTAATATCAGCATTGTCAATGGCAATTACACACGCAGTACCACATGGGTCTTAACCCTGATGGCGAAACAAGCCGGTGTGTTTCGTATTCCGCCTGTACCTTTTGGCAAAGATATGGCACCTGAAGTAGAAATTACAGTTAAAAAATCCTTACCCGCTAACTCCACATCCGCCGGGAAGAATTTTATTCTTGAACTGGAAGCATCACAAACAGAAAGCTATATTCAGGAACAGATTATTATTACACTGCGACTGCTGGTTGCACAAAGTATTAGCAGTTACCAGTTTGGTGATATTAATTTAAGCAATACCAATACAATCATCGAGTCTTTAGGGAAAGATACACAATATAAAACCTATCGAGGCACAACTCCTTATATTGTTGTTGAGAAAAAAGTAGCTATTTTTCCCCAGCAATCAGGAAAACTACTCATTCAACCCTCCCTTGCAGAAATTGGTATTATCAATCGGCAATCACGCACTAATATTTTTGACCCCTTTAATTCCAATACTCAAACCCGAAGACTGCGCAGTAACTCACTTACCCTCAATATAAAAAACATACCTGCTACTTTTAATGGAAAAAACTGGTTACCCTCCCCTTCCATTAAGCTTGTTGAAGACTGGCCACATAATACCGAGTTTAGAGTCGGTGAGCCCATTACCCGCACTATTACTCTAATTGCAGATAATTTAACTGCCGCACAACTGCCTGAGATTGAACTGCTAACGGTAGATAACCTGAAACAATATTCGGACAAGCCCATTTTAAGTAACAATAAAACAACAAACGGTATCAATGCAATTCGTAAAGAAAAGATCGCACTGATCCCCACAAAACCTGGTGTGTATACCTTGCCGGAAATTAATTTACGCTGGTGGAACACTCAGACAAATAAAATGCTCACAGCACATATATCCAAACGTGAATTTACCGTGCTTCCCGCTACTACTGACAATAAGACACAACCAGAAATATCAGCACCCTCAACCAGTCCCGTTACACCACTAAACATACCGGTTCCAAACACCGATAAAGACACAAAGAGCCATAGCACACCCGAAAAATGGTTCTGGAGCACGCTTGTCTTCTTTTTACTGTGGCTGGTTACACTTGTATTGTGGTGGCGTTCTCATGCAACGAATAAGAACGTTCAAATACCTGAAACCGAGAATATCCAGAAATTAAATACCTGCTTAAAACAGCTCAAGCATGCCTGTAACAGAGACAGCCCGCAAGAAACCAAATTGGCTTTATTAAACTGGGCTAAGCTTGTTTTCCCAGATCAACAGGTACTAAGTTTGTCGCAGCTTGCAGACTATGTTGATGAACCGCTTAAACATAAATTACTCGATTTAAATACTTGCCTGTATGCTGCAAACAGACTCTCGTGGCAATGTGATGGAATTTATAATCTATGTAAAAAGTACAAAGCACCCGCCTCACATACATCTAAATGCAAAAACAGTGCTACACTGGAACCCTTTGTTAAAAACTGAGGTAATGATCAATTAACAGGAAACTAAACAATAACATTAAATAAACTATCGAGTAGCCAAAAGTTTTCATTGGCATACCCTTTAGTTCAGGGTTCTGCATCCGTATCGCATAATATAGAAAGATCCCACCAAGAACAGTCGCTGCAATTAAATAAGTGAGCCCACTCATTTTTGATAAAAAAGGTAAAGCGGTTACGATTAATAATAATATTGTATACAACAATACCTGTAGCCGAGTAAATTTTACACCATGTGTTACCGGTAGCATGGGTATACCGACTTTTGCATAATCATCTTTTTTAGCGATAGCCAACGCCCAGAAATGCGGCGGTGTCCACACAAAAATAATTAGAAATAAAATAAGGGCATCGACTGTCACATCATTTGTTACCGCAGCCCATCCCAATACCGGTGGTGCCGCACCCGCCGCACCACCAATCACAATATTTTGCGGTGTGGCATGCTTCAAATAAAGTGTATAAATAAAAGCATAGCCAATTAAAGATAAAAACGTTAAACCGGCAGTTAAGGGGTTAACCAATAGTACCAGCATCACCATTGCAATAAGGCCAACAGCAACTGCAAAAATTAGTGCCTGTTTCTGACTAAGACCACCTGTAATCAGAGGACGATCTTCAGTCCGTTTCATTTCCGCATCAAATTTCTGTTCAACGATCTGATTAATGGCAGCGGCAGAAGCAGCGGCAAGACCAATACCAAGTGTACCAAAAATTGTTTCAATTAATGGTAAATCCTGTGGCGTAGGTACTGCCATAAACATTCCAATGACAGCCGTAAATACAATAAGCATAACGACTCTGGGCTTACAAAGCTCATAATAATCATTGAAGATGGAGCTTGAACCTGCTCTGGAATTTGTAGTTGAGTTTACCATGACTGTGCGAGCCTGATTTACATTTGGGAAGTAGGGTGGACTGCATGATTAAGCGCAACCATGGTTAACAATAATAAAGCCCCAACACCGTTATGTGCAACCGCAACCAACAAAGGCAGTGATAATAATACATTGGCAATTCCAAGTGATACCTGCAATACAAGCACGAATAACAATATCTGGCCAAGTTTCCTTAGCATAGCCACTTCACTGCCAAAAATTAATTTTAAACCCAGCCAACCCAAAAACAGGAAAGTAATGAGAGCTCCAATCCGGTGGACAAAATGAATAGTTACTCTTGCCGTATTATCGAGTACCCCCCCTTCAAAATCTATTTCTGTTCCTCGCCACAAGTTAAAAGCTTCTTTAAAATCAGTTGGTGGAATAATATACCCCTGGCAGGTAGGGAAATCAGCACACACCAGGGCTGCATAATTTGCACTTGTCCAGCCACCCAGCATTATCTGGAAAATAACAATAATTAAACCAATAAAAGCAATGCGCGTGAAAGGCTTTAGCTGGGTCGGGTATGATGAATAGGGCACAAACATTTTACTCTGCCGCAAACTCACCCACCACAATAGTGACAAGGTTGCCATCCCCCCAATTAGATGCAACATAACAATAGTGGGGTTCAACTTGATTGTAACGGTCCACATACCAAGCATACCCTGAAAAATAACCAGCCCAACCAGAAAAACAGGCAACCGATATTGCTGACCGGGTGTTTTCCTGTTTCGCCAGCCAATGACAGCCAGAATAATAATCAATAAACCCAATGCACTTGCAAAATAGCGATGAGTCATTTCTTTCCATGCTTTTGCCGTTTCTACCGGGCGTTCAGGGAAAGCTGCATTGGCTTTTTCTACATGATGAGCTGCTTGCGGCACGGTGAAATGACCATAACACCCCGGCCAGTCCGGACAACCCAGACCTGCATCTGACAACCGAACATAAGCACCCAGAACAACAACAAATAACGCCAGGCTTGTTGCAAGGAGTGCAATTTTTTGAAAGTATGATTGTTGCATTTTAATTTACCCGCATTAAATAATAGCTTAGCCCATTTGTGATACATGTAGTAAACGCTTAAGATCTTTAGCAATGTCGGCTGCATCGGCATCCAGTTCATAATACATCATTAAATTACCAATCGGGTCAATAATATAAATACGGTTTGCATTACCAACATCAACTTTATCTGACAGTGTAAATTGCTGGATTACATTATTTAACTGCTGCTGAGAGCCGGTTACAATATCAAGATCCGGATGAAAATCTTTAACTTCTTTCATAAACTGTGTGGACTGTGGTTGCATCATCACATATAAACGATTTATTCTCGTGTACTCACCACCTTGTGCCAGCCTTGTTTGACGCATAACAACAAGCTGGCGTTTACATCGCTCATCACATTCACCCGCATCAACAAATACCATTACCCATTGATGTTCCTGATCTATCAAATTATATGGTTTGTTATTTCCAACATACTTTAAATTTATATTTTTTAATTCTATGGCAGGAGTTATTAAATTACCTTTGTTCTTTGTTACATAAGCATCAGAAGTAGTAGTATTAAATACATATACAGCAAAAAAAACAGGCGCAATAAACATTACAAACAACAATAACATTGTTATTTTGTTTTTTCTGATTTGAACCTCATCTGGCATTTGATTATTTGGCTTTGACGTGGATTGTGATGTTGTTTGTTTATTCTCTGGCATATCTTTATTTCCACTGCTTAAACAGTTTTCTCCCGTTTTAATCTAATACTTGAACTGATATAGATAATCAATACAACTAAAGCCATAGTAAACCATTGAGCTGCGTAACTCTGGCTCTTTTCTGGTGAGGATGTTACCACCTGCCAGTTACGCACAAAGCCCGTTTTGTCTTCTGGATCCAGGCGCAGTATAAATGGGTATAAATCCATTTTAATTACTTCTCTTATTGCAGCAAAATCAATATTTTGAATAATTACCGGGAAGCTCTGCTTGCTGATTTTAACATTATCCACTGAAAAAAAGTTCGTTGATGGCACATATCCTGTCCCCCTTAGTGTTATTTTTTCATCTGTAGTTATAAAATCCGGTAAATCGGCACGATAGCCTTTACCTTTCACCCAGCCACGGTTTACTAAAATAGCAGTCTTCGAGTTTTCAATCATAAAGGGGGTCACAACATAAAACCCAACCTGTGACTGGTACACCCGATTATCTATTAAAAAACTATGCCTGGTATCATAGTAGCCAGTTACTTCAAATTTCCGGTATTTGGCATCCGCAATCTTTATTGCATCCACATTACTGGATACTGTTAATAGCATCACCTCTTGTTCTGAGCGTGCTGTATAATTATCAAGTTGCTGCTGCTTAAGTTCGGCACGTTCCAGTTGCCAGAAGCCAAGCGACATTAAAATAGGCAGAACAATGAGTGTTGCAATAGTTGGTGCCAATTTTGGTTTAAACTGCATCGCCATTATAAATATACTTTGCCAAAGCCTCTCGCTAAGTTAGAATGTCCGACTATGTTTTAAACCTGCAAAATTTGCTCGCCGGAGATAATTTGTGATTGTTAAAAGTATAATTGTACTGGCTTTCCTGTTCATTGTATTTAGCTTATTTTCTGCATTGTATACAATGGCAAAGGACAAAAGTAAAACCCATCGAACAGTTAAAGCTTTAACCCTGCGTATTGCAGGTTCAATTGCTCTGCTTGTCTTTTTGCTTGTTATGTATAACCTCGGCTATATTTCACCTCATAGTTTTTAGTGTCTCTTAGTTGCTTTGCAACTTAGAGACACTTATGTCGAACGAGCAACGCGAGTGAGACCTCCCTCTAATCGACTAAAACCACCCTTAGTTGCTTTGCAACTTAGAGACACTTATGTCGAGCGAGCAACGCGAGCGAGGCGCCCTCTAGTCGGTTTAAACCACCATCACTCACTGGTCTCTTAATCAAAATACATACGCAAAAAGGCGGAGCCAGGCTCCGCCTTTTCCTTAGGCTTCAATTTTCTTATATCAACCAATACACAAAGATAAACAGACCCAACCAAACCACATCGACAAAATGCCAATACCAGGCTGAAGCCTCAAATGCAAAATGATGCTCAGCCGTGAAATGGCCTTTCATTGCACGGAATAGCATAATAACCAACATCGTAGCACCAACGAACACATGAAAACCATGGAAGCCAGTCAGCATGAAGAAAGTTGTACCATATGCACCGGTTGTTAATTTCAGGTTCAAATCATTGTAAGCATGTCCATACTCATAAATTTGAAAACTTAAGAACAAAATACCTAATACAACGGTTAAAAATAAACCCAGCACTAACTGGCTATTTTTACCTGCTTTTAAAGCATGATGCGCCCAGGTTAATGTTGCACCCGAGGTTAAAAGAATAATGGTATTCCATAATGGCAGCCCTGTTGCCGGCATGGGTTCATAGTCACCACCTACATTACCTGGCCCATTAGTTGGCCATACCGCCTGAAAGCCTTCATGTAATATAGCATTGGTCATAGCATTATTACCTTCTCCACCTAACCATGGTACCGAGAAATTTCGCATATAATAAAGTGCCCCAAAGAATGCGGCAAAAAACATGACTTCTGATAAAATAAACCAAATCATTCCCATTCGGAATGAGCTGTCGACCTGTGAGTCATATTTACCGGCCATGCTTTCCTTTATGACCGTACCAAACCAGCCAAATAGCATAAAAATAATAATAGCCAGACCAATATACGACACGGTCATATTGCCTAGTGCACCATCAACACCATATGTTAATGCATAAGCAAAACCACCAGTAGCCAGGAATAAACCAATCGATCCAACCAGTGGCCAGTGACTTGGCTCTGGAAGATAATAGCTGCCTTCAGCGTGTGACATAACTACCCCTCTTTCTCTTTTAATATAATTAAAATTATTTTAACGCTACCGGTTGTGTATCAAAAAACGTATACGACAACGTAATAGTATTAATATTTTTTGGCAGGGCTGGACTCACCATAAAACGCAATGGCATATTCCGCGCTTCACCTTTTTTAAATATTTGTTGTGTAAAACAAAAACATTCTATTTTCGTAAAATATTTTGTTGCATTACCAGGTAAGACTCTCGGTACGGCCTGGGCAATAACATCGCGCCCGGTTAAATTCTTTGCATAAAAATCAACCGTATTCATTACTCCCGGATGAACAACCACTTCTTTTTGCAGGGATTTGAATTCCCACTTCATCCCTCCATTTAAAACAGTAATAAACTCCACCGTGACATTGCGCGTTAAATCCTTGTTCGCAGCCATCTCTTTAACTATTTGCTCTTGTGCTTTTGGATCGTATTTCCCCGATTCAATATCTGCAAATCGGCCAATACCCAAAACCTGGCAAACAACATCGTATAAAGGCACCAGTGCATAACCAAAACCAAACATAGCCACAACAACAATTAAAAGTTTCCCTGCTGTTTTCTTGTTAGTTACTCTGGTTTTAGCACTCGCTTCGGTTTCCATATTTATACCTGAAAGAACAACCAAAAATAAAACACAATAACCACGATAACTAAAATAGTAACTGTTTTGCGTACGCCTTTCTTTTGTTCTTCATTCATACTTGAGTTTTCATATTTGGTACAAATTAGTAGCACTTATGCCTCACTTGCTAATTGGCAAGTGAGGCCAGCCTACACTCTACTTAACTGTAGGCGGTGTTACATGCGTATGGTAAGGCGCAGGCGATGGCACTTCCCATTCAAGACCTTTTGCATCTTCCCATACTTCATCAGACACTTTATCGCCACCTTTAATACATTTAATAATGATGTAAAGGAACAGCAACTGTGTACCACCGAAAATAAAGGCACCGATTGATGAAATTTGATTGAACTCCGCAAACTGCAGTGCATAGTCAGGAATACGGCGAGGCATGCCTGCCAGACCTAAGAAGTGTTGCGGGAAGAACAAAATGTTCACCGAAATCGTGGATACCCAGAAATGCCACTTAGCAAGCGTGATATCAAACATATTGCCTGTCCATTTTGGCATCCAGTAGTAAACACCACCGATAATTGCAAACAATGCACCTGTCACTAATACATAGTGGAAGTGGGCAACAACGAAATAAGTATCGTGGTACTGGAAGTCAACTGGAACAACACCTAACATCAAACCAGTGAAACCACCAATCGTGAACAGGAATACAAATGCAATGGCCCATAACATCGGTACTTCAAATGTCATCGAGCCTTTCCACATCGTTGCCGTCCAGTTAAAGACTTTAACTGCTGTAGGGACTGCAATCATGACCGTCGCATACATAAAGTAGAGCTCGCCCGCCGCCGGCATACCCACGGTAAACATATGGTGAGCCCATACGATAAACGACAGGAAGGCGATAGCGGCTGTTGCATACACCATAGACGCGTAACCGAATAATGGCTTACGTGCAAAGGTCGGTATAATTTGCGAAACAATACCAAAGGCCGGAAGTATCATAATATAAACTTCAGGGTGGCCAAAGAACCAGAATACATGCTGGAACAGTACCGGGTCACCGCCACCAGCCGCATCGAAGAAGCTAGTGCCGAAGTATTTATCCGTCAACATCATGGTTACCACGCCAGCCAGTACAGGCATTACCGCAATCAGTAAGAAGGCAGTGATTAACCAGGTCCATACGAACAGTGGCATTTTCATTAAGGTCATACCAGGCGCACGCATATTCAAAATAGTTGCAATAATATTAATAGCACCCATGATGGATGAGAAACCTAACAAATGCACTGCAAAGATAAAGAATGCAAGCTTGTCGTACTGACCAGACAATGGCTCATAGAAAGTCCAGCCAAATGCTGGCCCCTGCCCGTCCATAAAGTCACCCCCCATAAACATAGGTGCAACGAGCATGATGGCTGCAAATGGAAGTATCCAGAAGCTCCAGTTATTCATGCGAGGTAAGGCCATATCCGGCGCACCAATCATCAGTGGTACCTGCCAGTTAGCAAAACCCACCATCGCGGGCATGATGGCACCGAATACCATGATTAAACCATGCAGTGTTGTCATCATGTTAAAGAAGTTTGGATTAACAACCTGCATACCCGGCTCGAAAAGTTCAGCACGAATAACCATGGCCATCGCACCCCCCACAAACAACATGGTGAATGCAAACCATAGGTACATAGTACCGATGTCTTTGTGGTTGGTTGTAAACAACCAGCGTTTAATACCTGTAGGATGATCGCTCATTTTTTAATCTCCCAATTAACGCGCAGCTTTAGCTGCTGCTGGTTGAACCGTATCGCCTGTGTTATTACCCCAGGCATTACGCTCATAGGTAGTAACGGCAGCGATGTCTGCGTCTGATAATTGCGCCCCGAATGGAGGCATAATGCCTTTACCAGCAATAATTAATTTCAGGTGGTCTTCTATCGATCCAGTTGTCACTAGCTTAGAACCAACAAGTCCAGGGAAGGGCCCACCACCTGAGCCATCTGCCTGATGACAAGCCGCACAATTTGCTTTATAGACCGCCTCACCTTTCGCCATTAACTCATCATGGCTGAAGGTTTTGTTTGAGTCGCCCGCTGCAGCAGCAATGGCTGCTTTCTCGGTTTTTAGCCAGTTATTATATTCAGCTTGTTCGACTACTTTTACAACGATGGGCATAAAACCGTGGTCTTTACCACAGAGCTCTGCACATTGCCCACGATAGATACCTGTTTTGGTTGCGGTGAAATGGCTTTCATTAATAAAACCTGGTACCGCATCACGCTTGACTGCAAATTCCGGTACCCACCAGGCATGGATTACATCGTTTGATGTAATTAACAACCGTACTTTTTTGTTAACCGGTACAACGATGGGCTTATCAACATTTAACAGGTAGTTATCCGCCTTGGCCATCAAAGAAGGGTCAGCACCTAATTGACGAGCTTCATTACTGTCTGACGATAAATTACTGAAGAAGCTTAAATCTTCATCTCGGTAATTATATTGCCACTTCCACTGCCAGCCTGTTACCTGAATTGTCACATCCGATTTTGAAGGGTCTTCAATATCCAGCAACACACCCGTTGCTGGCACCGCAATCGCAACCAGAATAACTAACGGGATAACTGTCCAGACAACTTCTACTGTCGCACTTTCATGAAACTGCGCTGCAACCGCGCCTTTTGACTTGCGGTGGTTGATAAGTGAATAGATCATCACTGTAAACACCAGGATACCGGCCACCGTGCAGATCCACATGACTAGTTGATGTAAGTCATATATATCTTTACTGATCTCAGTAACACCTTGTGTCATATTCAGCGCGTAATCAGCTAATGCAATGCCCGGCACGAGTAATAACCCGAGCAGCACGCTTAACTTTTTCGTAATGTGACTTGCTGACATACCATTACCTCTTGGTTTGGAATTTTCAAAGTTAAATTAAAAAACTTTATCTTCATGCTAAAGCAGTTATTTTTATAGTTTGCTCTAACACCCTCAGTATTTAATGACTCAAGTTAATAGTGGCCTGAGAACATTATTGTTATTTTTTTAAATCAAAATTCAGCTTGGTTTAAAAAATAAATTCTTATCATTTTTGTTATTAAATCAAATGTTCTTGATTTAGATCATTATTTTAGTCAGGTATTATTGATATAGATCATTGACGCGCATCCTACCCAAGCAGGGTATGAACCGCAACTGAAAATTTAAAAAAATCTTTGCAAATCAATAAGATATAATAATATACTAATATACTGGTTTATTAATATAATAATATTTCACTACAGATTAATATCTGCAATTACAAACAGTTAGAAAATTCTGCTGGTTACAAAATAAACAAAAACCCCTTTTTTAGAAGGGTCTAGACTAAAAAATAAATTACTATTTTTTTTTTACTATAAATTATTTTTGTGCACGAGTTGGCTAATAAATTCTGGGGAGGCGTTAAAAGGAATTTCTGCAATAAGGGGTTCACGTATAAACGTTTTAAGTGTGACTATGTTTTCTGAATAGCGCAGCATTTCATCTTCCAATGTATTCGCTACCCAACCATAAAACTTTAATCTGCTCTCTTTTATCGCTTGTGCAGTTAGTAGGGCATGATTCAAACAACCCAACCGCATTCCAACCACCATGATCACTGGTAATTTTAATTGTTGAGCTAAATCTGCCATCGAATAGCGCTGTAATTTTTCAGTACCTGCCGCTAAAGGGACTTGCCAGCCACCCGCCCCTTCTACCACAACCACATCTGCTTTGGCTGAAAGCTGTTGATAGGCATCGGCTATATACGGAAGTGATATTTCAATGTTGTTTTCCTGTGCGGCAATGTGTGGTGCCACGGCTGCCTCAAACACGTAAGGGTTAACCAGGTCGTAGGGAATGTCTAAACCACAGGCATCTAATAATTGCTGTGCATCGTCATTGCGCAACTCACCACTATCATAATTTCCACCGCTGGCTACCGGCTTCATGACTGCAACCGTTTTACCTTGACTGCGCAAAGCATGTACCAGCGCAACACTAAAATGGGTTTTACCCACGCCGGTATCCGTACCCGTTATAAAATAACCTTTCTTCATTTACACTCTGCCTCAAGCAATCTTAAATTTCTGTTCTCTATTTATTCTAATACAAGTAGACTTCAGGTTATGAATAAAATCCATAATATGAAACAGCGCCAGTATATGGCACTCGCACCGCTGCTATCGCTAGCGGGAATCTTTATTGATCCGATGGCCAGCACCCTTGCCCCGCTGGTGCTGTATTTTATTTTTCGTAATAAACGCCCGGATGTGGGCAAGATTGCGCTAAGAACCGCTGATCTCGCATTCAGTATTCAGCTATGGCTGGTGTTAATTAGTCTGGCATTTATGCTGGCTATTTCAATGAACCTTGTTGAAACAGGCGATGTGCGTCAAATGATGGGGATGGCAACCATCATTATTTTAGCGCTGTTTGTCATCTCGCTTGCTACCGCTATTTATCAGGCCTTCAAAGGTAATGTTTATCGCTACCTTTTTTCTTTCAGGATAGCTGAACGTGTATTAAACCTTGTCGACAAACGCAAAAGCAACGACTAGGATAAAAATTCAGCCAGGCGTACCTTGTTCTGCTCAATATCGCTATGAGGCGCAATATCGTTTAGTATGGCTAAGAATAATTCTGCCGTGGCTATCGCATCCATAAGTGCATTATGTGCCTTGTACGCCGGCATGTTGCGTGAACGACGCAAATTAAACAACCGCAAATCATGATTGTTATACGCTGCATTGCGGCGTTCCAAACTGCGTTTAGCTAAAACCTGCGTGTCAATAACCGGTATAACAAAATCGCTCGCATAGAGTGCCTGACATGTTTTACGGATAAACCCCAGTTCTACTTTTGCATTATGAACCAGCATCACATTGCCCCTTAAACGTGCTAAAAGCAGCGGCATGGCCTGCTTGATGCTCATTCCTGTTTTAATCTGGTCATCCGTAATTTGATGTATAACAACACTTTGCTGGGGAATATTTTTTTTAGTCTGAATGATCTGATGCCAGCAGGAGCCCAGATTTATTCCTGAATGTTTAATTTCAACCAGACCGATGCTGACTATTTTATCTTTAGCAGGATTAAGCCCTGTGGTTTCTATATCAAGAGAAACAATACCCACATCGTTAATAAAATCTTTTTTATCCGGAAATGGCTGGTTTAAAAAATGCTGCATCACTGATGAACTTGTTTGCGTCAGTAAGCGCCGTCGTACAAAGTTCTTGCCAAATAAATAATAAAAACGGTTCAAAAGTTTCATGCCGCAGGGTAACGACTCTCAAAAAATTGTTGCATTGTTTTAATAATTGAAAAAGAATCTTTTAAATGACTTTTTTCCAGGCCAGACAGCTCTTTGGGCGAAACATAATTATCAACACTCACACCGGTACGTATTTGTTCGGCCTGATGTCGGATACGTAACGAGCCAATAAATTCCAGTGCATCGAGTAAGTTATCATGCATTTCAGCACTTAAGGCTTTATTCTCAAAAGCAGCATTGAGCCTTTCTACTGTATTTGTAGCATGAATCCCTTTTTTTAAGGCAAGTACCCGTGCAATGTCAACAATGGGGATAATACCGCGCTGTTTTAAGTTTAAAGTATTTTTATGCGTATCGTCCTGTACCAGCACAAAGTTTCGGAAGAAACCTAACGGGGGCTGATGCGTTAATGCATTAGCAACCATATGGGAAATAAAAAGCTGATTGTCTTTCGTGCGCGCCAGCACAGCATCTTGCAACTCGGTTAATAGTGAGAAATGCCCATACACCGGACGCAAATCAAAAAAGATACTCGACAACATCAACGCTTTTGGCTCTGGGCTATTAATCCAGCGGGCAAAAGTCTGTTGCCAGACATTCAGTGACTGACACCATTCAGGATTAGTTGCCATCGCATTACCCGGGCAATAAACATAACCACAGGCATTGAGACCGTCACTGACAAATTTTGTTAATGTTTTAAAGTATGCCGCATGCTCGGGTTTAAAGTCGTTGGAAATAATTAACGCACTGTCCTGGTCGGAATGTGAGGTTTGTTCATTTCTGGCCTGTGAGCCGCCTGCTGCCCAAACATAACCGACCGGTGGTGCGCCGTATTGTGCTTCGGCTAATTCAAGCAGGCGGCAGGTTATCGAATCGGTAATCGAAGAAATCACTTCACCAATATGTTTTGCCGTTGCGCTCGATAATGATAACTGCAGTTGCAATTCAGGCAAACGCATACTTATTTTTTTCAACGCCTCAAGTGAATTTGCTTTAGTAATGTCCGTGGCGATTAATGCAGGACTGGTGCTTAAATGCCGCACCACATCGGCGGTCGTTAAAATACCAATGGGCTCGTTGTTTTTTAATACCGGTAAATGCTGGATCTGTTTGCGGGTCATCGCAAGCAGTGCTTCCGATAATAAAGTCGAGTCTGCGACCGTTTCCAGCTCGGTGCTCATAATCGAACTAACAGGGGTTTCCAGCGCCACCCCTTGTGCAACACACCGTGAGCGGATATCCCGATCGGTTAGCAAACCCGTTAGCCGATTATCCGTGGTCACCAGAATTGAAGACACTTTCTCCGTGGTCATTATTTTTGCGGCCTGCTGAATGCTGGTTGCTTTGTCAACAACAACAGGGAGCCGGTCGGTTAAGCCGCTAACTTCCAGTTTCATTGCACTTAAGTCACGCATACCCTTTGCATGGGTCAGCTCTACCGCATCACGAAGCCGTTCGTTGATTGAGCGATTAAAGTGGCGATCAAAAATAGCCGATTTTTTTCGTAGCTGCGTGAGCACTTCACAGGGCAATAGATAGACCAGTGTATCTTCAACAGAAATACCCTGCTCGGGCATATCGGCAATACATTGCTGTGAATAAATATCGCCTTCGGCCAACTTATCAACTAGAAGAGCATCCTGATCACGAAATTCAATGGCTCCGGAGCGAATCATGTAGAAACTTTTTTTATCCGCAAATGATTCAGGAAAAGCCTGGCCACGGCGGAAATACCGAATGGTTAAATTTTTTGGCAGGGTATCAAGTACAGAATCATCCAGTACATCAAACGGGGAGTAGCGTTTGATAAAATCTCGAATTTCACGAAGTTCGATTTCCATACTGTATTTATAACTGAAATAAGTTAAAAATTATATTACTCCAACTTAAATAAACCAGGGGCGGTTGATCTTTCATATTTCAGGCTGATTTTGAGAAAATTTTAGCCAAAATAAGACCATAGATGAAAGATCAACAACCCCTAAATTAAGCTAAAACACACACAATAAAAAAACCCCTGTTTGGCTACCGTCAAACAGGGGTTTACCTTTTACAGAAGCTAATTAATGTTCAACTGCTGCCTTTGACCCCGCAGGAATCCGAATATCTTCAACAAGATGTTGAATATGTTCTGGCGGTGGTGTTGTCATTTTAGATACACCAATCGCAACAGCAAAGTTCGCCAGGGCACCAATACAACCAAAGGCATTCGGTGAAATACCAAAGAACCAGTTAGGTGACATGCCACCGAGGAACGACGTGCCGGGTATAAACATAATTCCCTTATGCTGGAACACATACAGCATGGTAATACCAATACCGGTCACCATACCGGCTACCGCACCCGTACGATTAACACCTTTATTAAAGATACCCATCATCAACGCCGGGAAGATAGAGGATGCCGCCAAACCAAAGGCAATCGCAACCGTGCCTGCGGCAAAATCGGGTGGATGCAAACCAAAGTAACCCGCCAGCGCAATCGCACCGGCCATCGCAATCCGCCCCGCCATCAGCTCATCACGCTCAGAAATATTGGGTTTAAACATACCCTTGAGTAAATCATGCGAGATGGACGATGCGATCGCAAGCAACAAACCCGCTGCTGTTGAAAGTGCCGCTGCCAAACCACCGGCAACCACCAACGCGATCACCCAGTTTGGCAGGTTTGCAATTTCAGGGTTTGCCAATACCATAATGTCACGATCCACCTTGACCATTTCATTGCCTTTCCAGCCATACGATTCGGCTTTAGCGGCAAAGTCCTTGTTTTTGTCATTGTAGTATTGAATACGACCGTCTCCGTTCTTGTCTTCAAATTTCAAAAGACCTGTTGCTTCCCAGTTTTTAAACCACTGCGGACGCTTGTCGTATTCGATATTGGCCGTGGCTTCACCCACCGGGCCGGTTTGAATGGTGTTCATTAAATTCAAACGCGCCATCGAACCCACGGCAGGCGCAGTAGTATAAAGAATCGCAATAAAGACCAGTGCCCAACCTGCGGTTGCACGCGCATCTCTCACTTTAGGTACCGTGAAGAAACGAATAATAACGTGCGGCAAACCGGCCGTACCAATCATTAGTGTCAGGGTATAAGCAAACATATTGAGCTTGCTACCGAGTACCTGCGTTGTATATTCGTTAAACCCGAGCTCGGAAACAACCAGATTTAATTTATCCATCATATAGGTACTGCCATCGGCCATCGTGCTTAAAATACCCAGTTGCGGAACCGGATTACCTGTAATGTTAAGCGAGATAAAAATAGCCGGAACCGTGTAAGCAAAAATCAATACACAATACTGTGCTATTTGTGTATAGGTAATGCCTTTCATGCCGCCCATAACAGAATAGATAAAGACGATACCCATACCAATGTAAAGGCCGGTGTCATAATCTGTTTCAAGAAAGCGCGAGAAGGCCACACCAATCCCTTTCATCTGACCGATAACATAGGTAATCGAAGCCAGAATCAGACAGATTACCGCAACCACCCGAGCGGTACGCGAGTAGAAACGCTCACCGATAAATTCAGGTACGGTAAACTTGCCGAACTTACGCAGGTAAGGTGCGAGCAATAAGGCTAATAAAACGTAACCACCGGTCCAGCCCATCAGGAAAACCGATGCACCATAACCATTGAAGGCAATTAAGCCCGCCATGGAAATAAACGACGCAGCCGACATCCAGTCTGCAGCCGTTGCCATACCATTCGCGACAGGATGAATACCTTTTCCTGCAACGTAAAAGTCACCCGTTGTTGCTGCGCGCGCCCAGAAGGCAATACCTATATATAAGGCAAATGTTGCGCCCACAAACGCATATGTAATTGTTTGTAAATCCATTATGCGTCTCCCTTAATCTTCGTGAACGTTATATTTACGATCAAGTGCATTCATTTTTTTTGCGTAAACAAAAATTAATGCCAGAAACGTATAAATCGATCCTTGCTGAGCAAACCAGAAGCCCAACCCAACACCACCAACACGAATCGTGTTTAACGGTTCAACCAAAATAATACCGAACACAAATGAGACGGCAAACCATATTGAAAGCAGTATCGCAACAAGTCGCAAATTCTCCTTCCAGTAGCCAATATTATTATTCATTATTTACTCCTCAGGTGACCAAACAAAAGTCAGTTCAGCAGAAAACAAAAGACTGCTTATCTAACCATCAACAACAATCATGCACCGTTTTAGCGCGGCAACGACCAACCGTCCCAATATAACAACTTAATAAATGAAAGCAATAAAATTTATAAACGAAGACGTATATTAATAGATGGTAATATTTCACTGCTAACCCGTTAACCTACGCTTGAAATACAGTAAGCACCTGATTATCAAGGTGGGTAGGGTAAATTGCTGACATCAAGGACATAAGACTAGCTTAGCTGTTAAAAAGCGTTATTAATTCAGCTCCCCCTCACCCCAACCCTCTCCCGAAGGGGGAGAAGGTATTAGCGGAACAGCGGTGGTAATATTTTTAATTTACAAGATAGATTGTTATGTGTGACTTAATAGATGAGGTATTTTATTTTTTCTCAAAGCGAACACTCACGCTATCCGTCACTTCCCATGCATGGCCATAAACAATCTCATAGGTCATCGGTAGCACACCTTCATGGCGAAATGTTTCATACTCTGCTACCATTGCCTGTAATCTTTTTTTACCGGTTAAACTATGACGACGACCATTTAAAACATTATGTGCACCAATGGTTTTTAAGTCTCGCATGATTTGATACACATCGTTATAGGTAACCGTAATGATTTCGGCATCCATCACCGGATCTTTAAACCCTGCCTGCAACAACGCATCGCCAACATGATGCATATCAATAAAACTGTTCACATGATTATCGTTATCCACTTTGTGCCAGCAGTGCCTTAATTCTTTTAACGCATCGGGGCCAAAACTGGTAAACAATAAACAACCACCCGGTTTTAGCACCCGCTTAAATTCAGTAAAGGCTTTTATATAATCGTTACACCATTGCACTGTCAGGCTGGAAACAATTAAATCAACACTGTTATCCGCCAGTGCTATCTTTTCCACGTCACTACTAACATAGCTTATATTATTACCGGGCTTCATTTTACTGCGCGTTTGTTGCAACATACCTGATGCAATATCCAGCGCAATGACCTGTACACCCGGGTAACGAACAGCAACATCTAACGCGCAATAGCCTGTTCCTGCACCGGCATCTAAAATTACCTGTGGTTCGATTAACATATAGTCCAGACGTTCCAGCATTCGGCTTGCAACTTCACGTTGCAAAACGGCAGCTTCATCATAGGCCTGTGCTGCTTTTTCAAAGGCACGACGCAATAATATTTTATTAACATAAAAATCGGGTTCTGACATACGCTGCTCTCGTGCTTTAATCATAACTAAACTTTTTAATTATCTGTATAAATTCATCTGGATGAGAAATAAAAGGCGCATGGCCTGCATCTTTTATCATTGTACTTTGTGCGTTATTAAATAGTTGCTGCATGGCCTCTGCTGCCTGATACGGGATTAATCGATCATGCTCACCACTGATCATTAAAATCGCTTGTGGAAGTGCTGACAATTTCTCTCTTAAATCTGTTGTTTTTAAAATTCCCAACCCATTACGCAACGCCTGCATGGCGGGTTCAGGACAACTGGCTATTGCGTTTTTTAATACTTTAAGCGAGCGCTTGTAGTCATCCGAACCCAACATTTGCAGCGCCATAAACTTATCCACTGTTTTTTTATAATCCAGCTCCAGCTGTTGTGAAAAATTATCCAGCACGGTTGCATCTAAACCATACGGCCAGTCCGACTGTTTGCAAAAACAGGCGTTCGCTGCGATTAAAATTAATTTTTTTACCTTGCCGGGAAAGTAGCTTAAATAATCCATTGCAACCAAACCGCCTAATGACCAGCCCGCTAAAATAATATTATCCGCTTCAATATTATTAATAAGTATATGCAATGCTTCACGCATATTATCCAAATTAAATGGCTTGCTGTTGCCTGCCTGCGATTCACCGTGACCCAGCATGTCCACCGCATAACAATGAAACTGTTTATTTAATTCAGGCAGAATGCTTTTCCATACACCTCTGTGCAAACCCCAGCCGTGTAGTAAAACCAGTGGCCTGCCATCACCTGATTCGGTCACGGTTAACATAGCTGGCGACTTAATGCTGATAACAAATGGTCAATATGCTCAGCCGTGTGATTCGCGGAAAACGTGATACGCAAACGTGATGTATTGTCTGGCACTGTGGGTGGGCGAATGGCACTAATCAAAATACTGTCCTGTTGCAACGCCGCGCTTAATTCTATGGCTTTATCTGCTGCGCCAACGATAAGCGGTTGAATCGCAGTATGACTGCCGTACTCGGGAGCCACCGCAACCGGTATCCCCCGTTCATCACAACCGTGACGAAACTGAATAATACGTTGCTGTAATTTTTCTCTTAACTCTGCACCCTGCTTAATCAGTTTTAAACTGCTACGGGTTGCTTCGGCGACCGCGGCAGGCATGGCCGTTGTATAAATATAACTGCGCGAAAAGTTAATCAGGTTCTCGATTAACGCGTTGCTACCTGCAACAAAGGCACCAAAGGTGCCGAAGGCTTTACCAAAGGTGCCCACCAGGATTGGTAAATCAGCTTGAGATACCTCTGTGTCCAGCTCGTCAAGAATACCACGTCCCTTTTTTCCCAACACACCAATACCATGCGCATCATCCATCATCAGCACTGCATTATTTTTTTGCGTTACGTTAATCAATGCTTGCAGGTCTGCTTTATCCCCGTCCATGCTAAACACACCGTCACTGATAACAAATTTTGTGTTTGCTTTGGAGCTAACTAACCGGGTTGCTAAAGCCGAACTGTCTTTATGTGCAAAGCGTGTGAGTTCGGCACGCGATAACAGTGCGGCATCAATCAATGATGCATGGTTAAGTTTGTCTTCAAAAATTTCATCATTACGCTCGCTTAACGCACTCACCACACCGAGGTTAGCCATATAACCAGTGGAAAAAACCAGGGCACGGTCACGACCAAAAAAATCTGCCAGTTCTTCTTCTAATGCATGATGTGGTTTTTGATGGCCTGTCACCAGTTGCGAGGCACCACTGCCAACACCGTAATCGTCCACTGCTTTTTTAAAAGCTTGCCTGACATCCGGGTGGTTTGCTAAACCCAGATAATCATTGCTACAAAAATTAACAAGTTCTTTACCCTTGATATTTAATGTTACATCTTGCGGTGTTTCCACCAAATGACGAGAACGGTACAACTGTTGCTGTTGCAGGTTTTGCAAACGTGTTTTTAGTTTTTTATTGAAGGACATATGGATAATTAAAATAATCTACGTCATTGCGAGCGATAGCGCGGCAACCTGTATCGTTATGCCTGTTATCATGAAAGATTGCCGCGCTATCGCTCGCAATGACCATTGTATTTAAACCGAGGTAATCCCTAACCGGTCAAACAATTGCTTATCGGCATTCTCACTCGGGTTCGGCGTGGTTAATAATTTTTCACCATAAAAAATAGAATTAGCCCCCGCTAAAAAACACAGTGCCTGCATTTCATCGCTCATGTTTTCCCGACCAGCGGATAAACGTACATAGGACTTCGGCATCATAATGCGTGCAACGGCAATGGCTCGAATAAACTCGATGGGATCAAGCTCGTCTGCATCGGCCAGCGGCGTACCTTCTACTTTTACCAGCAAGTTAATCGGTACACTTTCAGGATGATGTTCCTGATTGGCTAATTGCTGCATTAAGCCGTAGCGATCTTTTTCTGCTTCACCCATGCCCAGGATACCACCGCAGCAAACATTCATCCCGGCATCACGCACATGCATAATGGTGTCCAGGCGATCCTGATAAGTACGTGTGCTGATTACGTCGCCATAGTATTCAGGTGAGGTATCCAGATTATGATTGTAATAATCCAGACCGGCTTCTTTTAAGCGCACGCTTTGTTCGGCATTTAACATACCCAGGGTGACGCAAGTTTCCAGGCCAAGCGATTTGACCGCTTTGACCATTTCTATCACCGGCTCCAAATCTTTATCTTTTGGGCTACGCCATGCAGCCCCCATACAAAAACGGCTGGAACCATTGGCTTTGGCCTGTTTGGCTTTTTCAATCACTTCGTCGAGTGGCAACAAGGCTTCGGTTTCTACTTTAGTCTTAAAACGGACGCTTTGCGGGCAATAGCCACAGTCTTCAGGGCAACGACCGGTTTTAATGCTCAACAAAGTGCTCACTTGCACCTGGTTCGGGTTAAAAAATTCACGGTGCCGTGTTTGTGCCTCAAAGATTAAATCGCTAAACGGTTTTTTAAACAGGGTTTTTACTTCATCCACTGTCCAGTCGTGTCGAATCTTTTCATTGGCACTTGCAGAGCAGCTAACAGTTTCTACATTCGCATTCATTGTGCGTCCTCAATTTCGCTATTCTCATGTTCTATGACCGTGTCCTGCCATTGCTCCTGTTTAATTTTCATCAGATTGTAAACACTTAAGGGGATAAGAATGGCCGCAGAAATCGCCCAGGTAACCAGCCAGTATAAAAGCTCGGTTCCAAAAAAAGTGGCCACCACCACCACTAAGCCCAGCACAGCATAAAATTGATAGGCACCCTGCTGAGTGTAATAACCTACTCGCGGATTCGGGTGGTGGCGGTGCATGGCATACACCACCATTGAGGCGCCAAACCAGAAAATACCAATCGGGAAAGGGATAATCATTGAAACAATATTCCCCAGGCTGAACCAACGCGCTGTTCTACGTGCCTGGTTGGCAGTAATTATTTGATTTTCCTGGACTTTATTCATTTTAGAATCTTTTTAAAGTGGCCATTGAGCAATGCAAGCCTGGATCTTAGTCGGTTGGCCTTGCTTGTCAACCATTAAAATTTATTGGTTAACAAACAGTGATAAAACGACAGATGTTAAGTGAAAAAATTTAAGCTACACTCCACAAAACAACAGGCACGATCAGGGATGATTTATGCTGCAAGCACTTTTACAAACAACTAAACAGTGGCTTAGTCAACTCGGCCCCCTCAACACAACCTGCCCGTTATGTGCAGAGCCCAGTGCACACCTTATCTGCCCATCCTGCAGCAAAATGCTACCAACGATAAGCTCACAATGCTTTCAATGTGGCTTACCACTGAGCATGGTCGACACACCACAAAATGCAGTCCGCTGTGGCCAGTGTGTCAAGTCACCCCCTGCTTTTGATCTATGCATTAGCCCGTACCATTATGCGTTGCCTGTCAGCCAGTTTGTCACCCGGCTCAAATTTCAGCACAAACTCTATTATGCTCAAATACTTGCCGAGTTACTGATGGCTAAAATAGAACAACATGCCGAAGGCTTACCCGACTGTATTATCCCCGTTCCCTTACATAAAAAACGGCTTCGGCAACGTGGTTTTAACCAGGCGCTGGAAATAGCCCGGCCGATAGCCAGACGTTACGCTATTAAACTCGATACCCACTGCTGTACACGAGTAATTTCTACTGCACCTCAAATGGGGCAAAATAAAAAATCTCGCCAGCAGAATATTCGCCATGCCTTTAAAGTTTCAACTCGCTTTCATTACAAACACGTTGCAATTATTGATGACGTGATGACAACGGGCCAAACCGTTAACGAGCTTGCCCGCGAGTTGCGAAAACAGGGAGCCGAGCGTATCCAGATCTGGAGTGCTGCCCGCGCATAAGACCCTGTCAGCATCAAGGTTAAATGAGCAAACATTGATCTAGATCAATGTTTATATCAATTTCCCGCCCATAATCAGCTAAAGACCACAACATAATAGGGGGATTATAACGATGATGTACCAAGAAGGTGATAAAGATATTTTAATGAATGTAGGGAAAACCGTGCTTGTTTTAATCGGCGTGATGACTGTCGCAATTATTGTTGCCAATACTGTTATCTAAGAAAGTACCTGATAATAAAACTAAAACCGTCCAGCCATCATGGCCGCACGGTTTTTTTATGCGTATAATTTCCAGCCAAAGACTTAAACACGGCAAGAGAATAAAAAACATGTGGGACGAACGCTACGCCACCGAGCATTATATTTATGGAACGCAACCGAATGTCTTTTTAGAGCAGAACTTTACCCAACTACCCAGGGGCAAAGTATTGTGCCTCGCTGATGGTGAAGGCCGCAATTCGGTGTTTTTAGCAAAACAGGGCTATAAAGTAACCGCCGTTGATGCATCAACCGTTGGTATCGAAAAAGCAAAAAAACTTGCTCAAGATAATAATGTGGACGTTAAATATATTCATGCCGATTTGGCTCGCTACCCACTGGGCACAGAACAATGGGATGGTATTGTTTCTATCTTTTGCCATCTACCCGAAAAAGTCAGAACGGAATTACATGCACAAGTCGTGCAAGGGCTTAAAAATGGCGGCGTTTTGCTGCTGGAAGCCTATACCCCCGAACAACTCAAACACGGTACGGGTGGGCCACCCACTGCCGAACTTACCATGAGTGCCGATATTTTAAAGCAGGAATTGCACGGTTTGCAGTTTAGCCTGTTACAGGAACTCGAGCGTGACGTTGTTGAAGGCAGCCACCACACCGGGCTTGGTGCCGTTGTTCAGGCAATTGCCAGCAAGAAAAATTGAATTGAGAAAAGTAAGCTTTAATCAAGATATGCTGTACTCTTAATTTAAAACTTAAAGTAAAAATCCACAAACGGGCCTTCCGTTTCGCTGCTTGCGGTTATATTTTGAAAGGCATTTAAATGAAATTGCTGGTACTGCCAGCCGCCATTTAAACCAAAGCCGTTGTGACCCTGATAACTTAGCATGGCTTTATAATCGTAAGCCGTACTGTTAGCAAGCACCATATGTTTACCCTCAAAACCAGCAGACAACCCTTTCCATGGCAATTCATACAGGGCAGTCGCGTACATCATGGGTAAGGTTGCAGTATAACTTTGCGAACTACTTATGCCGAACTCATTCATCGCTTCAGTGATACCGTTAATAAATTTAATATTAAACCCTAAATCAAAATTCAGTTTACCGCTTTGAAAAGGGTAAAAGAAAGTAGCATCGTATTGCCGGATAATGGCACGATCTAAAGAATATTTGGTATTCGCAGGCGAAAGGGACATGTTGTCAAACTCACTCATCCAGTCTGACTGTAAATTTTGCTGATTAAAAGCCGAAGATTGACCTTCAAACTTCATATTCAGGCGTAAAGGATCATCACGCCAGGAAGATATATCGCTCTCTGCCTGAGCCACCTTAACCGGCAACACAACCGTCACTAAAACGGCTAAAGCCGAGCCAATAAATAGTGTTTTGAGTTTTTTGTTGCCGCTCACCACAACCTGTTCCTTGAAATACGTTTATTCATTGTCTAAAAAGCGGTCCATTGATAGCTAGCTCTTACTTTACCCGGAATACCCCCGCAAAAACAGTGAACCCGGTCACGCCTAAAACGGATAAAAAGATAAAGATAAGTAACTCACCTGTTGCCCCTAAGCGTAGCTGAAAGTGACTTTTTTTCCAGCAAAAAGCACTCAAATTTTACTCTCATTTTGAGATTATAAGAAGTAAGAAAATAAACACTAGGGGCTGTTGATCTTTCAAATGTTAGGCTGATTTTGAGAAAATTTAAGTCCTGGCAAGGCATTTTTTACGTATCAATGCACTCCATTGATAGTAAAAAATAACGCAGGCAGGGCTAAAATTAGCCAAAATCAGGCAATAGATGAAAAATCAACAGCCCCTAAGCAAACAGCAAATAATGTAAGACTAAGCCTACAAAAACAGTTCCACCAAACGCATTGTTATTAAGAAAGGCCTGAATGCATTGTTTTGGTATACGATTTTTAATAAGCTGCTGCTGGTAAACAGCCAGGCCAGCCGCAACTATCAGGCTCGTGTAAAACACCCAGCTTAACTGCAACTGCTGGCCAATAAAATACAGGCCAATTAAAGTAATGCCTTGCAGCAGCGCTATCATCACTTTATCCATATCATCAAACAAAATGGCGGTTGATTTAACGCCTGCCTTTAAATCGTCTTCTTTATCAGCCATCGCGTACATTGTATCGTAAGCTACTGACCAGACGATATTCACCACAAACAACAGCCAGGCAATTTTTGGGATAGACCCTGTTTGTGCCGCAAATGCCATCGGGATGGCCCAACCAAAAGCCATCCCTAAAACAACCTGAGGCAGGTGGGTATAACGTTTCATAAATGGGTAAATAGCTGCAAGCCCCACACCAACAAAAGATAAATAAATGGTTAGCTTGTTCATTAACAAAACCAGTGTAAAAGCGGCAATACACAATCCGGCAAACAGCTTAAGCGCTTCTTTGGGTTTAACTAATCCACTGGCAATCGGTCGCAAACGAGTACGTGACACCAGCGGGTCAATTTTCCTGTCGGCGTAATCATTAATCACACAACCGGCTGAACGCATCAATACCACACCGCTGACAAAAACAAACAACACCAGCAGATCCGGCCTGCCTTCGCTGGCTATCCACAGCGCCCAAAGCGTCGGCCACAATAGTAAAAAAATGCCAATCGGTTTGTTTAGCCGGGTAAGGAGGTAATATTGGTGCAGTCGGTCTTTTAAATAAGCTTTATTCATTTTATGAATTATCACATATCTGCATAGCGACTTGTACTTTGAACCACAATATTATGGGCAATATAAAAAAGCCACCCAGCCATTCCATAAAAAAATAGATTTTAGCAAACTCAATTCATCATCCCAGCCAACCCCATCATACTCGCAACAAACAATGATTATAAGAAAACAGTTTGCTCACAAATACAGCATCTTACAGCTCAGCTTTTACTATTAGCTTTTACTTATTTTTATGCATACAGCTATTTTTTGTTATTTTTCCCTTTACCTGCGCTTTTTATTCTGCAACCATCGATAAAAATAATAAATGATGTTGGTATGTGGTATTCACGACTAAAACATCAAGCACCATTGTCAGCAAAAATAATAAAAAGTTACTGACAAATCTTAAAACAAAATAAGGGGGATTTCGTTATGGCTACGCCTGCTCAGCAACCTCAGCCTGGCATTCAGCCGCAACTGCCATTTGTTGCTCCATGCCACAAACTTAAAACAACCGCGGCTTTTCGCTGGATTAAGCTCGGTTGGCAAGACTTTAAACATGCACCACGCCAAAGCATCATGTATGGTTTTGTTATTATGTTATTAAGTTATATTGTTAGTTTTTTTGCACTGGAATTTGGTAACTTCTTTTCTATACTTTCGTTGATATTAAGCTTTCTTCTGTTAGGGCCGGTTATTGCAATTGGTCTGTATTCGGTTAGTTGCCAGTTGCAGGAAGGTAAGCGACCGGTTTTAGGCTACTGTTTGCGAGAGGGTCTTCGCCATTTTGGTAACATAGGTGTATTCAGCTTAATGTTAATGGTGGTGTTTTTAATTTGGGCGCGTTCCGCATCAATGCTGCATGTTTTTTACCCGGTTGAATCCGGCGCAGGTTTTGAAAGCTATGTCACTTTTCTTGGAATTGGTACTGGTGTCGGCGCGGTTTTTTCTTTTATCATATTTACTGCCAGCGCATTCTCATTGCCGATGATTATGGACAGAAAGGTGGATACCGTAACAGCTGTCATTACCAGTATTAATGCTGTCTTTCATAATAAAAAAGCAATGTTGGTATGGGCGATTTGTATATTCTTAAGCGTGTTATTAAGCTTTGCTACCGCCTTTATTGGTTTGCTGGTATTTTTACCTGTGATTGGCCACGCAACCTGGCATGCCTACAAAGAAACAATCGATGCCAGCCAATGGCCAAGTAGTTCAGGATCAGAGTTTGATGAATCACTGCAATAATCATAATCGGGGCAGAACACAGATAATGTATAGATAATATCTGTGTTCTGTCTTAATCGGCTACACATCCGCATAACGGCTGGCATTACCTATCCAGCGCTGGATTAATGCGGCAATATTTTCCGAATGATTCAGCTCGAGTTCTTCGGCTGCCTGGCTGGCTTTGGGTATAAGTGCCGCATCACGTTGCAGATCGGCAATTTTTAATAACTGCAAACCGGTTTGCCGCGTTCCCAGGACTTCACCAGGGCCGCGTATTTCCAGATCTTTTTGTGCAATTTTAAAACCGTCATTGGTTTGCCGCATGGTATCCAGTCGCGTTCGTGCATTTTGTGACAACGGCGCACGGTACATTAACACGCAAGCGCTAGCCTGCCGGCCACGCCCGACTCGACCGCGTAGCTGGTGCAGTTGTGACAAGCCTAAACGTTCGGCATTTTCTATTACCATTAAACTGGCATTGGGTACATCCACACCAACTTCGATCACCGTGGTGGCAATTAATAACTGTAACTCTGCGCTTTTAAAAGCCGACATTACCTGCTCTTTTTGTTCGGGTTTCATGCGGCCGTGCACCAGGCCTATTTTTAAATCCGGGAAGGCATCAGCTAATTCTTTATACGCATCTTCAGCTGCCTGACATTGCAATACTTCCGACTCTTCAATAAGGGTACATACCCAATACACTTGCCGACCTTGCTGGCAGGCTTTAATGATACGCTCGATAATTTCAACTCGACGTGAATCAGGTAATACCACCGTCTCCACGGGTGTTCGCCCCGGTGGTAATTCATCAATAATGGAACAATCCAGATCAGCATACGCTGTCATGCTAAGTGTTCTCGGGATAGGGGTTGCGGTCATAATCAGCTGATGGGGCGAACGTGGCTCGCCATTGTTATCACTCACACCCTTGTTCCTGAGTGCCAAACGTTGGTGCACACCAAACCGATGTTGCTCGTCAATAATAACCAGGGCTAAATTTTTAAATGTCACTTCGTCCTGAAATAAAGCATGGGTGCCGATGGCAATACCTGCCTCAGCCGATTCGATTAAAGCCATGGCTTCTCGGCGTGGCGCAGTTTTTAATTTGCCACTTAGCCACACAACCTGAACCCCCAAAGGCTCAAACCAGTGCATAAAATTAGTATAATGCTGTTCGGCTAAAATCTCGGTTGGTGCCATAATCGCAACCTGATAACCGGATTCGATTACCTGCAACGCGGCGATGGCTGCCACCACGGTTTTACCCGAACCCACATCACCTTGCACCAAACGTTGCATGGGCGATGGCTTTAATAAATCGGTTTGAATATCGGCAATCACTTTTTTCTGTGCGTTGGTTAATTCAAACGGTAGATTACTTTCGAATGTACTGGCCATTTTCTGTGTCGGCTTAATCACACAAGCGGGTTTTTCTTTTACTCTTGCACGCAACTGTCTAAGGCTGAGTATATGGGTTAACAGTTCTTCAAAAATCAGCCGCTGTTTCATCGGGTGCTGGTTGTCCTGCAAGTCAGCCAATGACACATCCGGTAAAGGGTAGTGCACAAAACGAAGTGCCTCTTTTAAACCGGCAAACTGATATTTTTCTAATAACGATGCTGGAAGATAGTCCTCTAATGTAAGCCTGCCTTTATCCAGCAAATCAAAAGCATGATTCACCATATTGCGTAAGCTAATCTGGTGCACACCGTCGGTTACCGGATATACCGGGGTTAATGTTTCTTCAACAGCGTCAGACAAATCAGCCTTTGTCTGTGCTGTGGATAGAATACTGTACTCGGGATGTGTCATTTCCAGATGACTGCCACTACGACGCACCTCACCAAAACAACGAATGGTTTTGCCACGGGCTAAATTTGCTTTTTGACTTTGGGTAAAATGAAAAAACCGCAAGATTAATAATGCCGAACCATCTCGTACCCGGCAAACCAGCATACGCTTGCGTGCAAATTTAATTTCGGTAAGTTCGATGGTGCCCTGAACAACAGCATGGTCGCCTACGCGTAAACTACCAATGGGAACAATGCGGGTACGGTCTTCATAACGATAAGGCAAGTGGAATAATAAATCCTGTGCAACAACAATTCCAAGCTTTGTTAACTTCTCGGCGACTTTAGGACCAACACCTTTGATATTTTTTATGGGGGTTAAATTAGATATTTTTTTACCACGAAGGACTAATATATAGTTTAGTCATTGCGAGCGATAGCGCAGCAATCTTGATGGATGCCCCGAAGAAAAAAGATTGCCGCGCTATCGCTCACAATGACTATTAGTATTTTTCTCCGTGTCCTCCGTGTTCTTCATGATTAATGCTTTATAGATTCAGACTCTATTCAATCACCATCACCGCATCCATTTCAACCTGTGCATCTTTGGGTAGTGATGCCACGCCAATGGCTGCACGTGCCGGATAAGGTTCAACAAAATATTCCGCCATGGTTTCATTCACTATCGGAAAGTGACTTAAGTCGGTTAAAAAAATATTCAGCTTGGCTATATCTTTTAGGTCGCCACCAGCTGCCCGCGTCACGGCTTTTAAATTATCAAACACCCGTTGTATTTGTACTTTAATATCGCCTTCTACTAACTCCATGGTTTCAGGCACCAGTGGTATTTGCCCGGATAAGTAAACAGTATTATCAATTTTAATTGCCTGCGAATAGGTGCCAATTGCTTTGGGTGCTTTGTCGGTATGAATAACTTCTCGTGCCATTGATTTTTCCTTTTTGAAATTACTGTCTGATTCTATGTATACGGTCAACCATGTCAATGGATTTTAAGCGCCGCATTATTCTTGCCAGGTGTTTTCTGTCTTTGACTTCAACGGTTAAGGTCATGGATGAATGAATGCCGTCACGTTCTTCTATATCAACATTTAATATATTCGATTTTAAATCTGAAATAATCGCGGCAATGGTTGCCAGTACACCACGCTTGTTGCGTACCATTAGCCGTATATAGGTTGAAAAATCACGTTTTAGATCAGGCTCCCACTCAACATCTATCCATTTTTCCGGCTTGCTTTTAAAGTCACTTAAATTTTTACAGGCCTGCGAATGCACCACAATACCGCGACCGGCACTGATAAAACCAATAATATTATCGCCCGGAATCGGCAAACAACATTTGGCAAAAGAAACCACCGCACCTTCGGTTCCCTGAATTGCAAGTGGCCGACTACTTGCTTTTCTCTGGCTCGTCCCTTTCTTTTTATCTGGACTTTCAGGCAGGTCACTGGAACCCACTAGCGTACGTGCCACCATCATTGGGATATGATTACCAATACCCACTTCGGCGCAGAGATCATTGAAGTTCTGAAAATTAAATTCTTTAAGTGCGTTTGCTATTGCACTGTCTGAAATTTTCTCTAACGAGGAACCAAAGGCTTCCAGATTGCGATTTAACAAACGACGACCCAACTCAACGGACTCGTCAAACTGTAAACCTTTCAATAATGCACGAATATTGGTACGCGCCTTGGCGGTTTTAACAAACTCCAGCCAGCTGGGATTAGCCTGCGCACCCGGTGCAGTAATTACTTCAATCGTCTGGCCATTATAAAGTTCGGTACGCAGAGGCATTAAGCGCCGATTAATTTTAACTGCCACGCACTGGTTACCCACATCGGTATGCACGGCATAGGCAAAATCAATTGCAGTCGCGCCACGCGGTAAAACCATAATATCGCCACTCGGGGTAAACACATAAACTTCGTCAGGGAACAGATCGATCTTGACGTTTTCCAGAAACTCCATTGAGTTACCGGCATGTTGCTGAATTTCCAGTACACCACGCAACCATTCACGCGCCCGCACCTGTGCATTGTTACCGGTTACTTCAAAACCGCTTTTATATAACCAGTGTGCTGCAATGCCGGCTTCGGCAACGCGATCCATATCTTCAGTACGAATTTGCACCTCGATAGCAACACCGTACTGAGTATACAAAACCGTGTGCAATGACTGGTAACCATTGGCTTTGGGAATGGCAATATAGTCTTTAAATTTTCCTGGTACCGGGGTAAACAAATTATGAATGGCGCCTAACATTCGGTAACACGTATCAACACTATCGACAATGATACGTATTGCATACACATCCATAACTTCATTGAATGAAAGTTTTTTATCGTGCATTTTTTTATAAATGCTATAGAGGTGTTTCTGTCGACCCACAATACTACCCGATAGTTTTAATTCATCCAGACGGGTGTGAATAGACTGCTCAAGTTTGTTAATCAGTTCTTTTCGATTGCCACGCGCTTTTCTTACATTTTCTTTTAAGATTCTCGAACGCATCGGGTACATCGCCTTAAAACCAAGGTCTTCCAGCTCCAGACGCATCTGGTTCATCCCCAGGCGGTTGGCAATAGGCGCGTAAATTTCCAGTGTTTCAAGTGCAATACGCCGACGTTTATCCGGCCGCATCACGCCAAGCGTACGCATATTGTGCAGGCGATCGGCCAGCTTGATAAGAATAACACGAATGTCTTCTACCATTGCCAGCATCATTTTTCTGAAATTTTCGGCTTGTGCTTCGGCCTTGCTTTCAAATTTTATATGTGTCAGTTTGCTAACACCGTCCACCAGCGTTGCGACTTCCTCACCGAATTTCTTTTTGATGGTATCGATGCCATGCTCAGTGTCTTCAATCACATCATGCAACAAGGCCGCAATAATACTGCGGTGATCCATGCGCATTTCAGTTAAAATTTGGGCAACAGACAGTGGGTGGAAAATATAGGCCTCACCGCTCACACGGTGCTGGCCTTCGTGCGCTTCGGCACTGAATAAATACGCCTGATAGATTTCGGTAACTTGATCCTGCGCGAGATACTCATCGAGCATTTCACAAAGATGGCCAATTCGGAAAGAGGCCGGCTCAAGTTCGGCATCTGAATTGATAAATTCCCTCGGTTGAGGGATATCCTGCTTTGACTTAGCGATAACCCGGGTACTCCCCTAAGTTATTTTAATTATTTTAGCTTTCTTCCGCAGCGGAAGACTCATCCGCCGCTGGCGAATCATTATCTGATGAGCTGTCATCGTTCGATGTTGAATCAGTCGCAGCAGGCATACCAAGGTCAACCGCCAGTGCGGCTGCCAGTGCCGCTGCCACATCAATTTCACCGTCTGCTGATGATTCGGCCGTTGATTCACTTGCCTCTGTTGATTCAGCGGCTGCTTCTGTCGCTGCTTCACCTTCCTGAGCTTCAGTAACTTCCTCATCACTTTCCCACTCCGTGCTTTCAACTTCCTGCTCATCCAGAATAGCCGCATCAATTAAGCCTTCGGCAATTTCACGCAAGGCAACCACAGTCGGTTTATCGTTTTCCAGTTCAACCAGTGGCTCTGCACCCTGACTAATCTGGCGTGCACGCTTTGAAGAAATAAGAACTAATTCAAAACGATTTTTTACATTTTCTAAACAATCTTCAACGGTAACACGTGCCATGCAGTTTTGCTCCACAAATCAATAACTTAAAAAAATAATATTCGGATATTTTAGAATTAAATAGCGCTAAACCCGCTTTCTAAAATTTGAACCTGATATTATAGCGCCATCACGCTCGGAGCGCTAGCCGTGCCTTTTATTATTAAAGCAGCACAGCTTAAGATTCTAATAATTCCGCCAGCGTTGCCTGTTCTCGCTGCACTAACACCTCGATGCGCTGCCGTTGCGCCAGCACGATAGAGCGCAATTGTTCTGCGGCCTCGTCAAAATCATCATTTATAATAAGGTAATCAAATTCAACATAGTGCGCCATGTCGCTAGTGGCGTCACGCATTCGCCGGGCGATAATCTCCGCTGAATCCTGGCCACGGGCATTCAGGCGTTGCTCCAGCGCGTCACGCGATGGCGGCAAAATAAAAACTGAAATGGCATAAGGCATTAATTTGCGCACTTGCTGCGCACCCTGCCAGTCTATTTCCAGAATAACGTCTTGCCCTTTACGGAGTTGCGCTTCAACGGCCTGCTGCGAGGTACCATAGTAGTTGTCGAATACTTTGGCATCTTCTAAAAAAGCCCCTGCTTCCACCATTTTCTTAAATTCAACAGTATCAATAAAATGATAGTGCACACCGTCTTTCTCACCCGGGCGCATTGCCCGCGTAGTGTGCGAAACAGAAACGGCAATACCGTTGGTTGATTTAAGCAGAGCCTCAACCAGACTGGTTTTGCCTGCACCGGATGGTGCCGAAAAGATATAGAGCTGACCACTGTAAGGGGATTTTACCAATTTTTTTCTCCAGGGTAATAAACACGAATAGAGCAAACGAAAGCAGAATATTTTATACCTTATTATATAGGCGAGCCATAGTGCTTTTTGCGTTGTGTATACAAATTGTCCGCTTGTTGGCCTGTTTACCGACCTGCATCCCCAAACAATTGTTTTAAAACACCGATACGATCAAGTGCAGACGATGTTAGTTTTTGTGCTGCAAGCATCGTTGCTTCATCTGCGGCTGTTTCAACAACCGTATCGTAGAAGGCAAAGCTTCGGTCACAGCAAGCCCATAGTCGCTGCAGCTCATGACCACTATCGTCAAACTTTTGCTCCATGTAGGCATTATATGATTTAAGTTGTTCCAGGTTTCTGGTGATGTCTTCACCGGGTAAGACGGTGTTACTTAATGCATCTTCGTTATTCTTGATCTGCTGTTGTGTTTCTTTAACAAGAAATTTTATTTTGGCCACATCTGCCGTTATCGCTTCCATTTGTTCAGCTAAATAGCGATCAATATGGATCGCCGCTGCCAGCAAATCGGCTTTATTGTGAATCGCTTTGGGATCAAGCCAAGGTTCATCTGTCTGATTTTCACGTTCTTTGTGGTAAGCATGTCGCCGTTCGGCTCTGAGCAACGCTGCATGACCCAGCTCTTCACGCGCCAGTATCTCAGCATACTGGCGTACCACTTTATTTTCCGAATCTGCCGCAACATGTGTGTAAAAACGAAACGCAATTTCTTCGTTATGCACAGCAAAGGCCAATGCTCTATAGGGGGTGCTATGGTAAGGGTCGCAAGCTTCATCATTATAGCTGGTAGAAACCTGCGGATCGCTCCAGTGAACAGGCTCGATACTGTGGTTCTCCTCGATACCTTCTTGTGCCATCCACTCCAGCAGTAAATGCTCGTGTTCCTGTTCTTCAAGTACCATACGTTCAAATAAGGCAGCAGAAGAATCATTGTTGCCTTTACGCATGCTGGCGGCGAGCTGCGTATAACGACGAATAGCTTCGCGTTCTGCCTGCAATGCAATTGACATTAAGTCACTGAGGTTTTTTACGTTGTTCGCTAACATATTTTATACCACTCATGGATATTTGCCCTATAACTTGATTTTAATTCCACTCTAACCTATACCATTAAGGTGCGACAAAATGACGCATATCATCCTTGATCTATATCATTATTAAGGTGCTTTAATGGTGCGAAAAAATAACGCACATATCCGCCTTGATCTATGTCAATTTAAGATGCGCTAAAGGTGCGGCAAAATAACGCATATAGCAATAGATATTTAAGCATCACTGCTGTCCGTCCGGCCAACCTAAACTTGAAACAATAAGTGTCTGGTTAACAAGGTGGACAGCTAATTGCTGACATTCAGAACATCGTGACAGCAGTGATTAAGTATATAACATAAATGTGCCTCGAAATGTCGCTGGCTGGGTTTATAAATTCATGCCTTCATATAATTTCAGGAGTTGATGCCACTTGTTGCATAGATTAGATAAAGATGTAATACGAGGCATGAATTGCTGCAATGCCATTCAGTTCCTGTTATTACTTATACTGCCATGGATAACCACTGGCATTGCTCTCGCTAGTTCAGAATTACCACGCTTTCTTAATGCTGCCACTGCTCAGGAAATATTTCCCACAGCAGACAAACTGGGGGCACCCACGGGTAAGCCATTAGTGGCTCCCGCCTACAAAAATGGTAAGCAGCTTGGTTTTGTTTTTCTGACATCAGATTATGTCAACACAACCGGTTACTCAGGCAAACCAATACATCAGCTTGTTGCCATTGATATGCAAGGCATCATTAAAAAAGTTTTACTGGTTGAGCACCATGAGCCTATCGTACTGATAGGTATTCCCGAAAAACGCATTAAAGCTGTCCTTAAAGACTACGAAGGTCTGGATGTTGGCAAGCTGGTTCGCACAACGCAGGATCATCAGGTTGATGTTGTTACCGGAGCCACCGTCACCGTCATGGTTATGGATGACAGCATTCTACGTTCGGCCATCAAGGTTGCACGGCATTACGGCTTGTCCGGGCTTGCACCTGAACGCAAACAAACCGGCCCAATTGCTTCAATTAACCCAAAAATCAATGTCATCAAAGATTGGCAGGCTCTGGTTGATGAGGGCTCGGTGCATAGCCTGAAAATTACGGTGGGACAAATTAACAAAGCCTTTAAAGACACCGGTAACCCAGAGGCACTGAATTTTCCTGAGGAAGGTAACCCGGATGATATTTTTATCGAACTGTACGCCGCTGTTGTTTCTATTCCCAGCATTGGCCGTAGCCTGTTAGGTGAAAGAGAATACCTTAATCTCCAAAAAAAACTAAAACCTGGCGAGCAGGCCATTCTGCTGGCTGGTGATGGTCGTTTCTCATTTAAAGGTTCAGGTTATGTTCGGGGGGGAATTTTTGATCGTTTCCAGATTGTTCAGGGAGATACATCTATCCGTTTTCATGACCGGGAGCATAAACGTCTACACCGGCTTGCTGCTAAGGGAGCACCAAAGTTAAAGAACGTCGACTTATTTAGAACCCCGGCTAATTTAAAATTTAAGGCGGTATCCCCCTGGAAATTACAGTTATTGGTAAGCCGTGAAGTTGCTCCAACAAAAAAAGTTTTCCTGACCTTTGACCTGAATTACAGTGTACCAAAAGCCTATCTGCTATTTACAGAAGTAAAGACAACCGAAAAGGCTTTATCTCAACAGGCTAAACCTATCTGGGTAAAAATGTGGGAGCTTAAGTCTATTGAGATAGCTGTACTGGTATTTGCACTGAGCGTACTTACCCTTATCTTTTTTTTCCAGGACTGGTTGGTCAAACACCCCAAACTTACTGACCAGGTTCGCATTGGCTATCTTGTTTTTACCCTGATTGTTATTGGCTGGTATTTTAATGCGCAATTGTCTGTGGTGAACATCCTTGCCATGTTTAATGCACTAGCAACCGGTTTTGACTGGGGTTACTTTTTGATGGAACCGCTTATTTTTATTCTCTGGGGTTCCGTTGCCGCTGCATTATTATTCTGGGGGCGTGGGCCTTATTGTGGCTGGTTATGCCCGTTTGGTGCCTTACAGGAATTAATTAACCGACTGGCCAAAGTATTTAAAATTAAACAGGTCACGGTGCCGTGGGCAATTCATGAACGCATCTGGACGTTCAAATATCTAATTTTTCTTTTGCTGTTCGGCTTTTCACTGTACTCATTGGAATGGGCCGAACGTCTAGCCGAAGTAGAACCTTTCAAAACAGCTATCATTCTGAAGTTTGTCCGTGAGTGGCCATACGTTATTTTTGCACTGGCTGTACTGCTACCGGGCATTTTTATCGAACGTTTTTATTGTCGCTACCTGTGCCCGCTGGGTGCGGCATTAGCCATTCCCGGCAGAATGCGTATGTTTGCCTGGCTTAAGCGCTATAAGGAATGTGGTGCACCCTGTCAACGTTGTGCAAATGAATGCATGGTGCAGGCAATACACCGAGAAGGTGAAATCAACGTAAACGAATGTCTTTATTGTTTGCATTGTCAGGTCGTTTATTCAGACGACCATGCCTGCCCTGTTGTTATCCAGAAACGTCTGAAAAGAGAACGCCACAGTGCACGCGCAATATCACCTGATGGTAGAGATGAATCGGTTATTAAAGTGGCATTAAAAGATAAAAAAACAGGTATGGCAGAAACATTGAATTAATAAGCGCCCTGGTGATGGTGCCGGGGTTTAATTAACTTAGCCTGTCCCCCAATAGGCTTACAATAGGAGAGTATAAATGAACACGAATGATGATAAGACTGAAAAAATAAGCATTACTCGGCGCCAGTTACTCGGTGGCTCAGCCAAATTGGCTGCACTAGCCGGTGTTGGTAGCATGACCGGCTTAAGTGTTATGACACCAAAAACAGCCGTGGCTGCATCTAAAAGTATATCCGAAGTGGCACCAGGTGACCTGGACGAATACTACGCTTTCTGGAGTAGCGGCCAGTCAGGTGAGTTACGTATTATGGGCATGCCCTCCATGCGCGAACTGATGCGCATTCCCGTATTCAACCGCTGCAGTGCATCGGGTTGGGGACAAACGAATGAGAGCCGAAAAATTCTTCGCGAAGGCCTGTTACCTGAAACCAAAAAATTTCTCGATTCAGGCAATCGTGGTGGTGTATGGCTTAATGGTGACTTGCATCACCCACACATGTCCTTCACAGATGGTACTTACGATGGGCGTTATGTATTTGTAAACGACAAAGCCAATACACGGGTTGCGCGTATACGTTGTGATGTCATGAAATGTGACAAGATCATTGAAATTCCAAATGCAGCGGATATACACGGCTTGCGCCCACAAAAATACCCACGTACCGGTTATGTTTTTGCTAATGGCGAACACCGTGTTCCCATTCCAAATGATGGCAGCATTCTTGATCAGCCAGAAAAATACCATGCTATTTTTACCGCAATTGATGGCGATACAATGAAAGTGGCGTGGCAAGTTATGGTTGATGGTAATCTCGATAATTGCGATGCGGATTATCAGGGGCTGTATGCTTTCTCAACTTGTTATAACAGTGAAGAAGCCGTCAACCTTAATGGAATGATGAAAAACGAGCGTGACTGGGCCGTTGTTTTTGATCTTAAAGCAATTGAAGCAGGTGTTAAAAAAGGTGACTTTAAACGAATCAAGGGTGTGCCTGTACTTGATGGTCGCAAAGGTTCGAAATACACACGTTATATCCCTGTTCCAAACAGCCCGCATGGCTGCAACACTGCACCGGATGGCCGACATGTAGTCTTTAACGGCAAATTATCGCCAACGGTAACCGTGATTGATGTCAGACGTTTACCCGATCTGTTCAAAGACAAGATCAAGCCACGTGATACCGTTGTTGCGGAACCACAGTTAGGTCTGGGACCATTGCATACTGCGTTTGATGGCAAAGGCAATGCCTATACCACGCTGTTCCTTGACAGTCAGGTTGTTAGCTGGAACATTCAAAAAGCAATTGATGCCTACAACGGGAAAAAAGTGGATCCCATTATTGACAAAGTCGATGTTCATTACCAGCCAGGCCATAATCATACTTCAATGGGTGAAACCAAGGAAGCCGATGGTAAGTGGCTGGTGTCGCTCAATAAGTTCTCCAAGGATCGCTTTATTAATGTTGGCCCGATAAAACCAGAGAATGAACAGCTTATTGATATTTCCAGTAAAAAGATGAAAGTGGTACATGATGGGCCGACCTACGCAGAACCCCATGACATTACCATCGTTCGTGCCGATATCGTAAATCCGAAGTCGCTATGGACAAAAGGGGATCCGATGTGGGCAGATGCCAGTGCACAGGCTAAAAAAGATGGTGTTAAACTGGGCGTGGGTTCCAAAGTAGTCCGTGATGGAAAAAAAGTACGTGTCTATATGTGGTCAGTCGCGCCCCATTTCAGCATGGAAAAATTTACCGTAAAACAGGGTGATGAAGTCACAATTATTGTTAGCAACAATGATGCGATTGATGATCTTGCACATGGCCTGACTATCTCTAACTACGGTATAGCGATGGAAGTTGCGCCACAGGCAACATCCTCAGTTACCTTTACGGCTGATCGAGCTGGCGTTCACTGGTTTTACTGCCAATGGTTCTGCCATGCACTACACATGGAAATGCGAGGCCGTATGCTAGTTGAACCTGCTTAGTTGTTTTTTTTGAAACTTAAGCAAAAAACAGATAATCCATCGGCTGGCCGTGTGCCTGCTGGTGGATTATTTTTATTATTGATACTTTTTATTTCTTTTTGTGTCCAGGCTAAAGAAATAAAGGTAACACCCGGTTATGGCAAATTACAGGCAGCCATTGATTCGGCTCGCAATGGCGATACGTTGCAGCTAACCACCGGAACTTATACGGGCTCGATAAACATAGATCGTAGCCTTACTCTTTTAGGGAATAAAAAAAGTATTATTAATGGTGAAGGCTCAGGACATGTTATTCATATATCTGCACCGGATGTATTGATTAAAGGCTTGAGTATCCAGCAGTCCGGTAATAGTCTGGACAGCGAAGACAGTGCTATTTTTATTACCGAAAAAGGTGATCGAGCACAAATAAAAGATAACCACCTTGAAAATAATTTAATTGGTATTTATCTGAAAGGGCCAGAATCAGCTATTGTTAGTAGTAATACTATTATTGGCAGCCGCTTCCACCGTGTGAATGATCGCGGCAATGGTGTTTACCTGTGGAATACACCCGGTTCAATTATTGAAAACAATCATATTCGGTATGGACGAGATGGTATTTTTGTTAATACCAGCCGCAATAATATATTTCGTGGTAACCGAATAAGTGATTTACGTTTTGCAATACATTATATGTACACCCATGATAGTGAAGTAAGCAATAATATATCGAGTAATAATAATGTAGGTTATGCCCTGATGTTTTCTGACCGCCTGCAGGTAAAAGGTAATATTTCTACTGGCGACCATGAGCGTGGATTATTTTTTAACTATGCTAATTATTCAGTTATCGAAGGCAACCGTGTTAATGGTGGTACCGAAAAATGTGTTTTTATTTATAACGCCAATTTTAACCGTATTAGCAATAACAGTTTCTCAGACTGCCAGATTGGGATTCACTTTACTGCCGGCTCGGAGAGTAATGAAATTTTTACTAATGCCTTTATCAATAATCGCACTCAGGTGAAATACGTGGGAACACGTTATGTAGAATGGTCAAAAAATGGTATGGGTAATTACTGGAGTGATAACCCTGCCTTTGATATCGACAATAACGGCATTGCAGATCAACCCTATAAACCAAATGATTTAGTTGACCAGATCATCTGGCGGCATCCAATGGCAAAATTATTACTAAATAGTCCATCAGTAAAGTTATTAAAATGGGCTCAGTCTGAATTCCCCGGTATTCATCCCGGTGGCGTAACAGACAGCTCACCATTGATGCAGCCACCACAGGTTGGCTCTATAACAACTGATATGACACATAGAGATTTATAAGATGGTTAATTCAAATACAACAAGTAATGTCATTTCATTACAAGCAGTGAGTAAGCAATATGGTACTGAAACCGTCTTGTGTAACATTAATTTAAAAGTACGCTCTGGCGAGTGTGTTGTACTGGTTGGCCATAATGGTGCCGGTAAAACCAGTCTGATGAAATTAATGTTAGGGCTAACACAACCAACATCCGGCACGGTTGAAATTCTCGGTGGCAACCCTGCGTTTAGTGCTGCCGTTGCACAACGTATGGCTTTGGGTTATTTGCCTGAAAATGTTGTGTTTTATGAAGCAATGACAGGCTTTGAGGTACTGACATTTTATGCTCGCCTTAAAGGTTTGTCTGGAGTTGAATGCAAAAACTTACTGGCTCTGGTTGGCCTTGATAGTGCAGCAAAGAGAAAAGTTGGTACTTATTCAAAAGGTATGCGGCAACGCCTGGGGCTGGCTCAGGCAATGCTGGGTAATCCACAACTGCTTTTTCTTGATGAGCCAACAACCGGTCTGGATCCTGTTTTGCGCCAGCATTTTTATGAACTAATTGACCGTTTACACAAAGGCGGTACCACATCAGTTATTTCATCGCATGCACTCAATGAAGTAGAAGCAAGAGCCAATCGTTTTGTTATCATGAAAACAGGCGTCATTGTTGCCTGTGGCACGCTTGATGAACTTTATCAGCAGGCTGCATTACCTGTTCGCTTGCAACTCTCTGTGACACCGGGAAAAGCAACAGGTGTTGCAGAACGATTAGGAGCAGAGGTTAATATCGACAGGGTGAACAACCAGAGCATCAGTCTGTCATGTCTGAAAGAAGAAAAGATGCCGCTCATTCGTCACATTAGCAGTCTCGGTGAAGCGGTACATGACATGCAAATTATGCCTCCACGGCTGGACGAAATTTACAACCATTTTATGAATGGTGAACCCTTATGACGTTATTATGGACACTGGCACTTAAAGAGCTCAGAGATGGATTACGTAATCGCTGGATAGCAGCCGCAATTATTTTGCTAGGTGCACTTGCACTGGCTTTATCTTTATTGGGTGCGGCACCCACCGGTTCGGTACGGGTCAGCAACCTTGATATTACCGTTGTTAGTCTCGCAAGTTTAAGTGTCTATCTGATCCCCTTAATTGCATTGATGCTGTCTTTTGATGCCTTAGTCGGAGAATTTGAACGTGGCACCATGATGCTATTACTAACTTACCCTGTGTCACGCTGGCAGGTCATCATCGGAAAATTCATAGGCCATGTTTTAATTCTTGCTATTGCTATTTTTGCAGGTTATGGCGGTGCTTTTGTTATTATGAGCATATTCGCAGGCGGTGGTACAGAAGGCTGGCAGGCCTACGGGATGATGATGTTTAGCTCACTGGTGTTAGGCGCTATTTTTATTGCATTAGGCTATCTGGTAAGTGTGCTCGTTAAAGAAAGAGCAACGGCCGCAGGTACTGCAATTGGTTTATGGCTGGTTTTTGTCGTCTTATACGATCTGCTATTGTTCGGCGCTTTATTGCTTGATAAAGAACAGATGATCGGCCAGCAATTATTTTCGGTATTAATGCTTATTAGCCCTACTGACAGTTACCGTATATTCAACCTTAGTATGTTCGAAGGTGTCAGCCAGGCAGCCGGTATTGCGGGCATTGCAAGTGAAGCGGGTATGAGTGGTGCTTTACTGATAAGTGTTATGTTGTTATGGGTAATCGTACCATTACTAGCAACATTATTATTCTTTCAACGTCGTGAACTTTAATCTTAATAATAGAGACGAGTATGTATAAACTAATTCCTTTATTACTGTCATTTTTATTAGTCGCCTGTAATAAACAAACAACCATTGAAATGCCACCCGCACAAAAACTAACTCGTGATGCCAATGGCTATTATTGTTTGATGACCGTTGTTAACCATAGCGGCCCTAAAGGGCAGATTATTCTCAGTGACAATAAAATCTTATGGTTCACATCTGTACGCGATACTATTTCATTTACTTTATCACCCGAAGAACCAAAAAATATTGCTGCTATTTATGTTAACGATATGACAGATGCTGACTGGGACAACCCTGGGATGGATAACTGGATAAATGCACATAACGCCTGGTATGTACTTGGTAGCAATCGCTCAGGCGGCATGGGTGCACCTGAGGCCATACCTTTTTTAACAAAAGAAAAAGCTGAATTGTTTGCGGGGAAACAGGGTGGCACTGTTTACAGTTTTTCTTCTATCCCTAAAAAGTATATTTTAAAGCCGGCACCTTAATTAAAACTTCTGTTCACTCCAGCCTGATTTTAATAAACCATATTTCTATAGCCAGAGTACAAAATGTACTAGACGGTTATGACTGACAGCCGGTTCCGCCCATGATTTTTAGATTCATACAAAGCATTATCAGTACGCTTGAATAGCTTTTCCTCATCCTCACTCTCATTATTAAAATCAAACGATGATATGCCAATACTTATCGTTACTTTATCATGACCCACAACGACCGTTTTTGCTATTCGCTTGCGAATGTTCTCGCCAATTATTTGAGCCTTATCAATATTCGTTTCCACGAAAATAATAGCGAACTCATCACCACCTATCCTGTATAAACTATCGGACTGTCTTATTGATGCAAGAATTTCATTACATACTCTTTTAATTGCATAGTCACCCTGATCGTGACCATAGGTATCATTAATTTTTTTAAAATTATCAACATCAATAAGCATTAACGAAAAAGGTCTTTTATATCGCTTACTTCTTGCTACCTCAGAATGTATTTCTTCATCAAAGGATAATCTATTTTTTACCTGGGTTAGGTGGTCAGTTGTAGATAAAATAGAAAGATGTGCGATTTTCCTGTCTGCATTTTTCCGTTGAATCACAAGGAAAGCAGAAGAAACAATAATAATGATGGCAAGAATTCGATTAATAACAACGGCATTCATTGAACCCGTTGTTTCTGCTGAAAAATAAAAACCTAAAATAGTTAATATAATACTTAGTACTGCAACTGCATATGTTATATAAACCCTCTTTACCCACAAGGTACACAGCACAACGATACCGTACGGTGTGCCTGCCGCAATGCCCAGAGGGGACATTAAATCAAACACAAAAACGGCTAATAGCAACACCATTACCAACACACTTATTATATTATTTTTTGTTGGCATAAAATAATGAGGTTAGGCCTTCTTGTCCTCAAGTTTAATAAACATTACTATATAGTATAGATACTTACATGGTATTCACAAATATTATTTTCAGAATAGCTTATTTGGCGCTCCACAAAAATAAGAATATCGACAACTTGATAATAAATGCTGAGATAATAAATGATGGGATAATAAATGATGGGATAATAAATAATGATACGTCTGATTATACAGGGTAAATTATTCTATATTTTGCACCTGCTCGCGCATTTGTTCAATTAACACTTTTAAGTCCACCGATGCGCGAGTGGTTTCAGTGTCCACAGATTTGGAACCCAACGTGTTTGCTTCGCGATTAAGCTCCTGCATTAAAAAGTCCAGCCGCCGGCCAACCGGCTTGCTTTGCTTTAATACGTTTCTGAGTTCACTTAAATGTGCGCCCAGGCGATCGGTTTCTTCGCTAACGTCTATTTTTTGTGCTAACAACACCATTTCCTGCTCAATGCGTTTATCGTCATGCTCAACATCAAATTCGGCTAACCTGGCAAAAATTTTTTGTTTGCGGGCTGCAAGAATCGTCGGGATGATTTTTTCTACCTGAGCCACAATTTTTTCCATTTCATCACACCGGCTTATCAACATGGCCACCAGCTTTTCGCCTTCTCGCTTTCTATTTGCAACTAACTCATCCAGCGCTTCAGTTAGACAGCCAATAACGGTTTGCTGTAATGCTTTTGAATTGACCCGCTGTGCCTGCATCACCCCCGGCCAACGTAACACATCAAGCGGATTTACCTTTTCTGTCATTACCAGATTCTTGCTGATAGTCTCACAGGCATTCGACAGTTGCCTGACTAACTCGGTGTTAATTTCCAGCTCATGGCTATTTTCAGACAGTGGATTCAGCTGAGTGCGAATATTCAGTTCAACCTTACCCCGCCTCAATTTTGCTGAGAGTAAATTGCGCAATGCCTGCTCAATTTCACGGTTCTCCTCGGGTACACGAATCGATATATCCAGATAGCGGTGGTTCACACTGCGTAGTTCCAAAGTAATACTCAACGCATCCAGCGTGGCTTCGGCTCTTGCAAAGGCGGTCATACTTTGAATCATAATCAAATCCTGTTTAGGCTATTGCTTATATATACTAATTATCTTATATATTTATTCATCATAAAACAGCTATAATCTCAAAAGATGAATCACTTAAACCACGAATTACCCCCTGATACGGTCGTAGATAACTACACCATCACCCGCACCCTCGGCGGCGGCGGCTTTAGCATTGTGTATCTGGCAAAAGATAATACCTATAACAAAGATGTCGTCATTAAAGAATATATGCCCACCAAACTGGCAACCCGCACTCACGATTTGCACATTAGCGCGCTCAATTCCGACTGTGGTGACAAATTTGGCCACGGACAACGTTTGTTCTTTCAGGAAGCCAACACGTTATCCAATTTAAAACACCCCAATATTGTTAATGTGATTAGTTTCTTTCGCGCCAACGGCACCGTTTATATGGTAATGGAATACGAAGAAGGGGTTAACTTACAAAGCTATATTAAACGCCATGACGGCAAAATGAGTGAACAATTTTTAATGGCTGTGTTCCTGCCTTTATTAGATGGTTTAAAAACTATTCACCAAAATGGCCTGCTGCATCTGGATGTGAAGCCCGGCAATATTCATTTACGTGAAGGTGCCAAGCCCTTACTGCTCGATTTTGGTGCAGCACACGAGATGATGCAAACTCGCCAGTTTCAGGCTAACCAGGTAATTACCCCCGGCTTCTCACCGATCGAACAACTGGATCCGGGTGGCTATGTTGGCCCGTGGACCGATATTTATGCCATTGGTGCCACCATTCGTGCCTGTATTGAAGGCGCCCCCCCTTTATCGTCGACTAAGCGCCGTGAGCGCGACACGTTAAAACCCGCCGTGAGTGCATTTAAGAAAAAGTATTCAAAACACTTGCTCCAGGCCATTGACTGGGCAATGGAAGTTGACCCTATCTTACGCCCGCAAAATACAGAAAACTTTATTGAAGCTTTAACCAACCCAAAACTAAAACGTTAGCAACAAATATTATCGATTATGCAATTTGAAGTCAGCCAGATAAGCCTGCGAGGTGACCGTAAAAACAACCAGGATCGTGTCGGTTATATCGAATACGATTATGGTGCCGTTTTAATTTTAGGTGATGGTCTGGGCGGGCGTCCTAAAGGCGAGCTGGCGGCACAAACCCTGATCGAAACAGTTGAAAAAGCATTACAAAATTCACCCATGCCCATTCCCGATCCATTCGATTTTCTCGAAGGCGCATTGCTGCAAGCCCACAACGATGTGATGGCCGTTGGCCGCGAACAAATTCCGCCGGTTGAACCCGGCACCACGGCAGTGCTTTGTTTAATTCAAAATGGCAGTGCCTGGTGGGCGCATGTCGGTGATAGCCGCTGTTATTTATTTCGTCATGGCCTGTCTATTTATCGTACGCTGGACCATTCCTATGTAGAAGACTTGTACAAAAGCGGTGAAATCAGCTTAAGTAAAGTCAGCACTCACCCGATGCGTAACTATATTACCCGTTGCGTTGGCATGCTGGTAAAAGAACCTGAAATTGAATTAAGTAAAGAAGTCATGCTGACCGAAGGCGACATTATTCTGCTATGCTCCGACGGCTTCTGGGGGCCACTGGATGATGCACAAATCGGTGCTAAATTAAATACCGGACGACTCAGTGACGCCATCGCCGCACTTGCCGACAGTGCCGTACAACTCGGCGCACCCACAGCCGATAATACTACCGTAATTGCACTTAAGATTATTTCATTGCAATTACTTAACCAGACCAGCTCAAATCGAAGCATGGAGGTGCACGTTAAACAACCCGCCGTTGACAGCGCCATTAAGGAAATTGAGAATGCGATTGACAAGTATGGTCATGAAATGGATGACTGACTAAACTTTTTCTATTTAAACTTAATACAATCGGCCGCATCGTCGAGCAAACCTTTTAACTTTGCATTGCTATCAATTTGCTGCTCGATTAACTTTCCATAAATATCAATCGTGTTTTCAATACTGCTTAAGATTTCTTCTTCCTGATCCACATCCAGCCCAAGCATTGGAAAACGCGAAGCCAGCATCAACAATAAGTTTTGCGAAATTTCCAGATGCTGCATTTTTATATCCGAGGAAGTGGTGTCTACTTTACTATTGAGTTCATTAATTTTCTCCAGCATATCCTGCCTGTACATTTCACTCGCTTCCCTGAATTGGTTTAGCTCAATATGATTCGCAATCCAGGCATCAATGATGTCACTAAATATGGCAAGATTATCTTTAGTTTCATCGATTTGTTCTTCAGTTAAATCCGACACATCAAGAATAAGCGTAAAGTGAGCCAGGCAAAACATCATGTAGTTTTGTTTGCGGCATATTTTATCTGTACAGCCCTCAAAACAGGTTAGTTTGCCCAATGCATCCCGATCGATTCGTTCACCAAACTTTTTAATATGTCTGTTCATTTCAAATTTTATTTGAAATAAGCCATTTAACCCAAATTCGATCAGCGCTGCCTGAGTGGCTGCGGTTAAAGCATTGGTGTTGGTGATTTGTGCTATTGCACTGGCAAACCGTGCGGTTACACCAAGCTGATGATTGCTGCGAAACAAGGACTGAACCACTGCATTTGTCTGAGACGCACTAAATTGAGGCAGTTTAACTGCACTAAGTTGATCCACCAGGCATCCCCCATATATACAAACTTGAGGAAATTGTCGGCAAATCACCTATAATACTAAAGTAAATCACTCGGATATGCGGAAAACGTATATTGAAATCATCAGGTTAGCGTTTTTTGTATAGTCTTACTCTCAATATAACCATACAATAGGTATGGTATACATATAAAAATAAACTAAGGATTGTATGAATGTTCCCCAAGCACAATATCATGCAACTCACATGTCATTTCTATATTTTGACTGACTAATTATTACCTTACACTCAAGGATGCCCTAAATAAAAAGCTGGAAGCTAACCGGTAATAATACCACTATGGTTGCTATCACCATATTCGCTTGGCCATAAAAAAATAAAGGCGATTAAGCCTTACAACATAAACCAGCTGGAATGGCGTATGACATTGTTAACTGAAGGTTCAATTCCACAATTAGTGGAGCATCCCGTTCAAACAATAAAAGCCTATTCGGCTGCTATCGCAGATTTGAATTTACAGGGATACCAGTTAGGTAAAGGCAATTTCAACGGTCACTCAAAAGTACTTTCTGCTGATGGCTTTAAGCTGCTAATCCGTTCAGCAGATACCCGCCACCTGCAAATAGGTAAGGTAAACCACGGGTATATCGCTATGATATTTCCATTAAAAAAACTAACCTATATCAATAATGGAAAACGCCTGCAGGAAGACTCGCAAATCATTCGGTATAATAATGCTGAATCCAAAATAATCTGTCCCAAAGGGCACAAGCACCTTACCTTGCTTATTAACTCAAAAAAGCTGGCAAACTATTTAAATGAAGATGAAATGGAACTGTTTTTCAATGCCTGTAAACAACTCTATCAGAATAAAATATCGGTTCCCCGAAAACAGCTACTAACTGAGCACTTATGTCATCTCTACAAAACGTTTAAACAGCTACGAGAACACCCTTGTAGCTTGCTCGCGTATCAGGATTGCTATGACTCATTATTTTATGCGGTGAAGGATTACCACCTTTTTCACAATGAAGATAACCCAATAAAAATAACAAACAGGGAACGCCTGCTTGCACGTGCACTGGACTATATCCACCACTCGGATCTACAAACATTAACCGTTTCAAAATTAGTAAAAGAAACACATGCCAGTAGCCGCTCAATTCAGTATTGTTTCTCAGAATTACTGGGCATCACAGCCAAAAATTATTTAATACGCATACGGTTAAACGCTATACATAATGAATTATTACAATCATCTCCGACCGAAAAAACAATTACACAAGTCGCCAATAAATTCGGAGTAGTCAATATTGGTCGTTTCAAACAGGACTACCAGAATTTTTTTAATGAAACACCGCGCGAAACATTAAAAAGAGTATAAGTTCTTTTACAATACCTTATGCCAAAGCTGCATAAATATAAGTAACAGCCCCAGACTTACCAACCAGAAGACGATGGATACCCAACGAGACTGTGTTGCTTTATTTTGTTCTATCCAGGTTCGAGGCTTTACACCCTTAGCAATAAAAGCCAGCTTGGCTGACAGGTTAACACTAACAATGTTAATCGCTAATAACAGGCTGGCACCAATAGCTAAATCAAATTTACCCGCACCCAGCATTAAGCCCAGCGTAGCCGCAGGTGGCAACAAAGCAACTGCAACCATCACCCCCACTAACGAATTACTTAAACCCGATGCCAGCGATAACACCGCCGCCGCACCGGCAACCAGCGCAAGGATGACACCGTCATAACCCACGTTGGTGCGCAACATTATTTCCTGACTGGTTAAACTAAATGGCCAGAAATAGCCAATAAGAAAAGAAACAACCAGCGCAATGCTCAAACCGACGATATTTGTTTTTAAAGACTGCCAGATAAGTGCAGATTCACCCAATGCAGAAGCAAAAGCCAACGCAAGATTAGGCCCCAGTAAAGGTGCAATCACCATCGCACCAATCACAACCGCAACGTTATCGGCCAGCAAACCAATACTCGCAACAATGGTGGATAACACCACCATCCAGATAAAGGTACTGTCTAACTGAATGCCGCCCACAATGGTTTGATATAACTCTTCTCGCGTGCGGGTGGTGCTGCCTTTTTCCTTATCTGCATTTTCTTCTGTGTCCGGGCGCGGAATAGTGGCTTCAACCGGCATAATGACCACCCGGCTATTTTCACTGCTGCCAATTATAGACTGAATGGCATCCACTATTTGCTGCTGGTTTTCCGGCTGAACTAATAAGCGAATCGAGCAACGACCCTCGTGCTCACAAGCTGTTGACCAGAAATCCAGCAACTCGTGGTGTTCAGCCAGACCATGCAGTGTGTCCACATGGCCGCAATCTGTTACTATTTCGATAATCCGCATAAGCTCCCCCCGCTTTATACTGAGTGTACATTTACCCAGAGACCGTATATTCAGACACAATGAATCAATGTTATTATCAACGTCAACACTATATTTAAAATATTTTGGAAAAAAACATGCAGAATCTTTGGAATGACAAACAGGCAAAAAAATATAAAACCGATCTGGAACTTCGTGTTTATAGTTCACAACTGCTAGGACAAGATCCATCACTTGTTTTACATGGCGGTGGCAATACCTCGGTTAAAGTGACAGAAAAAAATATTCTCGGGCAAGACGAAGACATTTTATACGTTAAAGGCAGTGGCTGGGATTTAATTTCAATCGAAGCGCCCGGCTTTGCACCAGTACGTTTAAAACATTTGTGTGATTTAGCCGAGTTAAAGCAACTCTCCGACCCGCAAATGGTCAATGAGCTTAAAACTAATATGACTAACTCAACCGCACCTACACCCTCGGTTGAAGCTATTTTACATGCCACCCTGCCTTTTAAGTATGTTGATCATTCCCATGCCGATGCCGTTGTTACAGTTACTAATACCAAAGAAGGTAAAAAACGTATCGAGGAAATTTACGGCGATAAAGCCATTATTATCGACTACATTATGCCGGGGTTTGATTTAGCTCGCCTGTGCGCAAAACAATTTGCCGAACAGGCCACCGACAAAACCGAAGCAATGATTTTACTCAACCACGGTATTTTTACTTTTGGTGCAACAGCAAAAGAATCTTACGAACGCCATATTCAATATGTAACCATGGCAGAAGAGTACCTTAAAAACCAAAATGCATGGGATATCGAACAAGGCAATATAAAACAAACAAGCGATACAACAAAGTCTGTTTTAAAACTCCGTAATAGTATATCTGCAATAGCCGGGTTTCCGGTTATTCTTAAAACATCCAGTAATAAAAAATGCATCGCCTTTTCACAACGCAATGACATTGAAAAAATTGCACAACAGGGCCCGGCCACACCCGACCATGTTATTCGCACTAAACAACACCCCATGCTGGGTACCAATGTAAAACAGTACGCTACAAATTATAAAAAATACTTCGACAAAAATTCAGTGGGCAGTAGCAAGGTAATGCTCGATGCCGCACCCCGTATGCTGCTAGACAAAGAACTTGGCTTTATTGCCATTGGAAAAACAGCCAAAGATGCTGACATTGTAGAAGACATTTACGAACACACCATTGATATTATCCTTCGTGCGGAAGCACTCGGTGGTTATCAAGCCTTATCCGATAAAGATATTTTCGATATGGAATACTGGGATCTGGAACAGGCCAAGCTTAAAAAAGGCGCGACAACAGCGGAATTTCAAGGTGAAGTCGCCCTTGTTACCGGCGCTGCATCGGGTATTGGCAAAGCCTGCGTTGAAGCTTTACTGGCCAAAGGCGCGGCGGTGGTTGCAGTGGATATTAATTCTGACGTTACCAGCATGCGGTCACAGGCAAACTATTTTGGTATTACCTGCGATGTCAGCAATGAAGCTGAAATAATCGACTCTATTAAACAGGCCATTCAGCGCTTTGGCGGTCTGGATATGTTAATCCTGAATGCCGGGCTGTTCCCGTTAAGCCGCAAGATTTCAGAAATATCCACACAAGACTGGCGCAAAGTAATGCAGGTTAATCTGGATGCCAATTTAATTTATATGCGCGAAGCACACAACGCATTAAAACAGGCACCTAAGGGTGGGCGTGTTGTCATGCTCGGCTCTAAAAATGTACTTGCGCCTGGCCCCGGTGCAGTGGCTTACTCGGCATCGAAAGCCGCACTCACACAAATGGCACGTATTGCCGCACTGGAATGGGGAGCCGATAATATTCGTATCAACACCTTGCACCCGGATGCCATTTTCGATACCGCCATCTGGACCGATGAAATTCTAACTGCACGTGCCAAACACTATGGACTAAGCGTGGAAGACTACAAACGTAAAAATATTCTTAAAACAGAATTAAAAAGCAGTGACGTTGCCGACCTCGCCGCTGCGATGTGCGGCAAACTGTTTGCTAAAACAACCGGTGCACAACTGCCGGTTGACGGTGGCAATGATCGGGTTATTTAGTTAACCTCAAGCTTGTATAAGGTTCTTAAGTTACCCTTACCCTGTAATTTCACAAGATTGCTTCGCTATTGCTCGCAACGACTTAGATGTGGTCATTGCGAGCAATAGCGAAGCAATCCTGTTTTAGGTGAATCGAAGATTAGTTAAGTATCAACTTACGCTAAAACAAACTGGCTCAACATCATCAAGACACGTTATACTAGGCTATTTTAACCCCCACATAATAAAGGAAAGATTATGCGCCCAAGTGGTCGAGCCGCCGATGAATTACGCCCCATTAGTATTACCCGAAATTACACCAAACACGCCGAAGGTTCGGTACTTATTTGCTGTGGTGACACCAAAGTTATTTGCACCGCAACAGTCGAAGCAAAAGTACCGGGTTTTTTACGTGGCAAAGGTCAGGGCTGGATTACTGCAGAATATGGCATGCTGCCACGCTCAACCGGTAGCCGTATGCGTCGCGAAGCCTCCAACGGCAAACAAGGTGGCCGTACCATGGAAATTCAACGACTGATCGGCCGCGCCTTACGTGCAGCCATTGATCTTGACAAGCTCGGTGAACATACCATTTCTCTGGATTGCGATGTGATTCAGGCCGACGGCGGCACACGTACCGCATCCATTACCGGTGCGTTTGTTGCATTAACCGATGCAGTCAACCATATGCTCGAGAAGAAAATGATTAAAGACAGCCCGATTGTAAATCAAATCGCGGCAATCTCTGTTGGCGTTTATAAAGGCACACCGGTGATGGATCTGGATTATATTGAAGATTCCGACTGCGACACCGATATGAATATCATCATGAACGACAAAGGCGGCTTTATTGAAGTGCAGGGCACAGCCGAAGGCGATGCTTTTAGTCATGACGATCTTATTGCCATGTCATCACTTGCAAAACAGGCTATCGAACAGCTACTTGAACATCAGAATAAAGCTTTAAAAGCTTAGCCAGGGGCTTTGAAACGATGGAAAAAATGATTCCGGAAAAAATTGTACTAGCCAGCAACAATGCCGGTAAAGCGCGCGAAATCACAGAAATTCTGGCGGCTTATCACATTTCAGTTATTTCACAATCTGAATTTGATGTCCCGGAAATTCCTGAAACCGGGCTTACCTTTGTGGAAAATGCACTGCTTAAAGCACGCAATGCCTGCCACCATACTGGTTTGCCTGCATTAGCCGATGATTCAGGCATTGAAATTGATGCACTAAAAGGCGTACCCGGCATTTATTCTGCACGCTTTGCCGGAGAAAATGCCAGTGACGAAGCCAATCTGCAAAAAGTACTAAGCGAATTAAAGAATATTCCCGAAGCACAGCGCAGTGCCCGTTTCCAGTGCCTGATGGTATTACTGCAACACGAAAATGATCCAACCCCGCTGATTTTTCAGGGTACATGGGAAGGTCGGATATTAACTGAACCACAGGGCAAAAATGGTTTTGGTTATGACCCTGTTTTTTATGTACCAGAATACCAATGTTCTGCTGCACAACTCACTGCCGAACAGAAAAACTCACTTAGCCACCGTGGTCAGGCTTTAAGAGCACTGGCCAAAGAAATAAAATCGTTTAACAGCAAATGATAGCATCTAGAAACTACAGTCTTTTTTTACTGTTCTTTATTTTATTATTTTCTTTTGCTAATACCATATCAGCAAGTACTAAGGATATTTTTAGCCAGTATAAAAACAGTTTGCTGCAAATACGCATTGTCGATGTAACAACCGACTCTAAAACAACCATCGGCAGTGGTTTTTTTGTGAATAGTTCCGGCCTTATCGCAACAAACTACCATGTTATTTCCAAACACGTGTTTGAGCCAAAGCAATATCGGATTGAATATGTTTTACATGACAATAAAAAAACAAGGCATGTCTATCAGGCAAAATTGATTAACTTTGACGTTATTCATGACCTCGCTTTATTACAACCAGTTAAGAAAACAGTTAAAAGTAAAACTCCGTATTTACGATTACAGAATACCCGCCTGACAAAAGGTGAAAAAATATTTTCTATCGGCAACCCGCACGACCTGGGTATGGCTATTATTACCGGCACTTATAATGGCTTTACCGATGACAGCATGAATGAAAGAATCCACTTATCCAGCGCCATTAACCCTGGCATGAGTGGCGGCCCGTCTATTACTAAAAAAGGTAAGGTCATCGGTGTTAATGTTGCCACTGCAGGAAATCAAATCGGTTTTCTGGTTCCAGTGAAATACTTAAAAGCACTGATTAAAAGGAAAGAACGGCCAAAAGATTTTATCGCACACATTGGCCAGCAAGTCCTTACAAACCAGAATATTTATATTTCCAATATTTTAAACAAGCCGTTCAAAACAAAAAAACTAGGGCAATACCAGGTGCCGGATAAACTTGCCAGCTACTTAACCTGTTGGGGCGACTCCGAGTCTAAGGATTTACCCTATAAAATAAGTGAAAATAGTTGCGCCACCAAAAATGATATTTTTCTGGCAAGTAACTTTACGACGGGGGATATCCATTATTCACGCTATCTTATCAGTGCCGAGAATATGAATAGCTATCGGTTCGCCCATATTCAGGAAGAATTATATAAAAGTCCTGGGGTATTTCTAACGGGGCATAAAAAATATTTTACAAACTATGAATGTAAAACAGATTTTGTAAAAAATAACAGGATAACATTTAAGGTCTCATTCTGCCTACGGGGATATAAACACTTTACCGGTGTTTATGACATGATGCTGTCAGCAGCCAGTTTAAGCAAAGAAACAACCGCCATTCAAACTAATTTAATTCTTAGTGGTATCAGTTACAACAATGCCATTGCCTTTAGTAAAAAATATCTGGAGGCGTTTTCATGGGCACCCTGATTATTGAAATACTCGATCGCTTTGGCAAAGTAAAAGAACGCCATCACATCAGTGAGTTCCCCTGTAAGATAGGCCGCGGTTACAATAATCAAATTATTATTGACGACCCTTATATTTCCCCTTCACATCTTAGCATTAACACCTTATCGGACTCTTTTATTGTTACCGATACCAATAGCGAAAACGGGGTATTCAGCCTGCATCCTTTTAAAAAACAACAATCAATAACCATTGACGATGATTCCCGTATTCGTATCGGCCACACAGATATCCGCTTTCGTTTTACAAACCATCCTGTTAAAGAAGCGTTACAGGAACGCACCAGACCCAGCAAAATAAGCATGCTGTTAACCAGTAGTTTTATCTTGCCAATTGTATGGATTATTTTTACGCTTGTTTTAATGTTTAATAATTACATTGAAGATACCGGGCTGGTTACCGTTCAAAGCCTGCTAAGCGATGTTTTCCCATTGTTAATTGTTCTGGCCTTGTGGGCCATGGGCTGGTCAATCGTGAGTAAAATTGTTACCCACCGATTTTATTTCTCATATCATGCGATATGGGCATCCTGCCTAACCATTATAAGTATTTTTGCTAACAACCTTGTTAATTACCTTGAATTCAGTTTTTCAGTATCTGGCTCGGCTAATGTTATTAATTTTATCATCGGCATTATCATTACCAGTATATTGCTATATGGCCACCTACGATATAGCACCACATTCTCTGATCAAAAATCCAGAGCTTCTGCCATTATTACTTCTATTCTTCTGCTAGGCCTGGTTGAGTTTCTTAGTTTCCTGCATGTACCTGAATTTAGCAACGAGCCGGAATACTCTGGTATTATCAAGCCAGCACAATATATTTTTGTACCTCAACAGACACTGGATGAATTTTTTGCAAACACCCAATCGCTAAAATTAGAGATTGACAACAAAGTGCTAGCCGAAAAACGATAGTAATGTAACCTGCTCATTATGCCTTTATTTGCCGCATTACCACCACTGAGTTTATATATTCATTTTCCCTGGTGCGTTAAGAAGTGTCCTTATTGTGATTTTAACTCACATACAATAAAAACAGGCATATCTTACAACAAATACATTGATTGCCTGTTGCTGGATCTGGATCATGAACTTCCTGATATTTGGGGGCGACCCGTTCAGTCTATCTTTATGGGTGGCGGCACGCCCAGCCTTTTTCCTGCAGAAGAAATTGAAAGACTTATCCAGGCATTGCGGGCACGTTTAAATTTTAAGCCAGATATTGAAATAACCTTAGAAGCCAACCCTGGCACTGTTGAACAGTCCGGTTTTAGTGGCTTTCGCCAGGCGGGCATTAATCGTTTGTCGATAGGAATACAAAGCTTTAACGATAACATGCTAAAAAAACTGGGGCGCATTCATAATAGTACTCAGGCAATCACCGCAATTGAAGCTGCACATGCAGCAAATTTTAACAGTTTTAATGTAGACTTAATGTTTGGCTTGCCAGAACAAACAACCAAGCAAATGCTAACAGACTTGCAAACAGCCATTGACTTTCAGCCACCACACTTATCCCACTACCAGCTAACCATTGAACCCAATACATTATTTGCCGCACACACCCCCGTGCTCCCGGATGATGATGCCCTATGGAATATGACACAACAGGCACATGCACAGCTTGCCGAGCATCACTATCAACAATATGAAGTCTCTGCCTTTTCCAAATCAGGTAAGGCAAACCCGTGTAAACACAACCTGAACTATTGGCAGTTTGGTGACTACCTGGGTATTGGTGCCGGCGCCCATCAGAAAATAACCGCTGCCAATACACAAAGCATCACCCGTTCGGCAAAACAAAAACATCCTCAACATTATATGCAACAGGTAAAAAATAAAGCGCATATTATAGAACAGCATATATTGCAGGATAACGACATTTACTTTGAATTTATGCTTAATGCACTCAGGCTCACCAGTGGTTTTGATGCCCAAACATTTAATAATCATACCGGTATGGACATTTCATCAATACAGCCCATACTTGACAAAGCACAACAAAATAACTGGCTACAGCAAAACAACATGCACATACAACTGACACCTTTAGGGCAACAATATTTAAATGATGTTGTTATGCTTTTTTTACCTGGCTAGCACTGGCACATATCATGCTGACTGATTTTGATATAAGCTGTCCTTACTGCGGTGAAGTTTTCAATACACTCATTGATATTAGCCCACTTATAGACTCGGGAACAACTGAAGATTATACTTATATTGAAGACTGTCAGGTGTGTTGCCAGCCCATTTTGTTTACCCCTGTTATCAGCCCGGATGGTACTTTACAAAATATAATAACAAGACAAGAGAATGAATAAATACGATAATCTGAAACCGCTGCTGTATTTTTTATTTGTTCTGCTAACATCGTGTGCCACAACAAATACAGACTTGTCGGATGACCAGCTTTACACTGTTAATGTCAAATTTAATATTGTCGCTCAGGGGCAATACAGCAATATCTCACTTCCTCGGCAACTTGTGATTACAAACCAGAGCGACTGGCAACGCCTGTGGCAGATACATGGTGGCAACCAGAAACAACAATTACCACAAATTAATTTTGACGACAATATGGTGATTGCTATTTTTGCAGGCCAGCAACCCAGTGGTGGCTATGTCGTCGGAATTAATGGCCTGAAACGTCTGGACGAAAATTTAACCGTCCTGGTAACATTCAGGGAACCACAACCAGGTGAACAGGTTAGTCTGGCATTAACACAACCTTATATTTTTATTTCCACTGCAAAAGTTGATGGTAACGTCCGTTTTGTTGCCGGCGCATCACTCAAATCGGACAGGTAACATGGCTGTTATCACAAAGAAAAAACAATTAACAAATTATATTACAAAGGATAATTCCAGTATTTGTGAACTGATGCACCCGCTACAGCATAACAATAGCAAGCAAAGCCTGGCGCAAGCCATTGTAAAACCTGGTATGGAAACACAATTACATTATCATGCGGTAACCGAAGAGCTTTATCATATACAGCAGGGCCACGGTTTAATGACCATAGATGAGGAAATTTTTTCGGTTGAAGGCGGCGATACCCTTTGTATTCCACCAAACAGTCGGCATAAAATAAAAAATAGCGGACAAACAGATCTTGTTTTCTTATGCTGCTGTAGCCCGGCCTATTCACACACTGATACGTTTATTGTATCGGACTCAAAATAGTAAAATAACATGCGTATCGGAATTGACCTGGGCGGCAGCAAAATTGAAGTAATTGCTCTGGATGATAGCGGTGTTGAACGTTACCGGCAACGTATTGCAACCCCGCAACAGGATTATGCAGCCACATTAAACGCTATCAAAACACTTGTCGACAATGCACAAACACATACCGCACAACAAGGAAGCATTGGCATAGGTATTCCCGGCGCCATTTCACCGGCCACCTCTCTGGTTAAGAATGCAAACTCAACCTGGTTAATTGGCCAGCCATTAAAAACCGATCTTGAAAACAGACTAAACTGTGCGGTAAGAATTGAAAACGATGCGAATTGTTTTGTGGTGTCGGAAGCCACCGATGGGGCAGCCAGAAATGCCCGTATTGTTTTTGGCGTAATAATCGGCACCGGAACCGGTGGTGGCATTAGCATTAACAAACAGGTATTAACCGGCTGTAACGCCATTGCCGGTGAATGGGGGCACAACCCACTGCCCTGGCAGGATACAGTTGATACACAACAAATAAAAATGCAGCAAAAATGTTATTGTGGCAAAGCCGATTGTATCGAAACCTTTTTATCCGGCCCGGGGTTTGAAAAACACTATCAGCGACTAAGCAATGCAAAACACCGGCTTGCCGTAACAGAAATTATAAAAAAAGCAGAGCAAGGTGAACCGCAGGCCATGAGCTGTATCGAACTATATGAGAAGCGCCTGGCCAAAGCACTGGCACACGTTATTAATATTATTGACCCGGATGTGATTGTGCTCGGTGGAGGCATGTCAAATATACAACGGCTTTATAAAAATGTGCCACTACACTGGAACGAGTTTATTTTTTCTGACACGGTAGCAACACAATTACTCCCCCCTTTGCATGGTGATTCAAGTGGAGTAAGGGGCGCTGCCTGGTTATGGCCGAAAAATCAGCCGAATATGTGAAAGCTCAACCGCCCCTGATAAGTGATCAGTAACTGGCAATAAAATATTATAAGCGCCAATAAAAAAAAGCGTCCTGCAAAGCCGGACGCCTCTATAACAAGCATACTACATTTAACTATTTTTCTTATATTTGCTTACGGCTTACCATTATCCCCCTGAGATCCTGCAGCCCAATACCCATTACGTCTAAAACCGGATAGCGGACAACCCCATCAATGTTGCCGTTTTGCATAGGCCATACCCCATTTAAAACTGATTCCTGTCCCATTTATAAGGCTTTACAAAACAGAAATAAAATACTTTTACCAC
>JALTJZ010000071.1:0-7012 GCA_027076325.1 Chromatiales bacterium | reverse complement strand
TTTACCACACCTACCCACAAAATCCATATATCCGGGGAAAAAATTCAACAAAAACATAAGGTTATATTTACTTATGGGTTAACCCACTAAGCTACTCAAAAATAGTGCACAATCAATATGTTACCGCAAGGGGGGAAGCCCGATTTTGTGCTCGACAGCAAAAACTGTGATTTGGGTTAACCCATAAATAAATGCATTATGTGATCTAGTTCGACTCAGGCTTGTTACTTTTTGCGGAGGCAGCGGAAGTGTCGCCAGATGCAGTGTTTTTTGCAACAGGCTCTTTTTTAGCTAATTCTTTCATGCTCTGAAATAAAATATCGGCCGATTTATCAGTCATGTCTGATTTATTTCGCAAATTGTAGAGCATACTCACAGTCACGATCACACCATAAATAAAACTTAACATTACGATAAACGGTAGCAGGGTATTAGTAAAACCACTGTTGCTATTTACGTCACTAAAATAGTAAGCAAGTACACCAACAATAATAGCAAGCAAATGTAGTATGTTTATCATCACTAATGATCCTGCACAACGCGCTGAATTGTATTTTACCTATATTGAGCAGCAATATAAATAATAGTATTGCTGTCCAGCTAACTTTTAAAGCTCCTGGTTTTAGTCATTGCGAGCGCTCGTAATGACAAACTAATATCATGAGTCAAACCTGTTTTTCATAAGTTAACGGAACAACAGTAAAATAAGATAGTGGTTAATCTATGTTCGAGCAAACATTAAATCCCATACATCGTGCCCCAGCCGATGGCCACGCTGCTCAAATTTAGTAAGCGTTCGCCATTCAGGACGTGGCGAATAAGCACCCGTGCCGGCCATATTCCTGAATTGCGACATGCTATTCATCACTTTCATCATATGCAGCGCATAATCTTCCCAGTCGGTTGCCATATGTAATAGTCCACCCGTTTCTATTTTATCTGCCAACATCGTAACAAAATCGGGGTTTATGATGCGGCGTTTGGCATGGCAACGCTTGTGCCAGGGATCTGGAAAATAAATATACACGGCCGCCAGCGCGTTATCGGCAATATTGTTTTGCAAAACATCAAATGCATCATCGGTCATAACGCGTACATTGGTTAATTCCTGCTGATGAAGCAGGCGCAATAAATTACCGACACCGGGGCGGTGTACTTCTACACCAAGGTAATTATTTTCCGGGTGTGCCGCCGCCATATTTGCAACCGACTGACCATTACCAAAACCAATTTCCAGATGAGTGGGCGCGGTACGTTTAAATTCTTTAGTAAAATCAAAAATACCATCCGATGCCTGCAAACCAAACTTTGGCAGGTATTTTTCTAATGCAAATTTCTGAGCAACCGTAAGCCGACCCTGGCGGCGTACAAAGCTGCGAATACGGTGTTCTTTAAGTGAAGGGGGTTTTTGTTGCATGTCTTAAGTTCCTGAAATTTTTAACCACGGCGGCACAGCGGGCACGGCGAAAACATCAAAAATCACTGACAGTTCCAGATATAAACTTGTGTTGTTCTTTTTAATGTTAGCCAAGCTCAGATATAAGTAAAAAGAACAGAAACTCGTAAATAAAATAATTTATCTTCTCGCCGTGCCCGCTGTGCCGCCGTGGTTAAAAAAATTCATATTAAAATATCAACCCATCAATCGGCGACGAAGCACTTGCATAACGCTTACGCGGCATACGCCCGGCTAAAAAGGCTTCACGGCCTGCCTCTATCGCTTTGTTCATCGCCGATGCCATCAGTACTGGATTTTTTGCAGCGGCTATCGCGGTGTTCATCAAGACACCGTCACAACCTAACTCCATTGCAATCGCTGCGTCCGATGCCGTGCCCACACCGGCATCAACAATAATCGGTACGTTGGCATTTTCGATAATGGTTAAAATATTATACGGGTTACGAATGCCTAACCCGGAACCAATCGGCGCAGCTAATGGCATAACCGCAACGCAACCAATGTCTTCCAGGCGTTTGGCAATAATGGGGTCGTCACTGGTATAAACCATCACTTCAAAACCTTCCTTAACCAACACTTCCGCTGCTTCCAGCGTTGCGGGGATATCGGGGTATAAGGTTTGCTCATCACCCAATACTTCAAGTTTAACCAGGCGGTGATCGTCTAATAATTCACGCGCCAGTCGGCAGGTTCGCAGTGCGTCTTCTGCGGTATAGCAACCGGCGGTATTGGGCAAAATGGTGTATTTGTCGGGTGAGATCACATCGAGTAAATTCGGCTCACCGGGATTTTGGCCGATGTTACTGCGGCGCACCGCAACCGTGACAATCTCGGCACCACTGGTTTGTATTGCTTCACGCGTTTCATTCATATCTTTATATTTACCAGTACCTACCAGCAAACGGGATTGATACGATTTGCCCGCAACGATCAGTGGCGTGTCTTGTAATGCTGTCATGTTACTTCCTTAAAAGTCTAAAATGGATTGGGGGTGATCTCTAGCGAGAGGTGTTATTCGCTCGAGTGGCCGGTGATTTTATCAGCCACCGCCCACCGCATGCACAATTTCCACAATATCGTTGGGGTGAAACCGATGTGTTTCATAAGTGCTGCGCGGCACAATTTCCCGATTCACTTCCATCGCGATACGGCCACCGCTAATGCCCATTTGCTCGATAAGCTGTGCCGCTGTGCAGGATGCTTCAATGGTTTGGCTTTCGCCGTTGACTATAATATTCATGCCGCTAAGGTTAATGCGACAAGGCTGGTCAGGTCAATCGCTGGTCTGTAAATTTAATGCAAATAAACGCCCCAGCCACAAACGAACGGGCTATACCGCCTTAAACAGTGCAGCCCGAATGGAATCCAGGGAAGGTGTGATGGCCGTTTTATTCTTTCATACATAAGACTCGACTAAATCAACCAGCTCCATCATATCAAACGGCTTGCTCACATAATGGTCTGCGCCGGCATCCATGCCAATATGGACATCCGATGCCATTGCTTTGCCCGAAACCATAATAATTTTAACCTTATCCATTTCCGGGTTAGCACGCATCCGTTTGCAAACTTCAATGCCATCAATCCCCGGCATCATCACGTCCAGCAAAACAATGTCTGGCACATTTTTTTCCAGTTTTACCAACGCATCTTCACCCGATTCAACCAGAATAACTTTGTGCATATCATTAAATAACTCTTTAATAATCATTAAATTTAAAGGTTCATCATCCACTGCAAGTATCATCATTGATTTACACACACCATTTTCGGGTTATTACCATTAACAAATTCCAGTTCAATACTATTTTGGCTATTCGCTTAAAATAAATCAGCCTCACGATCTTCAGCATCCGCATTATTGCTACCGGAATTATTTGATTTAGCCAATTGTTCTAACTGCTCACCTAATGAGTGTAACTCCCGACTGGACTCCGCCATCATTTCACTGCTGTCCTGCGTTGTTTCACCAATGCTTCGAATACCCTGTAATTTTTCAAAAACCTGCTCAGCTGTATGCAATTCATGGCGTGTGGCCGTTGCCAGCTTGCTACCCAAACCACTTACTTCCGACATATAACCAACTAACTCGGAATAAGAAACGACCACACCTTCTATCGACTCATCCGAATCCTGCGCCAGAGTCACCGACTGACTCACCGTATCCGATGTTTCCTGCACACTCTTGATAATTTTTTCGATAATCGTTTCAATTTCACCCGCCGACTCCTGGGTTTTACTCGCCAAAGAGCGCACCTCGTCGGCCACCACCGCAAAGCCTCGACCTTGTTCACCGGCACGTGCCGCCTCAATCGCCGCATTTAATGCCAATAAATTCGTTTGTTCGGCCACACCTTTAATCACGCTAATAATGCCACCGATTTCTTTGCTCTCTTCACCCAGGCGTTTAATCATCGAACCTGCCGAAATGACCGAATCACTTAGTGCCGCAACACTGCTCATCGCCTGCGTCATCACCAGCTTGCCGCTGTTGCCTTCTTCTTCAGACCGGGTTGATAAGTCAACCGTTTGCTCAGCCGCTTCAACCGCAGTCGAAAACACCCCCTGCAATCGCTCCACCAATGCTGCAATATCAGTTGTTTCACTAACCTGCTCGTCCATTTGCCCGGCTATTACTGACGCAGTAATACTAATTTCATTTGCATGCGATGCTAGCGTGCTCGCAACTTCTGTTACCAAACCATTTGTCGTTCTTAAGGAGCCCATTGCCGCGGTAAAATCTTTCGCAAGCGTCGTGGCTTGAGGCATACCGGCAACCATTGCAATCGGTTTAAACTCTTCACCTTTCATCCCTTTTTCTAATGCATCAATTAAGCTCAGGTTAAAGCGGTGCGCAAGCTGGCGACTGTGCACCTGAAGCCATAGACCAATGCCTGCACAAACCAGTAAACCCCAGACTAAGGCATTGCTTTCCAACGCACCATCTTGCAAAGTAACAATAACCAGCCCCAATAACCCGAAACCTGTTAAACCAGTGCCCGTATAACGGTGTCGTAAAATACTTAAAATTTGTTGTGAAAAATTGCCTAAACTCATCAAATATGCTCCTATTGATGTTCTCTACGCACTACCTGGACGGGCAATACAAACATAAAAGAGATCCCGTACCTATAAATATCGGCATACAGACAAAAAACATAAATCATTATTAGGGGGGAAAGTCCATGTTTTACTACATTGAGCTTTTAAACTGGAATAACAGAGCAAAAGGAATTGCAAAGCACCCCTGCCTGAACTGTTTTTCTATTAGAAAAACATTTATATTCAATAGCTTACTTATATTTAACTTGATGTTATTCAGCACACCCCTGCAAGCCGGGCAAGTACTCAAAGCCTTTGTTGGCCAGCAAGACGAACACTTCCTGATTAACCTGGTCATGCAAATTGACGCACCCAAAGATAAAGTCTACCGGCTGTTTACCGATTATTCACAACTTGAACAACTGAGTGACAGCATCCAGTCCAGCCAGATACTTAAATCCACAGAGCTGACTGCTTCAGCCGGGGTAATACAGGTAAAACTGGTCTCTGAAGGCTGTGTTTTATTTTTCTGCCAAACCATAACCCAGGTACAGAATGTCTATGAGCTAGACAATGGCTACATCCATATTAATGTTGAACCGTCGCTCAGCAATCTAAAACTTAACAACCAGCTCTGGCACATTGAAGCAACTGGCAAAAACCAGACACGCATCCACTACAGCGCCGATATTGTGCCGGATTTCTGGATACCGCCCATAATCGGCGACTGGATTTTTCAAAACAAACTACTCGAAGAAGCCACTCACCTTATTAACAACACAGAAAAAATGGCCAACATGGAAAAGTCACTGCCACTGATACCCCAGGAACAAGTCCGGTATACTCAAGAGACGGATATTCAAAACCCGAAAATTCAGAACAATACAACCGCCAAACACAGACTCATTGAAAAAGAGTAACCAGCCTTGCCAAAAGATAACGATTCAGCCTTTAGTAAGCCCTTACTTACATGGTTTAAACAACATGGCCGCCACGACCTGCCCTGGCAACAGCCACGCGAAGCCTATCGCGTCTGGCTGTCAGAAATTATGCTACAACAAACCCAGGTACAAACGGTTATACCCTACTTTGAACGCTTTATAACAGAATTCCCCAACCTGCAGGCGCTCGCCAAAGCCAGCCAGGACGAAGTGCTGCATCAATGGACAGGGCTGGGGTATTACGCCCGCGCGCGTAATTTGCATAAAACCGCCCAGCTCATTGTCGAACAATACAATGCTGAGTTTCCGCAAAACTACGATGATATTCTCGCCCTGCCCGGCATTGGCCCCTCAACGGCGGCGGCTATTCTGGCGCAGGCCTTTAACCAGCCATATGCCATACTCGATGGCAATGTGAAACGCGTACTGACCCGCTTTTATGCCATTAGCGGCTGGCCGGGAAAGAAAAAAATCGAGACACAACTCTGGGATATTGCCCGCCAACATACCCCTGAGCACAGCGCGGCAAATTACACACAAGCCATTATGGACTTAGGCGCAACTGTTTGTACCCGCAGTAAACCCAACTGTAAAACCTGCCCTGTTAACCTGCATTGCCGTGCTTATAAGCAGGGCAACCCTTGCGACTACCCCACGCCTAAAAAGCGTGCCAGCCTACCAGAACGTAAAACCACCATGCTGCTGCTGCAAAATGCAAAAGGCGAAATACTACTGCAACAGCGCCCTGCACAGGGAATATGGGGCAATCTGTGGAGCCTTCCTGAAATAGAGCCCGCAGACAGCATCACCGAGATTAGCCGCCAGCGATTTGCCTGTGAAGTTGAAACAAGCCTTAAATTACCCGCTTTCCGGCATACTTTTAGCCACTTTCACCTTGATATTCAACCCATCCACTGCAAGGTCAGTACCCACACACAATGTGTCATGGATTCAGACAGGCTTGTCTGGTATAAATGCGTCCCGCCAAACGAACAAAACAGGGCGGACAAGCGCGGCCTGCCCGGCCCCGTAAAAAAGCTGCTAGAAACAACGATGGAGAAAAACCCATGACCCAGCCCCAAACAAGAATGGTACAGTGCGTAAAACTCGGCAAACAGGCCGAAGGCCTCGACAACCCCACCTACCCCGGTGAACTCGGACAAAAAATATTCAACAATGTGTCCAAAGAAGCCTGGCAGCAATGGATGGGACACCAGACTATTTTAATGAACGAAAACCGACTCAGCCCAATCAACCCCGAACACCGCGCCTTTTTAGAAACCGAAATGGAAAAGTTCTTCTTCGGCGAAGGCAGTGAAATGCCCGAAGGCTACGTTGCCCCAGAATAAAGCCCAAATAACAAGCCAAACACCAAATGGGCAATAAATTGCCCCAAAAACACAACTATTACTTGACTAAAAGGCGCGTAGCCGCTTAAATACGCCGCTCAATAAAAGCCATACGGCCTTCATTGAGTTGGCAGTTGAAATAAGGCCGGATAGCTCAGTCGGTAGAGCAGAGGATTGAAAATCCTCGTGTCCCTGGTTCGATTCCAGGTCCGGCCACCACT
>JALTJZ010000070.1 GCA_027076325.1 Chromatiales bacterium | reverse complement strand
CTGTTACTGCTATGGTTAGTGGTCGAACATCAAAGGCAGTGACAAAAGCTGTTGTGGCTAATAAAGATGTGTTGACTAAAGGGGTGGGTGTCGGTAGTGGCGGGGTACAGGAAAATAAATATGCAATAGCCAGTGGTCATACCAAACTGTCAGCCAAAGAATTAAATTCATTCAGGGAGTCTCTGCTTGCAAGTAATACTGTACGCAAGCCAAATAAGCAAACGGCATCCAAAGCGGATATGCGGCTTGAAGAACAAGTCACCATTGTTTTTGATCAGAATAAAAGCAAATTGTATTCGCTGTATAATCGTGCACGGCGGCAAGCCCCTGGATTAAAAGGTAAAATTATTCTTCAAATAACAATCGCACCGTCTGGAAAAGTTGTGAAAGTTCAAATTGTTGTGAGTGAGTTGAATAACCCCAGCCTTGAAAGACGCATTGTGTCGCGTGTAAAGCAATTTAACTTTGGCTTAAGTGGTAATAAATCCATTACAGTTACTTTTCCAATTGAGTTTATACCTTCCTGAACGGTCGACTTGTTCCTGAAAATAAGAACTACTGTTATCAATGGGCTTCTATTCTATATGCCACTTCATAGCGAGAGCTATCGTTAACATATTTTGTTAAAGCTTTTCACTATTGTTAGGTGATATTTTCTGTAGTTGTAATTCTGCTCGTGTAAGTTCTAATGTCGTATTAATTGCACTGTATATGACTCGTCCAACTATGGCGAGGGCAATCAATTCACCTACCAGTATTTGTAATAAGGTTTGCTTAAGAATAGTAATGGGTTGTGTCAGTATTTCTGTACTTGAATTGAGTCCCGCAAAGAATATAACAATAACAAGTGGGGTGATTATCATCATCAGTTGCGTAAATCTTACCCAGAATTCCGCGCTGTGTTCAGTACCACACGTGTCCTTTAATACATCTTTTAGGTAAGGCTTGATAAGTGCTAATACAAGTGCACTCATAGAAAGCGCAATCGTTATTTGTATTCCAAAAAATGATAGTTCATTCATTATAAATACCTCATCTGTTTATTACTTTCTGTAAAGAAGATAACGCCGGGAAATATTACTTTTTCTTTTGACATAAGAAACTTGTAATTTTAGCGCCAGTTTTCATTAATTTTGTCAATACGGGGGGAGGAACATCCTTCATTTGTTCATACCAGTCGCTCATCATATTCATAAACGTTAGAGTGTCTTCGATACGTTGTTTAATGACTTTACTTGTTTGTTTGTCGTCACTGCTTTCTACAACGCATTGCCGCAACATGGTCAGTGTTGGCTCTATTTCTCGTTTCTTTCGTTCATCCATAATAATCCGGGTAATTTCCCATAAGTCCTTATGTGAATCGAAGTGATCACGCCGGTCGCCCATGACGGGCACTGTTTTAATAAGCCCCCAGGATTGCAGTTCTTTGATGCTGGTACTGACATTTGAGCGTGCAACGCCCAATGTTTTAGCAATACTTTCAGCATCCATAGGTGCTTCTGTAAGGTATAGCAGGGCATGGATTTGTGCGACTGTACGGTTAACGCCCCAACGGGTGCCCATTTCCCCCCAGTGGAGAATAAATTTTTCCATTGTATTTGTTAGATTCATTTTAGTTATTTCTATAATTTCTGTTATTACTGAAATTAGTATAAGTTAATGAGTATGTCAAGTCTGCCCCAATTATTGCCTTGTTGCGTGTGATCTATTCCTAAATGGTAGGGTCTATTTTATACAGAACTATGTATAATTATTTAACTACAAATGGTAAGAATTTTCTTGTAACTGTTTGATTTTATTTGGTTAAAAGTAATATAGCAATATAGTGATATGAGTAAAAACAAAAAAACATCAGTTTTATTTGTCTGCATGGGCAATATTTGCCGCTCACCCACAGCAGAAGGTATTTTTCGCCATTTAGCTGCCGAGAAAAACCTGGCAGATTTGTTTATTACAGATTCTGCGGGAACGCATGCTTATCATGTTGGCGAGCCGCCAGATCATCGTGCGCAGGAAACGGCTCAGGCGCGTGGTATTGATTTAAGTGATTTAAAAGGGCGAAAGGTTACGGTAGCTGATTTTGATAAGTTTGATTATATCCTGGCGATGGATAAAGATAATTATGCCATTTTGGATGAGATGTGTCCGCCTGAGAGGAAAGGGCAATTAAAACTGTTTCTGGACTTTGCCGAAGACCTTGATGTCGATGAAGTACCCGATCCCTATTATGGTGGTACAAAAGGGTTTGAAAAAGTTTTTGATATGCTGGAGCAGGCGTCACGTGGTTTAATTGCACATATTCAGAATAAATAAGACGGCACAAAAAAATTCTGGCCAACATACAAGAACTCTCTCTTTAATAAATATATAAAGAGAGAGTTTTGTTATTATTTAGTCTTCTGAAGGTTTGGTGAAAACCTGTGTAAGCTTGGCTTTTTCTGCTGGTGCTTTATCACTTGTTGGCTTTGCGACTGGTTCCGCTTTTGGTGCTTCGGTTTTAACCGGTGTTAAGTGGGGTGTGTCCGGTTTTTGTTTAACGGGTTCAGTTCTGGCTTCAACTTTCGCCGTTGTTTCTACCTGCTGTAAGACGGGTTTTTTTTCTGCCTGCGTATCTGGTTTGTTTGCTTGCGGCGTTTTGTTGGTTGTCTTATCTTGCCGGCTATTCGTATCAGTGGCGGCTTTAGCTGTCGCTGCCGTATTTGGACGTTGTGTATTCGCGTTATGGGTTTGTTGAGTACCGCTCGCTTGCGCTGCTTTGTTTGTTGTACTTTCTTTCTTATTACGCGACTCTTGAGGCAGTGTGCTTGTCGTTGGTGTACTGGCCTGATGTGGCTGAGGCGTGGCCGTTTGTTTCTTCTGGCTGGCTACCTGTGTTGTGCTTCCTGTTGCATTTGTATTGGTATGCGGCTCTGCATTTTGTGTTGCAGTATTTGCGTTTTTTGCAGATGATTCTGTTTTGTTCGCTTCTGTATTACGGTTACGATTATCATTACGACGATTCTGGTTTGAATTGTTACGTCTGCGGCGAGGATTGCGTGGGTTACTGGATTGTTTATTTTGCTGTTTACCCTGTTGTGGCGCTGTTTGTGACTTAGCATCGGTATTCTGAGCTGTTTTTTGCGCCTGTTTAGCTGTCTGGTCTGTTTTATTTGTTTTTGCTGGCCGCTGATTGTCGCGACGATTCTGGTTTGTGTTACGTCGTTGTGAATTGCGGTTGCGGTTTGTGTTTCGATTCTGGTTGTTTGAACGATTTTTATTGCGGTTATTGGTTGGGCGTTTTTTCTTCTCGCCAGTGCCAAACAATGCCAGCCAGATTTTGGTGAAAAAGCCAATTTGTGGTGTGCTATTAACAGGTCTTGGTGTCGATGGTGCCACTTGTTTAATGGCGGCTTCTTCTACTGGTTTTCTTTCGAGTTGCTGTGCAGGTGGGGTTGTTGTTGCGTCCTGCTTATTGGCCATTTCATAGCTGGGTGTTGTATCACCGACATTATCATCATTTTCGCGAATGCGTTCGATAGTGTAATGCGGTGTTTCCATGCTTTCATTCGGGATAAGTAAAATTTTAACTTTTTGGCGTTGTTCAATTTCAGTTAAAATATCGCGTTTCTCATTTAATAAAAATGTTGCGATGGCGACTGGCATTTGTGTTTCAACGCGCGTGGTGTTGTCTTTCATCGCTTCTTCTTCAATCACACGAAGAATGGATAATGCAAGAGACGATACGCCACGAATAGTGCCGTGGCCTTCGCACCGTGGGCAAACCATCTGGCTGGATTCACCCAGTGACGGGCGCAAACGCTGGCGTGACATTTCCAGTAAACCGAAGCGTGATATCTTGCCGATTTGAATCCGCGCACGATCCAGTTTCATCGCTTCACGTGTACGGTTTTCAACTTCACGCTGGTTACGTGCGGGCGACATGTCTATGTAATCAATAACAACCAGACCACCCAGGTCACGTAAGCGAAGCTGGCGTGCAATCTCATCGGCGGCTTCAAGGTTGGTATTAAAAGCGGTTTCTTCAATGTCGCTGCCTTTTGTTGAGCGCGACGAGTTAATATCAATTGAGATTAATGCTTCGGTATGATCGATAACAATCGAACCTCCGGAAGGCAGGCGTACTTCACGCTGGAAAGCAGATTCAATCTGGCTTTCAATCTGGTAACGGGTAAATAATGGGACAGGGTCGCTATAAAGTTTTATTTTGCTGAGATTATGCGGCATAACCTGTTGCATAAACTCTTTTGCTTTATTGTATACCGACTCTTCATCAATAATAATTTCATTAATGTCGTTACGTAAATAGTCGCGGATCGCACGGGTAATTAAGTTACTTTCCTGGTAAATGAGAAAGGGTGAGGGACGCGTTTTGGACGCTTCGTCAATGGATGCCCAGAGCTTAAGCAAATAATCCAGATCCCATTGCAGCTCTTCAATGCTTTTCCCGACACCAGCGGTACGGATAATTAAACCCATATCGCGCGGGATATCGAGTTGATTGAGCGCATCACGTATTTCACTGCGTTCGCTGCCTTCAATCCGGCGCGAAACACCGCCTGCACGCGGGTTGTTGGGCATGAGCACAGAATAGCGGCCGGCTAAACTGATAAAGGTTGTTAAGGCTGCGCCTTTATTGCCACGCTCTTCTTTGCCAATCTGGATAACAACTTCCTGGCCTTCATTAAGCGCTTCTTTAATATTGATTTTACCACCGCCTATTTCATAGCCTTCTTTAAAGTACTGGCGTGAAATTTCTTTTAGCGGTAAAAAACCATGGCGTTCGGCGCCATAGTCAACAAAAGCAGCTTCGAGGCTGGGTTCGATACGCGTGATGCGACCTTTGTAGATATTAGCTTTCTTTTGTACGCGGTGAGTGGTTTCGATGTCTAGATCATATAAACGTTGGCCATCGACGAGAGCGACACGCAGCTCTTCCTGCTGCGTGGCGTTAAATAGCATTCTTTTCATTGTAAAAACCTTTTACTGTCGCACTCAACCCACAGCATTTATAGACCAAACGGGTTGATAAGCCTGGTTATCAACATCGTTGGTTACTCAAATACTACTTAGCCTGTTTAAATGCTCTTAGTAGTATTAAAACCCACGTGTCATTCTGGAATATCAGCAAATGGCTCGGGGAGTACGAATAATTTAATTTTAAAGTCTGAATCCTTTGTAATAAGGGTATTTCAGACAGCTTCTATCACTTGCTTTAACTGACTTAAGAGATTTAGCAAATGAATCGTAATTTGGCAGATATCGAAATAATTGAAATAACAATTTAATGTTATGCTAGCGGCAAAGAAATTCTTTGATAATAATGCACGCTAGATTAAGGAAATACGACATCTTGCTATTTTTCAGTGTAGCAGTGTTATTGATTAGCATCAATCACTTAAAATGCTGTTAAAATAGCCTATCGGCTCTAAAGTTAGACCCATATGGCAAATTCGACTAAATCTCAACGCCAATCCACAAAAGCCCGGCTTAAAGCGAGGGATAAGGCTCGTATTTCTGCACCCCTGCCAGCGGTTCGTTTTATTCAGATTGATGCGGATCAGGCTGGGCAGCGAGTAGACAACTTTTTGCTGAGCCTGTTAAAAGGTGTGCCAAGGAGTAAGGTCTATCAAATAATCCGAAAAGGTGAAGTTCGGGTGAATAAGGGTCGAATTAAGGCACATTACAAGCTCCAGGCGGGTGATGAACTACGTGTTCCGCCGGTAAGGGTTGCTCAACGCAATACCATTACAACCAGTAAGTATATTACGGCTTTACTGGAAGAAGCAGTGATTTATGAAGATGATGACTTTCTGGCTTTGAATAAACCAACGGGTTTTGCCGTACATGGTGGCAGCGGTGTCAAAGCGGGTATTATCGAATTATTACGTTTAGCCAGACCGGATGCCCGATTCCTTGAACTTGTGCACCGTCTGGACAAAAATACTTCGGGTTGTTTGCTGATTGCGAAAAAACGCTCGGCATTACGTTATTTACAAGACCAGTTTCGTCAGCACAAGATGCAAAAGAAATACCTTGCGCTGGTTAAAGGTAATATAAAAAATAAAAGTTACCATATGGAACTTGCTTTGCAAAAAAGCACCTTACCCTCGGGTGAACGAATTGTACGGGTCAAGCCGAACGGTAAACAGGCTATCAGTGATTTTAATGCAATTGCGTCACGAAAAATGGCCAGTTTGTATGAAGTGGTTATTAAAACCGGGCGAACCCACCAGATCCGTGTTCATGCGCAAAGTTTAGGGCACCCGGTTGCAGGCGATGAGAAATACGGTGATGATGAATTTAACCGGCAGATGAAAAGTTATGGGCTAAAGCGCATGTTTTTACATGCAGAAAAATTGGTAATGAAAACGATGCAGGGAAAAGAATTACAGCTAATATCCCCGTTGGATAATGAATTGCAAAAGGTATTAACTCATCTTGACATTGAGTATTACTAAAACCTCATTGCCGCGCTATCGCTCGCAATGACCATTTATTCGTTTATATTTTCATCTTTTTCGGAAATATAAAATGTGAACGGTATAGTTGTGTTATGAAGTATAAATTATTTGTGTTTGACTGGGATGGAACCCTGATGGATTCCGAAGCGAAAATCGTCAGCTGTATGCAAGCAGCCATTCGTGACATGCAATTTGAGAGTCGCAGTGAAGAACAAATCAGAAATATTATTGGCTTAGGCTTTAAAGAAGCATTAACGATGCTATATCCAGATAAAGAAGCATGGTATGACGAATTTGTGAAACAATACCGCGTGTATTTTCTGGATGATAACAGTGAGGCCTCACCTTTGTTTAGTCATGTTGAGTTACTGCTTGAATTATTAAACGAAAAGTCCTATTTTGTTGCTGTAGCAACGGGTAAAGGCCGACAGGGACTGGATAAAGTATTGAAAGAAACAAGTTTAGAGTCGTATTTCCATGTAACTCGCTGTGCCGATGAAACTTTTTCCAAGCCGAACCCACAAATGCTGAATGAAATAATGGATTTTGTTGGCGTAGAGGCCAATGAAACAATTATGATTGGTGATACCGAATACGATTTAAAGATGGCACGTAATGCAGGCTGTGATTCCATTGGTATTGCACATGGGGTACATGAAACAAGTCGTTTACAAATGTGTGAGCCGATCAAAATTTACCCGGATATTAAAGCGCTTTATCACTGGGTTGACAATCAACATTAATAATACTGTTAAACAGGAAACAATAAAATGAATGAGCAAAATAATTCAGACTCGGGTGTGCTTTCAGAACTGGCGTTTGCAACACTGAATGAGCAGCGTCGCGCACGACGTTGGGGTATCTTCTTTAAAGGGCTGATGGCGGCCTACTTTTTTATTTTGCTATTTATAATTTATCTGCCAGCCAGTTCAATTGACGCTTCAAAATCAAGCCAGGAACATACTGCTATTATTGAAATTAAAGGTGTTATCTCAAGCGAGTCAGAGGCTAATGCGGATGCGATTATTACTGGCCTGCGTGAAGCTTTTAAAGAAGAAAAAGTAAAAGGGGTTATCTTGCGTATTAATAGCCCCGGTGGCAGTCCGGTTCAGGCAGGCTATATTAATGATGAAATTTATCGATTGAAGAAAAAACACCCTGAGAAAAAGGTGTATGCAGTGATTGTCGATATCTGTGCATCCGGTGGTTATTATATTGCAGCGGCCGCCGATGAAATTTATGCCGACAAAGCAAGCATGGTTGGTTCCATTGGGGTGTTAATGAATGGTTTTGGTTTTGTCGATGCAATGAAAAAAATAGGTGTAGAGCGGCGCCTGTATACAGCAGGTGAACATAAAGGATTCCTGGATCCCTTTACAAAAGCAAACCCGGAAGATGTTAAGCACATAAAGGGACTATTAAAAAATATTCACCAGCAATTTATTGATACGGTGCGTAAAGGGCGTGGTGATAAATTAAAAGATGATGATAAATTATTTTCCGGTCTGATCTGGAGTGGTGAAGAAAGCATCAAGATGGGGCTTGTGGATGCACTCGGAAGCAGTAGCTATGTTGCACGGGAAATTATTAAAGCAGAAAAAATAGTTGACTATACACCTCGGCCTGACTTTTTTGAGCGCTTTGCCAATCAGATCGGTGTGGCATTTGGCTCGTCGGTTGTGAGTCGATTTTTCCCTGACGCCTATTTGCAATAGGCGTTGTCACAGTCGTTCGGTAATATCGTTATATTGTGCATGTATACGAACAATGGGGCTGTAGAGAGGCCGTTTACAAAGTGAAGAAGGGGGCTATAGATTAAATCACCGGCATACCTTCTATTTCAAGCATGGCAATTAAACGTATCAGTGGTAGCCCCATCAGTGTATTGGGATCTTCGCCTTCAAGGCGTTCAAAAAGGGATATCCCCAGACCCTCCGATTTAAAACTGCCGGCACAATTAAAAGGTTCTTCTTTATGTAAATAATTTTCAATTTGTGAATCACGTAAATAACGAAATACCACATAAAATGGAACAACGGTTGAATGGACTTTGCCTGTTTTTGTATTAATTAAACTTAATCCGGTTAAAAAGGTAACACGTCGGCCACTGGCTTCTTTGAGTTGTTTTACTGCATTTTTAAAATTACCGGGCTTACCTATTATTTCATCATCGATAACGGCCACCTGATCGGAGCCAATCACCAGTGCATCTTTGTAGTTTTTTGCAACAGCTTGTGCTTTGGTAATAGCGAGCCGTTCAACCAGTTGCTTTGCTGTTTCACCTTTTTGTGGGGTTTCGTCTGCATCCGGTGCAACACAATCAAATGGCAGACCCAGTTTTTCTAAAATAGCTTTACGAAAGGGGGAAGTGGAAGCGAGTATTAGTTGCATAGAAGTTACATCTTTCTCTGTTTTTAGTTTTATAATGTTACTCAATTTCAATTAACGCCTCATCGGGTGTAACGGCATCACCTTTTGAAACGTGGATGGCGGTAATTGTACCAGAAATAGGTGCCTGTATTTCAGTTTCCATTTTCATTGCTTCAGTAATGAGCAATGGATCACCGGCTTTCACTTTATCGTTCAGGTTAACAATCACATCTATAATAGAGGCGGGCATCGAAGTGGTTACATGGCCGGGTTGGGTTGCACGGGGTCGTTGCCCGTCTGATATGGCAGCACTTGCTGGTGTATCATCGTTTAAATTAATTTCGTTCAGTGGTTGTAATAAAATTTCTTCAGGAACGCCGTCAACGCTAATGTAGTAAGGGCGTTGCTGCTGTGTTTTATAGCCGGTTCCCTTTAGCTGTATATGATAGGTTTCGCCATGCAAGGTGACATTAAATTCTGTTGCAGCGGGAGTGTGGCCGTTATCTGAATTAACCGGCTCCAGTGGTTCTGGAACAAGTTTGCCAGCATTGCGCTGAGTTAAAAATTCTTTGCCTATATCCGGGAACATTGCGTAAGTTAAAACATCTTCTTCAGATTTTGCATGTTCACCAATTTCGCTACGTAAGCGTTCCAGTTCATTGGCTAATAAGTCGGCTGGTCGACAGTCGATAACATCTTCATTACCAATGGCCATATGCTGAACCTGTATGCTGACCGGGCCGGGTGCTTTGCCATACTTGCCTTGCAGGTAAAGTTTTACTTCGTTGGTAATTGTTTTATAGCGCTCACCGGAGATGACATTTATTACGGCCTGGGTGCCGACAATTTGTGATGTGGGTGTAACAAGTGGCGGGTAGCCCAGCTCTTTTCGTACAACGGGGATTTCCTTTAATACCTCATTCATACGGTTTAATGCATTTTGTTCTTTTAGCTGGTTGGATAAATTTGAAATCATACCGCCAGGCACTTGATTAACCTGCACGCGTGTATCCAGCCCGGTAAATTCGCTTTCAAACTGGTGATATTTTTTTCTAACTTCGTAAAAGTAAAAGCCAATATCCTGTAGCTGTGCAAGGTCAAGCTCGGTGTCGTATTTTGTATTACGAAGTGCGGCAACCATGCTTTCGGTTGGTGGATGGGACGTACCACCGGAAAACGAGGATATGGCGGTATCGATGCCGGTAATACCATTTTCAACGGCTTTGTACTGGCACATGCTGGCAAGCCCGGCGGTGGCATGGGAGTGTAAATGGATTGGTATATCCACTGCGGCAACCAGTGCCGATACCAAATTTGCCGTGGCATCAGGTGTCAGTAAACCGGCCATATCTTTAATAACAATACTGTCGCAGCCCATCGACTGCAATTGTTTTGCCATGCTGACAAACTGTTTCTCAGTGTGTACCGGGCTGGTGGTATAACAGATTGTACCTTGCGCATGTTTATTGGCTTTTTTTACAGCTTCAATTGAAACGCGAAGATTACGGGTGTCATTGAGGGCATCAAAAATTCGGAATATATCCATGCCATTATCCGCAGCACGTCTAACAAAGGCGCGAACAACGTCATCAGAATAATGGCGATACCCTAACAGGTTTTGCCCACGCAGTAGCATTTGTAACGGGGTGTTTGGTAAGGCTGCTTTTAACTGTTTTAAACGCTCCCAGGGATCTTCCTTTAAAAAACGCACACAGGCATCAAAAGTTGCACCACCCCAGACTTCCAGTGACCAGTAGCCGACTTTATCGAGACGCTCACAGACCGGCAGCATGTCTTCGGTGCGCATACGTGTTGCGATCAGGGATTGGTGTGCATCACGTAATATCGTATCGGTGATTAAAATTTTAGGCATGCTGTTGTGTTTCCTTCTTTATAAACATACTTGATTTAAAGCCCCATGCTAGCTGCAATGGCGGTGGCAACGGCTGTTGCAACTTCTTTGTTGGAATGTCTTAGCGAGTAATTTAACAGTTCAGGGTGCTGTTCAACAAAACCGGTATTAAAGCGGCCAGTTTGAAAACTGGCCGACTTTAAAATTTCAAGATGGTAGGGAATGGTTGTTTTAATACCGTAAACACCAATATCCCGCAGGGCGCGAATGCCACGATCAATCAGGCTGTCCCAGTCACGAGCCCAGACAATTAACTTGGCGCACATGGAGTCATAATAAGGTGGGATTTCGTAACCGGTATAAATTGCACCATCGGTGCGTACGCCCGGCCCCCCTGTGGCAAAGTAACGGGTAATTTTGCCGAAGCTGGGCAGGAAGTCGTTTTTTGGGTCTTCGGCATTAATTCGAAACTCCATTGCATAGCCGCGTATTGAAATATCCTGTTGCTGGTAACGCAGGGTTAAGCCACTGGCAATGCGAATTTGCTCCTGCACAATATCAATGCCGGTAATTTCCTCGGTAATCGGATGCTCGACCTGTAGGCGGGTATTCATTTCCATAAAGTAAAAGTTGTCATTCTCATCCATTAAAAATTCAACCGTACCGGCGTTGGTGTAACCGCAGGCGGTAGCCGCTTTGACCGCAAGTCCCCCGATATATTCTCGTTGCTCCATATTAAGTTGCGGGGAAGGTGCAATTTCAATTAGCTTCTGATGGCGGCGCTGAATAGAGCAGTCACGCTCATACAGGTGAATAACATTGCCGTGTTTGTCGGCGAGGATCTGGACTTCGATATGGCGTGGATCGGCAATGAATTTTTCGATAAACACATCACCACTGCCAAAGGCTTTTTCAGCCTCGGAGATAACGCGTGGGTAATTCTGGCGTAACTCCGCCTCATTGTTACACTGGCGAATACCACGCCCACCGCCGCCATTAGTGGCTTTGAGCATCACTGGATAGCCAATATCCGCTGAAATTTGTATCGCCTCTTCAATATCGGCCACATTGCCATTGCTGCCCGGTGTGACCGGCACGCCAGCGGCCAGCATTGTTTTTCTGGCATGGGTTTTATCCCCCATATTGCGTACAACAGCGCTGGTCGGGCCAATAAACTGGATATTACGGCGCTCACAGATCTCAGCCAATTCAGGGTTTTCGGACAAAAAGCCGTAGCCGGGGTGCAGGGCATTGCAGCCGGTTTCAATGGCCAAATTAACCAGGCGGTGCGCATTGAGGTAGCCGGTAACCGTGTCAGGGCCCAGGCTATAAGCTTCATCGGCCTTGCGGACATGCAAAGCGTAGCGGTCAGCTTCGGCATAGACAGCAACGGATTTAATCCCCATTTCTGCACAGGCACGCACAATGCGCACCGCAATTTCGCCCCGGTTGGCAATCAGCACTTTTTTTATCATGTTGGCATTGTAGTATTTTGGTTATACAGATTGAAACAATAAAGTGTGGAATTTTAAATTTAATCGGCTTATTTAAGCCAATCATCACAACAGCGTGGTGGGGATGGCATTTTTTTACTTTTTGTGGGTTCACTGTACCAGCCGTTATCTTGTACTTCATTTGTGAGGGGGCAATTTCCTAATCTGATTACCCAGACAATCGCTTCAATATAAGTATATAACCATATGCTGTAAGCGGTTATTATTTGGGGTTATGCATCAAAAATCAATGATTTACTTTGACAGAAGATGTCCAGATCGTTAAAATTTGCGCCCTATGTCGAAGCATCAAAATTCGTCTGCTATTAACTCGCGTTTACCGGTTCAAATAGATCCCATTCGGTTAGCTGTCGCAAGGCAACAGCTTTATGGCAACATTGAAATTTCGCGTTTTGAGCGCTTAAGCGAACTGCTCACTTCCAACGAAGGGCTGGTTAAAGTACAGTTTGATTTTGATGTGGATACCAGCAAAGTGCATTATGTAACCGGTACGCTGGTGGCTGAATTATCACTTTGTTGTCAGCGTTGTTTGCAGCCAATGAAATGGCAGCTTGATGCCGAGGTTGCTTTAGCCTTTGTTGAACATGAACATCAGATAGATGAGCTTGTGGTTGATTATGAACCTTATCTTATCGAATCAACACCGCTGATGTTAAGCGACATGATAGAAGATGAAATTCTTCTTGCGCTTCCTCAGGTGCCGATGCACGATGAGTCTGAATGTAATCCGGCGGTTAAAATTAATCGTCAGGTTGAGCAAGTTGAAGCACAAGATAATGCAGGCCAGGCAACCAGCAAAAGGAAAAATCCTTTTGCGGTATTGGCAGATTTTAAATCCGATTCAAAAGAGTAAGTTAAGAGGAACATTGTAATGGCTGTTCAAAAGAGCAAAAAGAGTACTTCACGTCGTGGCATGCGCCGTGCACATGATGCATTAACAGAAAATGCATTATCTATCGAGCCTACAACTGGAGAAACACATTTGCGCCATCATGTAAGCCCGGACGGTTATTACCGTGGTCGTAAAGTTGTTGACACAAATAGCTAGCGTTTCTTTTATTTAAGTGCAGTGGTATTTAAACACAGTGGATTGATTTTTTATTCAATACAATGTGTCATTTATATATAACGGGACAGGTTACTGTCCCGTTATCGTTAGTAACGTTGTTAAATGTTATAAAAGTCACCGATGAATAATAAAACGATAACAATTTCGCTTGATGGTATGGGGGGAGATTTTGGCCCTGATAGTGTTGTACCTGCCGCAATTGATATTCTAAAACGTTACCCGAATGTTAATTTAATTATTACGGGTGATGAAACGATATTAAATAACAAATTGAAAGAATACCAGGGCTATTCATCTGAAAAAAATCGAACTCGTATAGAAATACAACATACAACGCAAGTAGTGGGCTCAAATGAAGCACCGGCGATGGCCTTACGTGGTAAAAAAGATTCCTCGATGCGTGTTGCTATTAACCTTGTTAAACAGGGTAATGCCGATGCCTGTGTAAGTGCCGGTAATACGGGCGCACTGATGGCAACCGCACGTTTTGTACTTAAAATGTTAGCTGGTATCGACCGCCCGGCCATTTGTTCAGCTCTACCAACGGTAAAAGGGCATGCACATGTACTGGATTTAGGTGCTAATGTTGAAACCTCCCCTGAAGGCCTCTATGAATTTGCAGTGATGGGGGCGGCATTAGCGAGTGCGTTAGACAATAAAAAAAGACCGACAGTTGCACTATTAAATATTGGAGAAGAAGACATTAAAGGTAACGAGACAGTTAAAGAAGCAGCAAAAATTCTAAACAAGAGTGATTTGAATTTTACCGGCTACGTTGAAGGTGATGGTATTTACATGGGTGATGCCGATGTTGTTGTTTGCGATGGCTTTGTCGGTAATGTCATGCTTAAAGCGAGTGAAGGTGTTGCCAAGTTATTTTCTTATTACATGAAGCAATCATTTAAACGAAACCTGTTTACAAAGATAATGGGTTTATTGGTTATGCCAATCTTGAAGTCTTTTCGCAAAAATATTGATCCACGAGAATACAATGGTGCCAGTTTTCTTGGGCTTCAGGGTATCGTTATTAAAAGTCATGGTGGCGCCGACGCCTATTCCTTTGCACGTGCCATTGAGGTAGCGATTCAGGAAGTTAAACAAAATGTGCCTTTACGTATTACAGATATACTCGAAATGCATTTAGTTGAAAGGCAAGCAGGTTAATGGCAACAACATACTCCAGGATTACCGGTACGGGCAGTTGTTTACCTGACAATATTGTTACCAATGCAGATCTTGAAAAATTAGTGGATACATCTGACGAGTGGATTACCGAACGTACCGGTATTAAAAAACGCCATATTGCCAAAGGTGAAACAACCTCAGATTTGGCTGAACAAGCGTCGCTTGCAGCAATGCAGGCAGCAAATGTAACGAAAGATGATATCGATTTAATTATTGTTGCTACCACAACCCCCGACAGGATTTTTCCGAGTACTGCTTGCTTATTACAGGAACGCCTGGATATTCATGGTTGCCCGGCTTTTGACGTGCAGGCCGTTTGCACCGGCTTTGTGTATGCCTTAAGCGTGGCTGATGCGTTTATTAAAACCGGTCAGTCTAAATGTGCTTTAGTGGTGGGCGCAGAAACATTATCGAATATTGTTGACTGGACTGATCGCGGAACCTGTGTGTTATTTGGTGACGGTGCCGGTGCGGTTATCTTAAATGCATCAACCGAGCCGGGTATTTTATCAACCCATATTCATGCCGATGGAAAGTATAAAGAGTTATTAACCGTTCCTGCCGGTGTTTCCGAAAATTCGGATGTGCTTAAAGCAGGCAAAGCCTTTATGACAATGAAAGGCAATGAAGTGTTTAAAGTGGCCGTGAATACCTTAGGTCGTATTGCCGATGAAACCTTAGCGGCAAATAACATGAAAAAATTCGATGTTGACTGGTTGGTGCCGCATCAGGCTAATATTCGTATTATAAAAGCGGCGGCAAAAAAACTGGATTTATCCATGGATCATGTGGTGGTGACCGTTGATGAGCACGGTAACACGTCGGCAGCGTCTATTCCGCTGGCACTGGATACAGCGGTGCGTGATGGCAGAATTAAACCCGGACAAACGTTATTACTAGAAGCGTTTGGTGGAGGGTTTACCTGGGGTTCGGCATTATTAAAGTTATAAAATAGATCGCCATTGCTTTGCTTTTATAAATGAATTAAAGACAAGGGTTGTCATTGCGGGCGGTAGCGCGGCAATCTTTATTTATGTGTGGTATTTTTTTATTAGATTGCCGTGCTTTTTAATAATGGCATTTACAGTGACGGTAATCCGTATGTGTTTTTATAAAAGTATAAAGTGTTAACGGTAATCATTATACTATATTATTTAAATTTTCAAGGTGTGTAATATGTCCCTCGCATTTGTCTTCCCTGGTCAGGGTTCTCAATCTATTGGTATGCTTAACGAACTTGCAGAAGTCGAGCCGATTGTTATCGATACGTTTAAAGCAGCCAGTGATGCGTTGGGCTATGACTTGTGGGATATTACGCAACAAGGCCCGCAGGAAAAATTAAATTCGACCGATATTACGCAACCGGCTTTATTAGCGGCGGGTGTTGCGTGCTGGAAAGTCTGGCAGGCAAAAGGCGGTGCAATGCCCGTTGTATTGGCCGGCCACAGTTTAGGCGAATACAGCGCACTGGTGTGTGGCGGTGTTTTAGAATTTAGCGATGCGATAAAACTGGTGGAAGCGCGTGGCCAGTTTATGCAACAAGCCGTGCCGGAAGGGCAAGGTGGCATGGCCGCTATTTTAGGCCTGGAAGATGCGCAGGTGGTTGAAGCCTGCAAACAGGCTGCAGAAGGCGAGGTGCTGCAGGCCGTTAATTATAATTCCCCTGGCCAGGTGGTGGTGGCCGGTAATAAAGCCGCGATTGAACGCATTGTGACGGTGGCTAAAGAAATGGGTGCCAAACGGGCATTGCCATTACCGGTGAGTGTGCCATCGCATTGTGATTTAATGAAACCCGCTGCGGAACAATTGGCTGAAAAATTAAAATCGATTACTTTTAACGAAGCTGTTATTCCGATTATTAATAATGTGGATGTGGCCGCTGAAACCGATGCCGATAAAATACGCGATGCGCTGGTTCGGCAATTATTCAATCCGGTGCGCTGGGTCGACACTATCCATAAAATGGCCGCAGACGGTGTAGAGCAACTTATTGAATGTGGGCCAGGGCGTGTGCTTATTGGTCTAAATAAACGTATTGATAAAAGCATGTCGGCTGCCGCGGTTTTTGACCCGGCGAGCTTTGATAAAGCTTTATCGGTTGAATAACTCAATTTACAAGGTGAAGGAATCGTTATGGAACTTGAAAATGAAATTGCGTTAGTTTCTGGGGCAAGTCGTGGCATTGGTCAGGCCATTGCACTGGATTTAGGCTCTAAAGGCGCCTACGTATACGGTACTGCAACTTCAGAAAAAGGTGCAGAAAACATTTCTAAATACATGAAAGATAATGGTATTGAAGGCCAGGGCCTGGTGATGAATGTGACCGATGAAGACAGCATTGCCGGCGTTATTAAAAGTATTGCCGATGATAAAGGGGCGGTATCGATATTAGTCAATAATGCCGGCATTACCCGTGATAACCTGCTGATGCGCATGAAAACCACAGAGTGGGACGACATTATGAATACCAATCTCAGCTCAATCTATCGGCTGAGTAAAGCGGTTCTACGTGGCATGATGAAGGCGCGTAAGGGGCGCATTATCAGCATTGCATCGGTTGTGGGTGTCTCAGGCAATGCAGGGCAAACTAACTATTCGGCCGCTAAAGCCGGTGTTATCGGCTTTAGCAAGTCACTCGCGCAGGAAGTCGGTTCACGCGGTATTACGGTGAATGTGGTGGCACCGGGCTTTATTGACACGGATATGACAAAAGCACTGCCCGATGAGCAACGTGATGCTTTATTAACCAAAGTCCCGTTGGGGCGTTTAGGCGATGCAGAAGAAATAGCCAATGCGGTCACATTTTTAGCATCAAAATCGGCCAGCTACATCACTGGTGAAACAATTCATGTCAATGGCGGCATGTATATGACATAATAATGAATGTAAGCTATTGAAATATAAGTGTATTGTATTAGCTGAAAATAAAAAAGGTCAATTAGACGCTGGCTATGGCATAAAGCGTCATATTTCAATACAATACCGCACCCAGCAGTTTTGCTGACAAAAATTATAGAGGAAAGAACAGAGATGAGCAGTGTTGAAGAACGCGTAGAAAAGATTGTAATCGAACAGCTTGGTGTTAAAGCTGAAGAAGTCACTAAAGAAGCTTCATTTGTTGATGATCTGGGCGCAGACTCACTTGATACCGTAGAGTTGGTTATGGCATTAGAAGAAGAGTTTGAAACTGAAATTCCTGATGAAGATGCTGAAAAGATTACAACTGTTCAGCAAGCTATCGATTACGTAACAAGCAATACTTAATATTGTAATGCTTTATGCATTACCTGGGTTCGAAGTAGAATAAGAATACCCAAAAAGTAAATGCCAGCCGTACTGTTTAAGTGCGGCTTTTTACATTGTTAAGTTTGATAATTTGCGAACTAATCCGTTTGATTTAGTCGCTTAAAGTTTATTGAGGTGTGTAGTGAGTAAACGTCGTGTTGTTATTACCGGGCTTGGTATGGTCTCACCAGTGGGTTTAGATGTTAAATCTTCGTGGGAAAATATTTTAGCTGGTAAAAGCGGTATTAAGCGCATATCGCATTTTGATCCATCTGAGTTTAGCTCTCAAATTGGTGGTTCAATCAGTGAAGACTTCGACAGTTCAAGCATTATTAAACCGAAAGATGCTAAAAAAATGGATACTTTTATTCATTATGGCATTGTTGCCGCAGCCGAAGCGATTGCGGATGCCGGTCTGGAAGTCACTGAAGAAAATGCACCTCGGATTGGCGTTGCCATTGGTTCGGGTATTGGTGGTTTGCCCGGTATTGAAAAAGGGCACGATAGCTACTTAAAAGGTGGCCCAAGAAAAATTTCGCCTTTCTTTGTTCCCAGTAATATTATCAATATGATTTCAGGTAATTTATCCGTTATGTACGGTATGAAAGGCCCGAACATTGCCGTTGTAACTGCCTGCGCCACGGGTACACACAGTATTGGTGATGCGGCACGTTTAATTGAGTATGGCGACGCGGATGTGATGGTTGCCGGTGGCGCCGAAATGGCGAGCAGCCCAACCTGCTTAGGCGGCTTTGCATCGGCACGGGCACTGTCAACCCGCAATGACGACCCTGAAACTGCCAGCCGCCCATGGGACAAAGACCGTGATGGTTTTGTACTCAGTGATGGTGCCGGTGTGGTTGTTTTAGAAGAATATGAATTTGCTAAAAAACGTGGCGCAACGATTTATGCCGAAGTGCTGGGTTATGGTTTAAGTGGTGACGCTTACCATATGACTCTGCCATCTAAAGGTGGCGAAGGTGCCAGCCGTTGTATGGATCTGGCGCTTAAAAATGCCGGCGTTAATCCGGATGAAATTGATTATATTAATGCCCACGGTACCTCGACCCCAGCAGGGGATGCCGCTGAATGTCATGCGGTAAAATCAACTTTTGGTGACCATGCTTATAAATTGGCAATGAGTTCCACTAAATCAATGACCGGGCATGGCCTGGGTGCCGCAGGCGGAATGGAAGCTATTTTCACTACGCTTTGCGTTCGTGATCAAGTTGCTTCACCAACCATTAACATTTTTAACCAGGACATTGAGGCTGGTTGTGATTTGGACTTTGTGCCCAATACCGCACGTGAGATGAAAGTAGAAGCAGCCTTATCAAATTCGTTTGGTTTTGGTGGTACCAACGGCACTTTAGTGATTGGTAAGTTACGTTAATTTTTTTGTGACGGCATGGCATTGTGCAACCGACAGAATCTGAAGCGTTAACCATTTACCCGCTTGAACAGCTTATTGATTTTACTGAACTCCATCGCATAAACCCCCATCGTTATCCCTTTATACTAGAAAGTTCTGCGCAAGCGGAAGATGTTTTGGCATTGAATAACGGAGCCAGCCGCAGCAAAGAACAGGCTCGCTATGACATCTTGTTTGCTTTTCCTGAACAAACATTAACATTAAATTTTGCTGGCCAGTTAACGGGTGCAGTGGTGGACAGGGAAAAAGACTTCTTGTCTAACCTGGATTTAAACTGGTTAAAAAATAAAAATGCTGGGCTGACAATGCAAACAGATTTACCTTTTACCGGTGGTTGGTTTGTTTATTTAAGTTATGAACTTGCCGGACAAATTGAAACACGACTCACTTTACCTGGTGGAGATGAAAAAGACATTGTTGCCAAATTATCGCGTATACCGGTTGCGATTATTTATGATAAATACCATGGTGTTCAATCCATTGTTGCTGAGGCAGGTTATGCAAACAAGGTAGAGAAAGTACTAAATGATATTAAATTAGTTCAGAACCCGCTTGCCACGAATAAAAAAATTGCAGTTAATCTAAAAGAAGAAGAGCCAGATAAATATCTAAGTGCAATTGATAAAGTAAAACACTATATTAAAGATGGTGATGTGTTTCAGGTTAATTTATCCCGTTTATGGGAAAGTAGTGGTATTGACTCGCTGGATGCTATTGACTTATATCGTTCTCTTAAACATTGCAACCCGGCACCTTTTTCGGCCTATGTGTATGACGATAACTATAAAATAATAAGCTCATCGCCCGAGCGTCTGGTTAAGGTGAGTAATGGCTGCGTTCAAACACGGCCGATTGCCGGTACACGGGCGCGTGAAAATGAAACTGCTGCCGATATTGAAAGCTTGCAGGAACTTATTGCTCACCCAAAAGAGCGTGCAGAGCACATTATGCTAATCGATCTGGAACGTAATGATCTGGGTCGCATCTGTGTACCAGGTAGTATTGTTGTTGATGAGCTGATGGTTCTGGAATCTTTTCAGCATGTGCACCATATCGTTTCTAATGTTACGGGTAATTTAAAAGAAGGCATTACCCCTGGTGAGGTAATTCGTGCTGTTTTCCCCGGTGGTACTATTACTGGTTGCCCTAAAGAACGCTGTATGCAAATTATTGCTGAACTTGAAGCCATGCCACGGGGAGCGTATACGGGATCGGTTGGTTATATCAATCATAATGGTAGCATGGATTTAAATATTTTAATTCGTACTTTTGAACTGTCTGCAAATAAATTAAAGTTAAGAGCGGGGGCAGGTCTAGTCACAGATTCAATTGCACAAAAAGAACTGGATGAAACGAGAGCGAAAGCAAAAGGACTGCTTGAGGCATTGAACTAAGATGGCAGTATTGAACAGTATTGTTAATGGTGAGCTTAGTACACAGATTTCAATCCAGGATCGTGGCTTTAATTATGGTGATGGTCTGTTTGAAACTATGCTACTGATTAACCACCAACCTGTTTTTTGGGATGAGCATTATCAGCGTTTAGTAAAAGGCTGTGAAGTTTTAGGGATTCGCTGTCCACCTGAGGAAAGTTTAAAAGGGGATATAGCAAAACTATGGCATTTAAGCCCGGATGTTAACGTTGCAGTTATTAAAATAATTGTGACACGGGGAGACAGTAAACGTGGTTATCAATACCCTGATAATATTGTTTCAAACGTTGTTATCTTTTTGTCGACATACCCAGCTTACCCCGTTAGTTACTGGAATGAGGGCGTTAAGGTTAAAATATGTGAAACATTGCTATCTTCCCATAAGAAACTTGCAGGATTAAAACATTTAAACCGGCTGGAACAGGTTATTGCCCGAAATGAATGGCAAGATGACTATCAGGAAGGGTTAATGGCTGATATAAGCGGTAATATTGTGGAAGGCGTGATGTCCAATATTTTTATTGTGAAAGATAATTTAGTGCGAACACCGTTGATTATAAATGCGGGTGTCAATGGTATTATGCGGAATATTATATTGAAAATTTGTGAAGCAAACGGCATCATGGCACTAGAGGATGACATTTCTTTAAAACAGGTACTTGCAGCAGATGAGATTTTTCTAACGAACAGTATTATAGGTGTTTGGCCGGTAAAACAAATAAATAATCGGCTTTATACAGCAAGATTGGCAACAAAAAATATAATGAAACTTTTAACAAAACAATATTCAGTTGATTATGCCGCAGTTAGTGTATAAGTTTCTTGCTTTTTCTATTCTTGTTGGTTCAATTGCGGTTGGCTATTTATGGTGGGATGCCAGAAATTATCTAAATTCCCCCTTGCTATTAACGTCCGATAAAAAGTTAATTTATGTTGAGCAAGGGAGTAATTTAACCCGTTTACTTTATCGCTTGCAGGAACAGAACGTGGTTACTAAACCGCATTATTTATTATGGTATGCCCGTCTTTTTTCAACACCCAATACGTTGCATGTTGGTGAATATCAAATAACACGCAATGATACGCCGTTATCACTTATTGAAAAACTGTTAAGTGGCAAGGTGAAGCTGTATTCTTTAACCATTATTGAGGGCTGGAATTTCAACCAGATGATGGCGGAAATTAATAAAAACCCATTTTTATCACATAAATTAAAAGGCCTGTCGGATGCCCGTATTATGCAGGCAATTGGTAAAGAGAACGTACACCCTGAAGGACGTTTTATGCCGGATACCTACCGCTTTCCGAAAGGGATGAGCGATAGTGGTGTTTTAAAACAGGCTTATGCGGCAATGGAAAATTACCTGCAGCAGCAATGGCCAAACCGTGACACGGGCTTGCCGTTAAAAACACCTTATGAGGCTTTAATACTGGCATCTATTGTAGAAAAAGAAACAGGGTTGGCTTCTGAACGGGGTGCGATTGCGGGTGTATTTATTCGTCGGTTGCAGATGCGGATGCGCCTGCAAACTGATCCAACGGTTATCTATGGTATGGGTAAAAAATTTAAAGGAAATATCAAGCGTCGGGATTTAAAGAAAGATACACCTTATAATACCTATCGCCGTCATGGCTTGCCACCGACACCGATTGCAATGCCGTCCAGAGAGGCCATTGATGCTGCCTTACACCCTGAAGAGGGGGATGCACTTTATTTTGTTTCCAGAGGGGATGGTAGCCATTATTTTTCGGCTACATTAAAAGAACATAATAATGCGGTTATTAAATATCAGTTAAAAGGACGTAAACGTCCATTTTCATCTTACAAGAAAGATTAATGATGCAAGCTCAATTTATAACAATCGAAGGTGGTGAAGGTGTTGGTAAAAGCAGTAACATCGCATTTATCCTGTCGTATTTAAAAGACAAAGGGATAGATGTTGTTTCAACCCGTGAGCCGGGTGGTACAGAACTAAGTGAAAAAATTCGTGAATTGTTACTGGACGCAAAAAACAGTTCGATGGTTTCGGATACCGAATTACTGCTGATGTTTGCGGCACGTGCCCAGCATCTGGAAACATTAATTAAGCCGTCTTTGAAACAGGGCAAATGGGTGTTGTGTGATCGTTTTACCGATGCGACCTATGCTTATCAGGGCGGTGGGCGTGGTATCCCAATGCAACGCATTGCTATACTGGAAGACTGGGTGCAGGGCGCGTTACGTCCTGATTTGACTATTTTGCTCGATTTGCCGGTTGAAATTGGTTTACAGCGTGCCAGTGAACGCAGTACACCGGATCGGATTGAACAGGAAAAAAATAATTTTTTTGAATCCGTTCGTCAAACTTATTTGAACATGGCCACAGCGGCACCGCAGCGTTATCGGGTTATTGATGCGTCACAAACACTGGAGCGAGTTCAAAAAGACATTGCGGCTGTTTTAGATGAGTATATAAATAATGCCTAAAATAGTTCCAAAGGAAAGCCCGCGATTTTCTCTACAGTTATACCCCTGGCAACAGGCTGACTGGCAACAACTGCTTCAATACAGTAATACCGAAAAGTTACCCCATGCACTATTAATAACAGGCAATAAAGGGTTGGCTAAATTTGAATTTGCCATGCTTTGGGCTGGCACATTGTTATGTGAAACGGCAGCGAAGACACAATGGTTAGACAGCACGACAATACCCTGTGGTCATTGTGCAGCCTGTGAATTATTTGTGGCGAATACCCATCCCGATTTTATGCTTATTCAACCTGAAGAAGAGGGTAAAGCCATTAAGGTGGCGCAAATTCGTGAGTTAGTCGCGTTTGTTTCGTTGACGCAATCACGTAGCAACCGGCGGGTAATTGTGATTAGCCCGGCAGAATCGATGAATATGAATGCAGCTAACAGCCTGCTTAAAACGCTGGAAGAGCCGCCAGTGAATACAGTTATTATCCTGGTAAGCTCAAGACCGCATTCACTACCCGCAACCATCCGCAGTCGTTGTCAACTTTTTCCTGTTTCGACAGCCGATAGTGCAACGCTACAGTCGTGGCTGACTCAAATAGGGCAATATTCACAGGACGAAGTGGATTTGGCCGTCTCTGTAACCGAAAATAGCCCTTTAAATGCACAGTTTTATCTGGAGTCATCGATACTCAGCCTCAGCGAGGCGTTATTGAATGACTGGTTACTGCTGGCTTCAGGGAAGGCAAAACCCACTGCAATTGCTGAAAAATGGTTAAAGCAGCCCGAAAATGTACCGATAAGGTTAGTATATACGTGGCTGGTGGACATGATCCGCTATCACTCGTTGAATTGCAGCTCTGAACGGCGACTGGATGACAATGTAAGTCGCTTATTTTATTATAGTAGTAATAGCGCACTACAAAAACTGGCAATTTCGATACCGGTTAAGCGGTTGTTTGTAATCTATGATAAAGTGATTGAAATTTTAAGGTTGGGGCATACCTCTTTAAATAAACAGCTACAATTAGAAAGTCTTTTAATTCAATGGAGCTTGATTGCTCAGCGTAAATAGAAGAAGGTTGGAAAATGGCAACAAAACCTGCAGCAGGCCGACAAGGCATATTGTCTTTAACAATAAAAGATAAAAGCGCACTTTATGCTGCGTATATGCCTTTTATAAAACATGGTGGTTTGTTTATACCAACAAACAAGAAATACAAGTTGGGTGATGAAGTGTTTATGTTGTTGTCGTTAATGGAAGATAGCGAAAAATTACCGGTTGCAGGTAAAATTGTCTGGGTTACGCCAAAAGGTGCTGCTGGTAATCGCGCTGCCGGTATTGGTGTACAGTTTAGTGAGCAAGATGGGGGTGGTGCACGCACTAAAATTGAAACATTCCTGGCCGGAGCATTAAAATCAGATCGTCAAACTCACACTATGTAACGTCACCAGTTCTGCTTTAGACAATCATCAATACAATATTAACACAATTATTTTAAAGTAACGTCCTATGTCAGCTTCTCTGATCGATTCACACTGCCATTTAGATCGTCTTGATTTAAAACCATTCGAGAATAATATTTCGAATGCACTTGCAAATGCACAGCAATATGACGTTAAAGCCATGCTTAATGTTTGTATTGACCTCGAACATTTTAGTGATGTATTAGATATTGCTGAGGCACATTCAAATGTTTATGCATCGGTGGGTGTTCACCCTAACGAAATAGATGGTAAAGATCCGGAAATTGATGAGTTAGTCGCGTTATCTGACAACAAAAAAATTATCGCTATTGGTGAAACTGGCCTGGATTATTTCAGGACAAAAGGGTCTGATCTGGAATGGCAGCGCACACGTTTTAAAAATCATATTGAAGCATCGAAACAAACAAAGAAACCATTGATTATTCATATGCGGGATGCAACTGATGACACTTTAAAAATTATGCAGGATGAAAAAGCAGAACAGGCCGGTGGAGTGATGCATTGTTTTGCAGAAGATTGGGAAGTAGCGCAACGTGCACTGGATTTAGGTTTTTATATTTCGTTTTCAGGCATTGTTACCTTTAAAAATGCGCTGGCATTAAAAGAAGTGGCAAAAAATGTACCTATAGATAGAATGCTGGTAGAAACAGATTCACCCTATCTTGCGCCCGTACCTTATCGTGGCAAATCCAATCAGCCAGCTTATGTTAAACATGTTGCTGAGTGCATTGCTGAACTGCGTGGTGAGCCTTATGAGGTTATTGCAGAAAAAACAACCGAGAATTTTTATCGTTTGTTTTCATTGCCGCCCGGTTAACTTATGGAAAACAGGCTCGATTCATGATGTTTAAACAATAAAATCGGAATTGCATTATGGAACATGAGATTGATATTAGTTTATCATTGCGAGCCTTTAGTTGCGAACAACGTGCGGCAAGCTGCGCGGCAATCTCTTTTCTTCGAGGTATACACGAGTAAGATTGCCTTGCTATCGCTCGCAATGACCAAAACCAGGCGCTTTAAAAGTTAACGGGGCAGCAAAGGTTTTTTTTCTATAAAAGATTATAAAAAATCATTGCTGTATCGTAGTAAGCAAAAATAGAAATATTTCAGCTAAATCACTTTTCAATTACCCGTGGTTTCCGGTGTTCATCTAACGCAACGTAGGTAAAAGTGGCTGAGGCAACACGTGTACATTCTTCTACTTTACGCTTGCGCTCGGCATAGGCAACAATGGCAATTTCGATTGAAGTATTACCAATCCGGCTTACATCAGTAAAAATACTTACCAGATCGCCAACAAAAACGGGCTTGATAAATTGAAAATTATTAACTGCAACGGTAACAACTCGGCCATTTGTTACCCTATGGCCTAATATGCTGCCAGCAATATCAATTTGTGACATAAGCCAGCCACCAAAGATATCGCCAGCCGAGTTGGTATTGGCAGGCATTGCTAATACGCGTATTGATGGTTGCTTGTTTGCTGGCAAGCAATCAAATTCGGGGTTTTGTGGTTCTGATTTATCGGAATGCATGGGCATGGATTAGCGGTCTGTATACATTTGGTCTATTTGTTTTTGATATTTTTCAAAGATGCGGTTACGTTTTAATTTTAAAGTGGGGGTGATAAGACCATTTTCAATAGTCCATGCATCCAGTGTTGCGTGTATTTTATATATTCGTGCATACCCGGGAAATGCATGTAAACATTTTTTAATTCGAGTAAGAAAATAATGGTGGGCAGCTTCTGAGTTGATGTCTATTTCATTTTCTGCTGATAGTTGCTGTTTAATCGTATTCCATTCTTCTTCGTTTAATACTGCAATAGCTGTTAAAGAGGGTTTGCCTTCACCATAAATAATAACCTGTTCAAATAAAGGATCATTGGTAATTGCAATTTCAATATCGGTTGGTGGTATTTTTTCACCCGTTGAAAGAACCAGAATATCTTTTATACGGCCGGTAATATAAATATGATCATTAACAATTTTTGCCTTATCGCCTGTGTGCAGCCAGCCATCACTGTCTATGGTTTTCCTGGTTGCTTCCGGGTTATTCAGGTAGCCAAGCATTACATTGGGGCCTTTTACCAGTAATTCGTCATTCTCTCCCAGTTTAACTTCAACATTTATAAATTTCTGACCAACACTATCGGGTTCATTGTCATGAAGTAAATTGGTGCTGACAACCGGGCTTAATTCTGTCATACCATACCCTTGCGAAATATTTAAGCCGAGGCCAATAAAGGTACGAGCAATATCAGGTGACAGGGCTGCACCACCACTTATTGCAAGCCGTAAGTTTCCGCCAAGTTTTTTTAGAATTTTGTTGCCAACAATACTCTGTAAAACAGGGCGTAATAACAGCTTAGGGTGCCAGCTTGCTTTATTCTGTGAGTATCTGAACCAGTGCCAGCCAACATCAACGCCAAGATTGAACAGTAATTTTGCAACCCCTGGTTTGTTTTGTAACTGAAGCTGTATTTTATTATAAACACGTTCAAAAATGCGTGGTACAGTAACAAGAATAGTGGGTTTAACCTCGAGTAAGTCTTCTGCCAGTTTTTCAATTGACCTTGCATAAACAATTTTACTGCCAGCCATCATGGGCAAGTAGTAGCCCGCTGTTCGTTCAAACATGTGCGATAGAGGCAGGAACGATAAAAAAATATCACTGGGATAAAAGCTTTCACATTGGCTTGCACCGTATACATTTTGCAGAATATTATTATGTGACAGCATTACCCCTTTAGGGCGGCCGGTGGTTCCTGATGTATAAACAACCGATGCGAGTTGGTCTGCCTTAATGTCTACGATTGTATATTCGGAATTTTGACCCTCTTGATCAATCCATTGTTCAAAGTTAACGATGTTATTATGTGGGTTATTTTCTCCTTGCAGGGTCACAATAAGTTTCACATTGCTTATCTCATCCTGAATGGTTTCAAGCGTACAGCACTGTTCGGCACCGGCAACAAAAATTAACTGAACCTGTGCATCATTGACGATGTAACTGATGTTTTCTGCTCGGTCATTTATGTAAAGGGGCACAATGACGAGCCCAAGTCCCAGTGCAGCTTGATCAAACATCATCCATTCGGGGCAGTTATGTGTCATGATGGCGACACACTGTCCTTTTGTGAGGTTTTGCTTTAACAAAGCCTGCTGAATAGCTGCAACTTTCTTCTGGACTTCTGCCCAGGTATAGGTAAGCCATTGCTGAGTTATCTGATCAAAATATTGGCAGGCAACTTTATTCCCCGAGCGCTTAACTCGCTCAGAAAAAAGACCGGATAAGTGATGTGCGTCATCAGGGTGTATCAGATCAGTTAGTTTGGACATAAGCTTATTCCGTTACACTATGCTTTAATTTATGGACTTTCAGCATTTTCTTTGATTAATTCTGTCCAGCCATCATCAGGTTTAAACCGATTTCCATATCGGCTGCTAAGATTTTCAAGTAATTTAATGAGCTGTTCAATGCCGCGGCTGTTAGCATAACACATTGGCCCGCCCCTGAAAGGTGCAAAACCGGTACCAAAAATCACACCTGCATCGACCATGTCACTGGAATTAACCACGCCGTCTCGCAAACAGGCAACGGCTTCATTCACTAGCCGCAATATAAGCCGGTCAGGTAAATCAGTGGGTGGCGTATAATCTTTTGCTAATGCAGGTTTAACGGGTTTGCCCTTTTTAAAGGTATAAAAGCCCTGATCTGTTTTTTTACCAAGTTGTTTGTTATTCACCATCTTGCGTAAGCGTTCTGGTACGCCAATTTCCATCGTTTGGGATAAATTTTCAGCCACTTTTAAGCAAATATCCAGACCAACAGTATCGGCAAGCTCAATTGGTCCCATGGGCATGCCAAAGTCGGTTGCTGCTTGATCAATGGCTTTTAGTGGTACACCTTCTTCAGCTAGCTCAACGGCTTCCATTAAATAGGGCATTAAAATCCGGTTAACCAGAAACCCCGGGCTACTGCTAACCGCTAGTGGTAAGCGGCGGATGGATTTGGTAATACTGGCAGCGCGTTGCATGGTTTCATCGCTGGTTGTTTTACCTCGTACAACTTCAACTAAAGGCATCTTTGCAACTGGATTAAAGAAATGCAGGCCAACCAGCCGGCCTGGGTTTTTTAGCGCTGGTGTCAGTTCTTCTAAGGGAATACTCGATGTGTTAGTTGCGATAATACAATCATCTTTTATCTGTGGTTCTACTTCTTTGAATAACTGGCGTTTGACTTCAGCATCTTCAAAAATAGCTTCAATAACAACATCGGCCTGTTTTAACCCGGTACCATTAATGTCAGGTACCAAACGATCCAGTGCTTCGGTGATGGGTAAACGTTTTTTAAGCTTCTTTTTATAAAGTTTATAAGCACGTTTCATGACTCGTGCAAGTGTGGCATGCTCACGATCCTGTATGGTAACGGAGTAGCCCTGTAAGGCACACCATGCAGCAATGTCACCCCCCATAACACCACCGCCGATAACATGGATATGTTTGGGATGGTAATCCTTTAGCTGGCTGAAAGATTTCATTTGCTCCTGCAAGGAAAAAACCCGCACAAGATTTTGTGCTGTTTTGGTGACCATAAGCTGAGAAACAGAAATGGCTTCTTCTTCCATAAAGCGCTGTTCATCGTCTGCATAGCGTTCCCAGAGGTCGATTAAAGCATATGGGGCAGGGTAGTGTGCGCGTTGTGCTTTTTTAGAAACCTGCTTAATGAGTATTTTTTTAACCCATGGACGTGCCAGTTTATGATTAGCCAAACGTGCCCACCATGCAATTTTGTGACTGGGGGGGGCTTTTTTCACAACACTTTTTGCGGCAGAGGTAAGGTGCCTTTTAGGAATAGCATAATGAATAAGCCCCATTTTTTTTGCAGCTCTGGCAGAAACGGCGCGCCCGGTTAACATCATATTCATTGCGGCAATGGGGCCAGCCGCTTTGATACTGCGAACGGTACCACCAAAACCAGGGTGGATGCCTAATTTTATTTCAGGTAAACCTATTTTTGTTTTTGGATCGTTGTCAGCAATGCGATAACGGCAGGCCAATGCAAGTTCAAAACCACCGCCCAGGCAAAACCCGTGAATAAGGGCAACCGTTGGGCAGGGGAGGCGCTCGATCATATTCATAATATGTTGCCCACGTTGAATTAACGTTAATGCAACATGTTCAGTTTCAAGCTGGCTGAATTCATTGACATCCGCACCCGCAATAAAACCATTTTTCTTGTCGGATAAAAACACCACGGCACGGGGTGGCTTTTGATTAAGATTATTAAGTTCCTGTTCCAGTTCATCCATCACTTCATGCGATAGCACATTGGTTGAACTATCGGCTTTGTCGAAGTGTAACCAGACTATATTTTCATCATCGGTTATTATTTTCCAATGTTTATATGTTGTTGACACGCTCGTTCTCCTAAACTCGTTCAATCATCATGGCGCCGCCCTGGCCACCACCAATGCAAAGGCTGGCTATACCACGCTTGCTGTTTGTGCGCCGTAGAATGTGCATAAGGTGTAAAACAATACGTGCACCACTGGCACCAACAGGGTGGCCGATACTCACACCACCACCATCTATGTTTAGTTTATTCATGCTGAGCTCACCCAATGGTGTATCCAGGTTTAATTCCTGTTTACAATATTGCTGGTCTTGCCATGCGGCTAAACAGGCGAGTACCTGGCCGGCAAAGGCTTCATTGATTTCAAAGTAGTCAATGTCGTTTAAGCTATATTGGTTGCGTTGCAGGATGGGTGTGACGGCATGTACCGGGCCAAGTCCCATTTGTGATGGCTCAAGTCCAGCCCACTCGCAATCCAGTATTTGTGCAATCGGAGTGAGGTTGTAATCTTTCAACGCTTTTTCACTGGCTAACAATAAAACACTGGCACCGTCTGTTATTTGTGCGCTATTGCCTGCAGTGACCTTACCAAAGGGTGGGTCAAAAACTGGTTTTAGTTTTGCAAGGCTTTGCATGTCGGAGTCATGGCGGACACCATCATCATGGTCATAAAAATTACCTCGAGTGTCGTAGATGGTTTCAATTTCAGTCAGGTAATTGTTTTCCTGTGCAGCACTTAAACGCTGATGGCTTTGTACGGCATAGCTGTCCATCATTTCGCGGCTGATATTAAATTTATCGGCAATAATTTCTGCAGTTTGCCCCATGGACAAGCCATTAACCGGGTCGGATAAGCCACGAAGCAAGCCGATAATGGGGGCGAAAAATTTGGGTCGCAAAGTACCGAGTGTTTTTAGTTTTTGGCTTAGGGTTTTGGCTTTCATCCAGTTGCCAAGCCAGTTAACCATATGGCCATTAAGTAATACGGGGGCTCGGCTCATTGATTCGACACCACCAGCCAGTACCAGTTCAGAACGACGCATAGCAATTGACTGGGCTGCAGTGTCCAGTGCCTGCATGCCCGAGGCACAATTTCTTTGCACGGTATAAGCCGGTACATCAATGCCGCAGTTCAGGCGCAGGCCTAAGATTCTTGCAATATTGGCTTCATCGGCACTGGGCATCACACAGCCCATGATAACTTCATCAATTGCAGTGGGGTCAAAATCCTGCCGTGCCAATAATGGCCGTGAGCAGTTAACGGCTAAATCGGCAGCACTGAAAGGGCCTTGTTGGCCGCGTGCCTTTAATTGTGGTGTGCGAGCCCCATCGACAATATAAATAGCGCGCCGACCATAACGGTTTTTAGTTTTTTTTGGCTTAACCGCGGCGGTTTTTTTCTTTGTTATATTTTTTGCTGTGGTCTTTTTCTTTGTTGTTTTTTTACCTGTCATATTTTCTGTTTTTGTTTGTTTGCCGGGATTCGTATTTTTTTCAGCCACGTTTATTCTCCGTCAGTGAGGGCTATTTGTAGTCAGGTGCAAAATCGTCGACCTGAATAATATCGGTTCGGGCTTCATCCGCTTCGCGTATCAGTTTTGCATCTTCTTCTGTTATAACATTTTTCTTTAAACCTTGTTCGATAAGATCGTCAAGTCCGTTATAATTTGGTTTGTAACCTTTCATTCCACGGTAGAGCTTTTTCTCTGCATGATCGGCTGTAATGACTTTATTAAATCCCTGCTCAAGTTTGCCGAGTGTTTCGGTGTTATTGTCAGGGATATAAAGTCCTTTGGTTAAGCGGTCACGTATTTCGGATGGTGTAATTAACAGGTGCGCAACCTGATGCCCGAGTTTATCACTGGGTGGTGAAAAATGACGGCCAAGTGGGAAAATAACCAAACGTGCTAGCCAGGCAACAGGGCGGTTCGGTAAATTTTGCAGTAAACCATGCAATGCATTTTGTGCTTTGTATAAGCAGTGCTGTGACACCCAGTGAATTAACGGCTGTTCTTCTTTCGGACAGCCATTATCTTCAAAATGTTTGAGTGAGGCAGAAGCTAAATACAGGTAACTTAAAACATCACCTAAACGGCCGGATAATTTTTCTTTACGTTTTAAATTGCCGCCTAAGGTCATTAAGGCCAGGTCGGTCATTAAGGCAAAGGCGGCGCTGATGCGGGTGAGTTGTTGATGATAGCGTCTTACCGGGCGTTTGCCCCTGACCATAACAAACAGGGAAGCCGTTAAACCGTGAAAAAAACTTCTAAAGGTATTGCTGAAGAAGAAACCAATGTGGCCGAACAGGGCACGATCAAATTCTTCCAGTGATGCATCGGGGTCATCGTTGCCCATGGCTTCGAGTTCTTTAAAAATATAAGGGTGGGAGCGAATCGCACCCTGGCCAAAAATTATCATGGTACGGGTAAGTATGTTGGCACCTTCAACGGTAATGCTAATGGGCACGGCCTGATAAACCCGGCCGATAATATTACGCGGCCCCAGACAAATTCCGGCACCGGCCTGAATGTCCATGGCATCATTCACAATTTTACGCATACCTTCGGTTAAGTGGTATTTTACAATGGCTGAAATAACCGATGGCTTTTCACCACGGTCTAATGCACCAACCGTTAGCAACCGTGCCGCATCCATCATATAGGTATAGCCGCCAATCCGTGCCAGGGCTTCTTCGACACCTTCAAATTTTCCAATCGGTAACTTAAATTGCCGGCGAATACGGGCATAGGCACCAATACCGCGACTGGCTAATTTACCGGCACCCACGCTTAAGGCGGGCAGTGAAATGGCACGTCCGTCCGTTAAACATTCAACGAGCATACGCCAGCCCTGGCCAATGCGAGCCTGGCCACCAATAATCCAGTCCAATGGCATAAAAACATCGTTGCCACTGTTAGGGCCATTCATAAACATCATGTTTAATGGCATATGGCGGCGGCCAATGTTGACACCCGGTGTGTCGGTTGGGATCAATGCCAGCGTAATGCCTAAATCTTCTTTGTCACCGAGCAGGTGATCAGGGTCGTACAATTTAAAAGCCAGGCCGAGCAGGGTTGCGACCGGGCCCAGGGTGATATAGCGCTTATCCCAGCTAACGCGCATGCCAATAACATCTTTTTTGCCATCGAAGTCCTGCTTACAAACAATACCGTAATCAGGGATTGCACCGGCATCACTACCGGCATGTGGGCTGGTAAGTGCAAAGCAGGGAATTTCTTCTCCCTTTGCTAACCGTGGTAAGTAATGGTTTTTTTGATCCTCTGTACCGTATTCCAGCAGTAATTTGCCGGGGCCCAGTGAGTTTGGAACCATCACGGTAACGGCAGCAGAAACACTGCGGGTTGAAATTTTCAGTACAACTTCCGAGTGTGCTAAAGCAGAAAAGGCCAGGCCACCGTATTCTTTTGGAATGATCATACTAAAGAAGCCATTATCTTTCAGATATTGCCAGACATCTTTTGGCAGGTCGTAGTCTTTATGGGTGATTTTCCAGTCATCGATCATGCTGCAAAGTGTTTCGACCGGGCCGTCAAGAAAGGCCTGTTCTTCTGTAGTGAGTTTAGGGGGGGGCACTTTTCGCAAACGTCCCCATTTTGGGCGGCCGCTAAATAGCTCACCGTCCCACCAGACGTTGCCAGCTTCCAGTGCCTCACGTTCCGTTTGTGACATCGCGGGTGTAACACGTTTGAATAGTTTAAAAATAGGGCCGGTAATCCAGCGTAGGCGCCAAATTGTTGCTGATGATTCTTTCATAGGGTTCCTTTTCTATATCATCTGTTTAATAAAATAACTCAGTGTATATTTTAATATTCTATATATTGAAGAATAGCTGTAATTTAATAAGGATGCGTTGGTTATTTTGTATTATTTCAGGTTTTTCCCGAATACAGTATAGAAGCCAACGAATCAGGCTTAAATACAACCTGTGAATCGTATTAGACTGATAAACGTGGCTAAAGTTTGCAGGGGATAGGTCGATGATATAACTGGTACCCGAATATAAATACAAAGTATATGTTTAGCAAATGAGCTGTAAATAAGTTGGTAAAATAACCTTAATAATATCAAGGAGATAGATCATATGGCGCGGGAAACAAGATTTATTTGGCAATATATTCTGGCGTCTTTGTTATTGTCAGTCAGTCTGATTCCAGGTTATGCAACTGCTGCAGATGAGGCTCCACTTCTGATTCCAGGCACAACTAAAGTGTCCGCAGAGGCGTTTCTGGATATTGTAGCCAAAACACCCGAACTTTTTATTATTGATGCGCGGATCCCTGCTGATCGTATGCAAGGTTATATCGAAGGTTCGATTAGTCTGCCAGATATTGAGACTAATTGTGCAAGCCTTGCCAGAGTCATTCCTAAAAAAAATGCAGTGGTATTTTTTTATTGTAATGGAGTGAAATGTGGGCGTAGTGTTAAGTCTTCCAGAATTGCACTTAAGTGTGGTTACAATAACATTTACTGGTTTCGAGGTGGTTTTGCAGAGTGGACAGATAAAAATTATCCTTTTATTAAAGACTGAGTTTTTAAATTAAGTGATGAGGCTTTTTACTTTCTCCGTCCGCACCATTCTTGCTGTCATTCTTGGTTTAATGGGGTTGCTGGCACTTACGCTGGCTTTGATCAGTGGTTCTATCCATCGTGATCTGGTTTTTGATAACCAGCAAAAAATGATGACGGAAATCATCGGCATAGAAACGAAAGAACGTTTAAAAGATTTAAAGGATATATCACGGGATCTTGGGCTTGCACTCCAGAGTACAACCGCATTTAAAAATGCACTTAAAGCGAAAGATAAAAAAGTTTTACAACAATTACTGGACAATCAATTTCATCAGTATTTTGTAACAGGTCGAGTTATTAAACTTGAGCAACTTGTTTTACTCAACATCGATCTTTCGGTGATGGTTGAATCATCAGAAGGCTCCGTATTTTTTTCTGGTCACGAGAAAACAGTTTGTCCCCAATTATATGAACGTGCACGACTTCGTACCGGTTATCAGCGTATGAAGATATTGCAGGGCTTATGTCAGTATGCGAACCAGCCAATGTATGCTGTTATGGTACCGATGGGAGGATTAAGGTTAAAGGGTTATATTCTTATTATTACTGAACCGTCTTACAACCTGGCGTCGATGGAATCAACTTTGGGAATGCCAATTAAATTTGAATCACAAGACAATAAAGTTATTTTTCAGTCAGACAAATGGCCTGACAACGAAAGCAACTCGCTTGTTTCTCGTTATGAATTAAAAACAACAACAGGGTCACCCATATTGTCGATCTTGACGGCACAGAATATAAGCCTGCTTACCCAATCATTACAGAAGGCTCGATTTGAGGTATTAGTCATTTCAGGCGTTGGAACATTTTTAATTGTTTTGTTGGGTATATTTGTTTTGCGCAAGACCATGCTGGTACCGTTAAATCTGCTTGCCAATAAATTAAACAGTTTGCATTCAGATAAATCACATATAGGAGAACAGCTAGAGCTGACAGGAACAAAAGAGATCGTTGAAATTACCAGTGGCTTTAATGATATGTCAACCAAGTTGAGTGGTTTATATAAGTCGCTGGAGCACATGGCTTACACTGATCCATTAACCAAGTTACCCAACCGTAACCAATTTCAGGCCTCGTTAGAAAATTTTATTCAGATTTATCATCGAACAAAAAAACCTTTTGCATTATTTTTAATTGATTTAGACCGTTTTAAAGGTGTGAATGATACCTTAGGCCACCATGTAGGGGATGAATTATTAAAGGCAGTGAGTTTGCGGTTGCATAATATTTTGCGTGATGATGATGTTGTTTGCCAGCTGGATCATGAATTAATTTCCCAGATTGATGATGGTCTGGTTGCGCGTCTGGGTGGTGACGAGTTTTCTGCCATTCTTACGGGTATTAATACGCTTGATGACTCAGTTATTGTTGCACGTAAACTGATGCTGGCAATGGAGCAGGCTTTTATTGTAAAGGAACATAAACTGACGATTGGCTTGAGTATTGGCATTGCGATGTACCCAATACACGGCGAAGATATACATACCTTAGTAAGCCATGCCGATATTGCAATGTATGATGCGAAAAATAGAAAGTGTGGTTTTTCTATATATGATTCCGTGCGTAACCAACATAGCTTACATACCTTGAAACTGGAGCAGGATCTTTTTGCAAGTATCAAGAAAAATGAAATGGTGCTTTACTATCAACCCAAAATATCGATAGCAGATGGAAGCGTCTATGGTGCAGAAGCACTTGTTCGATGGCAGCACTCTGAGCAGGGTCTGGTTTCACCGGATGATTTTATTCCCATTGCCGAGCAATCCGGCTTTATTCAACCATTAACAGAATGGGTGCTAAATAAGGCACTGGAAGATTGTCGAAAATGTATGTCTTTTGATAAATATTTAAATATTTCCGTGAATTTATCTGCATTAAACCTGCGTGATGAACGAATAGCATCAATTATTGTTAGCATGCTTGAAAAATGGTCTGTCCCCCCTGAGTTGCTTACTCTTGAACTCACAGAAAGTGCCATTATGGACGACCCGGATTTTGCGATAGAGATATTAACAAAGCTGGATGCAATGGGTGTATCCTTATCGATCGATGACTTTGGTACGGGGCATTCATCATTGGCATACGTAAAAAAACTGCCCGTCGATGAACTTAAAATTGATAAATCATTTATTCACAATATAACCCTGGACAATGATAATGAAGCGATTGTGCGTGCAGTACTGGTTCTTGCCCATCATATGAATTTATCAGTTGTTGCTGAAGGTATAGAAGATGCAGCAACTTTAAACATACTAAGTGAACTGGGTTGCGATGTTGCACAGGGATATTATTTTGCAAGGCCCATGCCTTTTGAGCAGTTTATTATATGGCTGGAACAAAATAGTACACGTACTACGGTTAAAGATAACACTGGATTATGATTTACAGATTAAAGTAACTCAAAATTCCACTATATATTAAGCAATAAATGAACCCATATGCTGGCGGCATAGCCCAACGCAATGGCCCAGGTCCATTTAAGATGAGCAAAAAATGTGTATATGCCACGTGCCTGTCCCATTAGGGCAACGCCAGCAGCCGAGCCAACCGACAACAACGAACCACCCACACCAGCAGTTAACGTAACCAGTAACCATTGACCTGTACTCATTTCAGGGTTCATGGTTAGCACTGCAAACATCACCGGAATATTATCCACAATGGCAGATAGTACGCCGACTAAAATGTTTGCATAAGTCGCGCCAAGACCCACATACATCATTTCGGAAGTAATGGCTAAATAACCAATAGTGCCCAGACCGCCTACGGCCAGTACTACCCCGTAGAAAAACATTAAGGTGTCCCACTCTGCGCGTGCAAGTTGGGTAAAAATATCAAAATCATCTGGTTTCTTGTCCTTACCGGGTTCGTCGGTGGACACTTCAGTGCTGGCATCATCGATGCTGGATTGAGGGATAGCGTGTAATTGCCCTGTACGGCGCAGGTAATAGCCATAAAACTTTAAAAGCCCCAGCCCGGTCATCATCCCGAGAAACGGGGGCAGATGTAAAAAGTTATGGGCAGAAACCGCTAAACCAATGGTAACGATAAACAGACCAATAATAACGAAGCCGCCTTTTTTTACGATTACCTGTTCATTAATGGATTCCGGTGTGTCTTTTGAAACAGTCAACGACATAATTGTTGCCGGGATAAGCCAGTTGACAGCGGACGGAATAAATAAATCAAAAAATTGAGTAAACTCAACCAGGCCTTTTTGCCAGACCATCAGCGTTGTAATATCGCCAAAGGGGCTAAAGGCACCACCGGCATTGGCGGCCACTACAATATTAATACAACCAACAACAATAAAGGCGGTATTGCCCCGGCCAACGGCGAGTACAACCGCGCCCATCAGTAATGCGGTGGTGAGGTTGTCAGCTAAAGGTGAAATAAAGAAGGCAAGCAGGCCGGTTATCCAGAATATTTTTCGCAAAGAAAATTCATGAGAAACCAGCCAGGCACGCAGTGCTTCAAATACGCTGCGTTCTTCCATGGTATTGATATAAGTCATTGCGGCTAACAAAAATAACAGCAGCTCTGCAAATTCAAGCAGGTTATGACGAATGGCGGCGCTGGCCGTTGTTTGGTCGCCGTGTATTGCATAAGCAATACCGATCAGAGTCCAGATAATCCCGGCAGCGATAATAACAGGTTTAGATTTTCGCAAATGCAAAAATTCTTCGCTCACAACCAGCACATAAGCCACGATAAAAACAAGCAGTGAAATAATACCAAACCAGTGGGTGGTTAAATCCAGGTTGTGGCCTGCTTCATGCGGTGTGGCGGCATAAACTGCAAAAGGAACAAGCATTATTATTAAAATGCTTAAAACTCGGGTTAGGTGCTTCATTTCTGTACTCTTTGCGGACAAAAACGGGAATGGCTCCCGTGTCATTCTGCATTAGGGATGGAAGACGTATTTTAAAGTGATTAATCCATCAAAGCTGCTAAGCATACCGTATTTATTGCTTTGTGTTAAGTGCTAGTTATGAAAATCCATTTAGAAACAAGGATTTAGGCTATGTAAAATATTGTCATTATTTTCTAAAGTTGGCTGGATTGTTGCCGATAACCTAGTTAACGAATATCCTTATGGTTAGGTAATTTAGTTATTCTTCCTCCCCTGCGCAGCGATGCGCAACACACCCTTGCCCCGCCCCTAGGCGGGGTATTTTTTTAGTGCCTGTTTAAAAAAACAGGCTTAAGCCCTGTTTTTTTAAACAGGCACTTAATGCAGCATGCCAATGCTGCACTTCCTTAGCTTAAGCCCTGTTTTTTTATTACGGAACTTATAAAACCTTCACAACCATTGCTACTGAAGCGGCTTAATCATTTTTCAACAGAGGGGTTGATAAAGCACTTATAAGTAACTAAATAATTGAAGTAACTATAATATTTAATAGCGTGAGATAAATTGGAATCACGAGCTGTTAATTGTATAACGGGGCGTATATGGACTTTCAAGATTATTATCAGACAATGGGCGTTAAACGTAGTGCCACTCAGGATGAGATTAAACGTGCTTATCGGAAGCTGGCACGAAAATACCACCCGGATGTCAGCAAAGAGGCCGATGCAGAACAACGGTTTAAAGCCGTTGGTGAAGCTTATGAGGTACTTAAAGATCCAGAAAAACGGGCGGCTTATGACAAATTTGGTGAAAACTGGAAAGCCGGGCAGGACTTTAATCCACCGCCAGACTGGGATGCTGGCTTTGAATTTAGTGGTGGTGGCTATACCGCAGGCGATGCATCATCGTACAGTGACTTTTTTGAATCGTTGTTTGGCCGAGGTGGGTTTAATTCATCGCAAGGTGGCCAGGCCGGGTTTCGTTCGCGTGGTGAGGATCATCATGCCAAAGTGTTAATTGATCTTGAAGATGCATACAAAGGGGCAACGCGTGCAATTACATTGCAGTCAGCAGAGCTGGACAAGAGTGGCCATGTGGTTAATCGCCAACGCACTTTAAACGTTAAAATTCCAAAAGGTGTTAAACAGGGGCAGCGCATACGTTTGTCCGGCCAGGGGTCGGCTGGAATGGGTAACGGGTCGGCCGGTGACCTGTATCTGGAAATTGAATTTAATCCGCACAGTATGTATAAGGTTGAAGGCCATGATGTTTATCTGGACTTGCCATTAACACCGTGGGAAGCGGCATTAGGTGCCACTGTTAAAGTTCCAACACCGGGTGGCCCGGTTGACCTTAAAATTGCCGCCGGAACACAAAATGGTCGTAAGCTACGCTTAAAAGGGCGGGGTATTCCGGCGAAACCACCCGGCGACTTATATGTTGTGCCCGTGATTACCTTACCACCGGCAGACACGAAAGAGGCAAAAGCACTTTATAAAAAGATGCAACAGGAAATGGCCTATAACCCACGCAAAAAAATGGGAGTGTAATGATGACGAATAAGATTCTGACCGGTGTGTTGCTTGATGAGCAAACTGAGTTGTCATTAAATGATCTTTGCAAGGCATGTTCAAGCTCAGCGGAATGGATAATTGAACTGGTTGACTACGGTGCATTAGAGCCAATCGGAAGTGAACAATTAAACTGGCGTTTTTCTGCAAATAGTTTACAACGGGCGCGTACTGCAATGCGCTTACAACGTGATTTAGATATTAATCTTGCTGGTGTTGCGTTGGCACTGGATTTATTAGATGAAATTAAATTTTTAAGATCACAATTACGTTAGATAAATTAGCTTTTTGATTAAAATCGGTAAATAACATTAATCAGGAGGACGAAAATGACGCTACAACTCAAAAGCAAACCCATTGAAACAGATGAAGAAGGCTATTTGTTAAATCCTGAGCAGTGGACTCCCGAATTGGCGCAAGTGCTGGTTAAGGAATATGAAGCAGCCGGGAACAAACCCGTCACCGAAACGGGGTGGGAATTGATACAGTATTTTCGGGACTATTATGACGACCATATGAAGCATCCCAGCATGCACCGAATTCTTGCTGAGCGTGCAAAAATAGAGAGTAAAAAGTTTGCAGATGAAAAGTCGTATCGTGATTTTTTATATGACCTGTTTCCTTTGGGACCCATCCCCGTGCTTTGCAAACTGGCCGGTTTACCAAACCCTGCAGATGAAATGGAAACTTAGCATAAAGCTAGTAGAAACAATAGCTTGTAATATCAGGTTATTCTATTGCCGAGATGCAAACGGGTGCACAAGATAGCTTTTGGCATACCTTGCCCGGCCGCTAAAGCAAGGTATGCGGTTATTAAATTGTCACTAAAGGCCGATATTTACCAGCCACTTTATACCTTAATATATAGTCTGTACATTTATCATTAGCAGGGTACAATAGCGCAATTTTATAACCCTGTACTTTTACTTCACGAGATATTGATATGACGATACGGACGCGCTTTGCGCCAAGCCCAACTGGCTACCTGCATATTGGTGGCGCACGAACCGCGCTTTTCTCCTGGCTTTATGCACGCAAACACGGTGGCCAGTTTGTATTACGTATTGAAGATACCGACCGGGAACGTTCAACCGAAGCCTCTGTTAATGCTATTTTAGAAGGCATGGCCTGGATGGGGTTGGACTACGATGAAGGCCCTTTTTATCAAACAGAACGTTTTGATCGCTATAAGGAAATTATCCAGCAACTTTTAGAGCAGGGTGATGCTTACTATTGTTATTGTTCAAAAAAAGAACTTGAAGCAATGCGCGAGCAGCAAATGCGAGAGAAGAAAAAGCCACGTTATGATGGTCGGTGTCGGCATAGTGGCATACCAATCGATGGTATTGATCCAGTCATACGTTTTAAAAACCCAATAGAGGGTTCAGTCGTTGTCGATGATCTTATTCGCGGTAAAGTCGTTTTTCAAAACAACGAGCTTGACGATTTAATTATTGCCCGTTCCGATGGTACACCAACGTACAATTTAACTGTTGTCGTCGATGACATGGACATGAAAATAAACCATGTTATCCGTGGCGATGACCATCTTAATAACACGCCACGACAAATGAATATTTTAAAAGCACTGGGTGCCGAGTCACCTAAATATGCCCATGTACCAATGATACTCGGCGAAGACGGTAAGCGTTTATCGAAACGCCATGGTGCGGTGAGTGTCATGCAATACCATGATGAGGGTTACTTACCCGAAGCACTGTTAAATTATTTAGTTCGACTGGGCTGGTCACATGGTGATCAGGAAGTATTTTCGATTGATGAAATGATTGAAAAGTTTGATTTATCCGATGTGAACAAATCAGCATCCACTTACAGTGCCGATAAGCTGCTATGGTTGAACCAGCAGTATATTAAAGAAAGTAACGTGGAGCATATTGCCCATCATCTGAACGCGCATTTAGCTAAACGGGATATTGACCCAGCCGAACATGATAATCTGCATGGTGTTATTCAGGCACAACAGGACAGAGCAAAAACATTAGTCGAAATGGCTGAAGGCAGTTTGTTTTTCTTTAAAGACTTTACCGAGTTTGAAGCCGCCGCCGCTAAAAAGCATTTACGTCCGGTTGCTGCTGAACCGTTAAAAGCGATGTTAAGCGCTTTTGAAAACATGGATGACTGGACTGCCGAAGCAATCCATGCGCAAATCAATAAAGTGGCCGAACAGCTTGATGTTAAAATGGGTAAAATTGGTATGCCGTTACGGGTTGCAATATGTGGCCAGGGAAATTCCCCCGACATTAACATAACCGCGTATTTAATAGGCAAACAACGCTGCATTACCCGTATTAAGATGGCACTTGAATTTATTGTGCAACGTCAAAACGAACAAGAAAAGGCTTAGCAAAGGTTTTATAAATGAGTTCAGAAGAAAACAATCATTCTAAACCAAAAAATTTTATTCGTCATATTATTGATGCGGATATAAAGAACAATAAAAACAATGGCAAAGTCGCAACGCGTTTTCCGCCTGAGCCTAATGGCTATTTACACATTGGCCATGCTAAATCAATTTGTTTAAATTTTGGTATTGCTGAGGATTACAAGGGTACCTGTAACTTACGTTTTGACGATACCAACCCAGCTAAAGAAGACACTGAATACGTCGAAGCAATTAAAACCGATGTAAAGTGGCTTGGTTTTGACTGGCAGGACAGGCTGTATTTTTCATCAGACTATTTTGAAAAACTCTATGACTACGCGATTGAACTGATTAAAGCCGGTAAGGCGTATGTTTGTGACTTAAATGCTGAACAAACGCGCGAGTACCGTGGTTCATTAACCCAACCCGGTAAGAATAGCCCTAACCGTGACCGCAGTGTCGAAGAAAACTTAGACTTGTTTGCAAGAATGCGAGCAGGGGAGTTCGAAGACGGTGCCTGCACTCTACGTGCAAAAATTGATATGGCCTCCGGTAATATTAATTTACGTGACCCGGCTATTTACAGGATACGCAAAGGTTTAACACACCACCAAACAGGGGATAGCTGGAATATTTATCCCATGTATGATTTTACCCATTGCATTTCCGATGCCATTGAAGGGATTACCCATTCATTGTGTACCCTGGAGTTTGAAGATCACCGCCCCTTATACGACTGGTATCTGGATAACATCAGCATTGGTTGCCACCCGCAACAAATCGAGTTTTCACGTTTAAATCTGGAATACACCATTACCAGTAAACGCAAGCTAACCGAACTGGTTACCAATGGTTATGTCGAAGGCTGGGACGACCCGCGTATGCCCACCATCGCCGGTTTACGTCGTCGTGGTTTTACACCCGCATCCATTCGTGATTTTTGTGAACGTATTGGCGTTACCAAAGTGGACAACACTATAGAAATGGGCGTGCTTGAAAATGCCATTCGGGAAGACTTAAACGAAAATGCACCACGAAGAATGGCGGTACTTGATCCAGTCAAAGTTATTTTAGAAAACTATGATGCGGACAAGGTAGAAGAACTGCAAGCACCTAACCACCCGCAACAGGAAAAGATGGGCAAGCGTACCATTTATTTTTCAAAAGAATTGTATATTGATCGCGCCGACTTTAGAGAAGAAGCCAATCGCAAATACAAGCGGTTAGTGTTAGGTGCCGAAGTGCGTTTGCGCAATGCCTATGTGATAAAAGCTGAAAAAGTGATTAAAAACGAGCAGGGCGATATTATCGAGTTGCGCTGCAGTTACGACCCACAAACCCTGGGTAAAAATCCGGAAGGTCGCAAGGTGAAAGGGGTAATCCACTGGGTTTCCGCTCGCCATGCCATTAAAGCCGAAGTGCGCTTATATGACCGCCTGTTTAACCACCCAACGCCGGATGCCGCCGGAGGAGACAGCCGCTACACGGATTTTATCAATCCGCAATCATTAACCGTGCTAAGCAATGTGTACGTCGAAGCGAGCCTGTCTGCCGCAGAAGCAGGGGACAGCTTCCAGTTTGAGCGCGAAGGCTATTTTTGCCGTGATTCGGGCTTTAATATAAGCCAAAATCTGGCCGAAAAGCCGGTATTTAACCGCACCATTACCTTGCGGGATACATGGGCAAAGATTGAACAAAAGCCATAACTAAAAAAATTACGTTATTAGCGCTAAGTGTTTGATAATGCGCTAATAAAAGCGATAAATATTCTTGACAGTTCCCCCTCGCTCGCGTAAAGTGCGCCCTTCTTTCGCGGGGCTATAGCTCAGCTGGGAGAGCGCTACACTGGCAGTGTAGAGGTCGGCGGTTCGATCCCGCCTAGCTCCACCAGTTTCCGCAAGGAATCGAATTTGGGTTGGCATATCTAGGCTACCAACTATTAACAAATTCAAACGGCGCTTTGATTGATTCAGAGAGTTGTGTTTTACCCTGTGTCCCCATCGTCTAGTTGGCCTAGGACACCGCCCTTTCACGGCGGCAACAGGGGTTCGAATCCCCTTGGGGACGCCATTATTCTGGTGTTAAATCAAAGGCTTACCTTCGGGTAGGCCTTTTTTTGTTTTTGCGAACGTGAACAAATTGAGTACATTTATACATATTTACGCATAGATTATTCCCAAATGTTCTCAGGGTATTTTTGAGGGTAAACTTAAAATACAATGGCAGGAGTGTCCATCAATTGCATAACCAATGGGTTCATGCATTGGAGCAGGGGATACGCCGCAATATAAACTGCCGATATAGAAATAGTTGTCTCTAACGTACACTCATAATTAAAAAAGCCACAAACAACACCACAAAGCCTAATGGGAAAAGATAACCCAGCCAGTCTTTCATGGTGCCTTTAGGGCTGTGTTTTAATGCATGACGCATTCTGGGGAAAATAAATACCAGCATCGCAATGCCAAATAAGGCGCTACCAATTGCTACCCAATCCATTTTATAAACCTCAAATATATTTAATATGTAATAAAGAAACAGCCACTAAAGAAAGCATCGTTAAGTGCTTGTAAGCAGCACTCGTTGTGCTGCATAAGTGACAGTAAAGTAAAAGAAACGGCCACTAAATTAAAAATAAACGGGCACTACGAATAAAGCCCCAGAGAGCTGGGGCTTTATAGTTGTAGCAAGCGAAAACAGGTTTAATCGTTGTTGCTAAATGCACCCAGTAAATGTAATAAAGCCTGGAACATATTTAACAGTGACAGGAATAAACCAGCCGCGGCCATAATGTAATTTGTTTCACCACCATGAATAATGGAAGACGTTTGAAACAAAATAAAGCCTGCCATAATCATAATGACAGCTGCGCTTACTGCTAACTGCAGTGCAGGCATCGCAAAGAAAATATTAGCAATGGAAGCGGCAATAACAACAAACAGGCCTACCATTAAAAAGCCAGCCATAAAGCTGAAGTCTTTCTTGGTGGTTAATGCATAACCAGATAGTCCCAGAAAGATAACGCCTGTGCCACCTAATGCTGTCATTACAATGCTTGGGCCATTAGTCATTGACAGATAATAGGAAAGCATGGGGCCTAAGCCATAACCTAGCAGGCCGGTAATAACGAACAATACCGGAATGCCTGCCGCTGAATTAGCAGTGCGTGGAAGAACGAACCAAAGCATCACGATAGCAGCAATGGTTGATACCAGCGCTCCACCTTGAGAGGTACCGCTAATAATACCGAAATAGGCCGTAATGGAGCTGAAAATCAGCGTCATCGACAATAACAGGTAAGTATTTTTAAGTACTTTGTTGGTTGCTAGAACTGAACTGGATGAACGAGTTACAGTAGGTTGTTGTGCAAACATAGTGATTCTTCCTCAAAAGATTAATATCGTGTTAACTTAGTGTACAGAATACCGAAATAGTTTCTAATATCAAGCTTTTAAGTTGTAAATTTTTAAGTTTTACCCCTAGCAAAAAGCATGATCTTAGGGTATTCTGCCGCACCTTGAGCTGATGTGTGGGCAAACCATGGCAAATTCAAGTTCAAATTCGGAGAGGTGACTGAGCTGGCCGAAAGTACCGGTCTTGAAAACCGGCGATTGGAAACGATCCGTGGGTTCGAATCCCACCCTCTCCGCCAATTTTTAACCGTTAAGCTATTGAATTTATTGTAAAAGTAACTCAATGATAGCCTGTGTAACACTTAATTTTTCCCAATTTAAGTTATCCTGACAAGCGCATAACCCCAAATTGGCCAGATTGGCTTGTTTCTTAATAGTGCTATTGTTTCGATTTCGCTAAAATCGTACTTTATTGCATGCGCATGGCTATTACGTAAAGGAGTAAAGAAGGATGGCTGCGGATAAGAGTAAACTGGATTCTGTTGTAGCGGAGGCACGCCGTGCCAGCGAAAAGCGTGAGCAGGGCTACCGTGAAAAAGCCTTAAAAATGTACCCGCATATTTGCGGCCGTTGTAGTCGTGAATTTGGGCGTGAGAACTTACATGAGTTGACGGTGCACCACCGCGATCATAATCACGACAACAATCCAGCCGATGGCAGTAACTGGGAATTATTGTGTCTATATTGCCATGACAACGAGCACCAACGCCAGTTGGAAGCTGACCTTGGGAATATATCAACAACTGAAGATAGTCGTGTTGCCGCAACGCATAATCCCTTTGCCGATCTTAAGAGCATGCTGGATAAAAAGTAGTTCTACCAGCGCTAACCTATGCTTATCAAAAAAGTGTTGAATCTGGCTTGCCCGATAGAGGGTGAGCAACTTGAAGCGCGTGCACAACAACTTGTTTGTAAAAACGGCCATGCGTTTGACATTGCTCGTCAAGGATATATTAACTTGCTGCCGGTGCAGCATAAGCGTTCAAAAGAACCGGGTGACAGTAAAGAAATGGTGGCAGCACGAACGCAGTTTTTAAATGCTGGTTTCTACACTCCGGTTGTCAACAAATTAGCTGAAGCAATCCAGGTACTGATCGGAAACAGGCAACAGCTTTGTTTACTGGATGCTGGTTGTGGTGAGGGCTATTATTTAGATGCCATTGCCCGTTTATTTGAAAATACAAAAACAGAGAATATGTTTTCTTTTGTTGGTCTGGATATATCAAAGCACGCTATTGTAGCAGCAGCAAAACGCAATAAAAATATAACATGGGTTGTTGGTACTAACAGGCAACCACCAATTTGCATGGCCAGTGTGGATATTATTTTATGTGTGTTTGGTTTTCAGAGTTTTGAAGGGTTTCATTATGCCCTTAAACCCGGTGGTAAAGTGGTACTGGTTGAGCCGGGGCCGGAACATTTAAAAGAGTTACGGCACGTGATTTATGCCGATGTAAAAAAGACAGCATCGCCAGGTTTGTCTGTGATAGATGGCGCAGGATTTACTCTGTTACATACCACCCCACTGCAATTTAAAATCGGCAAGATTCATCAGCAACAAATTCATAATTTATTGCTAATGACACCGCATTTTTTTCGTGCCAGTAAAGAGGGTAAACAGGCTGCGAGTAAGTTGCAAACACTGGATTTAAGCATTGATATGCTGGTCACTGTGTATGAAAAAACAGCCGGTGCTTGATTTATTCAGGTTAATAACTGGCGATTAGCTGGGAAGAATTGCTGAGTTGTTCTATTCTTTAAGTAGGGTAGTTGTGAATTAGCCTGGAACAAAAAATGAAGCAAAGCTTACAACAAGCAGGTGTGGATTTATCCGGTGTTCAGGTGGTTGAAATAATGCCAGTGCCGTCGCCGTCAGACTATCAGGCCGCAGTGATCATAGCGAATAACAAAGCACAGCAGCAACTGGGAGAAGCAATGTTGCTGTCATGGTATGACCGTGACCGCGATTTTGAGTCACCGCAACATTCCAGTGAATGTCATCAGGACAGTGCTATTCCCGGTTATGTCGATTATGGCTTATCGCATGGTGCAGAATTAGTGATTGACATTGACAATGGACGTTTTATCTTTTTCTATATGGCCGTTAAGTTATAAGGAGCCGGCACTTTAACTAAAGACTATGATTTTTGATATCAACAGCATGCTTCATCCGGAAGTTTACGACCATCCGGTTAAAAGTATCAAGCTTATTGAAACGCATATTTCATGGGTTGTGCTGACGGGGCGTTTTGCCTATAAAATTAAAAAACCGGTTAATTTTGGTTTTCTCGATTTTTCCACTCTGGAGAAAAGACGGCGTTATTGCGAACAGGAGTTGCACTTAAACCGTAGGTTGGCTGATGCAATTTATCTTGATGTTGTATCTATTACCGGTACTACCGATAAGCCTGTTATCTCAAAAAAAGGTGATGCATTTGAATACGCAGTCAAGATGGCCGAGTTTCCGCAGTCAGCCCAACTGGATAATATGCTGGCGGCCGGTGAACTTAATGTTGAGCATATGGATGCGATTGCACATCGGGTAGCGGCGTTTCACCAGGTTATTCCGGTTGCAAATAATGCGATAGACTATGGTAGTAAGGGCTGTATTTATCAACCCGTTATAGAAAATTTTGTGCAGATTAACCAGCATTTTAAAAAAAAATGGTTCACTGCTACTTTAGATAAGCTTGAAAGCTGGAGCCATATTGAATTTAAAAAACTGGAATCGGTATTTGAGCAGCGTAAACACAGTGGATTTATTCGTGAATGCCATGGTGATATGCATTTGCGTAATCTGGTCTGGCTGGATGGTAAGCCCTTCGCATTCGACTGTATTGAGTTTAATGCAGCACTTCGCTGGATAGATGTTGTTAGTGATATTGCATTTCTGGTTATGGACTTGCAGGATAGAGAACAGCCTCATCTGGCCAATCGTTTTTTAAATACCTATCTGGAATCCACCGGTGACTATGCCGGGTTATCGGTACTTAAATTTTATCTTTGTTATCGGGCAATGGTACGCGCCAAGGTGGATGCGTTACGTTTGGAACAGAAAAATATTTTAGCCAGTGAAGAGGAGCATTCATTGGCGGAATTCAGCTCTTACCTTGAACTTGCCGTAACCTACACCCAAGCCGTTAAACCAAAACTGATTGTTATGCGAGGTGTTTCGGCATCAGGAAAAAGCACTGTATCCCAGCAGTTACTTGATGCAACAGGTGCAATTCGTATTCGTTCCGATGTTGAGCGCAAGCGATTGTTCAACATGTTAGAAGCAAATGCATCCACTGAAATTAATGCCGGTATTTATTCGGCGCAGGCCTCACAGCAAACATACACAAAATTACTTGAGTTGGCCGAAGCAGTTATTCGTTCAGGTTACAGTGTTATTGTTGATGCGGCATTTTTAGATGCGGCACAGCGAAAACCATTTTACAGATTAGCAGGCAGCCTGGCGGTGCCCTATATTATACTGGATGTAACCGCACCGGTTGAAGTATTACGAAAACGGATTGTACAGCGAAAGCAGGGTGTATCGGATGCCGATCTTGGCGTCCTTGAGCATCAACTTGCGAATAGTCAGCCGTTGCATGAAGCTGAAATGAGTTCAGTTGTATCGGTTAATACAGCCAGCCCTTTGGATATTAATCAACTTATTCGTAATATTAAATTATTATAGCAATAAGTCGTCTTCAATTTGATGGTAAACATGACTTGCTGCAATAAGTGAATTGGCTGTGAGCGCGGGTACACCATAGACTTCTGTATTAATGGCATAGTCCGTTTTTATTTTTTCGAGCAGTAAATCGAAATCACCATCACCTGACAACAGAATAATGGTGTCCACATCTTTTGCTACAGCGAGCATATCAATTGTAATACCAACATCCCAGTCACCTTTTGCTGAACCATCACTGCGTTGTATATAAGGTTTTAGTTTTACATCAAACCCAATATGTTTCAGTGCGTCCTGAAACTTGATTTGTTTATCGTTACCTCGGTGAATAGCATAAGCGGTGGCTTGAACGATTTTTCCCTGCGCATGTATTCTTTGCCAGAATTTTCGGTAATTAAACTGGCGTTGATATGTGTCGCGGGTGGTGTAATAGATATTCTGCACATCGACGAAAATCGCAATTTTATTTGTTTTATTCAAAATAGGTTCACTTATTGTCGAAATAAATAGTTGCCAGAAAAGCAGATAATATAACTTTAAATTGATTAATATCAATTATAATTTATTTTATGGATATAAACAGGCTTGCTATCTGGAAATAACCGGTTTTTGACTCATACTGGTATGAGGTGTTGACAATTTGGGGTGATTGTTATTTATGGGGTTATCTCTGTTTCAAAAGCTCACCGAAAGTGAGCTTGATAATTGTATTAATGAAATTGATCTGGTTGTTGAATTTCACATTAACTGGTTATCTGAATTAAATCGCGCAATTATTTGTCATACTGTTTCTGAGCGACAACAAATTAAAAATATATTAATAACGGATGAGTATTTTAATCGCTGGTATCACGGCGTTCAAGATAAAGAATTAATTGAAATGCCTGCATTTAAACTGCTAGGTGATATTCATGGGGAAATGTTAAAATTGGCGAGCAGCTTGCTAGCACATGCGAGTCGAGAAGAAGATATATGTGTGGATGAGTATGACCGCTTTATATTATTAACACATGAGTTGCGCGCCCAGATTACCGAGCTAAAAAATAGAATCAAGGAAAACCTTCAACTGGTTGCAAAACTTATGGGCAAGGTTTTTGAAAATGCCGAAGAAGGTGTAATGATTACTAATGCCGATAGTTATATTCTAAATGTTAATCAGGCCTTTACAAATGTTACGCAATATACCAAAGAAGATGTACTGGGTAAAAAGCCGAGTATTTTACATTCTGGTACCCACGACAAAGGCTTTTATGAACGTATGTGGGATGTGTTGCTGCGAGAAAAACGCTGGCAGGGTGAAGTCTGGAACAAGCGTAAGAACAGAGAAGTCTATCCTGCATGGTTGTCGATTACGGCTGTGCTTAATAATAATGGAGATACCAGTCACTACATTGGCATTTTTTCAGATGTATCTGTAAAAAATGAAGGTGATGAGCGTTTATATCACCTGGCACATTATGACAGCCTGTGTGATCTACCTAACCGCATGCTTTTCTACGATCGCTTACGTCAGTCTGTATCACGGGCTAAACGTAATGAGCAAAAAATTGCAGTGATGTTTATGGATCTGGATGGTTTTAAACAGGTAAATGATGAATATGGCCATGGTGTGGGTGATGAATTATTGCAGCAGGTTAGTAAGCGAGTAACAGCCGTATTGCGAGAGTCTGATACCCTGGCACGTATTGGAGGTGATGAGTTCACTATTATTATTAATGATGTTGATAGAGTCGAGTCGATTGATGCTATTGCAATAAAAATCCTGGCGGTTATACAGGAGGACTACTCTTTACATGATCTGGAGTTTAATGTATCCGCCAGTCTGGGTATTAGCTTGTTTCCGGATAACAGTGAAGATATGAATACGCTGGTGAATCATGCCGACATTGCAATGTATAATGCTAAAAAAGAAGGTAAAAACTGCTTTAAATATTATGACAGGTCAATGCAGTAATCACTACAGCGTTTTACCTTTCAAACTAAAACAACATATCAATAAATTGTTTTCGGCTTTGTGCTCTTAGTTTTCTATTAACAATAAACTTAACGTGTGTGTTCGGGGTGTTGTTTTTGTGTTGGTCAAGTTTAATTCCCCACATCAATTTGACATTGTTCGGTAAAATAGAATAACGCACATCCATAACTGTATCCGGGTTTTGTGGGTCAACAGCTAGAAAGTCATCGGAGAACCAGCGAAAGCGCTCAATATCTTTTGCTTGCTGGCTGTTTGGCATTAACCACGGAAGATCACGTTTAATGTTCAGTTTTTGTATCGATGTCCCAGGAATAATTTCCGTGTTCCGTAGTAATTTTACAGCATCAACGTAATAACGATTGTTGTATTCATAAATAAGTTTCCATACATGCCGGTTAGCAAAGCTGGGCTTAACACGTATGCGTTCAACCTGGTGGCCTCGTTGTTGTGCAAGGCTATACAGTGCATCTTCAGCTCGATGCTTCTGGATAAAACCCGAAATTAAAAAGACAACAGCATAGGCAAATGCAATTTGGGCAAACAGGCGCTGTTTTCGATAAACGGCAAGTACAATAAGCACAAGAACAGGCAAAGTAAAAAAGGGGTCAACAATAGAAACAATGCTCCACGCAACGCGCTCATTTGAAAAAGGCCAGAATAGTTGTGTGCCATACGAGGTACAGGCATCAAGTAATCCATGTGTCGCAAAACCTGCAAACGAGAATAAATAAATCTGCATAAAAGAAAGTTTCTTTTTTGCAAACGGGTAAAAAATAAACGCACAGAGTAATGCGCCAATAGGTATAAAAAATAATGAATGGGTAAACTGGCGATGAAATTCTAAAAATAATAAATGATCATCTGATGACCGAATCAATACATCAAGATCCGGTGCCATCCCTGCCAGCGCACCAATAAGCAAAGCAGTCAATTGCTTTGACCTGTCTTTCGCAACTGACTGGGCAAGGCTGCTACCGAAAACGGCCTGAGATAAAACGTCCATTGTTTTTAATTACCCCTTCAAATAAATTATTACAGCCTAATGTGCATATTGTTGTGCACGGTTAGCTGATTTATTCCTGTTCTGGTTTGTGGATTGACTTGACCCCCGCTTCTTGTTGCCGGAGCGTTGGTTGTTGTTTGCCGACTGCGAGTTTGACAAAGACGCTCTTTTGGTTCCCGCACGTTTTTTACCTGCAGGGCGCTGATTCGAACGATTGCCTGAACGCCCGCCACTTTTTTGTTGCTGGCGGCCACCGCGGCCTTTATTAATTGGTTCGGCCTTAATGGATGGGTCGGGTTTGTAACCATCAATTTCAACTTTTGGTATATCCTGTTTTATTAAACGTTCAATGTCTTTTAACAATTTTAACTCATCTACACAAACAAGGGACATAGCTTCGCCTTCATTGCCTGCACGTCCGGTACGACCAATACGGTGTACATAGTCTTCGGCCACATTTGGCAGTTCGAAGTTTACAACATGTGGAAGCTGGTTGATATCCAGACCTCTTGCGGCAATGTCGGTTGCGACCAGCACACGGATCTTGCCAGACTTAAAATCAGCTAGTGCTCTTGTGCGTGCCCCCTGGCTTTTATTGCCGTGGATAGCTGCAGAGGCAATGCCGTCATTGGTTAACTGCTCCGCAAGTCGATTAGCACCGTGCTTGGTGCGGTTAAAGACCAGCACCTGTTCCCAGTTGTTTGAACCGATTAAAAATGAAAGTAACTCACGTTTACGTTTTTTGTCAACATGGTGGACAACTTGTGTTACACGTTCGGCAGTTGTATTTTGCTGTGCAACTTCGATGAGTGCTGGTTTTTTGAGTAAGGTATTGGCGAGTTTTTTTATATCACTTGAAAAAGTCGCCGAGAATAATAAAGTTTGTTTTTCTTTTGGAAGTAAGGCTAAAACTTTACGGATATCATGAATGAAACCCATGTCGAGCATACGATCCGCTTCATCCAGTACCAGGATATCTATTTTTGACAGGTTCACAGAATTTTGACTAATGTGATCAAGCAGCCTTCCCGGTGTAGCTACCAGAATATCCACGCCTTTAATCAGTTTCATTTTTTGCGGGTTAATACTTACACCACCAAACACCACGGTCGATTTTAAAGGCAGATGGCGGCCATAGGTTTGTACACTGTCATGCACCTGTGCAGCCAGTTCACGGGTTGGGGTCAGTACCAGTGCTCGAATAGGGCGACGGCCTTTGCCGGGTTTATTGCTTGCCATTAAGCGTTCGAGTAACGGCAATGTAAAACCAGCGGTTTTACCTGTGCCAGTTTGTGCGCCACCCATCAAATCCTGGCCTTTCATAATAACTGGAATGGCTTGTTTTTGGATAGGGGTGGGTTCGCTATAACCTTTTTCGGAAACAGCACGGAGTAATTCGGCTCTTAAGCCGAGGGATTCAAATGACATGTAAGATGTTCTCCAGAACAATATTGGTATCAGCCTGTCCAAAGCAATGGCTTGGAACGGTCCAGGCGGAAACAGAGTATGTATTTCGGGGTAATTTACCGCGATAACGGGGTGCAGACCGAAGTGCACCTGATATTTGAATACTAAGTATAACACAATACAGCCCAGTATATGGGAATTAAATTTCTCGGGTACTCGAAATACGGTGACAAAAGGATTAAGCTAGGCCTGAATAAAAGGAAAAGCATAATGGCCGCTGTTATCACAATGACTCCGCAACAAGCGTATGAACTGCACCAGTCGCCTGGTTCGTTGTTAATTGATGTGCGCTCACATATGGAATTTTTATTTATCGGCCACCCGGTGGGTGCGGTGCATATTCCCTGGATAGACGAGCCCGACTGGGACATTAACCCGCATTTTGTTCGTGACATTCGGCAACTGATTTTAGGCGGTGTTTCAACGATTGAAGATAATAACGATGTGCCCCTAATCCTGATTTGTCGAAGCGGTAAACGTTCACATGAAGCAGGAACACTGTTGATTAAAGAAGGTTTAAAGCAGGTTTATAATGTTGAAGGTGGTTTTGAAGGTGAACTGGATGAACAGCATCATCGCAGCACCAACTCTGGCTGGCGATTTGCAGGCTTACCCTGGGAACAATGTTAAAATATTAAAACATGGAAGATAAAGCTCTTACTATTTTAAATAGCGTTTTTGGCTATTCTGAATTTCGCCATCACCAGAAAGAAATTATTAAGCAAGTTATTAATGGCAACGATGCAGTTGTTTTAATGCCCACCGGAGGTGGCAAATCGTTGTGCTATCAAATACCGGCAATGGTACGTGGTGGTACAGGTATTGTTGTTTCACCTTTAATTGCGTTGATGCAGGATCAGGTTGTGGCCTTGCAACAGCTGGGTGTACAGGCTGCATTCTTAAATTCAACTCTCAGTGCCAGCACCGCGAATGATATTGAACAGCAACTGCTTCGAGGCGAACTGGATTTACTCTATGTTGCCCCCGAGCGCTTAATGACTGAACGATTTTTAAGTTTACTTGCACGTGCATCATTAGCTCTGTTTGCCATTGATGAAGCCCATTGTGTATCACAGTGGGGGCATGACTTTCGCCCGGAATACATTCAACTCTCGGTATTACACCAACGCTTCCCAAATATTCCCCGTATTGCATTAACAGCAACTGCGGATGAACCCACACGGCGCGAAATTATTCAGCGCTTAAGTTTAGAAAAAGCCCACTTGTTTGTTTCCAGTTTTGATCGGCCCAATATTTGCTATCGTATTTCACAGACGCACAGTAGTAATGCGCGTGATCAATTATATCGTTTTATTTTAAATGAACATGAAAATGATGCTGGTATTGTTTATTGCCTGTCACGAAAAAAGGTAGAACAAACCGCACAGTGGTTAAGCGCAAAAGGACTCACCGCATTACCGTATCATGCGGGCTTGCCAGTTGATGTGCGGCAAGCCAACCAGCAGCGGTTTTTAACAGAAGAACAGGTCATTATTGTCGCAACCATTGCGTTTGGAATGGGTATTGATAAACCCGATGTACGTTTTGTGGCACACCTGAATTTACCAAAAAGTATTGAAGCTTATTATCAGGAAACGGGACGGGCAGGGCGTGACGGCCAACCTGCAAACGCATGGATGATGTACGGGTTGCAGGATGTTATTACGCTAAAAAAAATGATGGAATCATCCGATGCCGATGAAGCACATAAGCGTATCGAACACCACAAATTACAGTCCATGTTAGGTTTTAGTGAATTGACTACTTGCCGAAGACAGGCATTGTTAAAATATTTTTCCGACAACCTGGACAAACCCTGTGGCAATTGTGATACCTGTATTACACCGGTTGAAACATGGGATGCAACCGAGGTGGCGCAAAAAGCTTTGTCTTGTGTTTATAAAACCAACCAACGTTTTGGGGTTAATTATTTGATTGATGTTTTAATGGGTAAAGAACATGCACGTATTAAACAGTTTGGCCATGACAAACTCAGCGTTTATGGGATTGGTAAACAAACCGATGCAAAACAATGGCGTAGTATTTTTCGGCAACTGATTGCGAGAAATTTGCTTGCAGTGGATATGGAAGGCTTTGGTAACCTGCTTTTAACCGAGCAGTGCCGTCCCGTTTTGCGCGGTGAGCAAACATTAATGTTGCGCAAGGAAAGTAAACAGGAAAAAGCACGACAACGTGGTCGTAAACACAATACCAATATAAAAGAATCCGATAAAACATTATGGGAAGCATTACGTGCCTGTCGTAAAACACTGGCAGATGAAAAAGGGGTGCCCCCCTATGTTATTTTCCACGATGCAGCATTAATGGAAATGGTTGAGCGGCAACCTCAAACACAACAACAGTTTTCTAAAATTACGGGTGTGGGTGAAAAAAAACTGAAAGCCTATGCAGATGACTTTTTAAAAATAATCCAGCAATACAGCTTGAGCACGGCTTCCACACCAACAGATACGGTTGATGAAACTTTACAGTTATTACGTAGTGGTCTTCAAGTCGAAGCGATAGCACAGCAACGAAATTTAAAAACCACCACTATCTATAACCATTTAGCCCAGGCGATTGAGTCAGGGCATGTTGGATTGCAACAGGTTGTTGAATTAAGCGAAGCAGACATTAAGACAATACAAAATGCATTGTCGGCTTTTAGTGATGGGAGCCGAAAACTTAAGCCGGTGTATGATGCACTTGATGGTACGTTTGATTATCATTTACTGCGCTGCGTTCAGGCATCGCTCGAGGTTAACTAACTTTAATTTTAAAAATAATAAACTCAATAGCCTGATTCAAAATATGGCGGGTTATCACAGCAACCTGCATGCTTTAACTATAAATATCAGCTTGAGCAGAGTTGGTCGTGTTGTTTATTCCCCACGAACTGCCAGGAAAAACGAGTCAACAATAATAACTTAAAAATACAGGTATCAATACGGAAATAAAATGCCATCATTGCGAAGTCACAAAGTGACTGCAGCAATCTTAAGTTGGTAACTTTTAATTAGAAGGTTGCCGGGTCAACACTGAAAAACAGGGTTTTTCAGTGTTTGCTCGTAATGAAAGGCAACGCTTAATTTCGCGGGGATGCATCAGTGACTATACTTAGCTGCAGCCTTTAGGGCGGGGCAGGCCTGCAATTTTATTTGCACATTTAATTAATCCGGTTGGGAATAATGAGTAAATATATTTCTGACTACTTTTATCTTTTCCGTATTTTTTCTTCATTAGTTTAGAAAAATTACGAGGCTCGCATACAGCGCCGTTGTCGGCAAAATATTCACGCGCTAAATTAATAATATTCCAGTGTTCTTCCGTTAATTCACCAATTTTTTCATTAATAGCGATTTGTGCGGCAAGATCCTCACTCCATTCATCCAGGTTTTCTAACCAACCCGCTTCGCTTAACTGGATAGTTTTGCCATTTACTTCTGCTTGCATTTGTTTGAGCTCCTAAATTGTTTATAATACCTGAGTAATTATATCAAGTATTTTTCTTTTTATCAATACATTAGTGAAGGGTAATATAATGAAATACTGGTACATTGTTACGAAGTGGTAATATTTCACAGAATATACTGATCTAAGTCAACTAAACTGTCCATTAGGCGCATCTTTTTAAATCCCAATGAATTTGCGGCCGATATGGAGTGCAGCTGTGACGGAGTCGCAGTTTATACGAACAGGTCTGGAATATGAATGAAAATACACGTTTTTTAGTGGCTGATGACGAAGAACTTAATCTGGATATTATTTCTGAATATCTAAACTCTATATCAGGCAATAATAAGGTAGAAACGGCTAAAGATGGAAAAACCGCATGGCAAATGATCAGCGACAATCCCACAAATTATTATGATATTGTCATTCTGGATAATATGATGCCGCATCTAAGCGGTATCGAAGTATTGAGAAACATGCAGGCACAGGCCAGCTTAAAGCACATTCCGGTTGTGCTTCAGTCTGCGCGCGCAAGAAAAGAAGACGTGGTCGAAGGGATTGAAGCAGGTGCCTTTTATTATTTAACCAAGCCTTTTAACGAAGAGCAATTCTCTAACGTGATTAGAAACTGCTATCGAAACCTGCATATATACAAGGACTTACAAAAAGTACTACAGGGCAATGCCTCCTCAATGCATTTACTGGAAGAAGCCACGTTTAACTTTAAAACCATCGATGACGTGCATTCAATTGCAACTCTGGTTGCCAGTGCCTGTCCATCGTCGGAACGTTCACTGACCGGCTTGTTCGAGCTTATGCTCAATGCGGTTGAACATGGCAATTTAGGGATTGGTTACGATGTTAAATCTGAGCTGAATCAAAAGGGCGTTTGGGCAGACGAGGTTAAACGTCGCCAGCAACTGGAGTCTAATCGCAATAAACTGGCGCAAATACATTTTAAGCGAAAGAAAGATCATATAGAAATAACCATCAGTGATGATGGCAAAGGTTTTGACTGGCAGTCTTACTTGGAATTTGATGTGCAGCGCTTACTCGATTCTCATGGGCGAGGCATTGCGATTGCCAACAATATCAGTTTTGATCACCTTGAATTTAATGACTGCGGAAATGAGGTGTGTGCGCACCTTGAAGTGGCTAAAAAATGAGCTATAAAGACGCTCTTTGTAAGTGAAATCCTCGGTTCCATGTAGGCATTGTCCTACATACAGTTTACGGATAATTGGGTTACACTGTAATATAATACCTTCAGAATATTCAGATTTAGAGCGATATGGACTATTTATTTAATACGACCAGCAAAATGCGCCGCCGAGGAAAGCAGTACCGGGTTAATGCGGATCGCTTTTTTCACATTATGAATGAGGGCTGGTTTGTCTATATGCGCCGGGAAAATGAAGAACTCGAAACTAACAAGGGTGTTGCAGGCCCTTTTGGAACTAAAGTACTTGCAAATAGCCACCTGGAACGTGTTGTGCATTTAACGAGCTTGTCAGGTGGTGATGGGGCTGAAAGCCGATCTGATAGCAGTGGTGAAGATTGGAGATATTAGCACCGTTCGAGAATAAAACGTGTTGAAACATTAAGTTGCAGTTTAAAGTTAAACTTATTTATTAGCTCTAATTCAGGCCAAAAATATTTCTATTGTTCAATAATTTTATTCTACACTGTCAGTTTATAAACATTTAATTTGAGTATATTTAATGATCAAAGTCATGCTGGTTGATGACCACGATTTAGTCCGTACCGGATTGAAACGATTAATAAATGATGTAGATGGGTTTCAGGTTGTTGCCGAAGCGGCATCGGGTGAAGAAGCCATCCATGAAGCGAAAGAAAGAGTAATTAAAAATAAGTCGATTGATATTATTTTAATGGACATTAACATGCCGGGGATCGGTGGTCTGGAAGCAACTAAAAAACTGCTGCAAATTAATCCTGAATTTAGAATTATCGGTGTAACCATGCATGATGATGATATTTTTCCACAACGCTTGCTAAAAGCCGGTGCGGTAGGTTATTTAACCAAAGGCAGCGACATAAATGAAATGATACATGCCATGCGTGAAGTGATGGGTGGACGGCGTTATATCTGTCCAGACATTGCACAACAAATGGCATTAACACAAATGCCGGAATTTGAAGTGTCACCGTTTGAATCATTATCGGAACGTGAGCTTCAGGTGATGATTATGCTAATGGATGGCCAGAAGATTAGTGCTATTTCCGACAAACTGTCTTTAAGCCCTAAAACCATTAGTACTTATCGGCACCGTCTGTATACCAAGTTAGGTGTACATAATGATATGGAGCTTGCGCGCATTGCATTGCAACATGGTTTTATTGATAAACACGGTACACACTAAACGTTGATAAATCACCTGCTGCTTTAAGCTTGTTTACGCAAACGCAAATGCCGAACCAACACACCCATAAAACTAAAGTAAACTCTGAGAAAACTAACCCAGCAAAAAAGTTTGATGCAAAAAGTTTTTTAAAAACCCTGCCAGCCAGCCCGGGTGTTTACCGCATGCTGGATGCGAGCAATACCGTAATCTATGTTGGTAAAGCTAAAAACTTAAAGAACCGAGTTGCCAGTTATTTTCTGAAGTCGGTCGACAGCCCTAAAACAAAAGTACTGGTTTCAAAAATAGCCACAATGGAAACCACCGTTACACACACCGAAAACGAAGCCCTGCTGCTTGAAAATAACCTGATTAAGACCTTAAAGCCACGTTACAACGTATTATATCGTGACGACAAAAGTTACCCCTATATTTACTTGTCCTCACAGGAAAAGTTTCCACGCTTAAGTATTTTTCGGGGCAAGCAACATAACAAGGGGGATTACTTTGGGCCGTATCCAGGTGCGGGTGCTGTGCGTGAAACTTTAAACCTGTTACAAAAAATATTTCCAGTGAGGCAGTGCGACAACCAATTTTTTAAAAACCGTTCGCGCCCCTGTTTACAGTATCAGATTAAACGTTGTACCGGGCCTTGCACCGGCATGGTAAGTGAAGAAGACTATGCCTTTGATGTGCATCACGCTAAGTTGTTTTTGTCCGGAAAAAGCAATGAGGTGGTTAATGAACTGGTCGCTAAAATGGAGCAAACAGCCGCTAAACAGGACTACGAAAAGGCCGCTGTATTGCGCGACCAAATTATCCACTTGCGGCAGATTCTTGAAAAACAGTATATTCATACCGATGCCGGTGACGTCGACGTGATTGCCGTGAGTGTACAAAACGGCCTGGGTTGTATACAGGTTATTACCATTCGGGGTGGCCGCAGTTTAGGTAGCAAAGCTTTTTACCCAAAGCTAAAAAATATTTTTGATGAACAAAGTATGTCGCAGGTGTTACTTGATACCTTCATACCGCAGTATTACCTGTCATCACAACATGTGATTCCGCCAGAAATTATCATAACGGAACCGCTTTCTGATACCGACTTGATTCAGCAGGTATTAACTGAGCAGATAAACCACAAGGTTGTGATTAAATATAGCGTACGTGGTTTTCGACAGCGCTGGCTCGACATGGCACAACAAAATGCCAACCAGTCTTTGTTGCAGTACATTAATAGTAAAGAAACTTTGTTACAGCGTTTTGACAACCTGCAAAGTGCGTTGCAACTGGATGAATTACCCATACGGCTTGAGTGTTTTGATATTAGTCATTCGTCGGGTGAGTCTACCGTGGCCTCCTGTGTGGTAATGACCACGCAAGGCTTCTCCAAATCGGACTATCGGCGTTTTAATATAAAAGGGGTTGTTGCCGGTGATGACTACGCGGCGATGAAGCAGGCACTGATGCGGCGCTATCAGCGGGTAAAAAAAGGCGAAGCCAAACAGCCGGATATTTTGCTGATAGACGGTGGCAAAGGGCAGGTTAAACAAGCCGAAGAAGTGATGCAGGAACTACAACTTAACGATATTCTACTGATTGGCATAACCAAAGGCGAAGGGCGCAAGGCCTGTTTCGACACCTTATACCTTGCTAAAACTCACACTCAAGTACGTTTACCGGCAGATTCAGCTGCGTTACACCTTATTCAGCAGTGTCGGGACGAAGCACATCGTTTTGCCATTAGCGGCCATCGTGCGCAGCGCCAGAAAACACGTAATACATCAGTGTTGGAGCAAATTCCCGGCCTGGGGCCTAAAAGACGGCAGCAAGTGTTGAAACAATTTGGTGGTTTACAGGAAGTGGCACGTGCTGGTGTGGAGGATATTGCTTCGGTGCACGGTATCAGTGAAAAGTTGGCGCAATTAATCTATGATGCATTTCATACAGAATGAAGGAATAAAGCTCTGCGTACAAGCAGGGCAAAATAAGCAAATGAAGCTAAGTTTACCGAACCAGTTAACCGTTGCACGAATCGTTTTTATCCCGGTTTTTTTGCTGGTATTTTATATTCCACTGTGGGGGGTTAATAACTATATACTGGCCGCTATTTTCTTTCTCGCCAGTATAACGGACTGGCTCGATGGCTATCTGGCACGGCGTTGGGATCAGCAATCGGCTTTTGGTGCCTTTTTAGATCCCGTGGCCGATAAACTCATGGTTGCCACGGTGCTGGTGTGCCTTGTTAGCAAATACCCAACGTTTGGGGTAACCGTGGCGGCAGTGATTATTGTGGGTCGTGAAATTACCGTATCTGCACTGCGCGAATGGATGGCAAATCTGGGTGAACGTGCAAAAGTACAGGTTGGCTACCCTGGTAAGATTAAAACCGGTTTTCAAATGCTGGCTATTGGCCTTATGCTCTATGAAGTGCCGCTATGGGGGGTGAGCGCCCTCGCAACCGGCAAAATCTTCCTGTATATTGCAGCGGGGCTGACAATTTGGTCGATGCTGGGCTACTTAAAAGCCGCTTGGCCGAGCCTCTACGAAAGCCAGGAAAATCAATAATTTGTCTTGACAGAAAAGCCTATTTCATTACAATACGCATCCTTTGATTAAGCGGGAATAGCTCAGCTGGTAGAGCACGACCTTGCCAAGGTCGGGGTCGCGAGTTCGAATCTCGTTTCCCGCTCCAAATTAAAATAAAACCCCGATATTTACCAGTTCGGGGTTTTTTTATGTTGTGTTAGACTAACTTGCACAACATACATGGCGGAATAGCAAAGTGGCTATGCAGTGGATTGCAAATCCATCTACCTCGGTTCGACTCCGGGTTCCGCCTCCACTTGAAGCCCAGGTGGCGAAATTGGTAGACGCAAGGGACTTAAAATCCCTCGGTGGAAACACCGTGCCGGTTCGATTCCGGCCCTGGGCACCATCTTATACATCAAAGACTTAAGTAAGTTACTTAATGTTATTTTGACCTGTAAAAACAGCTCGAAATTTACTGGATCGATGCTTGAATAAAGTTAATTTAGCTGTTGTGCGTTTCGCTATTGCCTGATTTTGGCTCATTTTAACGTTGCCTACGTTATTTTTACTGCCAATGGGGTATGCAAGGTCGTTTTTATACCACGACTTATAACTGGAAATAGTCATTAACGCAGGGGGCTACTGCCTGTTTTTTTCCTTGTAGCAGACTATGGTATTAAATGCGTGGCAATATGCTTTGCGGCATATTTCTTTGCTGTTTAGCATTATAGTTGGTGATATATGCCCAACACCATCAGTAGATGTTTCCCAGTAAATTGCTTTGCTAAAACCATGGTTTCGGCACCATTGCATAGCGGCTGGTTTGATACAATCTTTACTAAACGACAGGCAGGAATCCATACGATAACCATCAACTTTAGGTTCAACAAACTCTTTAACATCGGCAATAGCGTAGCGAGAAAGACTTAGCAAAATAATTAATGTAAGTAGACTTTTCATATAAAAAACTCCTTTTTGCTCAATATAGCAAACTTTATTGTGGGAGAGGAAACAATTTTACTGCGAAATTAACCAATGGCTATAATATTTTTTTATTATTCTTTATTAATTTGCTTATTGATACCTTTATCAGTGCATCATTAATATCATAATGTCTTAAACAAGTTCGTATTCCACGTTTTACTTTGTTGTTTGTAGTTAACAGGGTTGAATATTTGGCAGTAGTTTTAATTCAGTGTTTTTGGGCAACAAAATATAACCAGCAATCATTTGAGTCATCTGTGTTACTGTTGACTTCTTCCCCATTCATGTTGAATATATCGAGGGTTTTAAAACCAATGTTGTTTAGTTGCTCGGTTTGTTTTTCTCTGGTTATATAGTATGTTAACAATGAAAAACCATCACCACTGTCATTTAGAATTGAGTAATCATGTTCTTCAATTTGTTCGCTTTTTAGTTTATTGTTGTTGCGTTTCTGGCTAAGAAAATCTGCTGTATTTTGTAATAAACGTAATGGATTAAGGCTGGTTTCGAAAACTGGTTTTGTAATAATTTTTGTATAGTTACGATTGTGTGTAGAAAATACAAAGACCCCGCCACTTTTTAAAACCCGTTTTATTTCTCTAAGTACGGCCAGGCGATCTTCGTGTGTTATGTAGTCAATACCATTATATGAAAAAATAACAAAATCAAAGCTGTTGTCATTAAAGCGACTTAAATCTCTTGCATCACAAACATAAAAGGGGAGTTCGGGATAATTTTTTTTGCAGTGATGAATCATTTCTTTTGAATAATCAACGCCGGTGTAATCGGTGGTGAAATTTTTAAAGTGAAAGCTGGTTCGTCCTGCGCCACAGCCAATGTCAAGAATTTTTTTTCCGTAATAAAAATCTTTATATTTAATTAAAATGGCTATTTCTGGTGTTTGTAAAGATGTGTTTACATAGGATGCTGCAACACTTACATTTGTGTAAACAGCCTGGTTTATATGGTTGATGGACATTGTTGCTCTGCTTTTTAGTTGGTGTGTTTTTTACCTGTGGGCATGTTAATTTGATGAATCAGAATAGCGATGCGGGTTAATTTTTTTCCAGATAAATGTTGGAATAAGTTTTTTTATGATGGTTCGGATGTTGCGTGGGAGTAAGTCGCCTATTTTGTCAGTTATTCGTAAAAGGGTACCTCGCAAGCTATGGGTATTGTACTTATTCTGGTATCCCAAATCATCTTTATTTAAATCTAAGTCAAAAAAGCGACTTAGCTTGTCGGCCGTTTTTTCCGGGTGGTTTTTATAGTCCGAATAATGGATAACGATATGCGGTATGTTGTATTTTTTTAAAGCTGCTTCAGTTGCATCTAAATGTTTCTGGATCCGTGATAAAACATCAGCTTTGTCTTCCTGTGATGTTGAACGCCACTTTAAGCGGATAAAACTGTTATAAATTTCTTTGGGGTCACGCTTGAGAAATAGTACACTTGTTGTTGTTGCATCCAGCAATGGCCACCAATATCCTAACGTGTAGCATAAACGCGGATCTTTCCAAATCCAGGGGTTATGCTGGTTAAACTTGTCGACAAGCTGCTGATGCTTTGCTGACGGCTGAAGTGATAAAATGGCATTGGCCTGGTCATCGGTAATTGAATCATATAGCCAGGTATTGTCATGCTTGAAGCCTGCAGCAGCAAAAATTTCTGCATTGCATTGTATCAGGGGTTCTGCTTCCCAATAGCCTGAAGGATTATATTCATCACCGGCACGGAGCTCTTTACTTTGGTCTTCGGCAACAAAATAGCCATTACTGGCAAAAATAGCGGCGGTCATGCTAGTGCCGGAACGTGGCATACCAACTACAAGGACATTTTTTGGCATGATTTTATACTTAAGTTATTGGTTTTTCATATAAATGAACAAACCGGTCTGTTTTACGGAAGACCTTCTTGTTCCATATGTCAAGGTTAAGGTCATCATCAGGGTTGCGTAACACATCAGATGTTTTAATTAATTTGAATCCGGCACTTTCAATATCTTTAATCGTCCATTGTTCGTCAATACGATGTAGTTTTGTGCTTAAGCTGTTTCCTGTTCCGGTTTCTGCGGCATGATCGATAATAAGCAGTTTGCCCCCGGGTTTAAGAGCAGAAAAAATTTGTGGAAAAAATTCTTCTCTTGTTGTGGTTAGACGTTTGTCCTCTCTGTTTACATAGATGTCATGAAAACTTAGCCCGATAAAAATGAGGTCAACATTTTTAGGTAACTTCATATCGGCAAAATCACTGTCGAGTCGTATAACATTTTTGAGACGATTATTTTTTAACCGTTTTTCGAGCTCATCTTTAGAAAATCGTAAAAAGAGTGTTGTATTTTGCAGGTAGACTTTGCCCTTGTCTCCAACAATATAATTAAATAGTTCGGAGTAGTAGCCACCGCCACCAAGGAGGTCAATGATTTGCATATCTGCTTTTATATCAGCAAACTCTAATATATCAAGTGGTTTGCGTCTTTTATCACTTGAACGGTCACCAGAGAACCTGTCAGGTTGGTGGATTGCCTGTTCGATAGTTGACATTTTGCTTAAATCTTCACTACAGCCAGTTAAAAACAAGGTTAAAATGGCTGTGCGTAATACGTGATACGATAGTTTAATCATGAGGTTGTACCTGTTATCTGTTTTTTGCCAAGCGATGCTTTACCTATATAACATATAATTTTTCTGAGTATAGATATTTTACGGCACTATTTAGTGCTTTGCTATTTTACATGTTAGTCTTAACTTATATCCAGTCGTAATTGAATACAATTTTTAGAATAATATAAGTTAATTTTTATGCCATCACAGCAAGCTGATAAGTTGCGCATTGTTATACTTACTGGTTCCGGAAAAATGATTGTTACCCCATTGGTTAAGAGTGGGGTTAATATTGTTGGTGTGTCAGAAGTATCAGATGAATTTTCTGGTATGGGTAGAGTAAAGCAATTTTTAGAAAAAATATATTGGAAACTGGTTAAAAGGCAACCGCTGCCTTATTTATCATGGTATGCAAAACAACAAAAGATTGCTTACTGTGAGAAAGTAAAGATGAGTAATGCAGACTATACAAAATGGTTGCAGGGCTTGTCTGCCGATTTGCTGGTTTTACATCAAGCGCCAATTTTACCCTCAGAAATATTTTCAATCCCACAGTTTGGTACACTTAATATTCATCCTTCGTTGCTTCCGAAATACAGGGGGTCAAACCCATATTTCTGGTTATATTATAATCTGGATATGGTTGCTGGCATTACGTTGCACTATATTGATGAGAAGGTTGATACTGGTAATATCGTTGCACAAGGTTCCTTTACTTTAAAACTTGGCAGCCCCGCAAGGGATGTTGGGAATATACTTGTAAAAAAATACGCGCTACCAATGCTGATTGCTGCCATACAACAACTTGAAAATACAGGCAAACTGGAGAGTGCCGAGCAACCGGCGGAAAGTCCAACACCGTATGCAAGGCGTATTACAAATAAAGAATATTTTGAACTCCTCGATTTTGAAAATTGGACTTTGGAACATTTGTGGCATGTACTGCATTCCAATGAACAGTGGCGTGATGTATTTTTACCCAAAATACCAAATTCAGAAAAATATGACTGGGAGCTTGATTATTTTACAAAAAAACAACTGGCCGAACCGTATGGAGAAGTCGAGAATAATACTACTGGCTTTTATATTAAACACCCTGAAGGTGCAATTTATTTAAGCAGGCATTTTTCGGTTAAAAAATTTATACAGAATCTGTTTGCTGGAAGTTAAGTCAGGCTTTATTGACTGATTTAGCAATGGCTTTGTAAAGATCCTGACGTGAGCTTATGGATGAAAAGGTATGGTCTGCGTTGAGAATTTGTATACTGGAATAGAGGTTGTTTTGTTGATGTTTTTTTACAGTTCGCGCGGCTTGGGATACAAGGATTTGATGACCGGGATCATCTTCTGAATATATCAGGGTAATTGCAATATTTTTATCACCCAGTCGTTGGATATCTTTTTCCAGTACCGTTTTAATTTTAATATTGATCAGGTTTAATACTTTTAATATAAGTGACTGTATTTTTTTTACCGTGAAAAAAAATATAAACGATAAAATGTTATACATTTTTTTTGGCTGGGTAAGTAGTGACAGCCATTTTTTATAGTTGAGTACCTGCTTCTGATAATAAAGTTGGTCAATTTCTGCTTGTGGATTGCTTGATGATAACAGCGTGTGTTCGGCGTTATAATAATAAGTTTCCGGGTTAATCATAATAATTTTACACAGCTTTTTCGATGACGAATTTAGTGCCGCATGAAAAATATTATGTGCTCCTGCGCTTATCCCACACAGGATAATAGACTTGTTGGGTAAGTTTTTGTTTATATAGTCAATTGCAATATTAATATCAGCGGCCGCATCGGGTGGATATTCTTCGGGAGGATCTATCTCGTAATTATTGGCACTATCTCCAAGATTACTGATATCCATTCTAAAAGTGCTAACACCATATTTAACAAGGGTTCGGGCTACATCAACATGTATGTGGTTCGGACCAGCATGATGTGCTGCGCCAGTGTTGGCAAAAATAACCAATCTGTTGTTTTCGTTATTATTGGGTGTTGTTAATACCCCAAATATTTTTCGTTTGCTATTGATATGAATGACTGATTCTTTATAGTCAGTATCAATATAGTCAGAGATTGTAATATCATTATTATATGGCTCAGTTATTTGTGCCATATTGAGCTGGGCTAACCAGTTTTGAATAAAGTGAATACTGGAATGGGGAATTTCAGATAGCGTGACCTGTTTTATCATATTATCGAGGTCATCAAGGTAAACTGAATCTGTTTTTATACTTGCGGCAAGCATACTTTGGTGTAGGCTGGATTTTTCTTCTGAGTGCTTGTTTTCGATTATTAATGCTTTTTTAAGGCAGTGACTGTATCCTGATAATAAATTTATACCCCGGATTTTATCCTGTAGTTCGTTTGAGACAGGGTAACCGCCACCTTCCATTATTTCAGCCTCTAGTGTATTTGGGGTTTTGTAAAGCACCGAATCCAGCAATTGTATGCTGCGCATATATGCCGTGCCCTTAACCTGTGGGTACCAGAAAACAGCAGTTTTTATTTGTGTGGTTTTAATAACGTCAGAGAGTATAAGGCAGCCCGAACGCAAACCTGTCAATATTATACTGCTAATGTTAAATTTGTTTTTTAGATAATGCTGTAGTTTCTGTGGGCTGTTAACCCATTTTTCCCATATTCCCGAATCATCAAGGTTTCCGGATGAGTTTCCCATTCCGATTGGATCATAGCGAATGCAATGAATTCCGGAAAGCGCTATTTTTTCTGCTAGTAATTTAATACTGCGATGGCATGACATATATTCGGGCCCTACCGGGCTTATTATAATCACGGCTGCATTTTTATTATTACCTGTTGGTAAGTGATGCCAGAAAAAAATTTGATCATCATCCGATTTTAACCAGTTTGCATACTGCGATATTGCCATTAATTATTCCGTTATGAACGTTTGAGATTTTATGTTACGACTGATATCTGTCTTTGAATAGTTGCACGAGTGTTTTTATGGTTTCACACCGAGGCTTGTATTTTGAAAAGGTATGGTCTGCATTTTCAATAAATTTAATATGAAGTTTATTGGCTTTTTGGAGCTTGTTTATTGTTTTTCCTGCGTTGGTCATCAGAATGTCATAGCCGGGATCACTTCTGGATAAAATAAATTGAAGATGGATATTGTTGCTTGCGATTTTGGCAAGATCCTGACCAAGCTGGTGCCGGTGTTTATTGGTATTTTTAACGGTTGCTCCTGGAGTAATCTGCCCCAGTCTGGCCATTAACCTTGTTTGCATTCTGTTTTTTACAGCGCTAAATAAACTTTTATAGTCAATTTTTCCTTTTAGCAGTTTTGCCCAGCTATCAGGACTGGCAAATGCTTTTTTGTACCAGTTCCATGTACTAAAATGTCGGGTTGGTGAATTTTCTTCAGACATGCCTTCATCCCAGTAGAAGGTAAGCGGGTTAATTAAGACGCTTTCAATGATATTTTTTTCGGTTAAGTCAAGCGCGGCATGAAATGAAAAATAAGCACCGGAGCACAAACCCATTAGAATAAATTTGTCCGTATCTGAATTATTTTCAAGTGCTTTTATTACGTCTAGTATTTTTTTGCTGGAAGAACTGATGTATTCAATGTTTTCCAGTTCGTGATTCGATAAGATGCTGTCACCAATTCCTGGCACATCAATCCGCAGGCAACGAAAGCCGATTAAGCTTAATTCTCTGGCAATTAAAACATACAGCCGGCTGGGGCCAACACGGTGGTTTGCACCGGAGTTTGCGAGAATAATGGTTGGCAGAGTCGACTCTTTTGATTTTTTTGTTTCTGTTAGAATGGCAAAGTATTCATTTTTTGCACCGTAATTAAATAGTGTTTCTCTTACTCTGGATTGCTTCTGCCTTGCATTATTACAGCCATTAACGTGTTCAATATCTGTGTGTATTTCGCATGGTTGTTTATCTAGCTGGAATGGGCTGTTTTCGGATTTTTTATCAATATCATCCTCGACCCAGTGAACAATATTTTGAATACTTTGGTGAGGAACAATGGTTTGGTGTGCGTCGACAAGCATCTGGGCAGAACCTGGGTGGTTTTTTTGTTCAACATTTAAATTGCATTGCTGCCATGCTTGTAAAAGTTTTGTATCGGTTGTTTGTTCGTCACGAGGGATAATGAGAATTCGCTTTGCTTGTGGAACTGTTTTGGTTAAATCTATGTTGCTGAGATCATTCACTGTTTGCGCCCAATATCCCATGCCGCCTGCTTCAAGTAGTAGTTCATCATCGCTGCTTGTTTGTATTGCACTGGTTTTTTGCAGTAGCTTAATTTCCCTGATGTATTTTTTTCCACTGTAGAGTGCAGCCCATAAAATCAAAAAATCAACAGGTGCAGATTTTGTTGCTAATGCCGCTAATGTTGCCCCCATCCGAAAACCAAACAAGCCTGATTTTGTACAGCCTGTTAAAACATTTAGCTGTGTCTGAGCTTGTTGGATACTCCATAACCAGTCATTTAAACGATTATCGTCTTCTTCAATACCCGATGAATCCCCTGTGCCGTGGTAATCAAACCTGATGGCAGGAATTCCGGCGAGTGCAAAATAATCGGCGACGTAACGCAGTGAGCGGTAGGTATTCATATATTCAACTGCAAGAGGAGGGCAGATAACGATGCCAGTATTCGAGTGTTTTCTGTAATTTGATGTATGTAGCCAGCCTAGCAAAGGTTTAGTTTTTGAGCCAAAGTAAAACGGGTGGCGTTCTACCAGGTCAAAATTATTTTCTGAGGGTGGAGTATGGCTATTCATTCTACCAGCTTTAGTTAGTCATAACGTTAATTTTAACTTCTTCGCTGAGATTAAGTGCAGATACATAACCTTTATAGCGTTTGCTGTCGGAGCCTGTTTTCTTCATTGTTATCCGCGTTGTTGTGTTGGGCAGCATGTGGAAGAAGTTATTTGAGGTGGTATAGTTATTAACATCAATATTAACACTATAAAGAAAGCGGTTGCAGTTCAGTTCTAGCTGAAATGTATCATCATCAAGCTGGTTTGCAATTGCGTTTAAGTTTGCAGTTGAGTCATTGTAAGGGACGTTAGCATTTGGGAAATAAAAAGCATCACTTAGTATCACACCCTTCTGGTTTTTAAGTTGTGCTGCAACAACCGAGTGTTTTTCTGGCCCAAAGCGGTAGCTGTAGGTTGTATCATAGAAAACGGAAAGTATATTGTCTGAATTGTAAGTGTTTGTGGATGATGCTGGTACGGAGATGCTAATACTCTCCTGTGTGATGACTGTGCTGTTTTTATTTAGCAGTAAAAGTTCAATTGTACCGGTAAAATCTTGTGTCAACTCATTGTTAACATGAATATCAATACCATTGAGCGTTTCATTTGTTAGTGCAATATTAATCGGCTGCCAGCAGCGTTTTAAATAATAATAGCAGGCTTTAGGAAGACCATTGCTGTCGATAATTCCCCAGCCTGCACCTTGCCAGAAGTCTTTCAAGAACCAGATCAGGCCACCCGCACACTGGCTGTGTGTACTGCGCCATTCCGCGAAAGTTTGAGACATAATTTCGCCACTGGCTATTTCGCTTAAGGCAATATAGTTTTCGGTGTCGAAGCAGCGCATATTTGTTGGGTCGATATTAAAAATGGCTTTTGTATAATAATCGCGTATATCTTCAAAATCCCAACCTGTGCCGGTATCTCGGGGTGTGCGTTGCTTCCATTTGGGATGGTGGATAACGGGCAGCTGACCATTAAGTATCTGATTACGTGTTTTGCTAACTGGAATATTGGCAAAGCCCAGGCATTCGGGCGTAAACCGGACATCATGTTGCCGTAGTTCGGAAACAGGGCGCTGGTAGGCACCGATACCGTAATAGTGTGTTACACTTTTATTGGTATGAAAAGGTAGACTATCTCCTGTTGGGGTGGACGTAATATAGGGGACACCAGGATGCAGCATATTACAAAATTCGGGAATACGTTTTGTAAACAGGCTGTTTTGCCATTTATCACGGGGTAAACCCAGCATTGATGCTTGTTGTTCGATTTCGCTATTGCCACAATAAACGCTAATGCAAACATACTGATGTAACCGTGAAAGCGTTTGCTGTATTTCAGTGTTAATGCTTTTACTAAAGTCGGCATCTTCAATGGGGTAATCCATATTGGCGAACATAAAATCCTGCCAGATCATAATACCCAGTTTATCGCAGAGTTGATAGAACAGATCTTGCTCATAAACCATTGTACCACCGATGCGGATCATATTGGCACCGGCATCTTTCATGAGTGTTAATGTTTGTTCAAGCCGGTGATTATCCCCGTGTAATGAAACAATGTCATTAATAGTCCAACATGCGCCACGACAGAAAATAGCTTGTTCATTGATAATAATCTGAAAGTTATTGTTTGCCTGATCAATTCTGATATTTTTAAAGCCAACCGCAGGCAGTTTGTAATTTGTTGCCTTGTTATGAATTGTTATAGACAATTCTGGCGTGTAGAGGTTAGGTTGCCCATGCGTATGTGGCCACCAGAGATCAACATTATCAATTTCCAATATGCCGGATACAGTGTATCCAGTTGCATTTTTAACAGTGTTTAAAGGGGCACTGTTTTTATCAACCGTTAATGTGGCGGCTGGTTTCTCCGTTGATACAATCTGGCAAGAAAATTCGAGCTGGCCGACCCGGCCATTCAGTGTTGGTTTAAGATTTACATCAACGGGTGTATTCTTTTCGTGGAAAAATACAGGTTGCCAGGGGCCGTTAGGTGCAACAGGTGGTGTCCAGCCAGGAATACGCCCGAGCAGTGTTGTGCGGATCCAGCGTAGCTGCTGTTGGGCAACCAGTTTGGTTTTCCATTGTGGCCGGGGACGACGTTGTTTTAAATTATTGTTAATAGAACGGAAGCAGAGAACAAGCTCATTTTCTTCCTGAAGAAAGGGGGCAATATCAAGTTGGTGAGCAACAAACATATTATCGGATGAAAGGATGTGTTGTTCATTAAGCCAAACTTCACAGAGCGTGGCAAGGCCTTGAAAGTTTAATAGTGACGATGATGAGGCGGGCAATTTAAAAGTTGTTTTGTACCACCAGTCTTGACTGTCAAAATCAAATTGATTAGAAAACGACCATAAATTAGCAGCATGATATGTGTGGGCAATCGTGCCAGGTACGCTGGCTGAAAGCCAGTTTAAATTTTCGGTTTTGATTTCAGCCGGAGATGAGAATTCGTCAGGAGGTGTTCCAGATGCGACCCACTCAGAAATCAGCCAGTTATTGTTTATTTTAATCATGTTTCGTCAAATACTTCAAAACTTGGGTGAAACTATACCATTTTTAATTTGCTATCATAGTGGATTATTACCACATACCGCAATTATTGTGTCTTCTAATATTTCAGGGAAAAAGGCATAATGAACAAAAAGCATTTTATTTAAAATGCGCTCACGTTATTCACCGAATAATAACAACAGATATTAACACTTTATTATTAAAATTAATTTTGACTTTTAGGGACAAATTTATGACGTTAAAAATAGCAATTTGTGGTCTTGGACATGCAACACGCGATATACATATACCTGCCTACAGGAAACTCTCCGATGTCGAGGTTGTTGGTGGTTTTGACCCTAATGTTAAAAGTGGTAATTATTCTTTTCCGTTGTTTAATTCTGTTGAAGAAATGATTGAGCAGGCAAAGCCTGACATGTTGGCTATTGTTACGCCAACAGCAACGCATTTTGAGCTGGCTAAAACAGGGTTAAATGCAGGTTGCCATGTTTTTGTTGAAAAACCTTTTATGTCAAACCTTGAAGAGGCAGATGAAATTGTTGCTCTTGCTGAAAAACTAGGAAAGCAGGTTATTGTGAATAACCAATACCGATTTATGAATATACATGAAGCGGCAAAAGAGCAAATAGGAACGGCAGGTTTTGGTGATTTGTTATTTATGTCTGTTAACCAGACTTTTCTTGTTTCAGATAAGACTGAAGATGGCTGGCGGGGTAATGACCCACAGCGTACATGCAAAGAATTTGGCATTCATACACTTGACCTTGCTCGTTACTATTTTGGTGAAGATCCTGTATCGATTACCGCAAGAATGCCTAAAGGCGATAACCCAGGCGGGCCGGATTTCCTGAATCTATTGCAGCTTGAGTTTTCGGGTGACCGAGTGGCACATATCATGTTAGATAGGCTATCTAAAGGGCCACATCGTTATCTGGATATTCGCTTAGATGGTAGTAATGGCATGGTTGAAACCAGCCTTGGTGGTAAAATAGAATTTCATGCAGGTGTTAAAAGTGGTTCACGTAAACCGTATGTTGAAATTGATTTTTCAATGGGAGGGCGTGCGCGGTTGTATCATGGTGATAAATATAAAAAACTGGCGTCAGATCCTTTAGACCTTTTTGCACATGCAACCCACAAGCTTATAAAAACATTTATGGTTGCGATGGAAAAGGGGATAACGCCACCTTGTAGTGGGGCAGATAACAAGCGTACTCTGGCACTGGTTTATGCGGCCTATGAATCCAGTGAAAAAAACATCCCTATAACAATGCAATACTAGAAAACGCAGTGGATTTTTCAATTCTGATAGGTTTGGTAAGTACTGAAGATTGTGAGCGTATTTTCGAAGTACTTGAATCATTAAGAAATCAGGATGGGGTACATCGTTATGAGGTCATTATTGCAGACCGAAGAAATGATGTTGTTAGTCGCCAGCTTGACGAGAATTTTCCTGAAGTAAAGCGCATTGAATGTCCTGCTGATACCCCCTTACCTGAATTACGCACAATTGCACTTGACCATGCGAATGGAACCTATATTTCAGTCATTGAAGATCACAACATTCCCTCTGTAAACTGGTTGACCAGTATTGTTCAAGCCTTTGCCGATTCACCGGAAGGAACGGTTGCGGTAGGGGGCTGCGTTGAAAACGGAGTGTGCGATACACCGTTAGACTGGGCAACATTTTTATGTGAGTACAGTTATTTCCTGGCGCCAATTGAAGAGGGTGATACAAATATTTTACCCGGCATGAATGTGGCTTACCATCATTCTGTTTTCACGGATATTGATCGCAAACTCTTAACCCGTGGTTTTTGGGAAACGACATTGCATCCAGTCTTGCTAGAGAAAGATCTAAAACTGTTTTCGACTAACAAGATTAAAATTTTCCACTGTAAAAAGTTCAGTTTTGGTTTATTTGTAAGACAGCGGTTTATTTACTCTCGTTATTATGCGGGGTTACGATTTGATCGTAGGCAGCGATTAAAACGTCTTTTTGCCTGTGTTGCGACACCACTCTTGCCGCCCTTGTTGTTATTGCGGAGTGCAAAGCAGATAAAAGATAAAAATCGTTTAACCCGGGAATTTAAATCTGCAATGCCAATCTTATTGCTGTTTTATATTGTCTGGGCTTATGGCGAAATGGTGGGGTATCTTTTGGGTAAAGGGGATGCGCTGAGTCAAATCGAATAAATAGCGGGTTAGAGTCTGAGGGATCCCCACGAGATTTAGCGTTGCCAGTCATTGCCACGTTCAGGTTGTTGCTTTGTAATGACAGCGTTTTATTCCAGTATTGATAGCTGTTTTTTTAGCTATTATTTTTTTCTGGAACTTCGTGGGGATACATCAGGGTTAGAGTAATTTTTTGTCAGCAAGTATTGTGTTAATTCTTTGGCAATAATATCGTTTCCATTGCTATTGAAGTGTAAGTAATCTTTGTACAGTTTCAGGTCACCATTATTCTGAATGCTATTTGTCAGGTCATAAAAAGGAATATTATTTTTTGCCGCTATTTCTTTTATTCTGGATTGTGGGTACAGCACATACTTTTCATCAAAACTTAAAACGGTCTTGTCTACCTGGCTGGAGACCGGAAATGTAATAATGTTAAATTGTATATTTTTTTTATCCAGCAGTTGTTTCATTTGAGCTATTAGTCTTTCAGAATGTCTCCACCCATAAGGCTTCCATGCCAGATAAAAGTCCCTTCGATGTTCAAACGATAAATAAGGGCGTCGAGCCAGTTTGTTTTGTATGCGTTCTATAATATAAGCAACAGAATGTGCTAGGTAGCTTTTTGCAAAAACCGAGCCGACAATTGAGTTGGTATCAAATCGATTGAGTTCAGCTTGAGGCTCATGGCTTAATAATTCTTTTTCGGTTGGCTTGTGCAGGTACTTGTAGAACAGGTCATTAAAGACAAACCCGAGTATCACCATATCAGGTTCCATATCCAGGCCGTATGCTTTTAGAAATTCCATCTCCTGATAAGTTGTGTAGCCAGGGATACCCGCATTAATAACTTCTATTTTTTTTCCAGGTTTTAGAGTCTGATTCAGATTGTTTTCAATGACCTGCGTGTATTGTTCACCTGAGCGGGTTTTGCCAGTCCAGATGAGGGAGTCACCCAGAAAAAGAATTCTAAAAACATTCTCTTTTTTAGCTGTGATCTCTCTGTTACGTAAGCCCAGGCTGTTGCGGCCTTCTTTTGGCGGGAATCGCCAGCGTAAATTTTTATCTTTATCGGTTAAATAGGCAAGGCGCACCATCTCTATGTCAAATGGATAGGCGTTGTGGGTGTAGCGAACGAATAATTCAGCAGCAGACAAGGCGAAAAGTATTGAAACTAAAATCGTTAAAAAATTATAAAATAATGATTTCATATACAAAGCTCATCCATAACCTTTCGTGTTAAACAGGATCTACTATTCAGTGCCTGATGTCAATTGACTGCTTGTTGTTTAATTCAGTATTTTTTCTTTATGCCTTTTAATGTTCCGCTTAACTCACCGAGTCCCCACGCGCCTAATAATAAATACAGGACAGGCCAGGCGAACACAAAAGTTTTTATTTGTTGCGGTTGGCGGCTGCGAATCAGTTTAAAAACACGTGCAAGCAAGACGGCAGGGACAGCCAGGGTAGAAAGTACCCGTATTGCACGCTGAATAGTCCACTGACTGCCACCACGATAGCTGCCATAGCGTTTACCACCTGTATACAAGTGTACCAATGCCTGATTGAATGAGAAGGGAAGGCTTGTATATACCGTGGCGTGTGTTGCAGGACAATATTTTGCACCTTGTTTTATTAGTGCATCATGCACCTCGTTATCATAGAAACCCGCTTGCCAGACACTTTTGCAGGCATCGAGTGCAGTTTTGAAATAGCCACAGTTGACAGCAGACAAATAGGTTAATCCTTTCGTGGGCAAAGGTGGCATCATTGCTGCGTATTCAGACCAGTATAATGCCCAGCTATACAGGCTGGAGTCCGCCCTGTTGGTAACAGAGCCACCTGCAATGCATTGTTGGTTCTTTAATGTTGCCTGTAATGAATCTAGCCATTTCGGTGTCACTTCGCAGTGATCTTCCAGAAGTATAATTTTTTCCCCCTCGGCTGCCTGTACGCCACGAGTACGGAGTCTGAATACCCGGGTTTCTCTGAGCCTGGCTGATTGCAAATACTGCTCATCTGGATTTAATACAATTTTAAAGTTAAAGCGTTGTTGAAGTGGGGCAAGTTGCTCTGCGGTAAAGATAGTTGAGACAATAACATTGACACCTTTAGCATGGGCTTTCAGACTCGTTAAACATTTATCCAGATGCTGGATAGAACTGAATGAAGCGATCACGATGGAAGTGTCGGGTTGTTCTTCCATTATCTATGCCTGTTTGGGGTTGGAAAGCTTCACATCCCATTCCGGTGATATTTGTTTAAGCAGCAAGCGCATGACCGGGATTTTTTTCAATCCTCTGTATATTTTAACCAGCAGCCTTGTACGTAGTGGCAATGTTGCCAGGGTTTTATCACTCACATCTGCAAGTGTAATATCAACCTTGTTGAATGATACAGCAGCTACTTTTTTCATCTGCCGATAAGAGTAGAGGGTAATGTTTTCAAAGCTCGCATCACGTCTCTTTCGGACATATTTAACTTGCCATGTTTTTGGTAAAAAACCGACACCCCATAGGTGGGCATAAGGGTTGTTAGTGAGTGAAAAGCGATTTACGGTGTTTATTAAACAATGGGCGTCATAAGTAAGGGTGCGCTTTAATTCGGCGAGTGCATCTTTGGGGTTTTTTAGGAACTCAAAAGTCGATGCCATAACCGCGGCATCGAATGACTGCGGTTTAAAGGGCAGATATTCTGCACAACAACAAACCAGAGCTGGCACATCCATTCCTCTATCCATAAAACGCCGTCGGCTCAAGTGCAACCAGCGCATGGCAATATCGGTACCGACAGGCTGCTCAACGTGCCTGGCGGCGGTTGCAAGCAAATTACCTGTACCGCAGCCAATTTCTATAAAGCGTGTTGGTAACTTTTTACCATCGTTTGTTATTAAATCAAATAAACGTTGCCCACGAGATTCCCCACGCATTGCATTATCAACAAATTTAGCTCTTAAGAGTGGCGGTGTAACATCACTGTAACTCCAGTAATAGGTAAGTAGTTCTCTTAAAGGATATTGCTCAAGTGCATCAAGGACGATTTGTGTTCGAGCCCGATCTTCCTCAAAATCAAGATAGGGATCAGGGAATATGCGGAAGTCAGGTATTCCGGCTACAACTGGGTAGTTGCGCTGACAAGGCTGGCACTGAAAATGCGAGTGAGTTGTTGTTAAACTACCCTTACACAATGGGCAAACAAAGTCGAGTTTCTGGTTTGCGGGCAATAACTCGGGGGGCGAAATTTCAGATTTAGAGTTTACTGTTTTTTCCATTTTTTTCGTATACCAAAAAATGCACGGATAAGTTCGAGTGGCTGATAAACGATGCTAGGCCATAAAAAGACCTCCGTAGTACAATGACATTCTTTGGCTTTTATTTCTTTTCGTAGCTTGTTTGCTTTTGCTGAATCCCATATTTCAAAAAAGGATTGATCGCGTAAATTGCCAACAGGGCTGTGAATTTCACAGAGGCTAACATCACCATTGGCATAGACAACCCCTGTCATATTACCGGCTGTGCATTTTATAGACTGTTTGTTTTCTTCGATAACTTTCAGCTTACCCCATTGCAGCATGGGTTCTACGATAGAACCATACCGCTGTTCTTCTCTTGGCTTCCAAACTTTAGCAATATGCTGAAACAGATCTTCATACTGGGTCAGGGAAGGCCCTTGTAAAGAGGGGTTTTTTCGGTCACCGCGAATGATAGCGAGGTTGTGGTGTTCCATTGCCGGGCAACGCTCATATAAGTATTCTGTAAGCGCCCAAATTTCTTTCATGTTGGCATCTGTGGCGGTGCTAATGCAGTGGATTTGCAGCCTGGGGTCTTCTTTTTGAAGCCTTGCAAGCATATCGTAGGTTTCCATCGCTTTTTCGAATGATTTTGGATTACCCCTGAATTCATTATGGAAATCTTCTGTTCCATCAAGTGAAATTTCGCAAACAAATAAGCTAAGCTGCTCAGGACTGTTGGTGCTTAAAATCTGTCTTAGTTGGGTTTCTGTTCGCTCAGGAAAGTAGGCATTGGTTGGCACATACACTTCTTTAACACCATTATTGGTGATAAAAAATTGTACAATCTCGGCGAATTGTTTATGGATAAAGGGTTCGCCGCCCGAAAGGTTTAAATGCTCAAAATGGCCTAGCTCGAGTGACAGCTTTTCAAATTCTTTAACGGACAAATCATTACGTTGATTCAGGTTTTTCCAATAGAAACAGTGTTCACAGGTCAAGTTGCAAATCGAGTTAATAAAGATAACAAGAAATGGAGGCGTTTGCTGTGTACGATGTGAATATGAGCGAGCCATCATTTTGAGATGTCGGGTAATGCGTTTGAGTAAAGCCAAAATGTTCACCTGAAGTTAGAATTCAATTTTTAATTCGTAAACTATACAGTACTGGCGTATAAAACCAAAGTCACCAGCCAGATGTGATATAAGAAATAAATTTTGGTTATATTTGTTATACAAAAACTTTGGCAGATTTCTGTTTTTCCCCTGCTGTAGAATGTAAATAATACACATTGTATAAATAATATACAGTAGCAAGCATAGCCATAGTGTATTATTCCCTTGCACTTAATGCTGGCTTAGATTGGATTTAAGTTTGTTAGTAAAATAAAAAAATGCAGTGCAGTTTTTATAGCGCATAGTAACTTTAAATATAACGCTTAGTTATTTATGGGGTAGCCCTTCGGTCTGGATTTTGCTTGAAATATTCAAGGTGTGTGCAGAGGGTGTGTCTCGATTATTATTCAATGTTATGTATATACTTGACGATTCAGAAAAATACCGAATGGCATTATTTAACGTGGATGAGTGCGGGTAATGTTTTTAAAAAGATTATTGCTCAATAGCAAACAAAGCAATATTTATGAATGCTGGAAGCCTGTATTGCTTGTACTACTTTTTATTCTTTGGGTGGTCACGTTAACACCTGGCCATAATTGGGGTGGTGATTTTAGTCAGTATATTCTCCATGCAATAAATCTGGTTGAGGGCAGAGCATACTCAGATATTGGCTATATCTACAATACTTTTTCCTTTGTTGCTCCTCCTGTCTATCCCCCTGTCTTTCCTTTGGTGCTGGCGCCATTTTATGCTTTATTTGGGTTTAACCTGTTTGCTTTTAAGGTGTTGCTTGCTGCATTTTTTATTATTGCGCTATATATAGCAACAATGATGACTACGAAAAAGTTAACGCCCCTTTATCAGTTTGTGTTTATTCTCATATTGGCTCTAAACCCGTATTTATGGCTGCAGAAGGATCAAGTTTTGTCAGAGTTTCTGTTTATGCTGATAGCGTTTGTAACGTTAGTGATACTGAATCATCGATATGTTAAAACAGAAACAGGTTATTGTGATACTAAAAGTAAAAACTGGTGGTTTGCAGCACTTATCGGGCTATTATTATATTTAAATTATGCGACACGAGAAATTGGTATTGTTTTTATCCCTGCAATATTATGTTTTGAATTATTTTATTTTCGAAAAATCAGTTTAGCAACAGGCGTTGCATTGCTTACCTTTGTTGCCTTAATTGGTATTCAAAGTTATGCAATAAAAATATCACCGAGTAATCCTGAGCGTGCTGAACGTGTAGTCAAACTGGCTGAAGAACAGGGCGAACAGAGCACGGCAATGCGCCATACTGATCTGATTAATGTGGATTTGAGTCATATCATAAAGCAGGCCGAACTCTATGCAAGGTCAATGCGGAATTTGTGGCCTGACTCCGACGTACAGCTTGTCTATCTATCATCAACAATCGCATTAGTTATCTTTTTACTCTTTGCTTTTGGTGGGTACCTTCGATCTGTCTATTTTGGACCAACTTTGCTTGATATTTTTGTGGCCGGCTATATGGCGGTATTGTTTTTATTCGCCGGGTTTGATGGGTTGCGCTATATGATTCCTTTAGTTCCTGTTTTCTTTTTATATGCATTCAGGTTGCATGAAGCGTTGATTAAGACAACATATAGAAAAACTATGCTTGTTATTGCTGTAGTTTTTTTAGGCGCAACAACTTTTAATTATGCATCAAGTAATTTTTATGTAAGTGAATACAATTTAGGAATTTCAAATCCTTATGCAAAGGAGTTTTTTGCTTATGTAAAAAAGTCAACTCCAGATGACAGTGTTTTTATTTTTTCAAAGCCTCGTGTTATGGCTTTAATGACTGGCCGTCAAGCTTCAACAATACCCAGGAGCCATAAAGGAAAAGATATTTTGGTTAAATACATGACAGCGATTGGGGCAACCTATCTGGTCCATTCTGCAGTCGAAATTAATAATATGCAGAGCCCGATTAGTGCACTTGAGTTGCCGAAAGATAAGTTTGTTCTTACATTTAATAATAAATATTTCTATGTGTATAAGTTGGTGTTAAAATAGATGCTTTCTATAACAGCTAAGTTAGGTTAAAGTAACCAGAAAAACTGCTTTTTATTAGTTTAAGAGTGCTTTGCAAATTATAATAATATCACTGCTGTTGTCCCGTTAACCAAGGTGGGCAGGGTAGTTGCTAACATCCCGGAGATGGGTTTAGCTTAGCTGTTAATTGGAGCCATCCCCATCAGGGATAAGGCCAGGATGTGGGGGGTAAATAATGCGTTATTCATTCAGTTCCCCTCACTTCAATGCCCCGAAGGGAGAGGGCGTTAACGGGACAGCAGTGTAATAATATAATAAATTTACAGATGAATTATTCTTAAGATATTTATCTAAAAAAATATATAAGGAATAAAGTTGAAAAAAATACTAGTTACCGGTGGAGCAGGTTTTCTCGGACGGCATATTTGTGGGAAATTGCTTGAAGATGGTCATGATGTTATTTGTGTGGACAACTTTTTTACAGGCACAAAAAGCAATATTGTTGAATTTATGGATCACCCTTATTTTGAAGTTATGCGGCATGACGTATGTTTTCCGTTGTATGTGGAAGTGGATGAGATTTATAACCTGGCGTGTCCAGCCAGTCCAGTTCACTATCAGCATGATCCGGTACAAACCACAAAAACCAGCGTACATGGTGCAATCAATATGTTGGGTTTGGCAAAAAGAATTAATGCAAAAATTCTGCAAACATCTACAAGTGAGGTTTATGGTGACCCTGAAGTGCATCCTCAAACAGAGGACTATTGGGGTAATGTAAATCCAATTGGTATCCGGTCTTGTTATGATGAAGGCAAGCGGTGTGCTGAAACACTCTTTTTTGATTATCATCGGCAGCATGGCTTAAAGATAAAGGTTGCAAGATTGTTTAATACTTATGGCTCACATATGCACCCAAACGATGGTCGGGTTGTGTCCAATTTTATTATGCAGGCATTGAAGAATGAACCCATTACTATTTACGGTGATGGAGAGCAAACTCGATCTTTTTGCTATGTTGATGATATGGTCAATGTATTAATAAAGCTAATGGATTCCCCTGACAATATTTTAGGGCCGGTTAATGTAGGCAACCCGGGTGAATTTACAATTCTTGAGTTAGCTCAGAAAGTAATTGATTTTACTGGCTCAAGTTCAAAGCTTGAATTAAAACCATTGCCACATGACGACCCAACTCGACGGCGCCCGGATATTTCCTATGCGAAAAAACATTTGGGCTGGGAACCAGAAGTAAAGCTGGACGATGGTCTTAGGAAAACAATTGAATATTTTGAGCAAACTCTTAAAGAGGAAGCGATGTGAATACATTTTTGACGGGTGTACAACAATATGGATAAATCAAATCAGGATAAAGCGATTTTAATGGCGTCGTTTGCGAAAATGGATCCGGTTGCTTTGGCAGTGGCTCTGGGATGTATTTCGGGTTTTATTATTTTTCTCGCAACGGGTTTATTGTTAATTCAAGGCGCACCCGAGGGGCAGGAAATTGGGCCACACCTGGCACTTCTTGGTATTTATTTGCCAGGGTATGAAGTGACATGGCCTGGGGCAGTGCTCGGTGCATTTTATTTTGGTCTTATGGGCGTGATTGCCGGTTTTGTTATTGCAACGCTCTGGAACCTTACCCACTACATTTACATTGTGCTGACTGTAGCACGTGCAGTGTGGTGGAAGATGATGGCAGATTAGGGATTAATATACGATGACAAATACTTCAACAACCGATAACACAGCAGTGGAATATGACAAAGTTCTCCTGCATGCTTCAGTCAAATTGAATACGCGGCTACTTGCCGGTGTCTTTGGCTTTGTCTCGGGATTATCCCTGTTTGTAATAACCTATATCTCTATGTATCGAGGTATGCCAGATACCGGCCAGTATTTGCGTTTATTGGGTGTTTTTTTACCGGGATATGAAGTTAGCCATTTTGGTGCCTGGGTTGGCTTTTTCTGGGGAGCCATTATTGGTGCTTTGCTTGCTGCCATGTTTTATCGTATTTATGCTCGGAGTATTCCTGATTTAATTAAGGCGTATTTACGTGATGGTGCACGTAATGATGATTTGCTTGGTATGCCAATGCAATTAAGTGGGCATTACCTTGGTCTGGCACTGGGAACTATTATATCTGCAGGGCTAGTCGTAACAACCAACTGGCTTGTGATTCGAGGGACAGCGGATGAAAGTACGCATGCACAATTATTGGTAAATTTTTTACCAGGGTATTCTGTTAGTACAGTTGGGAGTTTTATCGGGGCGATAGAACTATTTATTATTACCTATGTTTTATCGTTACTCTTTAGCTGGATTTATAACAATGTTGTCGCATTTAGAGGGAAGAAGTGACATGGCAAAAAAAGCAGAACATGTAATCATTCTTGGGGGAGGGCCGGGTGGCTTGGCAACCGGACATGAAGTTAGCACTAAAGGTGGTAAGGTAACGGTGCTTGAAAAAAATGATTTTGTCGGAGGCCTTTGCCGTACAATTGAAGACAAGGGTTATCGTTTTGACCTGGGTGGGCACCGGTGGTTTTCCAAAAATGAGGATCTTAACAACTGGTTCAGGCATTTAATGGAAGGTGAAATTGTTCTTGTCGAGAGAATTAGCCGTATCTATTACAATCGCAAGTTTTTTTTCTACCCTATACGATTTTCTGATATTTTCAAGAACACAGGCCCTATCACCATCATACATGCTGGCTTGGCTTTCTTCTGGTCAGCAATTTCACAGTCATTGTTTAAAAAGCCAATTATTACGATGAAACAGGCTTATGTTTCACAATTCGGAACAAAATTATATGACATGTTCTTCCGAATGTATTCAGAAAAAGTCTGGGGTAAACCTTGTGAAGAATTGTCAGCTGACTGGGTGTCTCAACGCAGCAAGGGTTTATCTGTATGGACAACAGTACGTGATGCATTAATAGGAAGTAACAATAAAGTTACCAGTTTAATTGATGAGTTTATGTATCCCCAGTACGGCTATATGCGTATTCCTGAACGTTTAACAGAAGATATTCGATCAAGTGGCAGTGAAGTGTTGCTTGAGTCTGCTGTTAGCCGGATCCACTATCATGGGCCAAATGACTTTGAAGTGTTTTATATTCATAACAAAGAAGAGAAAAGTATTCGTGGTGACGCAGTTGTATCAACAATTCCTTTTGGCTTCCTTGCACAAATTCTTGTGCCGGCTTGCAGCCAGGAAGTTAAAGATGCAGCGAATGCGCTGGAGTTCAGAGATCTGGTAACGGTTAACGTTATGATTAAGCGTAAACAGGTTTCGCCAGATACCTGGTTGTATATTCAGGACTCTGACATTATATTTGGGCGCTTCCATGAGCCCAAAAACTGGAGCAAAGATATGGTTCCAGATGACGAGCACACATCATTGGTACTTGAATGTTTCTGCACCGCTGGAGATGAAATCTGGAATATGTCAGATGAAGATATCTCTGAACGCTGCTTGCGTGATCTGGTGGATAAACTTAAATTTATTGAAGAAGATGAATATGAAGGCTCAACCGTTATTCGTACTAAATATTGTTACCCGGTTTATGATTTGGACTATGCTGGAAAGTTAAAAATTATTAATGAATACCTTGCTGGTTTTGAAGGGCTACATATTTCAGGTCGTGGTGGTATTTTCCGCTACAATAATGCGGATCATTCAGTTGAAATGGGTTTAATGCTAGGGCAAAAATTGCTTGGTTATGATATTGATCATATGGCTGTTAATACAGAAGATGATTATCAGGAAATCATTGGCGAGAATGAAGCAAGGCGTGATAAGTATATTTTTGAACTGCCGGAAGATTTTGCGGCAAGACAGGTAAAAGAAGCCGGGGCTGCTTAGGTAAAAACCGGTTATAATTATAAACACCAGAGCCTGCACATTTGATTATGTCTAATACTGATTACTCAACACTTAAAGTCGGTATTGTTGGTGCAGGTCTTATGGGGCGATGGCACGCAAGTGCTATTAAACGTCTTGGCATAAAGACGGCTGCTATTGTTGATACCAATGAGCAACTTGCTCAGCAGTTAGCGGGCAAGATTAAAAATAACCCGGCTGTATTTTCAACTATCGATGCAATGCTTTCATCGACGCAACTGGATGTTATTCATGTGTGTACCCCGGTTAACAGTCATTACCCGATTGCAATGGCAGCAATAAATGCGGGTGTGCACCTGATTGTTGAAAAGCCATTGGCTACTTCGGGTGACAAAACTAAATCCGTATTGGATGCGGCAAATAAAAAAAATGTGAAAATCTGTCCTGTACACCAGTTTGGTTTTCAGGAGGGTACACAAAAAGCAATATCCGAGCAGGTATCTTTAGGCGAGCTATTACATTTACGTTTTACAACGGGATCGGCCGGTGCTGGTGGGCAAACCGATAGTACACTTAACGATATTATTGCCGACATCATTCCGCATCCGCTATCGGTTTTGCAACGAATACGGCCAAATATAAATTTGGATATGACTCAATGGTCGGGGGTTCATTCGCGTACAGGTGAGCTACAGGTTATTGGTAAAACCGGCGGGATTGGTGTGGATATATACATTAGCATGAATGCAAGACCAACGCGTTGTGAAATGGAGCTGTTTTTTACTAAAGGGCGTATCGTCCTGAATTTTTTCCATGGTTACGCATTAATAGAAAAAGGTAAAGTCTCTCGTAAGCAAAAGCTTGTTCAACCTTTTAAGTATGCAGTAAATCAATTATATGTTGCAGGTATAAACATAACAAAACGTAGTTTGACCAGTGAGTATGCCTACCCTGGGCTTTATAGTTTAGTTAAAGAATTTTACAGCGCGGTAAAAAATAATACAGTATCACCAATAACAGCAGAAGAAATATTAAAAATATCCATTGCTCGTGATAATTTGGTCGAGCGGTTTTTAAACAAATCATAGTTATTACAACAGGTTGGTTTCTGATGGAGACAGGGTATAAATGCGAATAGGTATTGATGCATCTTGCTGGTGGAGCAAGCGAGGTTTTGGTCGATTTACCCGTGAGCTGTTAATTGCCATGTTTGAAGAGGAACGAAATCATGAGTTTTTCCTGTTTGTGGATCGTCCTCCTGAGCCTGAAATGTTAAGACCAAATATTCATGTAATACAAGTTGATATTTCGCAACATGTTACTGAAGCCGCTGTTGCAGAAGGCAGCCGTTCAGTAAAAGATATCTGGGCTTTCACGCGTTCAATTTCAAAGCACTCGCTGGATGTTTTATTTTTTCCTGCTGTGTATTCATGGTTTCCTGCACCTTTCAGATTGCCAACCGTTGTTACATTGCATGATGCGATTGCTGAGCACTTTCCGGATTTAATTTTTCCTGATAAAAAGGGACGGCTACTCTGGTCATTAAAGATGAGGCTTGCACGGTGGCAGGCAAGTCGTATTATGACGGTATCAGAAGCGGCTAAAAAAGAGATTGTAAAATACCTGGGCATAAAGCCAGATAAAATTGATGTCGTGAGTGAAGCAGCTGATCCCCGCTTTAAACCTGTGCTGGATACTGACGAGCGACTTGCCGCCCGCAACCGTGCTGGTTTACCCAATGGTGTTCGTCTGATTGTTTATGTGGGTGGTTTGGCACCGCATAAAAATATCCCTGGATTACTGAGCGGGTTGTCACAAGCGATGCAACGAGGTGGTATTGATGATGTGCATCTTGCACTAATTGGTGATCTTGATGGTGATGGTTTCCATTCACATTATGAAGAACTTGATAAAATTGTGAAGGCTGATCCAAAACTGACAGGACGAGTGCATTTTACCGGCTTCGTTTCGGATGAAGATCTTGTTACCCTGTATTCCGATTCACTTGCTGTCACCTTGCCCTCATTCTCTGAAGGCTTTGGTTTGCCTGCAATTGAGGCGATGGCCTGTGGGGTACCGGTGTTAGCAAGTTCAGCTGGGTCAATACCCGAAGTAGTGGGTGATGCGGGTTTATATTTTGACCCGTACAAAGTTGAACAAATAGCAAATTCGATACATCAACTAGCAACTGAAACCGATACACTTGATGACCTTAGAACTAAAGCATCACAGCGTGCTGCGCAATTCACATGGAGCAAAGCGGCGAAGCTGGCGTTTAACTGTCTTGAAGGTGCAACAGGGAAGTAGTCATGCGTTTTTGTATGGTCAGCACATTTTATCCTCCATATCACTTTGGTGGCGATGCAACTTATGTGCGAGCTTTATCACGAGCCCTTGTTTCACTGGGGCATGAAGTTGATATTGTTCATTGTGAAGATGCTTACCGCACAGGCAGCTATACGCAAAATACACCTGAATTAATAGAAGAAGACGGGATAAAAGTACATCGTCTGAAGAGTCGTTTTGGTATTCTTTCACCACTTTATACACAGCAAACTGGCAGGCCAGGTTTTAAGTATTTGACCTTAAAAAATATACTAAAGCAGAATTTTGACGTTGTAAATTTTCATAATATTTCACTGATGGGAGGGCCAGCAGTGCTGAGTTTAAGCAATGCGCCGGTTACCTTGTATACATTGCATGAGCACTGGCTATTATGCCCGACTCATATATTCTGGAAAAATAATGCGCAAGCATGTGATAAGCCTCAATGTATACGCTGCTTGATACGTTCGGGTATTCCTCCACAATTGTGGCGTTACACAGGACTTATTAAGCGTTCACTTCGATATGTAGATACATTACTTGCCCCCAGCCAATTTACGGCAGAAAAGCACCGCCAGGCTGGTATTGCAAATAACATACAGGTATTGCCTCTTTTTTCTACACTGAACCCTGAACAGAAAATCCCGGTTGACTCGACTGTTTCCATACCGTTTGTTAAACAACCCTTTATTTATGTTGGTAGAATAACGGCTTCTAAAGGAATTGTGGTACTACTCGATATTTTTTCCAGACTGCCGGATATTAATTTACATGTGGTTGGTGACGGTGACCTGCTGGTACGACTTAAACGTGAGTATGCTGGTTTTAAAAATATTCAATTTATTGGAGCAGTCAATCAGTCAGAGTTGATTCAAATGTACCAAAATGCAAAGGCTTTGATTTTACCTTCGCTGGCACCTGAAACATTTGGCTTAACCATTGTCGAGGCTTTCGCATGCGGAACCCCTGCACTTGTTCGCTCTGCGGGTGGCAGTCGTGATATTGTAGATACTACTGGTGGAGGTTTTGTTTACCAGACGGATGATGAGCTAATCTCACGGGTTAAGCAGTTGAATGCAGATTCTGAACTGTGTCTTCTTCTTGGCGAAAAAGCACGTAAAGGTTTTGATAGTTTTTATACAGAAGAAAAACATCTGAACGCGTATTTAACGATTGTTGACAAAATAAAAAATAGTAAATTGCAATAAGTTAAAATTTAAAAATGAAGGCAATTATAACATTTCATAGCATAGATCAGTCTGGTTCGGTTTTATCGTACCCACCTGAAAAGTTTGTGACTTTACTCGAATCACTTTCACGTTCAGGTATCCCGGTATTAAGTCTGGATAAGTTGCTTTTGCGTGATGTTAACAAAGGAATTGCGATTACATTTGATGATGGCATGAAATCTGTATTCACAGAAGGCTTACCTGTGCTTCAGGATTTTAATATGCCTGCACATCTTTACTTAACAACCGGTGCTGTGGGTAAAAGTAATCAGTGGTCTACACAACCTGCTTGTGCGCCAAATTTTGACATGTTGAACTGGGATGAAATAGAAAAGTTGCAGGCAGGGGGCGTTTATATTGATTCACATACAAATAATCATCCTGACATGCGCATGCTCAGTCTTGCTGAGATTGAAGATGAATGTGAAACGGCTGATGAATTAATTAAAAAAAGATTGGGACGTCATCCTCAATATTTTGCCTATCCTTATGGTTATAAAAATGATCAGGTATGTGAGTTTGCACGTAATCGCTATAAAGCGACAGTAACAACAGCATTTCGGGTATTAAACAGCAATGAGGATTATGCAAAGTTACCGCGTTTGGATGCATACTATTTGCAACCTGAATGGCTAATTAAAAATTTAAACAGCACGCTATCAAGGGGTTACCTTTCCTTGCGTGGCCTGATTCGCACTGTAAGAGGGAAACAATGAAAAATAAAAGGCTTCTGTCCGTGATTATCGGTGTTCAATATGCGCAAGATAACCTTGATGCAATATTACGAAACCTGAATCCTGCGGCTTATCCAGAAGTAGAATTTTTATTTTGTGCAACAGATGCAGATCCAAATACGTCAGGTATTATTTCTGTATTCAATAATTGCAGAATGATTACCTGTAAAAAGGGGCGATTAATACCTGAAATGTGGGGCGATGGTATTAGAGTTGCGCAGGCACATAATGTCGCTTTAACTACAGCCCACTGCATTCCTGCGCCGGACTGGGTTGATAAATTGTTGAGTACCAATATGCAAGAATATCCGGGCGTGGGAGGTATTATAGAAAATGATATTGCATCAAATGCAAGAGATTGGGCTATTTTTTTCTTACGCTATATCTCTTTTTCACCACCACAAAAAAGCCGTGAGATAAATGAAATAGCGGCTGATAATGCTGTTTATCGACGTGAAGACATTCTGGAAAATGGTGATTTATTAGAAAAAGGGTTTTGGGAACCCTCCTTTCATTCGCGCTTCAGAAAAAAGAATATGACCCTGTTTTTATCTTCTGATTTAGTCGCTATACATCGAAATCTTTATACGACTGGGCAATTTTTTAAACAACGCCTGGCTCACGGGAAAGAATTTGGTCTGGCGCGAGTAACTGAAATATCGATGGTTAAACGTCTGATTTTAATTCTACTTTCGCCTGCGTTGCCGGTTTTGTTTCTAAAGAAAATTATTGTGTCGGTTAATCGAGATGGTGTTCATAAATCAAAGTTGCCGAAGGCTATTCCCTGGTTGCTGGTTTTTCTTCTTGCCTGGGGTTTGGGGGAAGCGCGTGGCTATCTTTCTGTAAATAAGAGATAAACAATAATAACAACAAAAAATGATAAAGGTATCGAAATGAGTACAGATAACACAATGGAACAGGTAGCCGACTCACTGGATATTAGTATTATTATGCCAGTATATAATGGCAAGGATTTTATTGTAAAAAGTTTGCCGCCTCTTATTGGTATGATGAAGCGTGGTGAAGTCAGAGAAGTGATTGTTGTTGATGATAGTTCGACTGATGATACTGCTAAAATAGCAAGTGAGCTGGGTGCCAGAGTTATCCCGTCAGGTGGACGACTTGGCCCTGGCGCAGCTCGAAATGAGGCTGCTAAACTGGCAAAGGGCGAGATCCTCTGGTTTGTTGATGCCGATGTGATAATTCATGATGATGCTGCAGCATATATGAGGGAAGGTTTTTCATCACCCGATGTGGTTGCTGTTTTTGGATCATACGATGACAAACCTCCTGCACAAAACTTTTTATCGCAGTACAAAAATCTGGTTCATCATTTTTATCATCATCGTGGCCGTAAAGAAGCATCAACATTCTGGTCAGGTTGTGGTGCTGTCAGAAAAGCCAACTTTTTGGCTGTAGGCGGGTTTGACGTGGAAATGTTTAAACGCCCATCAATAGAAGACATTGAACTGGGTTACCGGCTTCGTGAGGCAGGCGGGAAAATAATGCTTTTTCCTGAACTTCAAAGTACCCATTTAAAAGTATGGCGGTTTTTTAATTTAATACACACTGAAATATTTTGTCGAGCCATTCCCTGGTCTCGATTGATGATACGCCAAACGGGTGTTGTTGATGATTTAAACGTAAGCACACAAGAACGGATGCGCGCAATGCTCTCGGGTGTTTTCTTTCTGGGACTTTTTTTGGTTATTTTAGGATGGATACCTGTATGGTCAATTATTGTATTAGCCGGTGGTGTTATACTTGTAAACAGTAATTTGTTCTCGCTGTTTTTTAAACGAAAGGGGTTGTTGTTTGCTTTTATGGGACTGGGTTTTCATCAGTTATATTATTTATACAGTAGTGCAGCATTTGCGTATTGCATACTGGAGGCAAAATTGTTGCCGGCAAATAAAAAAACCGGGGAATAGAAAGTTTTACAGGTACTTGTCAGTTAAGCTGTTCATTGCGCTATCCCATAATAGAGCCATTGAATCGATGGGGGTTAAATCCAGTTTTTTACCCCGACTTATTGCTCGGGCAAGCTGGAACTGATAAACCTTTGCCGTTTCTGAAATAGCCTTGATTTGTTGAGTAGCTTGTTCAAGATCTGATTCTCCCTGAGCAGTCAGCCAGCTTAAGTAGTTTGCTGCAAGCTCGTAGCAAGCGCCAAACTGGCGGAGAGTGGCAAAGGAATATTGGTGAAAAGTTTCCAGGTTCTCATTGCATAGCCATTTTACATCGCTTTTAAATTTTACTTTAAAAGAATGAAATGGGTTCTGCTCGGGGAGTAAGGTTAACTGTTTTTTTAGTAATTTTAGCGATAATTGCACCAGTTGTTCAGCAGGTAATTTATCTGTACGTCTTAATTTTGCAATTTCGACGTAGGGTGATAAAACAGCAGGATCTGGTTCATCTCGCAAACGAAACACGTCAAGAAAATCATTGGCGGGGAGGTGATAATAACCCTGACCGTGAAAATATCCGAGGTGGCGTTTTTCAAGGTCAATTTCTGTTACGGCAACGGTTGATTTTACATGCGCAAGTTTGTATGCCATACCGGCTGTGTCGGGCAAAAAGTAGGAGTCGAGTTCGACAAGGACAGGGCGGCCTAATTTAACCTGTTCTTCAATATGTTTGGTAAGAGGCTGCCATATGGCCAGTTCCTGTACGTCAATGCCATAAAGATCGTATAAATCAGCAAGGGGAAATTTGAAAAAGGTCCATTGGTCGCCTTCAAAGTCGATTGCAAGTGTATACGGCATGGCAGCGACTGGTTCGTGGCCTAACGAGTGCAGTAATTCAATCCAGATATCAACATAGCAATTGGTTTCTGCCCAGTCGCGCTCCTGTGAGTGGATGCGGTGGCGCAGGTAGTTAGCAGGGTCGAGTTTCAGGATTTGCTGCATTAGAGCTCCAGAATTTGTTTCACTTCTTTTGGCCATGTTTCCGGGTCAAAGCCATGCTTTTTTAATAATGCCAGAGTAATTCTTTCAAGGCCGAAGCCTACGCATGCAGTATGTGCATGCTTGCCATCCGGTGTTGTGATATTAAATTCAGCACCGAAGTGATCCATATGGTAGTTGCTGGATGTGATGGCCGTAAGTTTTTCGGTGGAAGCGACAGGCGCAACCAGTTCGTATTTTAGTTCCTGTTCTTTTTGGGTTGCCGCCATAACACGACCACCGCGACCAAAGAAAGGATCATTTGCCACAATTGGTTTCACATTGAGCCCGAGTGAAAGCAACATTTCTTCGGCTTTTTTTAGCCAGTAATTGCGGTGATTAAGTGCCTGTTCAGGCGTGCCGAGTTTGACATATTCGCGTTGCCTGAAAATTTGCATGCGAGCTGGATCGGGGGAGGGTTCATGCCTGAAGACAAAGGCACGCAAGTCAACCAGTCGACCATCATCCGGTAAAACAGTGTTTGCCGCAGTCGGGTAAAGCGGGTAACAGGCTGCCGGTACCATCATGGTTTCGGTTGCATCGAGTTCGTCAGTCCAGTCAGCGCCATCCTGTTTTTTTTGTACCATGCGAATATGATCTTTTTCTTTGCCGTGAAAGCTGTGGATGGAGCCCATTAAGTCTGGAAAAGTTTCAATATGGTCGGTGGACAAATATGTGTCGCGGTTAATCACCGGAGGGAAGCGTACTACATCTGGTTTGAGATCTTTCCCCATTCGGGTAACATAGCGTTCAAACGCTTCAATAATGCCCTCAAAACGGCCACTTAAACCATAAACCCCCTGAACACCAGATGGTAATAGCAAACCAGCTTCGATAAGTTCATTCTGATATTTTTTGTATGCTTCGTCCACTATTTGGTCTGATAAGCACATGCTAGGTTTCCTCTTTATGCATTAAAAGGAGAGTGGAATTGTGTAACATTATACGATCATTGTTAACCATTAAAGCGGTGCCATAGGCATCACGAATATGGCGGCTTAAACTTGTTTTTGAATTATTGCGGTAACTGGATATACCGGCAATTAACATGGCCTGCCCAACAATATCAACAATCAGCTGGGAGCTTGCAATTTTTACATTATTGATTCGTATTCCGAATCCAAAGTTTGTAAAGGCATTCGCATCATTTTGCTGGAGCAGTTGTTGGTATTCTTCCAGCGCAACGGTGATGTTGTTACGCATCGTTTGCAAAATACTATCGACTTCACCTAAACGTATTGCTGATATAGGGGGCATTTCAATATTTTGTAAGGCTGCTTTTTTAACCGATGCACGGGCTATATTGACGGCATCGGCGGCAATCCCGCTCCATAATGATGCCCAGGTGAGGTGGGCAAAAGGATGCATGGTCTGGCTAAGAATATCAGCAAAGGGAACGGGCAGGATTTGCTCTTTACTTCCTGTGGCGGAAACATTAAAACCTGAACTGCATGTACCCCGGAACCCCAGCGTATCCCAGCCGGATATTTGTTCAAGCGTGTACTGATCTTTATGCAGCAGGACGTGAACTTGGTCGCTTTTAGCTGCATCGGCATTGCGACGCGCAGTGATCATAAGATCATCGGCATCCATTCCGTAAGAAATAACAGGGGCTTCTTTAGCCAGTTTAAAGTTATCACCGTTGAGTTCGACCGCACAAATACTGGAGCGCAAATCGCCACCAACCCCTATTTCGGTGGTTGCCGATGCCATCAGGCGTTGTTCCGCAACCAGCTTTTTAATATAAGTTTTAAAGTAGGCGGATTCTCCCGAATGATTCACCACACAGGCAACCTGAATCATATGCATGGAGTAAATCATTGCACTTGAGCCACAGTAATGCCCCAGAATTTCACATATTTTTGCAATTTGAATAATATTAAGTCCCATACCACCCTGAGCCTTTGGCACATAGGCGCTGAGTAGTTTTAATTCTTTAAGTGCATTGATTGATTCTGACGGGAAGCGAGCGTTAATGTCTACATCATGTGCATGTGGAGCGATGATTTCACGGCCAACCTTGTGTATTTTTATTTTAAGTGCATTGAAGTCATCTGAATTGATAGATTCATGTGTTGACATCTTTGAGTTCCTTTTCAACTAAGTGGGAAGAGATTACACTCTAATTTTGTAGTTCTTCAATGGCATCGGTGATGGCTTCGATACTGCTAAAGGTTTTGCGGCTAAGCATTGAGTCAGGGAATTCGATATCAAATTCTTCTTCGAGCGCGAGCATTAAACCCACAGTTGCCAGAGATGTAAGGCCTGCGTTATATAAATCGCTATCAGTTTCGAGGGCATTGCTATCGGTCGATAGACGACCATGTTGTGCAAGGATATTTCTAACCTTTTCTGTACTCATGAGTCATTTCCTAAACAAATTAAATATTAATAATATAAAGATGTGCTTGCTATTTTATAAGCTGAGCCTTTCAAAAAGGATTATTCATATTTGAGAAGTTTTATAACTTAACTACAAACGTGCGTCATACGCTGCTTTGGGCAAAACATTTTTAACATCGAATAAAATATGGTTCTGTTTCCCGTAGCCTCTTAGTTTTGTACCCAGCTCTATGAATTCTTTATGTGCGACAGCTAATATGATGGCATCATATTTATCTTTTTCTGGTTCTGATATAAGATTAATATCATATTCTTCTTTTGCAGCGTTTGAATTTACCCATGGATCGTATACATCAACATTAGAATGGTATGCAGTAAATTCATGCACAATATCGATTACTCGGGTATTCCGTAAGTCAGGACAGTTTTCCTTAAAGGTTAATCCTAAAACAAGAATATTGGCATCAACAACATGGATACGTTTGCGGGTCATCATTTTTACAACTTGTTCTGTAATATACGATCCCATGCCATCATTAATGCGTCGGCCAGCAAGGATCACTTCGGGGTAATAGCCAACCGATTGTGCTTTGTGGGTCAGGTAATAAGGATCAACCCCAATACAATGACCACCCACTAAACCGGGTCTGAAATTTAAAAAGTTCCATTTAGTACCGGCGGCTTCTAAAACATCAAGGGTGTCAATATTCATACGATTAAAGATGATAGCCAATTCGTTAACAAGTGCAATATTAAGGTCACGTTGTGTATTTTCTATTACTTTAGATGCCTCAGCAACCTTGATACTTGATGCTTTGTGTGTGCCGGCAGTAATGATTGTATTATAAAGTGCGTCAACAAAATCAGCGGCTTCTTCTGTGGAGCCGGATGTGACTTTTAATATATTGGTTACACGATGTTCTTTGTCGCCCGGATTTATTCGTTCAGGGCTATAGCCTACGTAAAAATCCCTGTTAAATTTTAAACCGGATTGTTTTTCCAGTACAGGGATGCAGTCATCTTCAGTGGCACCGGGGTAAACGGTTGATTCATAAATAACGATATCGCCTTTTGATAATACTTTTCCAACGATGGCTGATGCGCTCATGAGCGGGCTTAGATCGGGGAGTTTGTACTCATTAATGGGGGTTGGAACGGTGATGATGTAAACATTGTAGTTTTCAAGGTCACTGCTTTCTGTTGTGAATTTAAGGTTTTTTGCAGCCGCGAGTTCTTCGTCACTGGTTTCCAGAGTGGAATCCTTCCCCTTTGTTAATTCTGCAATCCTTGATTTATTTACATCATAGCCAATTGTATCAATTTGCTTACCAAATTCGGCTGCAAGTGGCAGTCCAACATAACCTAAGCCTATAATTGCGATTCTTGCATTTTCGATCGTTTGCACATATTACTCCTGAGGTTAAAATTGTTAGTATAATCTTGATATTACACCTGGTTGAAAATTAGCCATCCTGCTTTATGGCTGAAGGTTAACCATCTTGCTTTATGTTAGTATATATCAGAATGTGCTGTTCTTGATAATTTATATTAGGAATTTCACCTAAACAGCTAATATTTGTAAGCTTTATGTGTTTTAATTTTGACACAGTGGAAGTATATTACGGCTGCAAATTTAACTGTAGCAAAAATTATAATTGTAGGGGATTTAGTGGACTCAATTCGTATATTTAAGCACTATGTGCGGACACCTTTCATACTGCTGGGTATTTGCGAATTCATTATAATGAGTTTGTCGATTTCGGCTTCAGCATATATTATTTTTCAGCAGGACAGTCAGCAATTTTCCAGCTATTTTGATTCTTCACTCGTAAGCGCATTAATTTATGCTTTTGTAATGAGTTTGTCTATGATTGCGATAGGCCTGTACCAGGCCAGTTTGCGTGAAGGAATGCTGGGCTTCCTGTTACGTCTATCCGCTGCTCTTTTTTTCGGTACAGTCATACTTTCGCTTATATTTTATATCTTTCCTTCATTGTTTTTAGGGCGAGGTGTCTTGTTACTGGCCGAAGTTATTACTTTTATTGGTATCGCTTTAATACGAAATATTATTTACTTTAGTGGCTCGACAATTTTTAAAAAACGTATTTTAGTGCTGGGCGCGGGGAAACGTGCAGCTTCAATTACCGAGTTACGGCGCAAAAGTGACCAGGTAGGTTTTACTATTGTGGGCTACATACATGTTCGTGGTGAAAAGAATGTTGTTGATGATGAAAAAGTGATTCATCTGAACTCATCTTTACTTGATTATTGTATTGACAATAATATTGATGAAATTGTGCTGGCAATTAATGATCGCCGAAAAACCTTGCCGATATCTGAATTACTTGATTGTAAAATGAGCGGTGTAGACATGGTTGATGTACTGCAATTTTTTGAAAGAGAAACAAGTAAGATCAAACTGGATCACCTACACCCAAGTTATTTGCTATTCTCCGATGGTTTTCAGCAGGGAATTGCACGCCAGAATATAAAAAGGTTATTTGATATTGTTATCAGCGGCCTTTTTTTATTAGTCACATGGCCGATTATGGCAGTAACCGCATTGCTTATTATGCTTGAAAGTGGATTTAAGCAACCTGTTTTGTACAGACAGGTGCGTGTGGGAGAAGATGGCAAACCGTTTCAGGTTTTAAAATTTAGAAGTATGCGTACCGATGCCGAGAAAGACGGTAAAGCACAATGGGCAGTAGAAAATGATTCACGTGTCACCAAAGTTGGTCGGTTTATCCGTAAAGTACGTATCGACGAGCTTCCACAAATTTTTAATGTTTTCAAGGGCGATATGAGTTTTGTTGGGCCGCGCCCGGAACGCCCGGAATTCGTAGGTGAGTTAAGCGACAAAATACCGTATTTTAGTGAACGGCACCGCATTAAGCCAGGTATTACCGGTTGGGCACAACTTTCGTATCCATACGGTTCATCGGAAAAGGACTCTCTGGAAAAACTCCAATACGATCTTTACTATGTAAAGAACCACAGCCTGTTCCTGGACTTTCTTATTCTACTGCAAACAGTGGAAGTAATACTATTTAGCAAAGGCGCACGATAACGTATTTTTTAATTTTTTTATGGTATGATGTGTGGCCGATTAAGGATTTTTTTAGAACAAAAATTAAGTGAAATAAGCGATGTATATTTTAGGGATTTCGGCTTACTACCACGATAGCGCTGTCGCGTTAATTAAGGATGGTGAGATTGTTGCTGCGGTGCAGGAAGAGCGCTTTACGCGCAAGAAACATGATGCGGGCTTCCCGGCACAAGGAATAGTGTATTGCTTGAACGAAGCAAATATAAAAGTGGGCGATCTTGATTCGATTGTTTTTTACGACAAACCCCTTATTAAATTTGAACGGCTTCTTGAAACTTATCTTGCTTATGCACCCAAAGGCTTTCGTTCTTTTTTAGCAGCCATGCCGGTCTGGTTAAAAGAAAAACTCTTTCTTAAAACAACGCTTAAAAAAGAATTTGCCAAAATAGCCGGTTGTAAAGAAACAGAGCTTCCTAAACTGTTTTTTGCAGGGCACCATCAATCCCATGCAGCTTCTGCGTTTTACCCCAGTCCTTTTGAAAAAGCCAGTGTGCTTTGCCTCGATGGTGTAGGGGAATGGGCGACCACCACTTGCTGGCAAGGGGATGGTAATAAACTTAAACTGCTTTGGGAAATTGATTTCCCACATTCTTTGGGTTTGCTCTATTCTGCTTTTACGTATTATACCGGCTTTAAAGTGAATTCGGGTGAGTATAAACTTATGGGGCTGGCGCCTTATGGTGAACCTAAATACGTTGATTTAATTCTTGAGCATTTAATTGATTTAAAAGAAGACGGTACTTTTCGGTTAGACATGTCGTATTTTAACTATGCGACCGGGTTAACCATGACCAATGGTAAGTTTGCCAAATTATTTGGTGGGCCGGCACGTAAAGCCGAAACAGACATTAGCCAAAAAGAAATGGATATGGCGCGTTCGATTCAGGCCGTTACCGAAGAAGTCGTTTTACGCCTGGCGCGCAGCATTCATAAAGAACAAGGTGGTGACAATTTGTGCCTTGCGGGCGGTGTGGCTTTAAATTGTGTATCGAATGGTCGTTTATTGCGTGAAGGTCCGTTTAAAAATATCTGGATTCAACCTGCTGCGGGTGATGCGGGTGGTTCTCTGGGGGCGGCCTTAGTAACGTGGTATGATTATTATGACAATCCACGTACTGTGCAGCCTGATGATGCAATGCAAGGTAGCTATCTAGGGCCTAAATCGACTGACTCTGATATTCGATCCTACCTTGACTCCGTTAATGCAAAATATGAACCCTTGACGGATGATGTACTGATGCCCAAACTGGCATCTATTCTTGCTTCTGAGAATGTGGTGGGTTGGTTCCAGGGGCGTATGGAATTTGGGCCGCGTTCGTTGGGTGGACGCTCAATTATTGGTGACCCTCGCAGTAAAAAAATGCAGTCGGTAATGAATTTAAAAATTAAATATCGCGAGTCTTTTCGTCCATTTGCGCCGGCAGTGTTAGCTGAGCGGGTTGGTGATTATTTTGAGCACACGACATCAAGTCCGTATATGTTAATGGTGGCACCTATCGTTGAATCTCGGCGTGTTAAAATGACGGAAGAACAGAGCAAACTCTTTGGCATTGAAAAACTAAAGGTTAACCGTTCTGATCTACCATCAATTACTCATGTTGATTATTCTGCAAGAATACAAACGGTGCATAAGGAAACAAATCCGCGCTTCTATGCGCTGATTAAAGAATTTGAAAAGCAAACAGATTGTGCAGTGCTGGTAAATACGTCGTTTAATGTACGGGGTGAACCGATTGTTTGTACACCTGAAGATGCCTATCGTTGTTTTATGCGGACTGAAATGGATTATTTAGTGTTGGAAAATGTTATTTTAGATAAACGTGAGCAGCCTGAGTGGGCAAAAGATGAAAGTTGGCGTGACGAGTTTGAGCTGGATTAGTCTGTCATTCACGTGAAGGCAGGAATCTAGCCGGTATAAAAAAGGTTATTTATATTATCTTAGCCGTTGCTACCTCTATCGGGGGTAGGCGCTTTGTAGATACGATGAGTTAACTGATAGCGATAATAAACTGAAAATAGATAAACATGAAGAAAAAAGAAGAAATATTGGTAACAAAAAAAGAACTTCGGGATTTTGGTTTAATCTTTGGGGTTATATTGGTACTACTCTTTGGTTTTTTAGTGCCCTGGATTTTTGATAAAGGCTTTCCCTTATGGCCGTGGTGGGTTTTTGCGGTAACTGGAGGTCTGGCACTTATTTACCCCTTAAGCTTAAAACCTTTTTTTAAGTTATGGATGCTGTTTGGTGGTGTGATGGGCTGGCTCAATACACGGCTTATTTTAGGCATCGTTTTTTACCTGGTTTTTGTTCCCTTTGGCCTGGTGATGAAACTATTTGGTAAGGATCCCATGTCCAGAAAACTGGATAGTGAAATGACAACCTACCGTGTTACACACAGCGTGCACGAAAAAGATAATATGGAGAACCCATTTTAATGCTGGATTTAATAAAAGATTTGTGGAGTTTTATGCGGGTACGCAAGAAATTCTGGTTAGCGCCGATTATTCTGATCTTGTTATTATTGGGAGCGTTGTTAGTATTAACACAAGGCTCTGCTGTCGCCCCATTTATTTATACGTTATTTTAAAAGCAGTATGGCAGGGGAGTATTGTAACTTCTTATCTGTCCGTGCCTGTTCTCCCGCAGATTGACAGGGAGACATGTGTTGTTGCGCACTGCTTTGCTGGAAGGGGAAAGTCTGCATGAATATGACAGGCATCTTCGGTAAATAGAAAATTCAATCGACTTAAGTTATAAGTCGGTATAGTGATTAATTATTGTGTTTACTACTTTCTTGTCGCGTGCCTGCTTGTTATTCAGGTACTCTGGTATTACTCCCTGCCGAATTTTTTTCCATGTTGCATTTCTTGTTTTAGGCGTAAACATTTTCCCCTGATACAAATCGCCCTTTTCCGTTAACGGTGTCGATCGTGCTGTCCCATTTTCTATATCCTTGATGGCTTTTTCCATCATATTCACCCCTAGTTTGACCACCTTTACATATAGACTGTTGGGGGTATCGTCCATGGTGATCGTTGGCCGAGCCTGATATACCACATCACCATCATCAATCCCTGCTGTAATGTAATGCACAGTCGCACCTACATATTCAGGCTCTTCATTATGTATCGCCCAGTCAGTGGTAAATAAGCCACGGTATTTATGGGACAACCCACCATGCAGATTCAAGACACCTTTTGGCGGAATCTTCAGTATTTCTTCTTTGAATATTGATGCACCACACACAGCAATCACATCTGGTTGGATATTTTTTAACCAGTTTATATGCTTAGTTGCATTGATGTCATTCACACCCTCTGTATACAAAATCTCACAATTTTCAGTGGGCATAATTTTTAATCCCTGCTCTCCAAAGTTGGCAGCATTTTCCGGTTTGTTATAGACCGCATATTTTTTGCGCAAGTGTTCAGCAATCACATTATAACTTTTTGCAGCAAAGACATGAGGTTTATGGATAAGTTTAAGTGCTTTGGTAAACATTGAACTATTACCTGGTTTTTGTTGTTGGCTCTCTACTATCACACCCACAACATTTAGCCTTTGAATTAGCTGATTGGCAAAATAAAGATCTGAGTGGTCTGGGCTTACAACAACAGCAACACGAAATTTATTCATTGTGAACCTGTAAAAAAATCAAAACAACTTTGCAGCTTTATCAGCAGCAGCTCTTGCCACATCTTTTACAGAAGGTAAGAAGGGTTTATGGTAAAATTTTATACTGCAATGATTGCAAAGTGGAATATTATCCTGCTGTTGTTGCTTGCAGAATAGTCTGTGCTTCTTGCTTCCCCATATTTCAGATAAATCCTGCCTGGTAATATTTCCCATGTGGTAATTTTTGTAATACAGACAGGGTAAAACGTTTCCGTACGGGGATATAACAACTTGTGTGGTTGCAAACAGGCATTCCTGATATGGATAGGTTAGTTTGGTCAGGTTATCGATATTGGCGGTGCCTCGCAAGTTAGTCATATCGATACTCATCGGTTGAAAATTTTGCCGGTTTTTCCAGATTCGTGACAATATTTCCACAAATTCTTTTGCTTCTTCTTTGCTATAAGCATGTGACTTGTCATCGGTTGGCATAAAATAGGGTGAAGGTAAAATACCGTCTACAGATGATGCTCTTACAGCTTCATTTGTAAATTCGCTAATACCCCGGATCATATGTTCATCTGCTCCGGCTTCGTGAGAAACTTTTATTAATCGTTCCAGGTATCGGTAATTCATGCTGGAGACGGTCGTGATACAAGAGATTCTTGGTTTTGATGCACTGCCCTTTGCTTCCTGGAATAGCTCGATACTCTTTTTTACTCTATCGAAGTGCCGTGAAACCCCTCGAATGGATTCGCCAATTTCAGGGACTTCATCTAAAGAGAGGTAAACAGTACCAAGCCCTGCATCCACAAGCCCTTGTACTGTTTTTTTAGTTAAGCTGCTTGAATTAGTCGGAAAAAAAGTTCCTATGCCATTGTCTGTGCAAAACTTAATCATTTTAAGTAGCAAATCTTTTCGTAATAAAGCATCGCCACCAAACATTTCGATATTTCGAATGTTATTTTTTGCCAGATTTTCCAGAATTGGCTGCCACTGTTCCCATGTTAATTCTTCTTCAATGACGACGGGGCGCTTCCAGATATTGCATGCAGTACATTGGCTGGTACAGCGATAAGTCAGAAAAATTATCGCATCGGTTGGTGTATAGGTATAAGAATAATAGGACTTCTTTACTCCCAGCTTCAGGGTTCCAATTGCGTATTCAAACATTTCGGTAGTCCTTAGTATTAAGCCAGTTACACATCAACAATATAGAATAGAAACATAAATCAAGTATAATGTACATGCACATCAAAAATCCACATGCTATCCAGTTATATATCCCTGCCAGCTTTATGTTTTTAAGGTTGCACTTATGTGTCATCACAAAATTTTATATTTGTGATTAATTAGCAGCCATGAAATAAATTTCTTTACCGCTGTGGTTTGATTTTGTCACGTATTATCCTGAGTAACGGGATGATACGAAACTCCATAATGTAGAGTAACAGCGCCTTTATACTGTTTTCGAATACTTCAACAGTAAACTGTTTGTGGACTTCATTGGCCCAGTTACTCAAATACCAGTAGTTATCGGCACAGCTGTTATATTCAGATACTTTTTGTTCATCAAATAATGTTTTCAGTGCAGTGTATTCCAGAATTGATCCTGGAGAATGCTTTTTGAATTCTTTATGGTAATCGGCGCGCAGCGGGTAAACAATGTCATCAAATACCAGATGAAACTCATAAGCGACAGGTATCCCTGATTTTCGCAAAATCCATATCTGAATGGAATCATCTGCTGCAAAGGCATCAACGAGTCCAAATAAAAATTCCCTGCTTGCGATATTTGTTCCAAGGTCATTTTTTATTTGCGTTTTCCAGCTGTTTTTTGATATCTCGACAATTTCTTTTAACGTTGGATGATTGCGTGATGTAATAATTTCCCTGTCAATACTAAAGTCACTTTGTTTGGCAAACTTGTTAACTTTATTTTTTATACTCTTACGAAATTTGCGTGACAGCAATTTAAAGTATTCATCCCAACTATGGCGTATCTTTATTATTGGTGTGACAAGGCTATCTTTCACACCATAACGGTGTCCATGTATACGAGAGCCTGCAATCAGGCAGGTATAGGTTTGGCTGGTTTCTGGAATTTTTGAAAAAACTATAATATTTCCTGTGTTGGTGTTGATAAGCAACGCCAGTATTCTTGATACTTTTTCTGCTCCAACCGCGTTATCAAATATAATATCGCAATATGGAGAATGCCCGTTTGCCATCAAACTAAGGACAGTTACTGGTACGCCTCTATAAGTCGTGTTTCCTTTTATGAAGGGAGCAATTGCGAGTAAGCGGTCGTCCTCATATACGCAACATATATGCAGCTTTCGATTGCCCCCAAAGCTTTTCCACCATGTGCTCATCCATTCATGTGTGAGCGGTAGCGATTTTACTCCACTTGTTGATAACAACGCATTCCATTGTGCGCGTAAACCAAAGAAGCGTTCTGCATCAGTAATTATCTCTATGTGCACTTTAGTTAATCCATCATGGAAAATAATTATAGTGTATCCTTAAACTACCCTTAGTTGTCCGCTGGAGCAATTTGCTATATTCTCTAACACTGATTTAGAAGAATTTTTCAGCAATTTTTTCTGCATAACTATTTTTTTTTATGCTGCCTCTCCCGAAAATAAGTATTGGAGTTGCTGGGCACCCTCAGACACTTCTTTTCGGGCTATTGCACCATGAGCATGTACATTGGTTTTTATATTAAGATTATATTTTTTTGCAATTATTTCTAAACGCCACTTTAAGGACTTAAATTGTTGCTGTGTTGGTTTTTCAAAGGATTTTTGATATGCCAAAAATTTGCCAACAACCTCTATCCCTATGGAATCATTATTTGATGGATATCTAAGTGGGTATTTTTTTTCTGCTTCATGGCGTGACAGGTTTCCTGCACGACGACCAAATGAAAAGCCTTTTTCATGTATTAATGCCGTTATTGTTTTTAGTTCTTTTGGGTCGCAGTTTTTTTCAATCTGGCATCTAGGTAGCAAAATTCCAACATGCCAGCATCGTTTTCTCATATCTGCTGTTTGGTAGATTTTTCCGGCTTTGTCTATTAGAAAATGTGCGCCAGATTTTTTCCCATTAGCATATGCTTGAATTGTACTACCTGCATTAGATGAATCAGTTCTGTGTAATACAATTGAGGTAACGTTGTTGATGTTTCCATGCTCAATAGATGAGTAAATTTTTACATCAACTGCTTTATCCACTATTTTTCCATCTTTACCTTTGCGCATGCTCTCCCTCTCTTTGTTGTGGCTTTGAATATAACATGCTATTTAATCAGAATTCGTCTTTCTTTACATTAAAAGCAGTGCTGTTGTTTGTGGTATATCAATAAAATGGCAGGTTTTGAAGGCTATTATAGAAATAAACCTGTAATAAATTGTTTACTAAATTGGTTGGTTATAAAGATGGCCGAGTTTAATGCTTGTTATTGACGGGCTATTTTTTATATTTGTAGTTGAGTTAAAACAAGGAGGAATCGCCTTTGGATAATAATTTAACGGTATACAATGAGTATGTTGATGACTATACAAGTTATGAGTTAGTGCCTCAGGAAAAAAGTATACTTGCCGAGTTCAAGGAGTGTTGGAACAAAACAACAATGCTTGATATTGGTGTTGGAACAGGGCGTACATCCTACACTTTTTCTGCAATCGTAAAAGACTATACCGGCATTGATTATAGTCCTAAAATGATTGAGACCTGCAAAGCGGTTATTGGGGAAGGGGAGTCTGTCAGATTTGACTTGCAAGATGCTACCGATTTGTCGCAATATCAGGATAAGCAATTTGATTTTATCCTCTTTAGTATGAATGGGATTTGTTCAGTAGGACATGATGATAGAGTGAAGATTCTGTCAGAGGTTTGTAAGGTAATGGATGATGATGGTTTTTTCTTTTTTTCTACACATTCATTAGATACATTTCCTGACCACTTCCCTTTTAATATACAGCTTCCTGCATTTGATAAAATAAAACCGTTGCATTGGGCTTATCAATGGTGGAAATTATTTTTGAGGAAACGGCGTATAAAAAAGCTGTATAAAGATACGGACGTAAAGGAGATATGCAATAAGCCGTGGGCTATTTTGGCAACGGGTGACCATGATTTTAAAATACAAATTTACCATATAAAGCCAGAGTATCAGGTAAAGCAACTTGAGGACGCAGGGTTTGAAGTTGTTTCTGTTTATGATGAGAAAGCTAAACTAAGAGATCCGTTAAAAGAAAAGATCAATGAATATATGTATTTTTTATGCAAGAAAAAAGGTAGGTGAAGTTATTTTTCTTTTGGAATAGACAATGGATAAATTGACAGTCAATAATAAAATCATAAATATGGATATTGATCCAGATACACCTTTGCTGTGGGTGTTACGGGATAATCTGGGTATGACAGGAACAAAATATGCGTGTGGTAAAGGCTTGTGTGGCGCATGCACCGTACTGATAGATAATAAACCGATACGATCCTGTATTACCCCCATTAAGAATATTATAAATAAACGGATTACCACAATAGAAGGGTTGCCTGAGAATTTATTACAAACTATCGAACAAGTCTGGACTGAGACAGGCGCATCCGAATGCGGATATTGCCAACCTGGCCAGGTGATGTCTGCACTTGCGCTAATAATAGAAAAACCCCGACCAACCGATGTGGACATTGATACAGCAATGTCTGGTAACTTGTGTCGATGTGGTATATATCAGCGAATACGTAAAGCAATTTACCAGTTGGCAGCGGTTGGAATACCCGAGAACATTCATAATGGTTAAGGGCAATTTTAAAGTTAGTAGAAGAGGTTTTCTTAAATTAGGCTCCGTATCGGTTGCCGGAATGGTAATCGGTATTTGTTTGCCATCCAATACTTACAGTAAAAGCCGCTCGGAAATATCTGCTTTTGGTTTTTCACCGAATGTATGGTTAGTCATTGAAGAAAATGATCAGGTCAGTCTTTTTCTGGGTAAGTCTGAAATGGGGCAGGGTGTTATCACGGCCTTACCGATGCTTGTCGCTGAGGAGCTGGAAGTCGATTTAGCAAGGGTGCGTGTAAAGATGGCAACGTCAGATTCACGCTACGGTAATCAATATACGGGTGGCAGTCGGAGTATTCGTGAAAACTGGCTGGTGCTGCGTAAAGCCGGTGCCGCAGGACGTTTGATGTTGATTGCGGCTGCCGCTGAAATATGGAGCGTCTCCCCTGATACGTGCTATGCAGAGCATGGTGTTGTTGTTCACAGGCAAAGCCAGCAACGTCTCCGTTATGGCGAGCTGGTTGCAATTGCGATCAAACAACCCGTGCCGGATACTATTCCGTTAAAGCCTCCGGAGGACTTTCGCATAATTGGTAAGCATGCAGCGCGGCTTGATATTCCTGACAAGGTATCGGGGCGAGCAAAGTTTGGTATGGATATTATTTTACCGGGTATGCTAATTGCAACAATTGCACACCCCCCTATATTTGGTGGCAAGGTAAAAAGCTATGATGCTAAACGAGCCTTGTCAGTAAAGGGTGTGCGTCATGTTATGACAATTGCCAGTGGTGTGGTGGTGGTTGCGGACGGGTATTGGCAGGCAAGACAGGGACTGAAGCGGTTACAGATACAATGGTATCCGGGTGAGTACCCTGAAACGAATACGGCAAGCATGTTCAATAAATATGTAGAACTTGCAGAAAATCCCGGTGAGGTTGTCCATGAAAAGGGAACACAAAGCGCAGTTGAAGCAGGGACAACGAATGAAATAAAGGCAGCCTATCAACTTCCGTATCAAAACCATACCACGATGGAAACCATGAACTGTACCGCGCATGTACATGATAACGGGTGTGATATATGGGCGCCAACCCAGCACCCTGAGGGCGCACGTAATGCGGCGGCAGATTATGTTTATGGTAAAATCCAGAAAACCCTGGAGAAAGTGTACAGCCGATTTACCGGCAATATCTATCCGAATATTGTCGTACATAAAACGTATCTGGGCTGTGGCTTTGGTCGACGCCTGGAGCATGATTTTGTTATTGAGGCGGTGCAAGTTTCAAAAAAACTGGGGGTGCCAATAAAACTTATCTGGTCCAGGGAAGAAGACATGCAGCATGGCCACTACCGGCCGGGAACCTATAATAAATTACACGCTGTTCTGGATAAAAAGGGCTTGCCACTAAACTGGGTACACCAAATTGTGGGGCCAGTGAGGGGGTTGGCCGTGGATGGAGCAGCGAATATACCGTATTCCATACCATACCATCGAGTAGAAAGTACGGTATTAAAAACAGGCATTCCCATTGGTTCATGGCGCTCAACAGGTGGTTCGCTTAATACCTTTGTTATTGAAAGTTTTATTGATGAAATTGCGGCCGTAAAGAATGTTGACCCCTATCATTTTAGAAAAAAATTATTAAACAGCAAACCCCGTCATATGAACGTTCTAACCGCAGTGGCTAAAGCTGCTCGTTGGGGTAAGGTGTTACCTGAAAATAATTTTCAGGGCATTGCTTTGTATGAAGCACGAAACAGCATTGTCGCACAGGTGGCCGAAATTTCTGTTTCAGGCAAAGGTAAGATAAAAATACATAAAGTGGTTTGTGCAATTGATTGCGGTACGGTTGTTAATCATGAGATTGTTAAATCACAACTGGAAGGTGGCATTATATTTGGATTAAGTGCGGCGGTTAAACATGAAATTACGTTTAAAAGCGGGCATGTTGTTGAAAGTAATTTTGATGACTTCCCTATTGTAAGTATGCCTGAAGCACCCAAAATCGAGGTCGTGTTTGTTAGCGTTGAACGAGCCCCTGGCGGTGTGGGTGAAGTGGCGGTGCCGCCCGTGGCACCGGCAATTGCGAATGCAATATTTGCTGCAACCGGAAAACGTATACGCAAACTTCCAATGTCGCTGCAAGCGATTGTGTAAAAACCTGGGCTCGCCTGATTCAAAGCTTAAATTTTTCGTAATATCTGGGGCTGTTGAGTCTGATTATTAAAGAGGGTGACGCAAGTGACGCCAAATGATGAACTGGATGTGTTATTGCAGGCTGAAAACTGGCTGTTATCCGGGCAAAAAGTGGTGCTGTTGGTTGTAACGAAAACGGTGGGTTCTGCTCCGCGGCCGACAGGATCATTAATGGCCGTTAGTGGGGATGGACGTTGGGTGGGGTCAATTTCTGGCGGTTGCGTGGAACAGGCTATTTTTGAACGTCTGCATAAGCGATTCCCGTCTACACCTGAGATAGTATGCTATGGTGAGCACGGAAAACAGATGTCACGGCGGCTAATGCCATGTGGTGGAACGCTTGAACTGGTTATTGAACCTCTGGTTGCCGGTTCGCTGCAGCCTGTGCTGGAGGCACTGCAGCAGGGTAAATTGATTGCACGACACCTGGATCTACAAACGGCTCAGGTTAGTTTTCATCCTGTTGCCGACAGGCAGGTATTGAGATTGCAGGATGATACGTTGATTCGCGTATTTGGGGCGCAGTGGCGGTTGATACTCATTGGAGCAACACACATAGCACGTTACATTGCAGAAATGGCACCAGGGTTAAATTTTGCTACTGTTATATGTGAACCCCGTGTAGAGCATGCGGTTAACTGGCTTGTCCCTGACATTGAAATAGATACCCGGATGCCGGATGAGGTGGTCGTAGCGCGTGTTACCGATGCACAGTGTGCTGTTGTTGCACTTACCCATGACCCCAGGCTGGATGATCTTGCCATGCTTGAGGCATTGCCTTCTGTGGCTTTTTATGTGGGTGTACTGGGCTCCACGCGAACCAACGCAAAGCGGCGTGCACGCCTTGCTGAACTGGGCATTGCCGATACTCAACTGGCGCGTTTGCACGGGCCGGTGGGGTTGGACATTGGCAGTCGTACCCCGGCCGAAATTGCCTTGTCGATTTTGTCTGAACTTGTTTTAGCAAGAAGAAACTTGAGAGATTCCATGCATAGGCAGGAAAATAATCAGGAGTAAGTTTGTGTGATCACGGGCATTTTATTGGCAGCCGGTCGCTCCCAACGCTATGGCTCAAATAAACTATTGAGTCCAGTAAAAAATGGTGTGGCAATGGCCATCGTCGCAGCACGGAATCTGTTAGCAGCCGTGGATGAGGTTGTGGTGGTTGTGCCCCCCAATGCAGGTGCATTAGAGGAACAGTTACAGCAGGAATACCTGAAAGTTGTGTGTTGTGACAAGGCAGCACAAGGCATGAGTGAAAGCCTGAAAGCGGGTCTTCTGGCGGCAAATGAGGCGACTGGCTGGCTTATCGCTCTTGCTGATATGCCCTTTGTTCAAGTTAAAACGATACGCTCTGTATCACAACAATTGCAAAAAGGTGCCTCGATTGTGGCTCCCTATTACCGTGGGAGCAGGGGGCATCCAGTCGGTTTTGGTACACAGCACAAGGCCGAGTTGCTGTCACTTGAGGGTGACAGGGGGGCGTGGGGTCTTCTTAAGCAGCACACGGTTCAAATTTGTAAGGTAAACTGTAATGACCCGGCAATCCTTATCGATGTTGACACGCTGGCCGATATGCGACGTGTTTCAGATGTGTTTTAGCCAAAACATTTGCCTTTTACTGACCGAGCCCGCTTAATTTATAGTCGGCCAGGCCGATAGCGGTATCCAATAGCCCTGTTTTCTATTACCTTTGGGTTATATATCAACTATTTACTTGTACCAGACTCACTCTCCCTTTAAAATTCAATTTTAATCACTTCAGGTCTGTTTTCCGGTGAAATTTCTCCCTATCTTTTTGAATATCAAAGATCAGCCTTGCCTTGTTGTCGGGGGTGGTCAGGTTGCTGCCCGTAAAATTTTTATGTTGATACGTGCCGGTGGCAAGGTCACTGTGATAGCCCCTGAGCTTAGCTCTGAGGTCGCTAAGCTAGCGGACAAGGGTGAAATTCACTATTCGCAGGCAGTGTTTAATGCGGGTGACGTAGGCAATTACCGCGTTGTAATTGCTGCAACGAATATGCGCGAGGTGAATCAGGCGGTATATGAAGAAGCATCTGCTCAAAATATACCGGTTAACGTGGTCGATACCCCGGATTTATGCACGTTTATCACACCGTCTATTATTGATCGTGATCCGGTCCAGATTGCAATTTCAACCGGCGGTTCTTCCCCGGTGCTTGCGCGTTTATTGCGTTCTAAATTAGAAACCTTTATTCCTGCTGCCTATGGGCGATTAGGTAAGCTGGTTGAATCTTATCGTGATCGTGTAAAAGAAATATTTAACCACAATAGCAACCATATTCGCGGCTTTTGGGAGCATGTTCTTGATGGTTCGATTGCTGATATGCTGGTTGCCGGTAAAGATGCTGCCGCTAAAAAAGCACTGGAAGAGGCTGTGAATGCGGCAAAAGTACCGGATAATATCGGTGAGGTGTATTTAGTTGGGGCGGGGCCGGGAGACCCCGATTTGCTCACTTTTAGAGCTCTGAGACTGATGCAGCGAGCCGACGTGGTGGTCTATGACCGGCTGGTGTCGGCTGAAATTCTTGAAATGGCGCGCCGTGATGCTGAATTTGTGTATGTTGGCAAAGAACGCGATAAGCATGCCGTCAAACAGGAAAATATTAATGAATTATTGGTGCGCTTTGCCAAAGAAGGCAAAAAAGTACTGCGCCTGAAAGGTGGCGACCCCTTTATTTTTGGTCGTGGTGGCGAGGAAATTGAAACCTTGATGGAACAAGGGGTGAGCTTTCAGGTGGTGCCAGGGATTACCGCTGCGGCGGGTTGTGCGGCCTATGCCGGTATCCCATTAACTCATCGGGATTATGTACAGTCCTGTATGTTTGTTACCGGCCATTTAAAAGATGGTACGGTAAATTTAAACTGGTCGGCACTGGCACACAAAGGCCAGACTATCGTTTTTTATATGGGTTTGCATGGTGTAAAAGAAATCTGCAAACAGCTCGTTGCTCACGGTTTAGACAGCACAACCCCCGCAGCATTGATAGAAAAGGGCACCACACCGCAGCAGCAAGTACATATTGGTGATTTAGACACACTGCCTGGTATTGTGCAAAGCAAAGAGATTTTACCCCCAACGCTTATTATTGTGGGTGATGTGGTTAAATTACATAACAAACTTGCCTGGTTTGAGCCATCGGGCACAAAGCCGCTGGCTTATCCGGTATCTAATTAGCCGTATTCAATTCCGCAACAAAAGATGGGGAGCACCCATCCTACGATTCACTTTGTAGGCTGGGTGGAGCGCCAGCGTAACCCATCATTTCAAACTTCAAAATAAGGCGATGACTGATCAAGTTTAGGGGAAAGAATAAAGTGCGATAAATGATTAAGCCGCTGGATGAAGCAGCTTATACATCGCCGGTACTATTACTAAACTCACCAGGCTCGAAAATAATAATCCCCAGACAATAACCATTGCAAGTGGTTGCAGCAGTTCCGAGCCACTACCCAGGCCAATAGCCAGGGGCAGCATGCCTACCACGGTGGTGAGGGTTGTCATTAAAATAGGGCGTAGCCTTAGTTGTGCAGCTTGCAATATTGCACTGTTAATGGGCTGCCCTTTCTCACGCTCAATTTCGATTTGCTCAATTAAAACAATGGCATTATTCACCACAATGCCAATCAGCATAATTAACCCTAAACGGAAGGGCATTGATGTTTGAATTTCAAATGGAATCGTTGTAAGCCAGAGTGTCAGCTTTGAAAAATCAAAGGGGATTTCAGTTAACCAGCCGAGCAGTTCGGTAAACCAGATACCAAAGGTAACGCCAATAATTGTAAAAAGCATACTGATAATAATAACGACAGGATTAATAAGCGATTCATATTGTACTGCCATCACCACAAAAACCAGAAATAACGCCAGCGCAATAAGTACATAACTGGATTGCTGATTTTGTTGCAGTATTTTAGTGGCACCCGCATCATAGAGTGTGTAGCCAGCGGGTAGTTTGAAGTTCTTTAAGCGGCTTTTTATTTCAGAACTAATATCCGAGAAATTTGCATTCGCGGTAAAGGAGCCGCTTATTTCAACAATGCGCCGTTGTTTGTCACGTTTAATGACCGAAGGTGACTGCATTAGTTTAATTTTGCTTACATCACCCAGGCGAATAGTTTGATTATTTACCCTGCCAACAATAATTGTTTTAATTTTGTCTGGTGAATTAATGTTGTTTTTAGGTAAACGTAAACGCATATTAAAACGTTTGTCACCATCTATGTACTCGCTAATAAGCTCACCTTCCAGTGCAATGCGTATGGCCTGATTAATATCGCTTACATTAATTGCAAGGTCGGCAGCACGTTGCTGGTCAACAGTAATAGTAATTTCTTCACGCAGATCTTCATATGAGTGGCTAATATTTCTCAGTCCTTTGATACCTTTTAGTTTTTGCACAATGGTATTGCCAATAGTGGTGAGTTGTTCAATGTCAGAACCCTGTACCCGTAAACTTAAGTCATCATCACCACGGCTGGTTCGAATGCCACGCACACCTCGGGTTCGCATATGAATGCGTGTACCGGTTAGTTTTAGTTTTGCTATGTGGCGGCGCATTTTAGCAATCCATTTTGCTGAATCACTGCCAGGTTTTAGCTGAATAAAAATACTGCCACTGTTACTGGATTTAAATTCTGAACGGCCAAAGACAAAGCCACCTGATGTTGTGAATATACTTTCAACATCTGATTGTTGTTGCATAAGCGTTTCAATTTTTCTGATAGTTTTATTAAACTGTTCGAATGGTGTTCCGGTATCGGCTTTAATATACGCACGAACCTGGCCTTCATCAATCGATGGTAAAAATGTATATTTTGCCGACGATATTTGCACGATGGAAATAATAAACAGTGGAACAGCGATATAAAAAACAGTTACTGGTTTTGCCAGTACTTTTTCTAAAAGCACGATTAAGTATTTATTAAGAAACTGAAGGCTAACGGTTACCTTGTCTTGCAGTTTTTTATTCAGGTTGTTATTTAATGCGACAGGTTCTGTTACATTTTGGATCTGTGAGGCCAGAGCAGGGACTAAAGTGATCGCAACAATAAGCGATGCCAGTATTGCTATACTGAGCACGAACACCAGCTCGCTAAATAATAAACCGGTTAAGCCACTTATAAAAAGAAAAGGGAGTATTGCAGCAAGATTAGTGCTGGTTGATGCAACAATGGCACTATTAATTTCCTGTGCGGCATGCAGTGAAGCCTCTGCACGCTGTTCTCCCAGTCGTTGATGGCGAGTAATATTTTCAAGCATAATAATAGTGCTATCAATCAGTAAGCCAACACCTAATGCTAATGCACCGAGGGTCATTATGTTCAGTGTTAAGCCGCTTGCTGACATAATAATAAAGGTGAATAAAATAGCTAAAGGGATAGCAGTGCCGATAATCAAGGTACGTTTGATGCTGCCAAGAAAAAGGTAGACAACCAGCATTGCCAGCGTGGCACCACTGAGCACGGCGATAGATGCATTTTTTAAAGCATAACGGACAAAAATCGACTGATCACTGACAGGTGTAATATTGATGTCATCAGGTATCAGCTTTTCATTAATTAACCACTGTAGCTGTTTATTTACCACATCAACAACTTCGACTGTATTTGCTCTGGGTTGTTTTTGAATGGATAGCTTAATGGCATTTTTATTATTCAACCGAATTTGTAAGCGCTCATCTTCGTTTGTATCAACCACCTGTGCGACATCTTGTAAGCGGATAATACTTTTAGACTGGGTACGCACAGGCAGGTTTTTAATTTCATCCAGTGTTTTGAATCGAGCAAGTGTGCGTGTGCTGAGTTCCTGAGAGCCTGTACTGAGTCTGCCTGTCGGTGATTCCAGGTTGTTAGTGCGTATCGTGTTTTTTAATTCAGCCAGTGTTATTCCGGCGTGTGCCAGTCGCTCCTGGTTTACTATAATTTGTATTTCACGAACATTACCGCCACCCACTTCGGCAGCTGCAACACCCGGTAAATTAATAAACCAGCGGCTAAAATTATAATCTACCCACTCGCGTAGTTTAACCGGGGTTAATGTGTTTGAGCTGACTGCAAGTTCGAGTACCGGAATTTGAGAAGGGTCTCGTTTATATATAATGGGTGGCTCAATGCTGTTGGGTAAAAACCGTTTAGCACGGTCTAGCCGTGTACTGGCATCACGCAATGCAATGTCAATGTCGTAGCCGTATGGAAAGCTTAAAGCAATGCGAGATGATCCTTCTGAGCTGGTAGACTGAACTGAAATTGCACCCTCGGTAATGGCCAGTTGTTCTTCAACTTGACGGGTGACCTGATCTTCCATTATACGAGAAGGGACACCAGGATCATGAACATTGATACGGATTTCAGGATAAATAATATGTGGCAGTAAATTTACACCAAGTTTTCCTAAGGAAAAGAAACCAATCACAACAATGGTCAACGCTAACATGCTGATCCCGATGGGATGTTGTATTGACCATGCGGCTAAACCACCGCTGCGAAATCGTTTTTTCATCTTGGTATAGCTACTTATTCTGCTTTATCAGAAATAATTCTAACGGATTTGTTATTGCTTAGGCCAAGAAAACCCTGTGTGACTACCTTGTCGTTTTCCTGTAGGCCGGTTAGCGCTTCTATGTTTTTTCCAATTTGTATACCCGTTGTAATTTTTGTTTGTATTGCTTTGTTATTCACAATTTTGTAAACGTAACTGCCGTCGTGATTATGCCTGATGGCAACAAGGGGAATGTGCAAGCGTGGGGTGATCTGATTTTGCAAAATTACTCGAACAAGTTGCCCCGGAATGGCTTGTCGAGGGGGGGAGTTTAATGTGATTTCAATAATACCCTGCCGTGTTGTTCTGTCGATGGTTGGGTATATACGCGACACGACAGCGGGATAAGTTTTTTCTCCAAGGGCATCAATGCGCAGGTGAATTTGATCAGTGCTTTGAATTTCAGGTAAGAGTAATTCTGAAACGCTGACTTTTACTTTAAGTTGTGACAAATCAGCCAGGGTTAATATATGAGAATATTTAGGTACCACATCACCCATATCTTTTAACCGGTGTGTAATAACACCGGCAAAAGGTGCCTTGATCTGAGTAAACTGGTAGCGGGTTTGTAATACCGACTCTTCTGCCTGGGTGAGTTCAAGCGTTGTTTTTGCCTGTGTCAGAGCATCGTCCGTTGTTAAACGTTTTTTGCGTAATTTTTTAAGGCGTTTATAATCAAGTGCGGCCTGGCGGTGTGCAATCTTAGCTTTGTTGAGTTCGGTACTGATTAAACGAGCATCGAGTTTGACCAGCACCTGATCTTTTGCAACCGCATCACCTTCATAGGCGAGCAGCGCGACAATCAAACCTTCTTCCTGATTATATATTTCAACCGTTCGTTTTGCTTCCAGAGAGCCGGATAAAATATGTTCAGACACCATTGGGGTGCGGCTTACCGTGGCAACCTGAACCAGATGGCCGCCCGCGTGTTTACGTTTCGGGGTGTTATCTGAACAGGATGGTAATAGCAGTACGATAAGCAACATGCTTACGGCGATTGATAGATGGCGAGTTTTGTTTGAAATACGCATGGTTAGGTAGTTTCAGTTGAGTGCTATCGTTAAGTGTCTATTTCAGATATTCATTAATGAATATCTTACCGCTATTATTGTCATTTAAGAATAACACGTAAAGACTAAAATTTGTTCGTTAAGTCCCTATTTAAAAAGAGGTTGGCATAATTTCTATTATGCCTGACTAAAGTAGAGCCATCCCCGACACAGGCATTCATCATTATAGGTAAGTGATAACGTTTACCCATGAGATTGCCGCGTCAACACTGAAAAACAAGTGTTCTTCAGTGTTTTCTCGCAATGACAATGCTAGATTTTATGGGGATCCCTCAGTCTCTGTTCACTATTTCAGGCTTGCCATACGTTTCAATGGTTTCGGTCAATGCCGGAATGCACCGTACTGTTGCCCAGACTGTGGCTTAACCGTCAGGATAATACTTTAATTAAATACCAGCCCATCTCAGCAAGTATGGATAGCACTTATGCGGGCTATCAGGTCGAGTCGTGTTTGCGCCCAGGGCTGCTTTGGTTTTAAAGCCGGGTAAAGGATTGCATCTTTTTTATTTCGTGTTATTCTTCCGCGATATTTTTACCGTAGGTTTATTTATACCAGTGTACCATTTTTACAATCCCCTTCAGAGGTGTATATAAGTATGAAACGCATTGCTCTTTTTTTACTGACTAATATCGGTGTCTTAATTGTTTTAAGTATTACCATGCGCCTATTTGGTCTTGAAGGTTTTTTTACCGCTAACTATGGTCTTGATTTAAGTAACTTGCTGGCATTCGCGGCAATTATCGGTTTTGCAGGTTCATTTATTTCTTTGGCAATGTCGAAATGGAGTGCAAAATTTATGACCAAAGCACAGGTCATAAAGCAGCCTGCCAATGCCACTGAAAAATGGTTACTCGACACCGTGCAGCATCAGGCACAGCAAGCTGGCATTGGTATGCCGGAAGTTGCTATTTATGAAGCAGCCGATATCAATGCTTTTGCAACGGGTATGTCACGCAACAATGCGCTTGTTGCGGTAAGCCGTGGATTGCTTGCGGGTATGAACCGTGATGAGGCCGAAGCCGTACTCGCACATGAAGTGAGCCATGTTGCTAATGGTGACATGATTACTATGGCGTTGGTACAGGGTGTGATCAATACGTTTGTGGTTTTCCTGTCACGCGTTATTGGTTGGGTTGTTGATCGTGTTATTCTTAAAAATGATCGGGGGCCGGGTATAGGGTACTGGGTTTCCAGTATTGCAGCAGAACTGATCCTGGCTTTTCTGGCCAGCGCCGTGGTGATGTGGTTTAGTCGAAAACGGGAATTTCGTGCAGACGCAGGCGCAGCCGCGCTTGTTGGGCGTAATAAAATGATAGCGGCATTACAGCGCTTGCAAGCAGCGCATGAGCCAGCCGAATTACCTAATCAATTAGCTGCATTTGGTATCTCAGGTGGCCGTGAACAAGGCTGGCGGCGCTTCTTTTTATCTCACCCTCCAATCGAGGAACGGATTGCTGCATTGCGTAGCCAGTAGCCTTATATTAAAAAGGGTTAATCTGTTTGTATAGAAGTTAAGTAAGGGCATCCTTCCAATGCTTGTCAGTGTCTAGTTAGGGTTGGTACTTTAAGTGCTTAGTTTGAGCTTCCTTTATAAAGAGGCCGCCACAAAACCGGATGGGTTTGTTGTTAAGTTCTTTACCGGGTTTATGACGATTTCTCATCCACATTACTCGCTGGCTAAAGCTGCATTTTTATCTTTCTAGCGTAAGTACGGGCTTGTGCTGTCATTTTCTTTAGTAAGCCACTCTTGCACGTTTTGTGCGATAATGTACTGATTTTATGATGAGTTTTGCAGCAAATGAGCCACTTTATCCGCTACGAAAAAAATCCGCATTCTGAGCGTAGAGACAAGCAAAATTTAAAACGTATGTTTCCCTTTATTTGGGAATACAAAGGTCGGGTGTTACTTGCATTAGCGAGTCTGGTTGCAGCAAAGTTAGCTGCCGTTGGGGTGCCCTTTGTATTAAAAGACATTGTTGACACGCTGGATGCACAAATTGACTCAAAACTGCTGTTTTTACCGTTAGGCCTGTTACTGGCATATGGTGCATTGCGCCTAATTGGTAATTTATTTAACGAATTGCGTGATGCTCTATTTGCCAGGGTGCGCTACCACGCAATGCGCCGGGTCTCAATGCGAGTGCTAAAACATTTGCATCACTTGTCACTCAATTATCATCTGGATCGAAAAACCGGTGGTATTAGCCGAGATCTAGAGCGGGGTACCGGCAGTATTAGCACCATTCTGAATTATCTTATTTTTAACATTATCCCAACCATTGCTGAATTTATGCTGGTTGCGGCGATACTATTTTCAAAATACAAGATTGAATTTGCGATTGCGATTTTTGCAACTGTTATTATTTATATCAGTTTTACACTTTGGGTAACCGAGTGGCGAATGCATTTTCGTCATGAAATGAACGCAATGGATTCGGCTGCTAATAGCCAGTCGATCGACAGCCTGTTGAATTACGAAACCGTTAAATATTTTACCAACGAAGAACACGAACTGAAACGTTACGATAAAACCTTGCAAAAATGGGAGGCTGCCGCAGTAAAAAGCCAAACATCCATGTCGCTACTCAACTTTGGCCAGGGTGCAATTATTGCCATTGGTGTAACGATTATTATGATCTTTGCTGGTCAGGGTGTGGTTGCAGGAGAGTTAACTCTGGGTGATTTAGTCTTAGTAAATGCACTGATGCTACAATTATTTATACCATTAGGGTTTTTAGGTATTGTTTACCGGCAGTTAAAGTATTCGTTAGCTGATATGGACTTAATGTTTAAACTGCTCGACAAAAAAAGTGACGTTAATGATGTTGACAATGCCCGAGCATTAGTGGTGAGTAATGCACATGTTGTCTTTGATAAAGTTAATTTTTCCTATCATGCAGAAAGAAAAATATTACAGGATGTCAGTTTTGAAATTCATCCGGGTGAAAAGGTGGCTGTTGTGGGGCCATCCGGTGCTGGGAAGTCGACCCTGTCACGGTTGCTGTTTCGTTTTTATGATGTGAGTGAAGGCCGCATTTTAATTGATGGGCAGAATATAAAGGATGTTAGTCAGCAAAGTTTACGCCAGGCAATTGGTATCGTACCGCAGGACACCGTTTTATTTAATGAGTCTATTTTTTATAATATTCAGTATGCTAAGCCGGGTGCAACAAAAGAAGAGGTCGTGACGGCAGCAAAAACCGCCTATATTCACGATTTTATCAAATCCCTGCCACAAGGTTACGATACAGTAGTTGGGGAGCGTGGTTTAAAACTTTCCGGTGGTGAAAAGCAGCGGGTGGCCATTGCGCGGGTGGTGTTAAAAAACCCACGGATCCTGGTTTTTGACGAAGCAACCTCCAGCCTCGATTCACACTCTGAACAGGCTATTTTGAAGGCCTTGCGGGAAGTCGCACAGCAACACACGGTGTTGGTGATTGCGCATCGCTTATCTACCATCGTCGATGCAGATAAAATTCTGGTGCTTGAAAACGGGCGCATTGTGGAAAGTGGTCGCCATGCAGAGTTGATTCGGGCCAATGGTTTATATCAAAAACTATGGAATCTACAATTAGAAAATCATGAAAAAACAGATAGTTAGAGCAATAATTTAACTTATATTATTACTTTGGTTATGCTGTTTTCTGCCGTGTGTAGCACGCATTTCTGTGAAGACGGGAACCCAGAAAAATGAAGAAAACAGATTATATCTGTTCTGGATTCCCGTCTTCGTAGTAATGGCGGTATAATAGAGTGAAAATTTATTTTTAATTTATGTGGAATAACGAATGTCAGAATCAGATTTTGTCGCCGATCAAATGTCCGGTGGTTGTGGGAGTTCAGAGCCGTTTGCCCTTCAGGTTATCGACGACAGTATGGAGCCGGAGTTTAAAAAGGACTGTATTATTATTATTGACCCAACCGGTGTTGCCCGGCATGGTGCATATGTGTTTGCCATGGTTGAAAGTGGCTATATTTTTCGACAGCTTGTACAGGAAGAGGATAAATATTATCTGCAACCGCTGAACGAAGCATATATGCATGAAAAAAGAATAATTCAATTTGATCAAATTGAAGGGGTTATTATTCAACAGTCCGGGGCAAATGGTCGGCGAAAAGAACGCAAGCATTATCGGTAGCGTTATTCGGGATTGATATGAGCTCAAAAAAAATGGAATTTTTATATGGTGACAGGGTGTTGCAACTTCAGGTACTGGATATTTTAAAAGCACCGGTTGATGTGATTGTTAACCCGGCTAACGGCTCCTTAGTGCATGGTGGCGGTCTGGCACTCACAATCCAGAATGCGGCGGGTGCTGAATTTGAGCAACAAAGTCGCACACTTATTGCTGAGCACGGTGAACTTGAAAGCGGTATGGCTGTTTATACCAGTGCTGGCAATCTTGCCTATAAAGCGGTGATTCATGCCATTGGCCCGATCATGGGTGAAGGTTTTGAACAGGAGAAACTGGAACAGGTTTTTTCACGTAGTTTATTATTATGTGAAACAAATGATTGGCAGTCTATCGCCTTTCCAGCTATCAGTACCGGTATTTTTCATGTTCCCATTAATATTTGCGCACAGGCCTGTTATAAGGCCATTACCCATTTCTGGGATGCACGTAGTTGTTGTTCGGTTGAAAAAATTATTATTTGCTTAACAGAAAATAATTTTCCAGTTTTCTTTAATGCCTTCCGTGAAGAGTCATTTGATAATAAATGGCTGACAGAAGGGCAGGCTACTACAAAGGAAGGTTTAGCTTCTGAAGAAAGAGTTGGCTATATTGAAATTGATGAAAACGAAGTAGCCGATAAAGATGATGAAATACAGGACTGGTTTAAATAAGCCTGGCAACCACTCACCTTTTAGCTGTTTGCACGGAGTTGTTTATCGCCAGCTAAGGTTGTATTTTTCAGGGAAGGGCCCATTTTCATAATCAATGGGTCCGTTATCTTTAAGTTCCGCTTTTAATATGACCTGCCTGATCATTTCTGGAATCATCACCATACCGATATATTTTCCAAGGCATTCGTGAGAACCAAAACCAAAATTAAAATTGTGGTACCAGTTACGGTTTGGGTTAAATTCTTCCGGCTTATCAAATGCGTAAGGGTCGAACATCGCCGACTGGGTTAACAGCCTGACGATAGTGCCTTTTTTTATTTCTGTTTCGTGTTGTGTTCCTTTTGCAATGGTGTAATCGGTGGATGCCTTACGGAAGATATCAGGGCGAATAGGAACAAAACGTAAGGCTTCCCAGACCAGCGCATCAAATTCGGCTCGATTCTCAAACGACGCGGCTTGCTTTGCTTTTTTTAACAACGTGGGATGTTTAAGAAAATATTCAATTACCTGTGAGGTTGCTTGCGAGGTTGTTTCGATTGCACCGATTAGAAGCCCACCTGCATTGGTGCCAAGGCGTAGTAGTGGAAAATTAATATCTTTAGCAAAGGCTGTTTTAAGCATGCGAGTAACAACATCGTCAGGCTGTGATTGCATCGCTTTACCCAACAGACTCAGGAGGATGCGTTTAGGATAACTTAACATGGCGCGAAGACCGCGAGTTGCTTTTATAATAACCAGCTTGCGAATAATTAATGAGGTAATATAGGCTCCCAGTTTATCCGACACCCTGTTCTGTTCATCTGTAATATGTTGTGATTGCTCATCCGTTAGCATATCAAATGGCTGGTTATTAAAGGCATCATATTGGTTCCAGTATGACCAATCGATCAGCTCTTTTGGATCGACACCATCAAGGCCAAAATATTCCTGTACTAAAGTAACCGGTACCATTCGGCAATATTGATTGACAACTTCAATATTGCCATTGGCTTCTGCAAGAATATTTTTTGCGGCGTTGGCTACAAGTTTTCTTATTTGCGGCAAGTCATCCCTGTTTAACATACCTTGCATTAAGGACTTTTCCCGATAGTGCAAGGCATTGTCATCATGTGCCATTAAATAACCGTCATCCGGGCCAGTTACACTCATTTTTGGTTTATAGAGATCAACCGTAAATATTTTAGGCATGCTAAGCATGTCTCTCACATCCGGAAAAAGAGAAACAAGGGTGCACTCAGGCGTTACCAGTACGGGGCGTTCCTTTCTTAGTTGTTTAAAAAAAGGGAGTCGCTCTTCAGATTTTATCCAGCTATCGACAAGTGGATATTTATCTTCGACTGCGGCATTATCATAATCTTTCAGATAATCTCTTTGTGTGTACGGCATTCTTTACTCCCTCAGTGATGTCGCTTATTTATCAATGGTATAAATAATACTGGTCGTTGCATTTCCTTTTTTTGCCAACAGTTTTGTGCTCACTGCAGGCGAGAGGAAAAACTGAATTATAATGTTTTTAAGTATTCAATTAATTCATACCGCTGTTGTTTGTTTAATGTGCTTCCGTATTCATGCCCAGTGTTCTTGTTCCCGACCTGTATTGTCGTAAATTTAAATCCGGTGTAACCTGTACTTTTAAACCCAACTTTTTCGGGGTTAAACTCACGGCTACCAACCATAAATTCATCAGGCCGGTATTCCCCCTCATCTGGATCGCCTGGTTTTTTTACGGGCAGTAATAAATCATATAAAGTAGGAACAGAACCATTATGCAGGTAGGGTGCGGTTGCCCATATGCCATTTAATGAACGTGCTTTATAAGCTAATAATGAATTGTAGGGGTTCACCGTTGTATCCGGTGTGTAATTGCCACTTTTAATACTGGTTTTTATTTCATTTTGAGTAAAGGACATGGCAAGGGTATAGGCCCAGTCTGCCCAGCGACGGATAAACCATTTATCGGCGTCCGGGGTTGCAACCACACCTTTTGTGACTGCGGTTAAAATCTGTGCGACGGGGGCTGACTCTGCAATAATCACGGTGCCAACATCGGTTCCTTGATAAGTATGCTTAAGATTTCCTGATTTACCCGTATAGCTTACACTGTTAACGGCCATAGCCGGATCGGTTCCTGCCTTTTTTATATCCAGCATATTGGCGGTAACAAGACGTTCTGCATCTTCACGGTCAATGAGCTCGTGGCAGGACTGACAGTGTTTGGCATAAAGTAGTTTTCCTTTGTGTGCTTTTACTTTGTCGATCTTGCCAAGTATAGCCGGCCATTGTGGCGACTGAAGTTTACGCAGATGAGCTTCCAGCCGTTGCAGGTTTGTTAAATCAACAGACGATTTAAAGTCGATGTGCTGTTTTTTATTTTTCTGGCCACTTAACCAGGCCGACAGGCTAAAGTCCGGATCATTTGCTTTCCAGTCCAGAATAGCAAACACACCGATGACTTCACCCGTGTTACGGCCGATTGGGCCAACCCCTGCGTTACTGGCTATGCCATTCCATTGTACATAATCTGACTGGGCAATATCCCATAAAAAGGGATAGCTTACTGGTGCATTGGGTTCATTAAAAATAGCATTTCTAACGCTTAGCATTTGTCGGATTGATAAACCGGGATAACCGGCTTTTGTTGATTGCAGACGGTTGATTATTTGTGCAAATTGATCATCACGAATAATTGTTTCGTTTACACCTTCGAGAACATTGTCTATTTCGCTATCGGTTAATAATCGTTGACCGGTCGGGCGAGTGATTAAGGCAAGCAGGGTTGCGAGCTGCTTTTTATTAATGACATGTTGAAGGACGCGATTATAAATACGGCCAAAGGCGTCAAGCCGGGCATAACCATATTTAACCTGACTGTGGTTCAGGGTATTGTAAAGTCGGCGCCTTTCCAGCCATGTCTTCAGGTCGGCAATAACATCATCTTTATTATCGTAATCATTATCAAGTGCCAGTACACTCTTTATAAATGCTTGCTGCTTTCCGTCATTAAGTGTGGCGCGCAGCGCCTCTTCCAGTTCTTTCATAAAACCGGCCATATCGGCCATCGAAGGGCCACCATCAATGCGAATAGCTTGCCCCTTATAATTAATTTGCGCAGTGTGACAGGCCGCGCATGTAAAACCGATATAGTCTTTACCCTGATAAGTTTCTTTTACAAAGCCAACTGGAAGTGCGTCCGGGTTAAAGAAGGTTGGTTTTTGAGGTAGGTAGCGAAACTTGTCAATATTCTTGTTTGACAGAAAACGCTCATTGGAATTGGCTTGTTGCAGTACCATTAAAAAATCATAGGGTAATAGTGCCGACCCCTGTGTGGTGTTATAAAACCACAGGCTGTCAGATTCACTCCAGCCTTGTTGAAGGTAAATTGGTGTGGAATAACTTTCTTTAAAGTGGCCATTCTGTAGTGCAATGGCACCCCGGTCTGGGTCATTGTCCCATATCTGATAGATCTTTCCTGCCAGTAAAATAAGGAATACAGTGATAAAACTAAAAAGAAGGGTATGGGGAAGTATTTTGGGGTAGCGTTTTAATAATTTAAAGACAAAATAAACCAGCTTGTAAAACATTATTCGCCCCTCCATAGACATTGGAAATGAATACTATCATAATAAATGCATTTGATAATACTAAATATGAAAAAAAACGGTTTAATAATCGGTAATATTACCAATATAGATAGCAGCGATACGATTACAAAAAGGTTATTGATTAAATACTGTTCGATTTATTGAGATAAACAGGGAAGATGATTTTAGTGGTTTGTTTTTACTGGATTAAGCGAATACGACCTTTGTCGATACTAATCAGGCGTTTTTTATAAAGCCCGCCTAGTGCTTTTTTGTAATTTGATTTGCTAACCGCGTATTGTTTGTAAATATCTTCCGGTTTGCTTTTATCGGTGAGTGTTGATATTCCATTATGTGATTTTAGATAGTCTAGAATTTTATCAGCCAAACTTGTACGCGACTGATTGGTATTAAGCTGTAAGGTTAAATCGACTTTGTTGTCTGGACGAATATTTTTTATAAAGCCTTTTATTTTCTGGCCGAAATGTAATTTCTGGAAAACATCACTTTCGTAAAGCATGCCGAAGTGCTTGTTATTGATAATGGCTTTATAACCAAGGTCGGTTTTACCGGCAATCAGCAAGTCGACCTGCTGTTTTTGTTTATAGCCACTGGTTTCATCTGTTATAAATTTATTAATTTTAGATGAGGCGACGATACGCTCAGCATATTTATCCTGGTAAAGGTACACGATATAGGAACGGCCAACTTCCATTTTCCGGTGTTGCTCACCAAAAGGAACGAGAATATCTTTCGCTAAGCCCCAGTCTAAAAAAGCACCCACTTTATTTACGGCAGCAACACGCAGATATGCCGCTTCACCCACACAGGCAAGCGGTGTTTGCGTGGTTGCGATTAGTGTGTCGTCGGAGTCAGCATAAATAAAAACATTAAGTATGCTGCCGACTTCAGCATCATCTGGCATATAGCGTTTAGGTAGTAAAATTTCACCATTGTTACCGTCGTCAAGGTACAGGCCATAGTCGACAAATTTAACAATACGTAATTTATTATATCTGCCAATTTTAACCATAGTGCTAGAGTGTTGCATTACTTAATAGTGTAGCAATAAAACCAATAAGGCCACCAAAAACGCCACCCCATACAACCAGCCAGCCTAAATGCTCTTTTATCATTGCTTGTATAATATTTTTAACCAGTTTTGGGGTAAGTTCATTTAAACGTTGTTCAACAATATGTTCAACTTTATCGCGCAGTTCGGTTAATACATCGGGTTGTTCTATTTCGTCTTTTAACAATGTCATAAAAGCGGGTTGCTGGGTAAGCTCAATCAGTGATTGCTTCATGCTGCTTATAAAAGGATCTTTAAGGGGGCTTAGGGCATCCTGGCCACCAAACATACCAAGCATACTGCCGAAAGATGATTCCATAATAACTTTAACCAGTGCATCAAACGATGGGTTAAGGTCAACTTTTGCTATAACCGGTGCAAGGTGCAAGTCGGGCATATTGCCGTTATCATTGCTTAGTAGTCGGTCAATATTTTCTTCGGTAAAAAATTGCGTCATCATCAGCTCGCGAATACCACGTTTAAAATCTTCAAAGCGGGCAGGGATAACGCCTGAACCGTATAACCCCGGTACTTTTTCGAAGAGCATATGAATAGCGAGCCAGTTAGTGATTGCGCCAGATAAAGCGAACAGGCCAATGGTTAGAATCATGCTTGATTTTAACGCGATCCCGGTAATGCAAATCAACAATGCAATAACATTTGTTGTGATGTTTTTATTCATGGTTCAGGTATGTATTGAGTGTATCAGGTTAGCTGGTTTGTCTTGTTACATCGACATAGAGTGTAACGCGTTGGCCGGGTTGTAAGTATTTTTTATTACGCAAGCGCTTGTTCCAGCGCAGTAATTGCTGGACGCTGACTTTAAATTTACTGGCAATTCGAGCCAATGAGTCACCGCTGCGAACGCGGTAGCCTATACGCTGCATAATATTGCGCTGTTTTGGAATATACAGGTGGTCAGGGTCGTTATGTGAAGTGCTTGCACCTGTGCGCGACCAGATAATCAATTTTTGTCCAGGACGCAAGGTATCGCGTGGTGCCATCGAATTCCATTTTGCCAGAGAGCGAACATTTACCTTATGTTGTCTTGACAGGCTCCAGAATGTATCGCCCTGACGAACTATATGCGATACCTTTATACCTTTGCGTGGAATATTTTGCTGTTTCTTTAAACGTTGTTTTGCGCTGTATTTATAACTGTGTAAACTTCTGCTGGCAACAGGAATGGTCAGGCTATGCCCTGCGCGTAAGAAGTTTCTGTGAAGCCGGTTAACACGTTTAATACTGGAAATACTGGTATGGTATTTATTGGCAATGGTGCTGATGGTTTCACCTTTACGTATTTTATGCCGCACCCATCGAATGCGTTGCTTTTTAGGTAAGGCTGCAAGTTTTTCCTTAAAAAGTGTCGCCTGAGTAATGGGTAATAAAATATAATGTGGGCCATTCGGTGAGGTTGCCCAGCGATTAAAAGCCGGGTTAAGTTTATAAACGTCATCTAAAGGCAGCTCGGCTAGTTTGGCGACCAGTGCCAGATCAATTTGAGAATGCGTTGCGACTTTTTCAAAATAAGGTTTATTCTCAATTTTGGTTAGTTGAATATTATATTTATCCGGCTCGGCAACAATGCGTTTTAATGCAAGCAATTTCGGCACGTAAGCGCGGGTTTCTGCCGGTAGTTTCAGGTTCCAGAAGTCGGTGGGTTTGCCGCGGCGTTTATTTTTACGAATTGCCCGGTGTACATTGCGCTCGCCAGAATTATAAGCAGCCAGCGCCAATAACCAGTCACCTTTAAATTGCTTTTGTAATTTAGTAAGCAACTCATAGGCTGCAATGGTGGAAGCATATACGTCACGGCGTCCGTCATACCACCAGTCCTGTTTTAAACCAAAGCGTTTGCCGGTGGCAGGAATAAATTGCCAGATGCCGGAGGCTCGGCCATGCGAATATGCAAAAGGTTTAAACGCACTTTCGACAATGGGTAGCAATGCAATTTCACTTGGGATTTGCATTTTTTCGGCCATTTCAACAATATAATACATATACGGTGCCGCACGTTCAGATACGCGCTTCATATAGTCAGGGTTTTTTGCATACCATCTTAATTGTTGATCCAGGCGTGGGTTATTTTGAGCAGGTAAACTAAAATTGTCTCTCAGGCGTTGCCAGACATCGTCTGGTTCACGATTAGCTGGAAAAGTACCCTCATATTGTTCATCAGTTTCAGTTGCAGAATTTTCAGCGTTTCGCTGTATAAAATAATAATCCTGTGCCGGAAACACCGCATCGCCTGAGACTTTATTAAGGGCGCGGGTTTGGACTGGGGTGCTTGCATCCTGTGCTTGTATAACGGCCTGACTTATTGCGGCCAAATCTGTGTTATTATTTTCTGGTGTGTCTGCATTTTTCGGTAAACTGCAGCCTGTTGCTAAAAAAAGGTAACAGAACGCGAGTAATATTTTTTGGGATATTCTTGTCATATTTTTCTTATTAATGTTGAAGAACTTAAGCCTATTTTACTTGAGCATGACAGATCAGAGAAGGGTTAGATAGCGTTTCATTTCACTTATTCGACATTTACACCTGAAACTGAATGGGCTAACTTGATTAGGCCGAAACAGGTTGGCTTTAAAATAATATACTACTTTAACTATTTAATATAACATACTGTTTATAATGGAAAAATCAAGATCTTTTTGGGATAAGGGTTTATTTAAAGGCTGTCCACCGTTTCCGAAGGTATGGAATTGCTTGCGTGAATGGTATGCCTCAGCCTTTGGCCAGCACTTAGACAAGTTGGAGCAACAACAACTTGATGAAATATTACCCAATTTGTTTGGCTATCATATTGGCCAGATTGGCCTGACGGGTGAGCAGAATTTGTTGCGGTCAAGTCGTATATCGCACCATTTTGTCACCGACTTTTTAGCTGACGAGCCGCTTAATCGGGCTGGTTGTAAGACTTTACCGGACTTATTACCACTGGCATCCGATTCAGTGGATGTTTTAGTGCTTCCCCATGTGCTTGAATTTAGCAGCGCACCTCACGATGTGCTGCGTGAAGTTGAACGGGCATTAATTGCTGAAGGCCATGTTGTTATTCTGGCTTTTAACCCGTTTAGTTTTTTTTCATTGTGGCGTATTTTTTATATGGGGCGGCGAAAGGTTCCCTGGTGTGGTCGCTATTTTTCGATTGCCCGCTTAAAAGACTGGTTGGCACTGTTAGGTTTTGATGTAGTCATGACGCATTATTATTGTTATCGGCCTCCCATTCAACATAAGGGAGTAATGCAACGGCTGCATTTTATCGAAGTTGTATTCAGTAAATTGTTACGCATTTTTGGTGGTGGCTATGTTATTGTTGCACGCAAGCGCACTGTTACTTTAACCCCGATCCGGACGCGCTGGCATGCAAAAAAAGTAGTCCCCGGCCTGGTCGAACCGATGGTGCCACATGACCATAAAGTAAAGCTCCCTAAAAAGCGAATTTTGGAACCGAAATTAAAGAATAAAAATAATGAATGATGTAGTTGAAATTTTTACCGACGGTGCCTGCCGTGGCAACCCCGGCCCCGGCGGTTGGGGAGTATTGCTGCGTTTTGGGGATCAGGAAAAAACATTGCATGGGGGTGAGCCTGATACAACCAATAACCGCATGGAATTAATGGCTGCCATTAAAGGTTTGCAAGCCTTAAAGCGTTCGTCAAAGGTTGTCTTAACAACTGATTCAAAATATGTCATGCAGGGTATAACCGAATGGATAGCTAACTGGAAAAAACGGGGCTGGAAAACAGCAAATAAAAAACCGGTTAAGAATGTTGACCTATGGCAAGTACTGGACAAAGAAATTCAACAACATAATATTGAATGGAAGTGGGTGAAAGGGCATTCCGGTCACCGTGAAAATGAAATTGCAGACGAGCTGGCTAACCAGGGCATTGATGAGCTTTATTAGGCTGAAATAATAAGCAGGGTAATTTACGTAACAATGATAGCCATTTATTGTAGAGATATAATATGCGAAAAATAGTACTGGATACAGAAACAACTGGCCTGGAACCTTCACAAGGGCATCGTATCATTGAGATTGGCTGCGTTGAGCTGGTTAATCGCCGTTTAACTAATAACAACTTCCATCAATATGTTAAACCCGAACGTGATATTGATGAAGGTGCACAGGAAGTTCATGGCATTACAGCCGAATTTCTGGAAGATAAACCAGTCATGGCCGAGGTGGTCGAAGATTTTGTAAACTATATTCGTGGCGCTGAACTTATAATTCATAATGCACCGTTCGATGTGGGTTTTTTAAATAAAGAATTTGAACTGTATGCAGAAAAAACCAGAACTAAAGCCTATAAAATAGAAGAACTTTGTACCGTGCTCGACACGCTGCTGCTTGCACGTAAAATGCATCCCGGGCAAAAGAATTCTCTGGATGCATTGTGTAAACGCTACCATATAGATAATTCATCGCGTACGTTACATGGCGCATTGCTCGATGCCGAGATTTTAGCTGATACCTATTTAGCCATGACTGGCGGGCAGGGCAGCTTATTATTGGGTGGCGAGGACGAGTCAAACGATGGAGTGAATACCATCAAGCAGAAAAAGGTATCATCCGATCGGCCTGCACTAAAAGTTATTCATGCAAACAGTGTTGAGCTCGAGGCACATCAAAAGCGTTTGGATGATCTGGATAAAGCAAGTGGTGGCCAGTGTATCTGGAAGTATGACTAAGATGATGTGAATATCGGACTTATTTTACCACAGGTGAATATGACAGTGACTAACTACTGCATAGTAGTACGGGTATTTACTTTGGCGACATTTGCTCCGGTCGTAATTTTGGTGCAAAAAATTCTTCCGCATGATCAATGTCAATGTCTTCATTCTTGCTGTTGTAGAGTGGTAGTTCGGAATCATTCCAGCCACGCAGACCGGTTTTGAGGGAAACAACTTTTTCATAACCCATTTGTTGCATGACATCGGCGGCGAAGATGCTACGGTTACCGGAACGGCAAATGACAACCACGTCTTTCTGACGTGCCTCAACCAGTTCGGGAATGGTGTCATCAAAGTCATATTCACATGATGTTTCCAGAATGCCGCGTGGTACGTTAAGTGAATTATAAATATGCATGGCTTCAAATTCTTCTGGTTCGCGCACATCGATAAGCAAAGGTTTGTTTTCCTGTTTGAGCATGTCTTCCAGATCCCATGGGAAAATTTCATCGACACGTTCTAAACATTCCTGTATTAACTGACTAAATTTTTTCATTTCACTGTATTTATTTTAGTAATATTAATTTTGGTGTTAAGTTAGATTGTTGCAGGTTATAGTATGGCAACCTTGTTTTTGTGTAAAGTTGGGTTAATTCGTTTCTTCATTTTCTTTATTAAGGCCATGCTGCACGGCCATAACGGCGGCTTCGACTCTTGAGTGTACTTCGAGTTTTCTTAGTATGGCTTTTACGTGTAATTTCACGGTACCATCTGAAATACCCAGATTTCTTGCAATTCCCTTGTTGCTGAGCCCTTCGGCGAGTAAGCCTAAAATTTCAGTTTCACGCGGTGTCAGCTCGGTGAACGGGCTGTTTTTTGATTCTTCTTTAGGCTCAGTTTTGCCTTGCACCGCACGAGCAAGAATCGGGGCAAGGTCAGGGGCGACCACTGTTTTGCCATTTACAATATCGCGTAGGGCGATGACCAGCTCGTCGGGTTCCATGTCTTTTAACAAGTAACCTTGTGCACCGTTTTTTAGTGATTCAACCAGATCGGTTTCATCGGTGCTGGTTGTTAACATGACAACAGGCAGCGTGTCGTAAACGTCACGCAGTAATTTTAATACACCGAGGCCGTCAATACCCGGCATGCGCATGTCGAGCAGCACAATATCGGGTTGTAGTTTTTTTACCAGTTCAACACCATCTATACCGGTGTTAACGGAAGCAAGTATTTCGATACCCCGGGTAGAGAGTAGCCCTTCTAAACCAACACGGAATAAAGTGTGGTCATCAATAAGTAAAACTTTTAAACTCATTCTTTGTCCTTGCCGGTTGTAGGTATGAGCGGGGGGGTAACGAATATTTTGCTGCTGGCATCTGTTTCTTCTTCAGTCAGGTTCTGGTGTTTAAATGTCAGTGTTGTACGTGTGCCTTCACCCAGTTCACTTTCTATTGTAAAGGTGCCACCAATACGTTTGGCGCGTTCATCCATAATGCTTAGGCCAAGGTGGTCACCGGATACACGGTCAGATTCTGGTGGGATGTCCATGCCAACGCCGTCATCTTCAATAAGGATATTACATTCACCCTGTACGTTACTGCGCATAATAACCCGAACAGTGTGTGCCTGACTGTGTTTGCTGATATTATTCAGTGACTCCTGAATAATACGTAAAGCCTGCACTTCGATATTAGGTGACAGGCTTAGTACATTCCATTCTTTCTGCAAGAAGATGGCGATGTCATTCTGGTATTCAAAGCGTTCAATCAGGTGTTCGACCGCAGGCACCAGGCCACGTTTATCAATCGGTGCGCGGAAGTGGGTGATGAGTTCACGCAGTTCCAGATAGGCTTCGTCCAGATTGTTTTCTATTTTTTCCAGTTCATGCCAGATAGAGGGCTCTTCGCCAAGGCGTATTTTTTCATCCAGCACCCTAACCTGAAAGCGTAAACTTGCCAGTGTTTGTGCAAGTGAGTCGTGTAGTTCATGTGCCAGCCGGTTACGTTCTTCCATAATGGCAAAACGGTTAGCTTCATCGTCTGAACGGGCTTTGTCAATGGCCATACCTAAATGGCGGCCAATACTTGTTAATAAGTCTTCAATGTCTTCAGGTTCAGCAAAGTCTTCAGAGTCGACAAATAAATTATAAACGCCGAGGGTTTTGTCCCGGTATTGAAGGGGAACGGCAATCATATGGACGTTATCCACATCAAAAAACTGTCGACCAATAATTTTATCGCACTGGGTTATATTTTTTTGAAACAGGACATTACCATCACGGTAAGCCGTACCACACAGGCAGTGTTCTGAGGGTATAAGTTGTTCTCGCTCCATTAAGTCTTCGTCAAAACCCAGGCTGGCAACCAGGCGCATTTGATTGTCGTCGGTAATAAGCCGAACAACGGCAGCGCGGGCGTTTACGACTTCTTTTAAACTGTATAGAAAACGGGTGAGCAAGTCATCCAGGTTGCGGGAAACATTAATACTTGCTGCTACATCATATACAATTTCAAGTGAGTGTGACTTACGTTCGATATGTTCAGTTTGTTTTTTTACCTGGCTTTGCATATCAAGGGTCAGGTTTTCTATTTGGTCGCCCAGCTCGTTAATATTTTTTGCCAGCGCATTAAAATCACCCGGCAAGTAATCAGGCAACCGTGTTGATAAGTTTCCGTTGTTAATTTCAATCGCCCAGGACTTTAGCTGTGACAAAGGTAACAGCAGGCGATCCTGTATTTTCTGGTAGAGAATAATGAGTGTTGTTAATGCCAGTATTACAAGTATAAGGATAGTGATTAACTTGCCGGGACTAATTGGGTTCAGTGCCCAGATTGTGGTGCCCCCCAGAGTGATAACAGTAAAAGCTAAAAACATCATGGGCAGGCATAATGGGCTCTTCCAGAAACGGATATTCTTAATTGAAGTGCCCCTTTGACAAAGGATGCTGTCTTCAGAATTGTTTATTGTTGAGCCCATATAAAAAGTTACAAATGTTAGAGGTTGTGTTCTGAATTGTTGTCTTCAGATGTATAGTTTGGGTCGTTCGGGTTTTTAAAAATAAAATGTTGCTCGCCGTTGTCCAGTTTTACAAAATCCATTTCGGTACCGTTAAGTAACTCAATACTTTGCGGTGCGATAAGGATGGTGATGTCGTGTGATTTAAATGCTAAATCTTCTTCTTTTGTTTTATCTTCAAAGCCCACGCCATAATGAAAACTACCGTCGACATTTTTTTTAGCCGCAATACGCAAAGGCAGGCCTTCACTCTGGCTCTGTTTGGCGGATTCTTTAATTTGTGCCGCGGCTGCTTCAGTGACTGTAAACATAATTAACCTCTTTCAGTTTTCTGTTTTGTTTGTGATACAAAGCGAACAAAACGTTGTGTCCAGTGGTGCTGCGATGTGTCACGTAAATGTGTGTAATTTGCGAGTAAGTTCTTGTAAATAAGCCCGTCATTTTTGCCATTAATGCCGGTACCACGTTTAACGTTATAGGCATATTTTAAATCCGGGTCAATATTATAAAGTGACGAGTAATGAAATTCATGCGCCGGTATAATATTATCGGCCATTTTAGCTGGCCAGAGGCTGTTTTCTGTTTCCTGTAACTGTACGTAGCCACGTCCTTGCGGACGTTTGTGCATTTTACAGTCGGCCGGAATAGCCCCAACCATTTCAGTTTGTGTTTCGTTCCACTGTATTGAACGCGATAAGTACATCAGACCGCCGCATTCTGCATATGTGGGTAAGCCCTTTTCAATCGCATTTTTAATCGCCTCACGCAGCGACTGATTCCGATTTAGCTGCTTTAAGTGTGACTCTGGAAATCCACCACCGATAAAAAGCCCATCAATCGCAGGCAAGTGGCTATCTGTTAGTGCATTAATAGTAACAAGTTCGGCACCATTGCGCTCTAAAGATGTTAAATCATCCGGGTAATAAAAGCCAAAAGCAGCATCACGGATAATACCAATTTTAACCTTTTCTGTTTTAGATGGCGTAATATTAAGGGCTGGCGTATTTTTTACTGTGAGTTTTTGTGTTTTAGTGGCAAGGGCGATAATGCTATTAATATCTACCTGGTCACTAATGTGCTGGCGTATTTGCTCAATTTTATGTTCCGCAAACTGGCTCTCATTGCTTGGCACAAGCCCCAGATGACGTTCGGTTATTTCAAGTTCCGGGTTATGTTGTACTGCACCAATAACGGGCACATCCGTATAATGCTCAATAACGGTTTTTAGTTTTTCTTCATGACGAAGGCCCCGGTATTGGTTGAGGATAACACCGGCGATGTTGATGTCTTTTTCAAATGCCTGATAGCCGAGAATAAGCGGGGCAATGCCTCGGGTCATGCCTTCAACGTTGATAACCAGTACAACCGGGGTTTTGCTAAGTATGGCCAGCGCGGCATTGCTATTGCTCCCGTCAAGATCCAGTCCATCGTATAAACCTTTATTGCCTTCTATCAGGCAGATGTCTGAACCTTTTTCTGCCGTTATAATATTTCGCAGAATTTCTTGATGTTGCATGGTGTAAAAGTCGAGATTGGTACAGGGATTGTGCGCGGCACGCGACAGCCACATCGGGTCAATATAATCGGGGCCTTTTTTAAAAGGGGTAACGCTAAGTCCTTTAGCATGTAAGGCGGCACATAGACCGATAGAAAGAGTTGTTTTACCAGATGACTTGTGAGCCGCGGAGATAAATAATCGACTCATAGTTAAACCCTGAAGTAATTAACGGTAGAGCAAGTATTTTGCTCTACCGTTTATATATTAAGACGCTTTGTAGTGGGGGTCGACATCTTTATCAGCAAGGCTTGCTGGTAAGAAGTTCATAATTTTTACACAGAAGGCAACCAGGAACAGAGCTACAGCAACACCACCTAACCCGAGTAAGGTTTCTGCAAGTGTGGGTGTGTAGCTTGCAATGGCACCATCAGCAAAGGTTGTCTCAATCACTTCTTTGCCGGGGAAAAGCGTCATTGGGTAAGCCTGGCCACCAATAATAATACCGTAAACTTGAGCCAGACCACCAATGATAACTAGCAGTGCTCCCAGACCAACTAAACCACGAGATTTGGCTAAAGAGGGTGTGTAGAAAATAATAAGAGGGATAATACCACCAATCATTACCTGGCCTATCCAGAACATTTGAGTATAAATACCACCGTTTAACAGGATGAATGCTTCAAAACCCTGATGCTGAGCTTCATAGAGATTCGTTAAATGATAAATAGCCACAATAAATAGAACTGAAGCAACAAAAATACCAAGTAGATTTTTTAAACGGTTAAAAATAGCATCGCCAATAGGGCGTTCAGTCCAGCTATACGAAGCCATTAAAACTAACAGGAAGACCGCTAAGCCAAAAGAAAATGACATAAGAATAAACATCGGTGCCATAATGGCTGCATCATAGCCCTGGCGAGCAACCAGAAAACCAAAGATGGAGCCGGTACCTGTTGTTAATGCTAAACGCCAGATAAAAGCAGCAATACCTGCTGCACGTGTGTATTGCCCCAGATTGCGTTGCATCATTGTCCATATATAAACAATAACGATAGCAAAGAAGCCATTATATAAAAGCATGTTCCAGGCAAAGATAGACTTTAAGTTGTAGTAGGTCATTGCGATAACCAGGCGCTCTGGCCGACCCAGATCCAGTACAAGTATCATTAAACCGCCAGCAAGTAAGGCGAGTGCTAAAAGCCCGGATAAGCGAGCAAGGGGTTTGTAGGCTTTTTTATTAAAGGCAGATGAAATAGAAGCTACATTTAATGCGCCGGATGCTGCAACAATAAGGAATACGGCAAATACATGTGGCATCCCCCAAACGATTTGATTGTCCATACCTGTTACATAATGACCATGATGTTCCATATAATAAAAGGCACCCAGTGATGCGAGTATAAACGCACCAAGCAACGCGAGTAGTGAATAGTAGCCACTGCTACGGCCTTCAATTGCAATAAATGGTATATTTTTTTTCATCGTTATAAACAACTTTAAATTAATTAAAAGTTAATATTACTTTAGCAACCGGTTTTATTACCTTAATGGTTATTTTATACCCTGATAACGTACACCGGTGTTTAAATCGAGGTCAGCACGTAATTGCTGCCCACCGTTTTTAGCAAGTTCTTTCGAAATAACACTGTTGCTATCTTTCAGGTCGCCAAAATACATCGCCTGATGGCCTTCGGCATTACAGGCTTCAACACAGGCCGGTATGCCATCGTTATCAACACGGTGTGCACACATGGTGCATGATTCAACGGTACCTTTACCTCGAGGTGCATGAACTTTCTGGTTTTTAATGGTTTCATGAATAAATGAGCGTGCCTTATACGGGCAGGCCATCATGCAGTAACGGCAACCGATACAAATGTGTTTGTCGACGAGTACAATGCCATCTTCTCGTTTAAAGGAGGCACCCGTTGGGCAAACATCAACGCAAGGTGGTTTTTCGCAATGCTGGCACAGTAAAGGCAATGATTGTACATGGCCAGTCTGTTTATCTTTAAGTTTTACTTTGCGGATCCAGACTGCTTTTTGTGATGCGCGCGATAGTTCTTCTGATTTGTTTATTTCACCCCAGCCATTTTCAACCTGACAGGCGGTAACACAGGCTGTGCAACCTGAAGCACATTTATTGGTGTTAATTAAAAGACCCCAGCGGTTTTTAGTACTAACGGCTTCATCGGCTGGTTTTGCATGTGCAATTTCGGTGAGCAACATACCGGGGGCGAGCGCAAAACCTGCCGCAGCAGCTGTTTTACCTAAAAATTGCCGACGGTATAAGTCTGTTTTTGTTTCATTGGTATTGACCGGTTGTGTCATTTTACTGTGCTCCCGGTTTTGCTGGCCGCTGTTGGCTTGTCGTTATGGCAGTCAAAGCAGTCAATTTTTACAGCAGCATAGTTATGACATGAGCTACAAAAGTGTTCATCATCACCATAGCTGGCAAATTTCCCTTCATCGTCTTTTGATACATGGCAGGTAATGCATTCTGCAAGGCTATCTTTTTTAGTTCGAATGCCTTTACGCATTGTTTCGTCACGCTGGTGCATGAGGAATTCCATGTGGTTTGTGCGCATAACTTTAACATCACGAACACAAAGTGTTTCAGGGTTTGCTTTGGCTTTTGCTTTAGGCACAGTCGGCATTAAATTATCTGCCTGTGCGAACACGGGCAGGAATAATAAAATGCTTAGCAGTGTGCTTATTATAGTTTTATGGCTTAACACAGTCATACCTCGGTTTTTATTAGTCGCCCATTGCCATATCGATGTAACCAGTGGGGCATACATCTGCACAGATGTGGCAACCGATACAACGGTCATAGTCTGTTGCAACATAGCGCCCCATTGTAGCTTCGTCTTTTTTAACACGGTAAACCGCATCTTGTGGACAGTAAATAACACAGTTATCACATTCAAAGCACATGCCACAGCTCATGCAACGATCTGATTCTTCAATCGCTTCTTCTTCAGTTAAACCAAACAGACGCTCTTTAAAGTGACCTAAAACTTCTTCGGCATTAGGTACTTCTTCTTTACGTTTGTGGCGAGGAGTGAACTCAAAGTGTCCGAGGAATAATTGATCAGAAGAAATAATTTCATGCGCTGAACGATCTTCATAGTTATGGATAGCAAAATCACTTGAGTTTGTTGCCCATGCACTTGAATGGTCATACTCAGTTGGTTCTAGACCTGTTTCACGCAATTTTTGCATTAAGTTGAAGTGATGCTTGTCCACTTTAGGGCGGCGACCCAGTTCTTCTGAAGATAAGAAATGCTCAATGCTTTCTACTGCAATAGATGCCTGGCCTATGGCTGTTGTTAACAGGTGAGGACGTACCACATCACCTGCAACAAAATGGCCATTTTTACCGGCAACCTGGAAGTGTGCATCTGCATCGATAAAGCCTTTATCGTTGCCTATACCTTCGATACCGGTTAAGTCAGCACCCTGGCCAATTGCAGCAACAATCAAGTCACATTCAATATCGTATTCAGAACCTTCGATAGGTGTTTTACCGTCTTCTTCAAGTTTAATGACTTTAAGTGCGGTTGCACGGCCATCGGCATCACGAACAACTTCAACAGGTTGAATGCAGCCAATAATATTAACACCTTCACGTGTTGCATCATCAATTTCATGCTGTGCAGCAGGCATGTTTTCAATTGCAGAGCGAGAACATAGGGTTACAGTGGCTCCCTGTCGTTTTGCACTTGAAGCAACGTCATGTGCGGTGTGCCCAAGGACAACGTTTTCTGGACGATCTTTTTCATGAATTTCTGTAATGTGGCCTAAACGACGGGCAACCGATACCACGTCGATGGATGTATCACCACCACCAATAACAACAACGCGCTCTGAAACAAGTTGTAATTTACCCATGTTAAAGGCTTCAAGGAAATCAACACCGGTTAAGCAGTTAATCGCTTCTGCGCCGGGAATTGGAAGAGGGCGACCTTTTTTGGCACCGAGTGCCCATAAAATGGCATCGTATTGTTTTTCAACATCAGCCATGCTGACATCTTTACCAACACGGGTGTTTAATTTAACTTCAACACCCATGTCGATAATGCGTTTTATTTCACCATCAAGTACTTTTCGTGGCGTACGGTAGCCGGGGATACCGTAACGCATCATGCCACCGAGGTCTTCGTGGTCATCAAAGATTGTGCAAGCATGGCCTTTTAAACGAAGTTGGTAAGCCGCAGCAAGACCAGCTGGACCACCACCGATGATTGCAATTTTTTTACCTGTATCTTTTGCAGCAGGCTCAAAGGTAAAACCTTTATCTAGCGCAGTATCACCAATGTACTGTTCAACAGCATTAATGCCAACATAGTCCTCAACCTGGTTACGGTTACAACCGTCCTGGCATGGGGCAGGACAAACGCGACCCATAATTGATGGGAAAGGGTTGGCAGCCGTTGAGCGGCGGAATGCATATTCCTGCATTGACATATCAGCGGCTGGCTTTTCAATACCACGCACAATATCTAACCAACCACGAATGTCTTCACCAGAAGGGCAGCTACCCTGGCATGGTGGTGTACGGTGTACATAAGTAGGGCATTTGTAAGAAGTATCTTCTACAAATATTTTTTTCGAAAAGTCAGTGATATTATGATCACCATCTTTGTACTTACGGAACGTTAGCTTTGTATTGATATCTTCGCTTGATGTTGCCATATCTATGTCTCCAATACGTATGATACTTGTAATATGTTAAAAAAATTATGTATTAAGTTTAAGCTGCATCTGTTTCGTCAGGCTCTTCATCATCTTTAGGCGCGTCGCTTAAGACAATGGCATCGCCGACAAGTTGATGCACACTTACAATCTGATCCATTGTGAATCCATAATAGGGAAGCACTTTGGTAAACTGGCTTTTACAGATAGCGCAAATTGCCGCCATATGTGTTACACCGTGATTTTCGGTTACGCTCTTGAGAGCCGTTGCACGAGGTAATGCACCTTTTACGCGCACTTCCATTAATTCGTCTGTTAATAAACCACCGCCACCGCCGCAGCAGAATGTAGCTTCACCGATAGTATCAGAAGGCATATCAACAAAGTTGTTGCATGCTGCTTGAATAACAGCGCGTGGAATTTTAAATTGACCACCGGGTTGATCGCCCATTCGAGAGGCGCGCGCAACATTACATGAGTCGTGGAATGTCAGTGTCATATGATCATTTTGTGATTTATCGAACTTCAATTCACCTTTCTGGATCATGTCATAGGTGAACTCACAAATATGCTGTGGAACAGGGTAGTTTGGATCAAGGAAATCAAATGGGCCTGCCAGTGTGTTTAAGAAGCTATATGCCACACGCCATGCATGCCCGCATTCACCGAACACAATGCGTTTAACACCTAATTCAATCGCGGCTTCCCTAATACGTAAAGACAGATTACGCATGTTTTCGTAACTACCGATGAACATGCCAAAGTTACCGGCTTCGGCTGCGTAAGAACTCATTGTCCAGCTGATACCGGCTTCATGGAAAACTTTTGCATAGCCCATTAAGCCATCAACATGTGGTTCTGCAAAAAAGTCAGCAGAAGGTGTCACTAATAAAATGTCGGCACCTTTAACATCGAGCGGCATTTTTACTGCGACACCGGTGTCATCTTCAATTTCTTCTTCGAGCCCTTCCAGCGTGTCAGCCAGTGCGGGCTTAGGTAAACCGAGGTTGTTACCAAGTCGGCCTGCTTTTTCAATAATTTGGTTGCAGTACTTATGGCCAACACCAATCTGGTCAAGGATTTCACGTGCTGCCATCGAAATTTCTGCGGTATCAATGCCGATAGGGCAGTAAACAGAACAACGACGACATTGTGAACACTGATGAAAATAAACAAACCATTCATCAATTACTTCTTTTGTTAATTCTCTTGCTCCCACAAAACCTGGAATACCGAGTTTTGCAAACAGGCGGCCAGTAAAAGTGTGGTAGTAGCGATAAACCTGGCGCAACAAATCCTGGCGAGCAACCGGCATATTTTTAGGATCTTGTGTACCGAGGAAATAGTGGCATTTATCCGTACAGGCACCGCACTTTATGCACGAGTCTAAAAATACTTTTAATGAACGGTATTTACCCGACAGTTCTTTAAGTTTGCTGATAACGACTTCTTTCCAGTTATCAACTAGCTCTCCAGGGTAGCCAAGTGGCTCATTAAATTCGAGCTTTGAAATAAAAGGCAGGCTGTGCGCCATTGTGCCTTCTTTAACAGCAGGGACACTGGTGTACTCTTTTGTTATTTCTGGTACTTCAAAATCTGCCACAGTAGATTCCTCAAAAATTCGTTGTGTTATTTATTTTCTGTCAGCTTCAAGTTTTGCAGCCCACTCAACAATATGTCGGTGTTCACGTGGATTATCGACCTGGTTACGGGTTGGGCTAAAGAAAATACCGGGTGCATGTAACAGTTTTGAAACCGGAAAAATAATCATGAGTGCTGCAACGAGTGCCAAATGAGTTTGTAATAGCAAGTCATCTGGTAAGTCCTGAGGGCTAAAAGTAAACAGACCAAGTACAAACGCTTTGAGCTGTACAATATCTGTATGCTCAACAAATGACATCAGCATGCCGGTTGCTGCAATGGTAAAAATAAGAATAAGCATTAAGTAGTCAGAGGGGGCAGAGATGTAACGTACACGGTCGACAAAGATTCGGCGGCCAAACAGACCCGCCAGGCCGATTAGCATCAGGAAGCCACCGTATTGACCGGCGAAAAGAACCAGCCAGTTATTAATGAATGGCCAGAAAACAGAATCAGGTGATAGTACGTAGCGTAAATGGCGGAAGAAAGCGAGTAACAGGGAAAGATGAAACATCCAGCCAAATACCCATGTCCATTTTGTTGCCTTAAATAAACTATTAAAAAGTGCAACTTCTGTAAATAGACGGAAAACAACACCTGTCTTTGTTGTAGGAGCAGGGGTTGTTGGAATTTTTAAAGGTGCAGGCGTTTTTGCATAACCGATAATGCGGTAGGCAAGCCCTACGACAAAAATAGTCGCTGCCAGATAAAATAAAATTGTATAAAAAACGGATAGAGCTGACATTTATCAGGTCTCGCTGTAGTTAACTTAAAATTAAGTAATTTGGGTCAATTATTTTTATTAAAGAGAGGAGGCCAGGCTTGCTGACCCCCAAACTTTAATTATGCGTGTAACTTATACGCAACCAGTTGGTTTTGGTAAGCCCGCATATTTACATGCTTGTTTACCTGGGCCATATGGGAACAACTCGTATAAGTATTTGCTGTTACCTTTGTCTTTACCCAGTTTTTTACCAATCGCTTTAGTCAGTACACGTACTGCTGGTGCAATTTGGTATTCTTCGTAGTATTCACGTAAGAAGTTAATTACTTCCCAGTGAGCATCTGTTAATTCAGCATCTTCAGCTTTAGACATTACTTCTGCAACTTCAGGTACCCAGTCGTTAAGGTCTGCTAAGTAACCTTCTTCATCAACTTCTAGTTGCTTACCATTTACTTCGATAGTAGCCATGACATTTTCCTCGTTCTAGTGAACTTATAGTTTAAAGAGTTATAACCAGGATTGAACAGTGTCGTTCTTTGTGGTTAATTCAACAAATCCAGCGTAATCAACTACTGTTACGCCATCGATTAATTTTTCTTCACTGATGCCTCGAGCTTTTAAGTCTGGCCCGAGTACGGCAACAGAAACATCTTTCATTGCACCTTCAACCATGCTTGAAGAAGCAGTGTTTTTCATTGCACTGTAAACAGCGTCTTCAATCATTAAAATGGTGGCACCTTTAATAGTGTGATTCACGCAAGCTTCTAATGAGTTACGGTCAAGTGCAGATTTATTTACAATATGTAACATTGACATTTTTAATTCTCCCAAGTCTTCAACTAGAAGCTTAAAACAACTTCTGATTGATCCATTATTTCTGCCATTTCACTCGCAGTAACAATTTTAATAGAATCTTTCTCAGCCCAATCGTCGTCTTCATCTTCCCAAACGAGATGTTGAAGGTCATCAATTGTTAATCCGCGTGCTTCCAGTGATTCCTTTTCAACGTAAATTTTGTTGATATCGTAATCACCTAGTGCAGAGTAGGTGGGTGAGAAATTTTTCATGCCAATTTCTTTAGTGTCCTGTCCTTTAACTAACTGATAGACACCGTCATCAATAAAAGCCAGAGCAACATCTTGATCGAAAGCAGCGCCAATAAGGACAACTTCTAACGATTCCCATGCGTAAATCGTTCCATAAGGTGCTTTACGATTTACATATAAAAACTTTTTAACATCAGCCATTTGTATGTACCTTTTCTAATCGCCAAACACAATAGTTCGATCGGCTTCAATGCCGGCTTCAATAAGCTGGCCTAAACCTGAAATACGGAAACCATCAGCAATATTTTTGCCTTCTTTGCCGTTACGTTGTTGTTCGCCTTCGTCCACGATGCCACGACGCTGAGCCGCTGCCACACAGACAACCAGATCAAGATCATGCTCTTTCGCCAGTTCTGACCAACGGTTCATTATATGGCGATCGTCTTGTGGTGGCGTTGCGTAGTTAGTACCGTTATTTACACCATCGTGATAGAAGAAGACTCTAAAAATCTCATGACCGGCTTCTAACGCTGCTTTACAAAAAAAGTAAGCAGAGTCAGAAGCTTGATGAGTATAGGGTCCTTCATGAACGCTTATACCAAATTTCATAATCAGTCCCTTTAACTTAGAAGCGGATATGAGTAGAAGCATTTAAGGAGTTACGTGCACCACGCCAGTTATCAATATGATACTTGGTGAAAGGTAACCCTGTAACTTCGAAGAAACGTGGCCAACCAATACGGTCAATCCAGTCGTTTATACGTTCCCAATCTTTAGCACCGGCTTTGTATTCTTTTAGAATACGCTTAACGATACCTGTCGCTTCAGGCCAGCGAGGTGGATTGTTTGGTACGCCAGCAGCAACCAGTTTCTGGAAAGAAGGTTTGCTACGTGCATTAGAGTGGTTACCGCCAACCCAGATAGCGAGTTTAGAGTGCTCTGGATCATTGATTTGCATTGGTGGGCAAGGTGGGAAACATGCACCACAACAGATACATTTTTTCTCGTCAACTTCTAAAGAAGGTTTGCCGTTAACCACAGCAGGACGAATGGCTGCTACCGGGCAACGTGCTACAACAGTAGGTCGTTCACATACGTTAGCAACTAAATCATGACTGATTTTTGGCGGTTTGGTATGCTGGATGTTAATTGCAATATCACCCTGACCACCACAGTTAATCTGGCAGCATGAGGTAGTGATATGAACACGGTTAGGCATGTTCCATTGTTTAAACTCGTCAATCAGTTCATCCATCATTGATTTCACAACACCGGATGCGTCCGTACCTGGAATATCGCAGTGTAACCAGCCTTGGGTGTGTGAAATCATCGCAACAGAGTTACGCGTACCACCAACAACAAAGCCTTCATCTTCAAGTGCTTTAATTAATGGTTGTACTTTTGCTTCGTCAGTAACTATGTATTCAATATTTGAGCGAATTGTGAAACGAATATAACCGTCAGCAAATTCGTCACCAATTTTAGTAAGTTTACGAATAGTGAAGACGTCGAGGATACGTTGAGTACCTGCTTTAACAGTGTAAACGACATCCCCTGTTTTAGAAACGTGCTTAAGAACACCTGGTTGTGGATCTTCATGATAGTCCCACATACCAAAGTTTTTACGCATTGCAGGGTGCATATACTGGAACCCGTCTGGGCAGCCTGATTCAATCGGCTCACGCATATCTGCCATTGCCATTATAGTTCTCCTAAATCTTTAAATAATTTAAATGTAAGTAACTGGGTAAAGTTGCAGAGCAACGGGTGTTTATTTAACCCGCTGCTTGCTCAGCTTTCTTTTCAAACCATGCTGCAGCTTCTTCGTCCCAACCGTCCATACGTACATATGAACACTGACGAGGAGTTGAAACCATGTTTGGATCAACGTCTACACCAATACCTTCAAGGAAGTTAACCAGACCGATACGTTCGATCATTTCACCAGTACGTTCGTGCTCCAAAGCGTTTTCAGCAAAGAAGTCGATTGTGTCACCAGCTAGTTCAACAAGTTCTTCGTAGTCATCTTCTGTTTCAAGTTTTTTGAACGGAAGGATAACTGTACCCATTAAGTCACCAATTTTCAGAGTACGCTTACCACCAATAAGAACAGTTACACCTTTGTCATCACCTGGTGATAATGCTTTTGGCATAACATTGATGCAGTGCATGCAACGTACGCAGTTGCTGTTATCCACATTAAGCGTGTCGTCATCATTTAAAGTCATACATGAAGTTGGGCAACGTGAAACAACGTTATCCATGATGTACTGGCGACCTTTAGTGTTCATGTAGTTTTTAACTTCTTCTTGCTTGATTTTCATGTCATCACGCCATGTACCAATAACAGCGAAATCAGAGCGCTCGATAGCGTTTTGACAATCATTTGGGCAACCAGAAATCTTGAATTTAAATTTGTACGGAAGTGCTGGACGGTGAACGTCATCAACAAATTCGTTTACCAAGTAACGCTGAATGGCATGTTCGTTTGCGCAAGACTGTTCGCAACGAGCCGCACCAACACAAGACATTGCCGTACGGACACATGGCCCTGCACCACCTAAATCCCAACCGTAATCGTTGATTTCATCAAAGAAGTGTTGAGTGTTTTCTGTGTCAGCACCGATAAACATGATGTTACCCGTTTGACCGTGGAAAGTGATTAAGCCAGAACCGTATTTTTCCCAGCTGTCTGCTAACTGATTTAGCATATCTGTTGTGTAGTAGTTACCTGGAGTAGGTTGAACACGTAATGTGTGGAATTCTTTAGATTCAGGGAAGGCTTCACCAACTTCTGAGAAACGCGGGATAATACCACCACCATAACCGAATACAGAAACCGTGCCACCTTTCCAGTAGCCTTTGCGGGTTTCGTAAGAGTGTTCGAGCTGACCCAGTAAAGAGTTAGCAACTTTATTGATGTTTTCACTAGGGTGTTCGTCACGCAAACGTTTAAAGCCAGAAATAAATGAAGGCCAGGGACCTTTTTCTAGCTCGTCGAGCATGGGTGTTGGGTGTTGACTTTTAGCCATGGTTTTCTCCTTGAGGCGTTACCTGTTAGCTAACTACTAAATTAAAATCTTGATATCTAAAAACCTGCTTTAGCGGGTTCTATAATTTGCGACGAAGTTTAGGGGTTGAGCCGTCTACCGAAAACCCACCTGATGGGGTGAATTAAGCATTTCGGCTTATCCCTTAAGGGATAGATGTTGTGGTGCTGTCTAAACGTTTCTCCTTGTAATTCATCACAATAGGATCTAATGTTCGTTAGTTTTATAATTAAATCAGTATCTTGCGATATACTTCGGGGTGGGTATGTAACATGAACTCACCCCTGTGATTTAATTGGCTTGATTAAATATGTCGATAAATTTTTTGTAGGCTTAGCTGCTTTTAACTCAAATCAGCTTTTAAGCCCAGACATAGTGTAGCCAACTCTAGTCAGTTCGCAATCAACTAAAGCGAATTAAATATTTTTCAGTAACATCCCGATTTTTAATGACTTAAACGGGCTAATACACATATAAAATGTGCGCGTATTGTACGAACTTAGGAAGTAAATGCAAGTGTCATCACCAAAAATTAGTCAAACCACTGAATTAGCTCATTTTGATCTGAATAATGAAAGTGCCTATACCGCCTGGCGGCAGAGAAAATATCGAGCTTACCCGCAATCCACTGAGGATTTGCTTGTTTCGGTTAGCCATTTTCCCAATTTAACAGAGGGAGAGTATACGGCTATTCACGCGCTGCTGGCTAAGGCTAATCTGTGTGTTTATCAGGCAAAGGATCCTGCCCGGGTAGATAAGTCGACCATTAAACAGTTCGCGGCGCAGTTTGGTTATAAAAATCTTGATACTAATATATGTGCGGACAAGGACAGCATCAGTTTGTTACAAACAAAGGATGCTGGGCGCCATGCCAGCTATATCCCGTATTCAAACCGTAAGATTAGCTGGCATACTGATGGCTACTATAATAAGCCCGAGAATACGATTCGAGGGATGTTGCTGCACTGTGTGAATAATGCGCCAGTGGGTGGGGGGAATCAGTATTTAGATCCTGAGATTCTTTATATCCATTTGCGGGATATAAATCCAGAGTTTATCCGTGCATTAATGGATGAAAAAGCGCTGACAATTCCAGCTAACAAAGAAGCAGGTGTTGAGCGTGCGGCACAAACAGGGCCTGTTTTTAGCCTTGATAATCGCAGTGGTTGCCTCCATTTACGTTATACCGCCAGAACACGTAGTATTGAATGGGATGATAATCCGCTGTTAAAACAGGCTTTAGCCGAAATTACACGCTATTTAGCGAGTGACTCGGCATTTATCTTCACGCACAAGCTAACAGCCGGGCAGGGCGTGCTTTGTAACAATGTGTTACATAATAGAATGGCCTTTGAAGAACAGGAAGCACCTGAAAGTAAGCGATTGATTTACCGTGCACGTTACTATGAACGTGCGGCCAATACATAGCCGGTAACATAAATTTTAGAACAAACGAAGGGTTTAATATGTTGATGTTAAGTGATTTGCTCATTGGTAATGATGTGGATTCGTATGAAGATCTGGTTAAGGCTGTTGAAGCGGTCGCCAGACAGGGAGAGATGTTTTTCCAAATGGATGTGAAGCCGCCATTTCCCGATACCCCTGAAAACTGGGAAGAACAACTGGAAGCGCGGTTTACTTCCGCACGCTAACCTTACCAAGCTGGAAAAACGAAATATGTACTGGTCAGAAGATAAAGATACTAAAAGCGAATTCGTTATTCCCGAGAATGTGGTTGACGTGGTGTTTAAGCTGCAAGGTAAGGCGATTCCGCTCGACAATGCACATGCATTGTCAAAAGCAATAGAACAGGTTTTACCCTGGGTGGCTGATGACGAGCAGGTTGGCATTCATCAGGTTTTTGGCGCAGAGTCGGGTAATGGCTGGTTACGCCCTGAAAATACTGAAAGTGGAATACTTTATCTGTCTCGCAGGCAAAAGCTCACCCTTCGGATCCCACGTGAGCGACTAAATGATATTCAAAGCTTAAGCGGTAAAACACTGGTCGTTGATGGCTATGAACTTAGTGTGGGCAAATCGGTTGTACGAAAATTAAGTGATATGAATATTGTATTTGCCCGTCATGTCGTGGTGAGTGAAGCCAGTTTGTCAGAAGATATGTTTATCCAGGCCTGTGCTGAACAAATCAAAGAGCAAGGCATTCAGATTAAAAAAATGATGTGTGGTCGCGAGCGTTACATACAATTGCCTGACAGAAAGTTGATTACACGGGGTTTAATGCTTGCTGATCTGGAAAAAGCAGATTCGGTGAAATTGCAGGAAAATGGCATTGGTGTAGGCCGCAAACTTGGCTGTGGGCTGTTTTTACCTCAAAAGGGCATTGATGCGGTTAATCCGGATTGAGGTTTGGCTTAAGTTTGCAGGGGAAAAGATCAGCGTTTTGAACCTCGGTGTTTAGTTTTGGATTGGTTTGCGGGGAAAAGATCAGCGTTTTGAACCTTAGGTATTTAGTTTTGGATTGGCTTGTGGGGAAAAGATCAGCGTTTTGAACCTCGGTGTTTAGTTTTGGATGAGTTTGCGGGGAAAAGATCAGCGTTTGGACCTCGGTATTTAGTTTTGGATGAGTTTGCAGGAAAAAGATCATAAGTGCCCGTAAAGATAAGAAACGGGCACTAAATATCCCCATAGAGAGGCTTGGCTCGGGTAACAAAATTTGTTTAAATAGCGCCAAATTTTAGGCCATGACGAACTTTTAGCGGGTATATCAGCCTGTTTTCATCATGGAAATGCATTTTAATTGTTTTTTTATCGGTTTAGTGGAGAAATCTTATGCCAACACTGGAAGCAGATGGTACATCAGTAGAAGTAACCGAAAATGGTTACCTGGTTGATTATAACGAGTGGACTGAAGCCATTGGCAGCAAAATTGCTGCTGACGAAGAAGTTGAAATGACAGATGAACACTGGGATGTGATTAAATATTTACGTGAAGAGCATGCAGAAAGCCCGGGTGTCGAGCCTAATGAACGTGGTATTATGAAAGCGATGGCTAAAAAATGGGGCAAAAAACTAACTTCTAAGTACATGTATCAGTTATTTCCCGGCATGCCTTCTAAACAGGGTCGTAAAATTGGTGGTTTGCCACAAAGTACACGTAAAGGTGGCTATTAAGCAACTTTAAAGCGCCACTTAACCCATCAGAGATATAGATGAGAGACAGTGGGACTGCTAGATTTGCGCCATAGATTTTTAATTAAAGTATAAGTTAAACGAATTCAATTTATCAAAATAAAGGCTTAAGCCTTTAAAATGAGGTTAATACAATGAGTGATAAAACTAAAATCATTGCTGAAATGCTGGAAATGCAAAAAAAATTCATTGCTTTTGAACAGGAACACGGCATTGATATGAAAGATTACTATGCAGGTCAGGAAGGTCACGTATTACACAACTATGTTGCAAAGTACGATGAATTAGCGATGCAGTTAAATACAATGGCGCACGAAGAAAAAGGTTCAACACGCTTCTTTTAAGCCTTTAGGCCACACATAAAAAAAACCGTGTCAGAAATGATACGGTTTTTTTTTGTGCGTTTGTTGCAGGCAAATTTCTTATGCCAGCTTGTATGCGAAAAAATGGCTTGCCTGGTAAACTAATTGACTAACCATATGATTTTGTTAGTATAACAACTTCAGATATTTCCGTGTTTTGGGTGTGCGAAGGATAAAATTGATAACGTGGTTGCCGTGTTAAACAAGCTCTTTGCAGCTTACCCGGATAAGATGGAACGGTTTGTTTACTTACTGATCTTTTTATTTCCTATTGCCGGGATGAGTGTCCGTAGCTGGATTTCCAGTATTTTTGTGTTTTTGGTCTTGCTTGGGCTTTTTATGTTGCATAAGGAGCGTGACACGCTATTAAACGCAGAAAAAATCTTTTTATGGGTATGTGCTGCGTATTTTACGGTATTCCTTGTTTCTTCGCTGGCAAATGGCTGGGGAGCCCCTCAAACACGCTATCTGGGCACAGAATTGCGCTTTCTCTTTATTATCCCTGTTTACCTTCTAGTAAGGCGTTACCCCGATTGCAGTGTGTGGTTGTTGCGTGGTGCCATTGTTGGGGGCTTCGTTTTGTTCGCTCAGGCTTATTATGATGTGTTTGTGATGAATCACGGCACTGCTTTAGGCGTGTACAGTAAAAACATTATTGGCCCGCTTGCAGTGCTGATTGCTTTTTGGGGGCTTTACTATCTTTGGCATAATTATCATTTACTTAAGCGCTGGTCTGTTTTGTTTATTTTATTATCGGTGTTGGCGGCATTGGTCACGGCCGGTTTGTCAGGTTCAAGAGGTGGTTATGTTGGTTTTATGGTAACTGCATTGGCGTGTGTGCTGTTTTTTTCAAAACCACGTTGGATGCTTGCGAGTTTGGCGGCTATTAGCCTGGTTGCAATTCTGTTTTATCAAAATTCAGATATTGTGAAAAACAGGGTAGATACGGCAACGACAGAGGCTCAACAGTATTTTCAGGCTGAAGATCATGTTGTGGATAGCAGTTCGCGAACATCAACAGGAGTCCGCCTGGAAATGTTCCGAACTGGATTTTTGATTATTCGTGATAATCCTATAGTGGGTATTGGGCCGGGTAATTACAACGAAAGTATGCAAACTTATATTAAGCAAGGCAAAGCCAGCCCTGAAATTGCAGCGTATTCGCATCCACATAACACCTTTATGGAAGTGGCAAGCGCTAAGGGGCTGTTGGGGTTAATAACCGTATTGCTGCTTTTTTACTATCCGGCTTATATTTTTATTAAGGGCTACAAACAGTGTAAACCAACCGCAATACTCGGCTTAATTCACATTGTTGCCATTTCCACATTTTCATTAACAGACCATTCTGTTGTATTAATGAACAATTATGTGTCAGTGCTTTTATTGGGGATGGTTGTCTTTCTGTCGGCGCATATGCGTGCCTGCAAACAACATTTGAGCTAAATACCAACAATTATAGCTCTGACCACATCCGCACTAAATTGGCATAGCATATATCTACGGTCTTGCTTGCTTCAGCTTCAGGCTTTGTTTTAAGCAAGTTTTCTCTCGCTGTATTAAGTTGATAGAGCAACTCTCTTTGTTCAGCACTGCGAACCATGCTTTGTACCCAGGTAACGGCAACCAGTCGTTCACCGCGTGTGACGGGATTAACATGGTGCAGGCTGGATGAAGGGTATAAAACGGCATCGCCTGCGTTTAGCTTAACAAGTTGTTCACCAAAGCTGGTTTTAATCACGAGCTCGCCCCCATCGTAATCTTCAGAGCCGGATAAAAAAATGGTAATGGATATATCTGAACGGTAACGGTCAGCTGCCCCCATAACAGGGTCATCCACATGATCACCGTATTCCATTCCTTCGGTGTAACGCGCATAAAAAGGGGCTGCAATTCGATGTGGTAATGCGGCACTTTTATATTGCGGATTAGCGACCAGGCTGGCCATAACAATATTATTGAGCTGGCTCATCTGGGCGGCATTCATCGCCACTTCTTCGTTATTTTTTACCCGTTTGGCAGCATTGCCAGCCGATAAAGTACCATTTACAAAAGGGGCTTCTTTTAAAATAGAAATAACGGTTTGCAGGCGTTCGGGGGGTAATAAGGATAAAATTTTTAATAACATAGTAATAATCAATCTGTAATCGCAACAATGCATAGTATGCGGTATAATTGCGGTTCATTCCAATTAATTAAACCTGTTAAATTCTAAGGTGTTTTAATGCTCTTAAATGTACTAATTAGCGGAAGTACGATTCCGGTCGATGTTCCCGATATAATGCTGACTGAAGCGCAGGAATTTTTTAAAAAAATGGATAAAGACATGGATCAGGGCTGGCAAATGAGCCGTTCCTGGGTTGATAATTTAAATGCCGAACAACGCTGTCAGGTTGTGGGCGATAAAATACTCACCGCCATTGAAACAGAAAATAAGCAAATGATGATCATGATGTCAGCTTATATTTTATATAAAGTGCCGGGGTCAACTGCGATAAGAATTTCTGAAGATGGTGACATTAATGAAACAGAAATCATTATTGGTGGACTTAACTAAGTATCAGCACACACTTCCACGAGGTTTATAAATTTTATGGCAAAAACAGCCGTAATTGGTGGTGGTCCAATGGGGCTTGCCTGTGCGTACCAACTTGCAATAGATGGTCATCAGGTGACACTTTACGAAGCCGATGATCGGCTGGGTGGTATGTCGGCTCATTTTGATTTTAATGGGCTTAGTATAGAGCGTTATTACCACTTTATTTGCAAAGAAGACCACGACTTGTTTGCCTTGTTAAAAGAGTTAAACCTTGAAGCAAAATTAAAATGGCATGAAACCAGAATGGGTTATTTCTATGCTGGCCAGTTATATGAATGGGGCAATCCTTTTGCCTTATTAAAATTCCCAAAATTATCATTACTCTCCAAAATACGTTATGGCGCACATATGTTTCTGTCAACCAAACGTAAAAACTGGCAAGCACTTGAAGGTATCGATGCGGTTAGCTGGCTAAAAAAAGCAGAAGGTGAAAAAACCTATAATGTGCTTTGGAAAAAACTTTTCGCACAGAAATTTTACAACTATACACCTAACTTATCAGCCCCCTGGATTTGGGCGCGCATTCGGCGGGTAGGGCGTTCGCGCAAAAGTATTTTCAAAGAGCAAATGGGTTATTTAGAAGGGGGCTCAGAAACCCTGCTAAATGCTTTAAGAAATAAACTTGAAGAAAAGGGTGTGATCATACATTTAAACAGTGCCGTTGAAAAAGTGGCGCATAAAGAAGGGAAAGTCCAGGGCTTGATGTTAAATGGTGAGTTTAATCCATATGATAAAATATATAGCACAGTACCTTTACCTTTTGTGACAAAAATAATTGACAATTTACCAGAAGAACATCAGAAGAAATATGCATCAATCAATAATATTGGTTGTGTTTGCCTGATTTTTAAATTAAAAAAAGCAGTAACAGAAAACTTCTGGTTAAATGTGAATGACGATACAATGGAAATCCCCGGCATTATTGAGTACAGTAATTTAAACAAACAAGATAATCACATTGCATATATACCGTTTTATATGCCGCAAACACATCCTAAATTTAATCGCGATGCGCAGGATTTCATTGATGAATCCAAAGCCTACTTGTTTAAAATTAATCCGGCATTAACAGAAGACGATATTATTGATGTGAATGTTTCGCGTTATGGCTTTGCACAACCGATATGCCCACCGAATTTTATGGATGATTTGCCACCGATTAAATCGGCTATAGAGGGTTTATATATCGCCGATACATCGTATTATTACCCTGAAGATCGTTCCATTACAGAAAGTGTTGGCCTGGGACGTAAAATAGCACAACTCTAAAATATAAAGTTTAGGTTACATGCTTAATATAAAAATAAATTCCGAGTTTTCACGTTTTGTTATTACCGGCGGTTTTGCGGCCGGGGTTAACTTTTTAAGTCGCATTGGTTTTAGCGAGTTTATGAGTTATCGTGTTGCCGTTTTTATCGCCTATCTGGTGGGTATGGTAACCGCTTTTATTTTGGCAAAAGTATTTGTCTTTGCAAAAAGTAATCAGTCCACATCAAATGAATTCAGCCGTTTTACATTAGTGAATATCGTGGCCGTGATTCAGGTCTGGTTTATTAGTGTTGGCCTGGCTGAATACGGTTTCCCTGCGATTGAATTTGTTTTTTATCCCGAAGAAATAGCACATTTAATCGGCATTAGTGTACCGGTTGTGACCAGTTATTATGGGCATAAGTATTTTACGTTTGCCTCTAAATAAATATTGATAGTCTGCAGGTGGGTATGGGGTGTTTACTGTAGTTTGAGAATAAGTGATATAGACTATACTGTGAGAATCAGGTATGTCGTGTAACAGTGGTCTTAAACCAGAAAGAGACCTGGAAATGAATATTTTAATAACTGGCGGTACAGGGTTTATTGGTTCGGCACTTTGCTCTCGTTTATTGCAAGATAGGCATCATATTGTATTGTTGAGTCGCCACGCTGAACATATCAAACCGCCACTGTCTGGCGTTCGCCAGCTGCAGGCATTAAGTAACGAGAGTACTTTTGATGCAGTTATTAATCTTGCAGGTGAACCGATTGCCGATAAGCGCTGGAGTGCTAAACAAAAACAACGGATCCTCTCTAGTCGAATTGATACCACACAAGCACTTATTGATTACTTTAAAACTGCAAAACAGAAACCGGCAGTGTTTATTAGTGGTTCAGCGATTGGCTATTATGGTGTTGGCGCTTCAGGCACGAACACAAATGAAAGCGTCGATGAAACTTTTCCCGGTGATGAGAGTTTTTCGAGTCAGTTATGCCAGCAATGGGAGGCTGTTGCACTGCAGGCACAAATATTGGGCATTCGTACCTGCTTGTTGCGCACTGGCATTGTACTTGGCAAAGGTGGTGGTGCATTAAGTAAAATGCTCCCTGTTTTTAAGTTGGGTTTGGGTGGGAAAATAGGTTCGGGTCAACAATGGATGCCCTGGATTCATCGTGATGATCTGGTTGGTATTATTTTGCACTGTATTAAACAGGCTGATGTGCAGGGTGCCATTAATGGCGTTTCCCCTAACCCTGTTAGCAACCAGGTCTTTACAAAAGCATTAGGGCAAGTACTGAAGCGCCCAACATTTTTTCCCTTACCTGCGATAATCGTTAAACTGTTAATGGGGCAAATGGGCGAAGAACTATTATTGGCTGGAAAAAAAATTCTACCCGTAAAAGCGCTGGATTCAGGCTATAAGTTTCAATATGATAAGTTAGACGAAGCTTTATTGAATATAGTTTGACTTTGAAGGGTGGTTTATATGTCGATTTTAATAACAGGCGTATTGCTATTCTTTGTGGTGCATCTGTTGCCGAGCTTTGTCTCGTTCCGGCTTAAGATAATTAACGCTATCGGCGAACGCCCTTATAAAAGTTTGTATGCAGTCATTGCCTTAACCGGGTTTATACTTATTATTTACGGGATGTCAGAAGCTGAGTTTTATCCAGTTTGGCAACCGCCGGTCTGGGGAAGGTATATTGTTTTTCTGATAATGCCTGTATCATTTATTCTTTTAGTGGCAAACGATTTAAAATCAAACATTAAATGTTATACACGCCATCCAATGCTTTGGGGTGTCGCATTATGGGCCTGGGCACATTTGTTTGCGAACGGTGATCTTGCTTCAATAATATTGTTTGGCTCCTTCTTTGTATTTTCTTTATTTGCCATGTTTTCAGCAAACAAACGCGGGGCGGTAAAACAGGAAAAAAGATACCCTTATAAAAGGGATGTTGTTGCTGTAGTAGCAGGGTTGGTCGGTTACGTTGTTTTTGTTAAATACCTGCATGCCTATTTAATTGGTGTTGCTATTATATAATAGTCTGGTGTTTTAATTACCGAAAGACAATCCAGGTTGTTGCAATATATTTAATGCCTTTTTCGAGAGTGACTCCACGGTGTTCATGTGTCCAGAAAGGCGGAAATAGAATAAGTTTCCCTTGTTGCGGTGTTACCTTTACATTTTGAAACAAAAATTCGGTTTCGCCACCGGGCCCAGCAACGTCATTTAGATACCAGACGGCTACAAGCTGGCGTTGACTGAACTCATGGCTGCCGCCGTCAATATGCCAGTGGTAGTGTTCGCCCGGGTTGGTGCGCTGAATGGCATACCCCATATCTTTAAAGGGTCCTTTAAAGTAAGGATAGGTTTCTCGGAATTCAATTAAAGCTTCTTTTACCGAATTAAACAAAGCTGTATCAATATCTTTGAAGTGTGGTTTACCACTAACAACCAGATCGGTTGATTTTTTTATGCTGGTGTCCTGCATTGCCTGCTGGCCGATACGCCCGGGATATTGTTCGTCTTCGTGTGATTCAAATTGTTGAATCATGTGTTCGCATTGCTGTGCGCTTAAGGCATTGTCTTTTTCGAAGATAAAGCTGTTTTGTTTAATTTCTCGAATACTTTTAAGTTTGTTTTTATGGGTTGAGGACATATTGGCACGTCTTAATAATGACAAAACGCTATTATCTTACAAACGGCTTGCTTCAATCAATGCTTCAATCTGTTTTTGTGGTTGTTTATTTGTATTATATATTTCAAGGATTTTTTCCGTCAGCTTAAGCCAGTGATCGCGGCTTTTTATAATCAGATTTTTTAGTGGGCTAAAATTCCCCGACAGTTGCCATTGGTTGTAAGCGACAAGCAATTTGGGGTTAAGGTGTTTGCGCATATTGGTCAGATTTGAAAAATAAAAATGGATGGAAGCCTTATTATCATTATGGAATAAAGCCGGCAGGGTGGTTATCGTGTCTGCCAGGTGATCGCGTATGGCTCTGAGCATAATTTCTGCCTGTGTTTGTGGCAGGTTTAAAATAAGTTGTTCCCATTGTTCGCCTAAAATCAGGCCAGCCTGTATTTCACCTATCTCATGTAAAATAATATTTTCTATCTCGTTGTTGGTCATTTCTTCAAGTGCGGTGTCAATATGATTAAAGTCGTAACATTCAATGGCTTTTTTCATGGCATTATCAGGTTTATTCCATAACCATTGATCGTAGCGTTCCCAGATCATACGTTTAATGGATTCTTTACGAATAAAAATGTTGTTACCTAATGTCATTGCAGGCGGGGAGGTGAGATCACGTGCATACTCTGTCGATGAGATATAAACAGTATAATTGTCCTGCTTTTCTTTAGCCTCAAGTTTAGCTAAAAAGAAATGTGGGGTGAGTTTTGCGCCCAAGCCTGCACTGTACACGAGCCCCTGTTCGTTGATTAAAGCATTAATTGCGGTAGTATCAAAGGGATCAAACGCTTTGTTATTAAAATGGATAGACTGATAGGGTTTTGATTCAACTTCATCCCATAATTTCTCACGTTCACGCAACCATTGGCCTACAGCATCCATTTCTAACCGTGCCGAGGGTGGTTTTTGCTGTTCCCAGCGGTAGTATTCACGCATTTTGAGAAGGTAAATGCAAAGAGTGTAATTGCCGGCATGATTTGCATCGGATATATGACAATTATATTGAACAAGATCACGCAGACTTTGTATTGAATTAGACCTTATCACATCAATTGTTTCCTTATACAAGGTTGGTAACGAGGGCGATAACAAAGTAAAATAAAACTTCGTCTTTTAAGCCTAGCACGCGTTTTAAATCTAAGCCATATCGGCAAAATATGACAGAGGTACCCACATGGTTCGACTAAAAATGAAATGGCACAAGCAGGGCAAGTCACATTCGCTTGAAGAAGAAGCGGGCGTGATCGCCTATAATATGTGGAAAGTCGCCATGGATGCGATATTAAACCTTGAAAATGCGGATTATCAAACTGACAGTAACAAGCAACGACTGGAACTGGTTGCTGAGAATTTAATTTTTATGATTCACATCGCTGATCGCATGACCATTGAATATTTTGATGAAGACGAGCGAGCCCGATTTATTGGCGAGTTAGCTAATAAGTGCGGCAAACATTTAAGCGATAATTATCATGAGTTATACGGAAAAGGGAACTACAAGCAGGATTTTATTGATTTACTCAATAGTCGTGTTGCCGAGTATACCGAATTTGACTTTAGTGATGAAGAAGGCCCTGGTTTTTCAATGAAACGCTATTACGGTGAATACGTTCGTGGCATTATGGGGGAAAAGTACAATCAATGGGTAACCTCGCAAATGATCGATATTGAAATACCCGCCATGTTTCGTCAGTTAAAGCGGATTATGAAAAATATTATTGAATAATATCAATCTATTACAGATATAACTTAATGCTGTATCTGTTTGTGAAATAGTGTTTATTTCAGCTTATCGGTGCTCCGACTTTTATCCGCAACTTTTATGGCGTTGATTTTATCGGCAAAGCGTGAAATGGCCACAAACTTCCTGAACATTTTATTGGTTTCCTGCTCATGTTCGCTTACCGTGGTTTTATCAACTGGTTCAAAAAAGCAGGTTGGATCTTCTGCCATAATATCACCGCTTTCATAGAAGGCCATCGCACGACAGCCGCCACAGGTAAACTGGTAACGGCAGCGGCCGCATTTTCCTTTTAAATGGGTTCGGTCAAGAATTTTTTGAAAGACACCGCTGTCATCAATGATTTGCTGAAATGTTTTTTCGCGTACGTTGCCGCAATTCACATCATCCAGCAATATACCGCAGGGCGAAACATCCCCTTCGGCATTAACGGCCAGCCAGGTGCCACACCAACAGCCGATTGAGGGATTTTGTGGAACGGTTATATTACGGATGCCACTGGATACGTCATGGTGGACTTCGGGAGAAAGGAAAAACGGTGTATAACTGATATAACCATTGGCATGTTTACGCAAGGCGGGGTGGATGGTTGCCTGCATATTTTCTTTGCTGAATTTCAGTTCCTCCCAGTATTCTCGGCCATAACCGCGTGCTGTGTAGGGCGAACGGTTATAAGGGATATGATGGTCATCAAGCCACTGCAAGGTACGCTCAATGGTTTTTAAATTGTGCTGGCCAACCGTGACCACCACGTTTTGCCGAATATCAAGTTCGTTGCACAATGCCAGCACGGCAAGCGATTGTTCGCAATCGGTATCCCGCGTCCAGGAATTTTCATCTTCAATCGAATTAATACCCACCGCAATCACCACGTTACCGTTGCTGGCTTCTTTCAGCTCGAGTAATTTCTCACGGGTCATTTTTGAACCATTAGTGGTAATAACGGAGGAATAACCGTAGTTGGTTGCAAGCCTGACTAATTCGACAGCATCTTTGCGCAAGATAAACTCACCACCACTCCAGGTTATTTTTTCAACGCCGATTTTGTCGACAGTCTTTAAAATATATTGCTCGATTTCAGTTGTACTGAGCTCCTGTTTCCTGCTTTTTTTAACAAGCTTGACATCGTTACTGCTTGCCATACACATAGGGCAGGCATAATTACATAAGCGGGTTGCTTCAAAAAAAAGATTTTTGAACGTATACGTATTCGAGGTGGGCATGGGGGCTTCCTTGTTATGACGAGCTGACGCTATCACTGGCATACAAGCAAGATCATGATGTATATCAATTGAATCAAAGTAAAATGATTTAGCTGTGTGTTATGCCAACAGGTACTGCAAATATTGTAAAATAGCTAACTTCCTCTAAATATTTGTAGCTTGCATGCCGATACTTAGTCTAAGTACAAAAACGGAACAATAAGGAACGGCTGCATTCCATGCCCACCAAAATACTAATTACCGATGACTCTAGCTTTGCACGTAAGCAAATGACACGCGCTTTACCGTCTGAATGGGACGTTGAAGTCCTCAATGCTGCCGATGGTAAAGAAGCGATTGACGTTCTGCTTAAAGATGCACCCAAAGTGATGTTTCTGGACTTGAATATGCCGGTAATGGATGGCTATGAGACGCTTGAAGCTATTATCAAACAGGATATTGAGGTCATTGTAATTGTGGTGTCGGGCGATATTCAGCCGCTGGCGGTTCAACGTGTTACTGAAATGGGTGCCCTGGAATTTGTAAAAAAACCCATAAATAAAGAAGAGCTGAGTGAGGTGCTGCGGGCACATGCCATTTTTGATCTTAATGCCAAAGTGGTTGCAGCTAAATCGACGAAGGCATTAACCACGCTGGTTTCCGAGACCGAAAAAACCGATATGCAGGAAGGTTACCAGGAAATTGCCAATGTTGCGATGGGGCGTGCGGCTGATTTGCTAGCAAAGCTCCTGGACTCGTTTGTTGTAATGCCCATTCCATTAGTGAATATGATAGAAGTGTCTGAGCTGCGTATGGCGATTCAACAGGTGGATGATAATGATATGGTGTCCGGTGTTTGTCAGGGCTTTATTGGTGCCGGTATTGCCGGTGAAGCTTTGCTTATCTTTAACGAGGCCAGTTTTGAAGACATTGCAGATTTAATGAAATATGTCGGTGATATTGATGAATCGGTACAGGTGGAGCTGTTAATGGACATTGCTAATGTTCTAATTGGAGCCTGCTTAAAAGGCATTGCCGAACAACTGGATATTAGTTTTAGCCAGGGGCACCCATTGGTCATTGGGCGACATGTCAAAGTGGATGATTTGCTTAGCCAAAACGCAAGGCGCTGGACAAAAACACTGACGATTGAAATGGGCTATAAAATTGAAGATAAAAATATCAGTTGTGATTTGTTATTACTGTTTACTGAAGACTCGATTAAACCTTTGGATGAACTTGTTTCTTATTTAATAGATTAGGCGGCTTCGATAACATGAGCGAAATTGATGTAAAAGAATTACAGCGCATAATGGGTATGTTGCGTTCCATTGATGTAGGCTTAATGGTGCTCGATGAAGATTTTACGATAAAAGTCTGGAATGACTTTATGACTAACCATAGTGGTATTCGTGGTGAGCATGTTATTGGTACTAATTTATTTGATCGCTTTAATGATTTACCCGAAGACTGGTTAAGAAACAAAACGCGCTCGGTTTTTCAGTTGAATAACAGTGCATTTACTACCTGGGAGCAGCGGCCTTATTTATTTAAATTTAATAACTACCGACCGATTACCGGTACAGCCGATTTTATGTACCAGAATATTACCTTTTTACCGTTAAGCTCAGCCGATGGCACTGTTGATCATATTGGGGTTATTGTTTATGACGTGACCGATGTGGCAGTGGGGCGAATGGCGCTTGAGCAGGCGAATGAAGAGATTGGAAAACTTCGAAAATCTGTTTCTAAAAAACAATCATAAGCCCAGTAATGAAGAAAGCGGATACAGGGCCCTGCATCCGCTTTCTTATCATGCTAAAGCAAACAGGAGTTTATTTAGCCCATTTTCCAAAGTTATCCTGGGTTTTTGCTTTACCATCTTCATAGCCCGCGCTATAAGCTTCGTTGACACGTTGCTCTTCACGTTCCGGGTTTAATACATATCCACCTTGCCATCCTTGAATATATTCAGGGTCAACACCCATTTCTTCCATTTTAGTAACGGCATCATAATACTCTTGATTCATGAATTTCTCCTGTTAAATCAGCTGATTATCAAAAAAGTTAAACTATAGTCTTACTTGACCCCAGTGAAGCGTGTGTAGGCTTCACCCGAATCCAAGATTTTTCGTACCTTATCTGCCGCTGCAGATAAGTTTTCGGCTCGTCCAGTTTCAGATTTTCTGGTGTGAGCTAAAACAATGGCGCAGGAGTATACCAGACTGTCATAGGAAGTGCCTTTATTTCCTTTCAGTGCAGCAATGCCTGCTTCTGCGGTTGCCTCGGCGGCGGCATCCACATCAAATTCTTTGCATTTATCGTCTTTGCCTGCGGGTATGGATTCCGGAATGGGAACAGCACGGGTATTTTGCTTGATACCAATACGGGTTGGATCAAATGTTTGTGGGCTTTCTTCGCCATTATTCGTATAGCTAAAGACTTTATGTGGTTGCTGCAAGGACGGGATAACGCCGCCTTCAACACCACGAACAATCATAGCGGAGTCAAAGCCTGCAAAGCGAGCCAGTTCGGCGTAGACAGGCGGGTAGGCCTTATGTACATAGCCGGTTAATAAATGGGTATGTTTTTTAGCGCGTATCGGGCCAATCAGTACCTCAACGGTGGTCAGTACCTGGCGCTTAATAATACGTTCTCTTAAATTTTTTAAATTGTGTAAATTCGGTGCATAGGCTTGTTGGTCAATATAGGCCCAGCCAATATCCGGGTTTTCAATTTGTGCCACAGCTTCGGTCGAAGATAAGGCAACATTGAGTCCGGCTGCGGCAAGGACTTTGTGTGTGGTTATCCCATATTTTGGATTAATGGTTTCCAGGCCATGTGATACAGCGGGTAAGCCGCATGCCGCTAAAACAGGAGGAATAAAGGCACAAATAGGTAAACTACGGTTGTGGCCGTTGTAGGGGTCGGCAACGTCAACCAGCTCGTCAACGTTGGCGGTTGCTATATTCGCAGTGTCGCTAATGGCTTTTAAAATACCCTTATTTTCATCCATTGTTTCGCGTTTCATTCGCAAGGCAATAAAAAACACGGCGGCTTGTACCGGATCGGCATCTTTATCCAGAATATATTGCATGGCAGCATACGCTTCGTCAAAGCTCAGGTCTTTACTGTATTCAGGGCCGGTGGCCACTTTGCCAATACAGGACTTCATTGCTGCTGCAGATTCAGTGTTCATACGTGTTAATAACCTATAATAAATATGGGTATTGGTTCTGGTTTGAAAGTATACCGAGAGGCAGTAAAAGTCTGAATATCCCTATAGAGGGATATAATTAGTCTGGAAATGGTTATGAATCAAATTATTACTAATACCTGACTATTTTACTTTGAATAGATGCCCAGATAAGTATTTCAGGATATACTACACCTTTTCGTGGACGAAACGATAAGCACCTGTGTATTTTGAGAAGCTAGTATTTTTTAGAAACTGAGAGATGAAATGATGGACATGACCGATGAAGAACTCGTGGACTTTGCAAGCGCAATGTCGGCATTTGAAAGCAAACACTTTGCAACCGCAATGGGCATGTTGAGTCCCTTTGCGGAAAAGGGCAACCTGGAGGCACAGCATCGCATGGCGATTATGTATCAGAATGGTTTGGGCTGTGCACAAAATGATGCAGCGGCACTTAAATGGATGACAGCGGCTGCAGAGAGCGGCTTTGCAATTGCCCAACATGGCCTCGGTTTTATGTACATGGAAGGAGAGTGTGTCGCCAAGGATATAAATGAAGCAATCAAATGGTTTAAAAAAGCGGCCGAGCAAGGTTTAGTGGGCTCTCAAACCACACTGGCAATGATGTATCACGAAGGCAATGGTGTTGAAAAAGACTTAGCCGAAGCTAAAAAATGGTATGACATGGCGGGTTTTACCGATATGGATTTGGGATAGATTACAATTAAGCTATATCGTCATGCCGCCTCCGCGGGAATGATGGAATTAAATAAAATAACAAACTGGATAAAAATTTCGGAGAAAATAAATGCGCCCAGCTCATTTAACAACGGTACTTGATAAAGAGTTTTTAAGTACCGAGCACGGACATCATACGCCAGTGATGATATGGGGAGCCCCAGGTGTGGGTAAGTCACAAATTATTGCGCAAGTCGCGGCTAAGCACGGCATTCCGCTTATTGATATTCGCCTATCACAAATGGAACCCAGTGACTTGCGTGGTATTCCATTTCGCAATGGTGAGTCGGTTGAGTGGGCGGTGCCTGCAATGTTACCGGACAAAGAACGGCATGGCACAAGTGGCATATTATTTTTAGATGAAATTACCTCCGCACCACCAAGCGTGTCGGCAGCCGCTTATCAACTTATTTTAGATCGTAAACTCGGCCAGTATGAAGTACCGGAAGGTTGGGCAATTTTTGCAGCGGGCAACCGCCAGGGTGATCGTGGTGTAACGTATACCATGCCAGCTCCGCTAGCCAATCGCTTTTCACACTTCGATTTTGAAATTCATCTCGACGACTGGGTGGCCTGGGCCTATAAAAACAATATTGATGACCGCGTGATAGCCTTTGTACGCTTTCGTCCTGAATTATTATTTGATTTTGACCCGGCGCATAACCCGGTTGCATTTCCATCACCACGCTCGTGGGAATTTGCACATCGCGCTTTACAGAAGTTTGAGCATAATCCCGAGTTACGCCTGGGTAGCTTTCAGGCCTGCGTTGGCCCGGCAGCGGGGATTGAACTGAATGCATTTATAACCAACCTGGATCAGCTACCCGATATTGATGCGATTATTCGTGGTGAAGAAGTGGCCGCACCCGCCGAGATTGACTTGCAATATGCGGTAGCGGCATCGTTGGTTGGTCATGCAATCCGTGCAAAGGGCAGTGAGTCAGCCGATACCACCTTTGGGCATATTCTGGATTATGCCAGTGTATTTTCCCAAAAAGAAATGGGGGTCATGTTAGTCTCGGATATGCATCGGGCGATTGGCCAGGATATTTTTTCGGTTCCGCAGTTTGCGCAGTGGTCGAATAAAGTCGCCGATATTATGCTGTACCAGTAATTATCCTGTTTTATGGCTAGCGAGATCGAAACACTGTCTGATGTTGAATTAAAACTCAGTGCAGCGCGTACAAAATTAATTATCGACAAACCTTTTTTAGGCGCGCTTGTTTTGCGTTTGCCGATGATAAAGGCAAACCCTGAATGGTGTAAGCGTACTGCAACCGATGCCAAAAGCTTTTACTACAACGAAGAATATATAAACTCACTCAGTCTAGAACAAACACAATTTATTTTAGCGCATGAAGCACTGCATTGCGCCCTGTCGCACTTTGCACGCCGGGCACATCGGGTTAAACATCGTTGGGATTTAGCCTGCGATTTTGCGATTAACCCGATATTAATAAAAGATGGTTTAACACCGCCGCCCGAATCGTTGTATATAAAAGCTTATGAAGACATGACAGCAGAGGAAATTTACCCACTGCTGGATGATAACGATAATAAAGAAACACAAGATCAACACGTTTACGATGATTCCGACGAGTCGGGTGACAACCCGCAAGGCGATGATAACGATCCATTAAAAGAAGTTCCAAAAGAAAAGCCAAAATCCGAGTTAGACAAATCAAAGCAGGGTGAACAACCCCCTAAGGATCCCTTTAATAATAAGCCAGATGATAAAGGTGAAGGCGATCAGCAAAGTTCACAACAATCCGATTCGCAAAAAAATAAGAATCAGGGCGACAGTGACAGTGGCGCAAAAAACTCGCCAAAAGCCCCGCCGTTACAAAATGAGCAGGCCAATCAGCATCAGGATAATTTAGAAACAAAGCAGGAAAGCGATCGGGGTGCTGCGCAACCTAAGCCCTTAAACCACGATGAACGTGAGAATTTAAACGTACAATGGAAACAGCGCATGGCCGGTGCAGCACAATCAGCCATGCAAGCCGGTAAGCTCGGTGATGATATGGCAAGGATGATCGACTTCCTGCTGCAACCGGAGTTACCCTGGCGTAATTTACTTGCGCAATACATGACATCCATTGCACGTGATGATTATAGTTATGCGCGCCCAAATTCACGGCGGGGTGATCCGGCTATTTTCCCCAGTTTGCGCAGTGCGCAAATAAATATTCTGGTGGCACTGGATACCAGTGGCTCCATTTCAGATTCGGAGATCAGCGAGTTTGTGTCTGAAATTGATGCCATTAAAAGTTTAATGCGCGCGCAAATAACATTGCATACCTGCGATTCGAGTTTGAATGCAGACGGTCCCTGGCGCTATGAAGCATGGGACGAATTTAAACTACCGGAAAAAATAACCGGCGGTGGTGGTACCAGTTTTAAACCGGTATTTGAATGGGCCGAGCAACAGGATATGCTACCAAATTTATTGGTCTATTTTACGGATGCAGAAGGGGTGTTCCCGGATTATGAACCCAGCTTTCCGGTGATATGGTTGGTTAAGGGGAAAAAGAAAGTGCCCTTTGGGGATCGGATACAACTTAATTGATGTATTAAAATTTTTCGTTATGCCACCGTAGTTAAAAGTGATAACAGGTAAACAATGGAATTATCCGCAGAAGACAGTTTAAGAATGAATGTGTTGCTAACGCAGCAGTTACAAGCTATTCGTATCGATGAATCAAAAATGATCGTTTATGGTTTGTCGGAACGAGGTGAGGCCAAAGTTGTACTGAACCCGAATTGCCGTGATGAACAGTATATTAAACTTGTTAAAGAGTTTATTTCAACACAGGTATTGGGTTCACCGGGTGGCTATCCTATTTACTTGCGTCGCTGGACACGCATGGGACAGGCAAAGCACGATAGTCTGGAACGCTTGCTACAGCTTGGAGAAACTGAAGCGGTTATTGCTGTTGTGCATGCCAAAAGTTTAACGGATGAGCTAGCGCGTCGCGCCTGGTGGGTGATGCAAACATCGGCCAATGCACGCTGTATGTTAGAACGTGATTTAGTAGCCAACGGTGCAATGGGTAAAGTATTGGCTGAATTTCTGGTTGAGTTTTTACCTTTTGAAGAAGACCCCAAAGCAATGCTTGACTCTGTTCGTCTAGTATTAAAGCCAAACCTGATTTCAGAAGAAACAAAGCAAAGTTTATGGAAAAGAGGCCAGCGCAAGAATGCCTTTTTGGCCGGTTTTATGCGTGCTTTACCAGATAACCTGCCTATACAGGTGGCGGCACACCCAGCTTATACCGATTATGCCCGGTTATTAGCGGGTATGGATAGCAACCCCGTTGCAAAACAGCTATTACGGTGTTTAAGCCCGCAAGGTCAGGCCTTCTTTAAAACTGCGCAGACTGTATTAAAAAAACCAGGTAATCAGGATGTAGCTATTGAATTGCTGATTGCGATTGCCAGTTATTTTTCAACAATAAAACCTGCGGATTTTGTTCCAAGCAATGAATTTGAAACATTGCCGGTAAAGGCTAAGGAGTATATTGCAGTTGCAAAATGCGACTATACTAAAGATATAAATGAAATTATTACAGTGTTGCCAGAAGCAAAAAATTTAGTAGAATCAATGCTTGTTCTGGCACAGTTGGATACGCATTTAGTGAATCCAATTTTTGCTCGCACTGATTCAATGGGAACAGTAATGCGCAAAAAACTTGCACCGGTATTTGATCCAATAGCTAACTATGCTGCAAAGCTTATTAACTAACAGGATATTTTTGTGAAATTTTATCGTGTTGCCGCAACGCTGGATTTAAAAATATCACCACAAGATCTAGAGAAGCATCTACCTGCTTCACCTTATGTTGTGGGAGAGGAAATTGCAGAGCAAGCTATCCGCTATGAAGAAAAACAGCATTTAGGTTATTACCCGGCAGTTGATTTTTTAAAACAACAAAATGCAATTGACAAAGATCTAGTTAATGCCATTGAAAATATTGCGTGGTTGGTGAGCAATCTTGTTCGTGAAGAAATAACACGTCGGCTTCGCCCGGCATTTTCAACTGTCCAGTTTGAAAATATTCAGCTTCACGCATTTAAAATGCCAACGGTTCGCCCAAACAAGAAAAATGCACACCATGATCTTGTTGCACATTACACCCCGGATCATGCTCATGTCAGCATAATTACAACATCGATCAAACATTATGATGATGCTATTACAGCCGAACGAATGACAAAAAATCTTATTCATCGTTGGATAAATGATCATGTTGATGGACTGGAAATTACCAGTGTTAGCTATATTGAAAATGAATAAACAAGGTTTGTAAATGAACAAAGTTGTTATGTATTGCACCACGAGTTGCCCATATTGCCATAAGGCAGAGAAACTCTTAAAAAGAAAAGGTGCGAAAATAGATAAAATATTTATTGAAGGCAACAAACCTAAAATAAAAGAAATGATTAAGCGTTCCAGAAGAAATACTGTTCCGCAGATTTTTATTGATGGTGAGCATATTGGTGGGTTTGATGACTTGACCAGGCTTGACAGAAAAGGGAAACTGGATGCAGTATTGAAGGGCTAGCTATTTGTGTTTAGCTTAACTTTAACCATTGTTTTCTATTGTTAAATATTTGTTTATTTTGGCTATCTGTTACTTCCAGATAAAATGTATCTTTTGGGGATATTGCCGTTTGCAAAGAAAATAGCATCAGTTCATCACGTCTGAATGCATGAATTAAAATATTACTATCGGGCGGGTAGGACAGTACTGTTTTTTCAAAACTGGATTTTGTGACCTGTATATTATCAACAGCAATAACAATATCACCTGCTGACAAGCCAGCTTTTTGTGCGTTACCATTATCAAAAACATGAGACAGTTTTGCGCCTAGTGGATGGCTAACAACGCGCGCACCAATTGATGTTACTTTATCGTCTTCTGTGACCGTTTTATTTTTTACGCCACCGGTATTATCAACAGAGTCACTAACATAGCTATGTAATACAATGCCAACATAATTGAAATAATCAGCAAGCGGTAAATCTTTAGTGCCGTATAGAAAGTCTACAAAGAAATTACTTAAGTCTTTTCCTGCAATTTCTGAAGCAATGGTTTCAATCATTCTCTCGGGCACCCCAATACCTTTTTTCCCGTAGTTACTCCAAAGAACGTGCATAACATCATCAAGCGATTTTTTATTATTAGTTGCTTTACGAATAGTAAAGTCCAGCCCAAGTGCGATCAGTGAACCTTTAGCGTAATAGCTGACAATATTATTGGGGGCACTTTCATCCTGTTTGTAAAAGCGTGTCCATGTATCAAAACTGGATTCGGCAACACTTTGTTTAAAACGACCATTGCCGCGCAATACGCGGGTGATGGTTTTACCAAGCATTTGCAGGTATTGTTCTTCAGTAATGACTTTGCTGCGAACCAATGCAAGCTCATCGTAGTAGGAGGTGATACCTTCAAATGCCCATAATTGCTCAGTGTAAACTTCTTTACTTAAATTATAGGGTGTATAAACTTCGGGTTTTATACGCTTTACATTCCATGTGTGGAAATATTCATGACTGCAAAGCCCAAGAAAATTTCGGTACTCCGATGTTTGTTCCTGATCTTTAATAGGTAAGTCATTGCGGCTACACAGTAAACTGGTTGATGAGCGGTGTTCCAGCCCACCGTAACCCTCGCCAACAACCATGGTAAGGAACAGGTAATGTTTAATAGTCGGCAACTCAGAAAAAAAGTTAACGTGAGTCTGACAAATTACTTTTAAGTCTTCGCAAAGCCTGGAAATGTCTGCGCGGTGCTTTCCGGTTAAGACAATGTCATGTTGAATATTATTTATGAAGAAAGTGCCAATATCAAACGTGCCCATTTCAACCGGGTGATCAATTAAGTCGTCATAATCATTTGCTTGATATAAGCCAAATGAATATTGTGCTGTTTCCAGGGATTCAAGGCTGGTAGCAACACGCCAGTTATCATAGTGCTTACCATCTGGTTTCTGGATTTCGACGGTACAGGAATTTTGTTCCTGTCCGACAACGGCAAGAAAGGTACTGGTGCCATTAAAGAAACCATGCGTAGTATCAAGGTGCGCACTGCGTACCGATAAGTCCCAGGCATACACTTCATATTGTATTGTTAGCGCGGATTGGCAGGGCTCAATTTGCCAGCATGATTTATCTCGTTTTTTATGTTTGAGTTGGTTGCCATTGGTATCCATCGCTTTAAAGCTAATAATATTTTTGGCAAAGTCACGGATCATATAACTGCCAGGGATCCAGTTTGGAAGTTGAAACTGCTGGCCTTGTGGAGCAGGCTTGTCGATATGGCAAGTAATGGTAAATAAGTGTGCTTCAGGATGAGAGGGTTTTATGGTGTAGTGAATTGCCGGTTTAGCCACGTAAGTTTAGTCCTGATATGTTGTTATATTTATTTTAATAAATATTTGTTTCATCGAGTTTGAGTTGTGGCGGGTTGAAAAAACAAAGCCACGGCTGCTATTGTCAACAGCACTGCGAATGCCGCCAAGGGCTATCCATTCATTTAGCTTGCCCTGTACGGTTGTATTTAAGCGTTGTGTTTTTAAAGTTGCTTTATCACCAATAGATGACTCAATTTTCAGGTTAACTTTATTACCAATAATTTGAGGTTGTATTTTTAAACGGGTGACAATGGTTTGGTATTGAACGGACTCAGTGATCGTACCATTTGCATTTTTTACACGTGATATGGATGGCACTGAAATACCGGTTTGAATGCTGGCCCATTGACCTTCAGTTACCTGAATCTGTTGTTGCCGTAAATTATTTGCTGCTCGCTGATTTGAATAAACTTTCGCGGTTGTTTTTTTTGGGACAACACCGCTGATTTTAAAGCCATATTGTTTCATGGTCGCTTCAGATTCCTGCATGATGCTAATCGTTAGCTGCCGTAAATCGGCATCCAGCATGGAAATAACTGGCCGCAATTGTTGCAGGTTTTTTGCAGATGTATTAATAAATAACACATACTGCTCACCACTAAGGGTGCCGTCTTTAGCTAGTAAGGGTTTTATAACAGGAATGATTTCACTGGCAGGGCGGTGGTTAAGATTAATTATTTCCAGTTCATAGGCATTGGACAGGCTTGTCAGACTGCTAAATAATAAAAGTATGGTAATAATCTTTTTATAATAACGTATAGGCATTGTGTGCTGGCTTTTACAGGTAAAGACGGTTTAAATTAGAATCAGACTGGCTATGAGACCAGATGTCATTAAATAAGTTTAGCAGTTCTTTTGCCTGTTTTGGGTTATTTACAAGATTACCATCTAAATTGGTGAAGTCTTTTCTTAGTATAAATATTTTATCATCGACCAGTATAAAAGATTCAGTATGTTTTGTATGTTCTCTGGATATTTTATGTATTGTAATGTTGCTGGATAAGCGCCGGCAAGTATCGAGTATTTTATGGTCGCAATTTATGATTGCGTTGGTATCGCTTACTGCTATTCTAACATAGCGCTGAGCACTGTTGGTTACCACAAATTGAGCAAGGGCAGAGGCAATATCGGGATGATTGTAAATACGCGGTGTTAAGTCATGGCAATGAATAAAAATATTCCGGGTTGCCGATTGTATTAACTCCAGCGTATGCTGGTGATGCTCTGATGCGGAGCTAAGACTAATTTCCGTGTTTGCCGCGTTGCTCATGCCTTAATTGTTATATATCTTTTGCCAGTTGTACAGCCAGGCCAATATAATTTGCGGGTGTCAACTGGCTAAGTGCTTTTTTCGCATCATTCGGTATATCTAAATCGGCAATAAAAGCCGCCAATGTTTCAGCCGATATTTTACTACCACGGGTTAAGTCTTTTAATTTCTCGTAGGGGTTTTCGATGCCATAACGGCGCATTACTGTTTGAATCGGTTCGGCAAGCACTTCCCAGTTATTATCTAGAATTTCAGCAAGTTTTGTTTCATTCACTTCCAGTTTATTTAGACCACGCATTGTTGACGAATAAGCAATTAAACAATGTGCCAGTCCAACACCTAAATTGCGTAATACGGTGGAATCGGTTAAGTCGCGTTGCATTCGTGAAATAGTGAGCTTGCCGGACAGGTGATTAAACAGGGCGTTGGCAATACCAATATTACCTTCGGAATTTTCAAAGTCGATAGGGTTAACTTTGTGCGGCATGGTTGAAGAACCTACTTCGCCTTTAACGACCTTTTGCTTGAAAAACCCCATTGAGATGTATGTCCATATATCACGATCCATATCTAAAATTATGGTGTTATAGCGTGACAGGGCATCAAAATATTCAGCAATATAATCGTGGGGTTCAATCTGAATTGTGTAAGGATTAAAACTTAAGCCCAGACTTTCAGTAATAAACTGTTCTGCTAAGGCTGGCCAGTTAAGTTCCGGGTAGGCAGAAACATGGGCATTGTAGTTTCCAACTGCGCCATTTATTTTTCCTAACATCACCACATTAGCAATCTGTTCACGTTGACGAACAAGGCGAGCAACCACATTGGCAAACTCTTTGCCGATGGTGGTGGGGGATGCGGGTTGTCCATGCGTATGTGACAGCATCGGGATTTCTGCATAGTTATGCGCAAGCTCACGCAGTTGGTTAATGATTTTATCTATTTCAGGTAATAAAACCTTATCGCGTGCGGTTGAAAGCATCAGCGCGTGAGAAAGGTTATTAATGTCTTCCGAGGTGCAGGCGAAATGAATAAACTCACTTACGGCTTCAATTTCGGGCTGGCCTTTTATTTTTTCTTTTAAGAAATACTCGACTGCCTTTACATCGTGGTTAGTGGTGCTTTCAATCGCTTTAACTCGCTGTGCATCATCACTGTTAAAGTTTGAGACAATACCATCCAGAAATGCATTGGCCGCATCGGAAAAGGGAGTGACTTCTTCAATACTTGTTTTATTAGCCAGGAATTGTAACCAGCGCACTTCCACTAAAACACGATGATAAATAAGGCCATACTCGCTAAAGTAGGGGCGAAGTGCCTGTGTTTTAGAGGCGTAACGCCCATCGACAGGGGAAATAGCTGTTAAAGGACTTAAGTCCATGAAAAAACTCCACTTTTAGATGATATAATGGTGGGGTATTTTACACTAAATAAGGCACAGGTACAGTGCAGAGATGGTTTAAGCGAACTGTTGCAAATTGCTGGATGTTTCGTCAAAAGCTTTTAAAAGGGACTGGTATTTTTCTAATAGTGCGCGGTGATCCTGCTCTTCGGATTTTTGAATAAAATTGGAATAGTGGTATTTTAAGCGCTCAGCTCCAATATTGGTAGCACTGCCAGATAAGTATTGCAGTAGTTTTTTAATGTTTTCTTTATCATCGTGGTCAATATGTGTTTTAAGTTGTTCTAAATGTTTGGATGTGTCCTGCGTGAAGACAGTAACCAGTTCATTAAATGCATCCCCCAGTTCTGATTGTAAGGTACTAAGCAAATGCGTGTTAACAAGAGGGAGAGTAATTTTATTCAGTGGAATAGTCACGCGAAACAGCGAACCCGCATCGAGTTTTGATTCTATATTTACCGTGCCATCAAGTGAATTGACCACTTTGCTAACAATATTAAGGCCGAGCCCGAGCCCGCCGTGCGCACGTTGAATTGAACCGTCTATTTGTTTGAATGCGTCAAAGATATTTTCCTGTTGCGATTCATCAATCCCAATGCCCGTGTCTGACACGTCTAAAATCAGATCTTTTTGTTGCTGCGTTTCTTTTATTTGTAGCGAAACCGTAATGATGCCCTGGTGGGTGAATTTGACGGCATTATCGACAAGGCAGCGAGCGATATTTAAAAAGCCTGTGTTGCTTAATTCAATTTCGTCCGGTACATCTTTTTGTTTTTTAATAATCAGTTTGAGCTGCTTGGCCTCGATTGCTGCCGTGAATTCATCACGAAGATTTTTTAAAATATTAGCTGGCTGAATGGTTTCTGGTTGCGGGCGTTGGCTGGTTTCCTGTTTGGTGAACTCAAGAATATTACTGACCAGACTGAGCAGGCCTTTACCGGATGAATGAATTTTTTCAATATAGTCAGCTTGCTTAATTGAAAGCCCGGAGTCGAGTAATATCTTTGATAGTCCAAGTATGCCATTGAGTGGGGTGCGTAGCTCATGGCTAATATTACCTATAAATTCAGATTTTAAGCGGCTGGATTCTTCTGCATGTGCCAGTGCCTGTTCTATGTCTCTTTGTTGCTGCTCAATTTTTTCTTGCCGCTCTAACTCTGATGTCAGATCTAAAAAGTTAATTGCAAATAAATCAAATTCCTGTTCTTGTGTGGCTTGTTCGGGTTTATCGTCTATTTCTGTTTCATCATCAAACAGCATCATTGCCGATGAATTGACTTCGCTTATCGATATTCGTAGTGGTATTTCATGTCCATCAGCATGTTTTGCATAAAATATTTGATAGTCCTGTGAATCGTTTACATCTCTTAAATACTGGATTAAACGGCCTTCATACTTATCCGGGTGGGGGAAAATATGATCGGCTGTTTTATACATCACATCAATTTCAGCGTAACCAAGGATGGTTTGTGCTGCAAGATTGAAAGACAAAACGGTTGAATCAGGATTAAATAGAATCATCCCCTCTGACGTATTATGTATTAGTGCCTGCAGTTGTGAATACTTTGAGATTTGTTGCTGCGATTCGTTAAAAGATTCAAAATACTGGGTTTGTAGATCATCATAGGCAAGTTTAAGTTTGCTGAACTCGGCCATTAAGGTTTTTTCAGCTGAATCTGCGGGAACAGACTCAGCTGAAAGTGAGGCTGATTGTTTATTTTGTTCTGCTTCTGTTTGTTTGCTCTTTGGCACAGGCAGTGTTTTTTGTGTTAACCCGTGCGTTTGTAAATCAGCCCGGTTTTCAGCATAACTTCATCTTTGTTAAGCTGGTCGAGCGGGCAGCCATCATTGTCGCATTCGGCGACACGATCATATTGAAAGACATTACCATCGGATTCGATATTCTTGTATATAGGTTTACCAAAATGTGTGCCAACAGTGGTGTGATCGACTTTATTACTCACAATAATTTTTCCTTATAGAAGTAGGGTGACTAAATACGATTGCGTCTGATATTGTTGAAACAATCTAGCGTAAGAAAATTATCGGCTTTGGTGGAAGATAACTTTAGGAATTTTTGAGATAAATTATTGCAAATGGTATAACTGCGAACCAGTACAGAAAAAAGGGAGGGGGGTGACAAAAAGCCGCCCCCTGCGCCTGCATTACGAAGCTAGTTGACGAAGTACATAATGCAAAATTCCCCCATGACGGTAGTATTCAATTTCCTGTGGTGTATCAATTCTTACTTTGGCGTTGAATATAATCACACTACCATTTTCAGCGGTGGCAACAACTTCGACTGTTTTATTAGAACCATCACCTAAGCCATTGATAGAAATGCTTTCTTTACCTGTAAGCTTCAAGCTGGCTGCGGTATCTCCTTCATTATACTGTAACGGCAAAATACCCATGCAAACCAGATTGGTGCGGTGAATACGTTCGTAGCTTTCGGCAATAACGGCCTGTATACCCAGCAGGCGTGGGCCTTTGGCGGCCCAGTCCCGTGAAGAGCCCGAGCCGTATTCTTTGCCCGCGAGGATAATAAGTGGTGTACCTTCTTCTTTGTATTGCATCGCGGCATCGAAAATACTCATTTGTTCGCCATCGGGCTGGTGCTGGGTAATGCCACCTTCGGTGCCGGGAGCTAATAAGTTACGCAGGCGAATATTGGCAAAGGTGCCACGCATCATCACTTCGTGATTACCGCGGCGTGAACCGAGGGAATTGAAGTCTTTATCGGCCACACCGTTGGTTTTTAAATAAATACCAGCCGGGCTGTCGGCTTTAATTGCGCCGGCAGGCGAGATATGGTCAGTGGTAACTGAATCACCCAACATGGCAAGCACTCGTGCATTTTGAATATCACTTACGGCTGCGGGTTGCATTGTAATGCCATCGAAATAGGGTGGGTTTTTGATATAGGTCGAATCGTCTTTCCAGTCAAACAACTGGCCTTCAGGGGCTTTCAGGTCAATCCACTGCTGGTCGCCTTTGTAGACTTCGTCATAGCTTTGAGTAAAGTCATCACGTGTCACGCTTTTGCTGACCACCGTTTGGACTTCCTCGTGACTCGGCCAAATATCTTTTAAGAAAACATCGTTGCCTTTAGTATCTTTCCCTAAGCTTTCATTGTAGATATCAATATTCATGGTGCCTGCAATGGCATAAGCCACAACCAGTGGTGGTGAGGCTAAATAGTTCATACGCACTTCGGCGTGAACACGACCTTCAAAGTTACGATTGCCAGATAAAACCGCACAGGCCGATAAATCACCTTCTGCTATGGCTTTTGAAACAGGAGCCGGCAGTGGCCCGGAGTTACCGATACAGGTTGCACAGCCGTAACCGATCACATGGAAGCCCAGGTTTTCCATCGGCTCCATTAAACCGGCCTGGTTAAAGTATTCGGTTACAACACGAGAGCCCGGTGCCAGCGACGTTTTAACCCAGGGCTTTACTTTTAAGCCTAAATCAGAGGCTTTTTGTGCCACTAAACCTGCAGCTAACATCACACCGGGGTTGGATGTATTGGTACAGGAAGTAATGGATGCGATAACAACCGCGCCATCGTCCAGGGTCACCTCTTCGCCATTAATGGTAGTGCTGACGGGTTTGCTCGTCAGGCTGCGTTCTTCTTTCATTGCCTTTAACGCGCTCTGGAACATGGGTTTGGACTGGGTGAGTGGAATACGATCCTGTGGGCGTTTCGGGCCTGAAAGCGCCGGTTCGGTATTGGAAATATCAAATTCCACCATGCTACTATAGCGTTTAGTCACATTATTGCTATCGCGGAACATCCCTTGTTCACGCATATAGGCTTCGGTCAGTGCAATGTGTTCTTCTGAACGACCGGATAAGCGTAAATAATTAAGTGTTTCATTATCAATTGGGAAAATACCACACGTCGCGCCGTACTCCGGTGCCATATTGGCAATAGTTGCGCGGTCGGCGAGAGAAAGGTGGTCTAAACCTTCGCCAAAGAACTCAACAAATTTGCCCACCACACCGTGTTCACGGAGTAATTGTACAATTTTTAAGACGAGATCAGTTGCCGTTGCCCCTTCAGGTAATTTCCCTGTCAGGTTAAAACCCACAACCTGAGGAATAAGCATGGAGACGGGCTGGCCAAGCATGGCGGCCTCGGCTTCGATACCGCCGACACCCCAACCGAGTACGCCCACACCATTAATCATGGTGGTATGTGAATCGGTGCCGACTAATGTGTCGGGGTAAGCCTGCCGCACACTCTTATTTTCGGCATCGAATACGACACGTGCAAGATATTCCAGATTGATTTGGTGTACGATACCCATATCCGGTGGTACAACTTTAAAGTTAGAAAAGGCTGATTGCCCCCATTTTAAAAAGCTGTAGCGCTCTTCGTTACGCTCGTATTCTTTTGCGGCATTTTTTGCTACCGCATCTTTATTACCAAAGGAGTCAATTTGTACCGAATGGTCAATAACCAGCTCAGCCGGTTGCAGGGGGTTTATTTTATCGGGGTTGCCGCCGAGCGTTTTCATCGCTTCGCGCATCGCAGCCAAATCAACAACCGCCGGTACACCGGTAAAGTCCTGCATTAAAACCCGCGCAGGGGTAAAAGCAATTTCAGTGGATGGAGTGGCTTTTGGGTCCCAGTTGGCCATCGCCTGAATATCTTCATCTGTAACATTAATACCATCGTGATGGCGGAGCAGATTTTCGAGTAATATTTTAAGTGAAAAAGGCAGATCGTCAGCACCCTTGACGCTATCCAGGCGGTAAATCTCGTAGTCGTTACCATTAACCGTAAGGGTTGATTTTGCAGTATTGCCCATGAATTCTCCTTCATAATGCACTTTAACTTAAGTGCAGAATTATAATAAAAATAATTAGTTAGCGATGAAATTTAATTTAAGTACTTAGGTATTTCTTCGTTCAAAACAGTGTCGGCCATCTGTAAAATTTTCTTCCGCTTAAACAATATATGCCAGCGTCGGCCTCCGAGCTGGTTCCATAATATTGCAGCGCGAACTGCCGCAAGAAGTAAACTGCGAATTTTATTCACCGTGAGCGTGTTTGACAAATGGTTTTGCTCACCCTGAACCATTATTTTAGCAGCTAACGGGCTGACATTTTCAGAATATATATCGGCAATGTTGGCCAGAACGTTTTCATGGATTGTGGATGAAAACAGCTCGGCTTGACGTTTAGCCACTTCCAGGCGGGTGGTAATTGTGTCCAGAATAGCGGGTTGTTTTGAGAGCTTCTTCTGTAAATGCATCACACCAATTGCATACTGCGCCAGGTAAATATTCATTTTCTGACGATTTTTATCGGCTGGGTTGTCTGGGTCGTCTAAATAGGTGTCACCATTTAGTTGTTTTATCAACCCGTTAAAACCACTTTTTAAAGCAACCACACCGCCATAAATGGCTTCGGTTGTGGGTGCATCAAAGATAAACAGGCTTTCAATGCAGGTTTGTAGATCATGCTCAGATATGTTGCCGGTTCGAGCTAGTTCATCAACACCTTGAATGGCCTGATAGAAAGCCGCAAGGGCAATGGTTTGGTCATGCAGATTACTCATTTATCGATAATTCCTCCACCGAGACAAATGTCAGCGTTATAAAATACCACGGATTGCCCCGGCGTGATCGCCCATTGTGGTTTCTCAAATTCTACAGTGCACTGGTTGTTTTTTATAGATGTTATTGTGCAAACCTCATCGGCTTGCCGATAACGTGTTTTAGCAGTGCAAGTATACGGTGTAGCAGGTGGCTGGCCTGATATCCAATGCAGTTTAATCGCATTTAAACTTTTTTTGTACAGCAAGGGGTTATCGCTACCTTGCACCACGATTAATGTATTTTTATCAACAATTTTATCCGCTACATACCACGGGCTACCATCACCCTGTTGTTGGCCTCCAATATGCAAACCTTTGCGCTGCCCAATCGTGTAGTACATCAAACCATCATGATGACCGACTTCTCTACCATCGGGGGTTTGCATCACACCACGTTGTGCCGGTATAAATTGTTGCAGGAAATCTTTAAAACGACGTTCACCGATAAAGCAGATGCCGGTGCTGTCCTTTTTGTTTTGCGTAATAAAGTTTTTTTTTGCAGCTATTTTGCGAACGTCTGTTTTTTCTATTTCACCCAGTGGAAACAAACTTTTTGATAGCTGATGCTGGTTTAGTAAATATAAAAAATAACTCTGGTCTTTATTGCTGTCTTTCGCTTTTAATAATAGATATTGACCATCCTGATTTTGAACCCGTGCATAATGCCCCATTGCGACATAATTGGCACCTTGTTCAATCGCATAATCTAGAAAGGCTTTAAATTTGATTTCTTTATTACATAATACATCCGGGTTGGGGGTGCGGCCGGCTTTATATTCTGCGAGAAAATATTCAAACACCCGATCCCAGTATTGGTCGGAGAAATTAACACTGGTTAAAGGGATAGCCAGTTGTGCACACACTGATTCGGCATCAGCGAGGTCAGCCGCAGCAGCACAGTATTCGTCGGTGTCATCGGCTTCCCAGTTTTTCATAAACACGCCATGCAAGTGGTAATGTTGTTGTTTTAACAGCAACAGTGCAACGGACGAGTCAACACCACCGGAAACACCGACATAAACGGATTTTGTTTTTTGAATAGGAATAATTCAGTCCTGATTGTAAAGGTGAATAACGGCTATTTTATATCGATAAACTGCTCAAGGGGATAGTTTTTACCCTTTAAATAATCCTCTAACGAGCGTAAAACAAGCGGGCTGCGTTTTTGATAATCCACAGAACGGATTTGTTGATCACTGAGCCACAAACGGCGATGTATATCCTGATCTAATTCAGCACTGGTTTCTTCAATCAGCTTGCATTTAAAGGTGAAGCGTAAAAAGGTATCAGTTGTGGATGCAGCATTTTCGTTGTCAGGAACAGTCCAGTTATATATACCAATTAAAAATTCAGGCTCGATAATGCAGGCTGTTTCTTCCAGTGTTTCACGTTTTACTGCCTCAACCAGTGACTCACCCATTTCCCAGTGGCCGGCCGGCTGGTTTATTACCATCTGCCTGTTTATTTGTTCTTCAACCATTAAAAATTGTGCTTTACACTCAACAACCGCCGCAACGGTAACATGTGGGAGCCAGTTACTTTTAAGTAAATTATTCATATAGTTGGATATTTAGTCTTAACTTGAGTCGTTATAGTGATAATTTTTTATACTGACCCGGTGCAATATTTTTGACCGTCCACTCACCAATGGCATAACGTACAAGCCGTAAGGTTGGATAGCCCACCGCTGCGGTCATCCGCCGAACCTGACGATTTTTGCCCTGTTTGATTTTAAGCTCGATCCAGCAAGTAGGTATTTTAGCACGATAACGAATAGGCGGTATTCGTGGCCAGAGTTGGGGTAAAATTTCATCTGCGTCGATTAGGCGGGCTTTTGCCGGTAAAGTGAGCCCATCTTTCAGTTTTACGCCTTGTTCTAACTGCTGTATTGCCTTTTGATCGGGGACACCTTCAACCTGCACCCAGTAGGTTTTTTCCATTTTATTTTTTGGATTACTAATTTTATGTTGCAAGCTGCCGTTATTAGTAAGTAGCAGGAGCCCTTCGGAATCCTTATCAAGACGGCCAGCAGGGTAAATACCGGCAACCTGAATAAAATTGGCCAGACTGATTGCACCGTCAAGCTCGGTAAATTGAGAAATAACCCCGAACGGTTTATTAAACAGATATAAATCGGTCATTAAATGTTTCTATATTACCAGAGTTTGTATTGATAGAGCTGCGCCAGAGCTGATTGGGTCTGGCGGCACGATACTATTTAAGCAAAGTATAACAAGGCAGGGATATCAATTTATGTATTTTTCTAAGCAAAATAAAAAAAGAGCACCAGCGTATTTGCGCTGTACCCGATAAAGAAGTGGCTATATGAACTCAGGGCTTAGTCATTTATCCGGGCGGTATATTTGGGTGGCAGGCATTATTTCTGTAACCCTGCTTGTTATCACCTTGTATGCACAAAATCGGGTAACACGTACGGCTAAGGATGGCTATTCCGTGATAAGGGAAAACACACAGCTTTTACAGCAAGTCGGCCAAGTTAAGCAACAAATACAGCAAATCGAACGTAACGTTCTCAAGTACACAACCTATCTGGATGATGAGACAAAATTTAATATTGAAGCTGATTTGCATCAGTTACAAATTGACTTGCTGGCGCTGGTTCAATTTGTTCGCCTGCCAGAAAAATATACGATAGCGGGTCCCGTCAAAAACAACAATGCTGCTCTCAGCGTGCTGATTGATGAGCTTGTAAAACTGGAATATAAACCTGAGTACAGAAAAATGGGGCTCCATGTAGATCGTCTTGTTGTGGCGATTAAAGATTTAGAGAAAAATACAAACAATTACCTTAACGTCATGAGCAATGTGCGAACACGTTATCCAGGGATGCCTCATTTACTGGAATTTTTAATGCCTAACAATGCTTTGTTTTCTGAAGCGGTTGAATCTGCATTACAGGAAAATGCGATGACTGATGCACAAATTGGCGATCTGGATAAGCATCAATACCAAATTTTTGGTTTGTTTCAGTCAATACGTTATGCATGGGCACAAAAAGTAAGCTGGTTACGTATTGCAATTGCCAACCGAATGGGTGCTTTTGGTGATCCAGTTGCGTCAATGAAGAAAAATTTAAAAAACCGGCAAATTTATGCGGAAATAGTTGAATACCGATTTAAAGAGCTGGACAAGTTAAACAAAGAAGGTTTGTTGGGCTTACAGCAAGAAGAGTCTTTGGAAGTAATGCATAAAGCGTCTGAACTGTATGAAGTGCATTTTAACAAAGCCATATCGGTTTACCTTTCAGATAACTGGCGCTCTGATTTACCCATGCTTAAAAGTATTCTGGATCCCAATTTTGAGTTATTACGAAAAACAATCTCCAGTATTGAAGAACTGATTAATCAGGATGCAAATAAAGGTATTAAAAAATCACTGCTAACGGCAGATTTGCTGTCTGGCTTTATCTGGTTTTTTACGATAACGGTTATTGGGTTACTGGTGTTGTCATTCTTTGTTTTTAAACGTGTTATTCGTGACCCTGTGCTTAAGGTTGCCAGTGCCATGGAAGCCGAAGCACGAGGGGAGCCCTACAAACAACTGAGTGCCAAAAATAGTCTGGATGAAATTAAGCTGCTTGATAAGGCCTTTAATTATATGCAGGATCAGGTACGTTTACGTCAACAACGTCTGGAAGCTGTTTTCAGCAATGCAGCAGAGGGCATTATCACCATTGATGTTGAATGCAAAATCGAATCAATTAACGAAGCCGGGTTAAGGCTTTTTGGTTTAACCCGTGAAACCAGCAAAAATAAATGTTTATCTGATTTGATTTATAAATACGAAGAGACAGAACTGTATCAATTATTTCACCATGATGATTTTTCTGACATTCATTTTGAAGGCGAGTTTCAGGCAATAAATACCAATAGAGAAATATTCCCCTTGTCAGTAAAAGTGAGTCAGATGCAACTGGGGGAAAATGTTTTATATATTTTCATCGTTCAGGATATCAGTGAGCAAAAAGCACTGATGAGCAACCTGAGGCATATAGCAGAGCACGATGCATTAACCGGACTTCATAATCGCCAGTATTATTCAGATAATCTTGACCTTATTATTGAACGAGCCCATGACGATCAGTCTTTTAATATTGTGTGCATGTACCTGGATTTGGATAATTTTAAATATATCAATGATACGCTGGGACATATGGCGGGAGACAGGTTGTTAAAAGAAATAACCGGCCTGCTGCATAACCGGATGCGGAAGAGTGACTTACTTGCCCGAATCGGTGGCGATGAGTTCTCGTTGGTATTTATAGATATTGAGCTTGATAAAGCGGCTAACCTTGCTAATGAATATCGCCAATCTATAAAAGATTACAAATTTATTGAAAATGGCAAAGCATTTAATGTGGGTTGTTCCATTGGTTTGGCTGCAATGACGGCGTCGATAAGAAACAAGGATGAATTATTATCCCGAGCAGATGTGGCCTGCCATAAAGCAAAACTTAAAGGAAAAAACTGTATTCATATTTATAACGACAGTGACCAACAAGCCGTCGATAACCTTTATTCAGATATGGGCTGGTCGCAACGTATTAAAAATGCAATAAAAAATAATAGCTTTGTTTTTGCAAAGCAAAAAATAGTCAGTACCGCCTTAAACCAGGTTTTTGCTGAAGAATATTTGATTCGAATGCAGGATGATGAAAAGCAGGAGCTGATTATGCCGGCTGGTTTTTTAGGTGCCGCAGAACGGTTTGATTTAATGCCGGAAGTGGATTGTTGGGTTGTACGTAATGCATTGCAGGCGTATTCATTCGATGCAGCATCGAATGGTCAATCTGAGATGCCATGTATCTCGATTAATCTCTCTGCAAAATCGGTCGGCCATCCTGAAATATTCTATGTTATACGGGAATCCATTGATGAATTTGCAATTGATCCTGCAAAGATTATTTTTGAAATTACTGAAGATGTTGCTATATCCGATTTCCCAAATGCCATTATCTTTTTGAACAAATTACGTGCGATGGGCTGTGCAACGGCATTAGATGACTTTGGGGCAGGCTACAGCTCATTTTCATATCTAAAGGAATTTCCGGTAGACTATGTTAAAATTGATGGTTCATTTATTGTTGGCATTGAAAACAATAAACTGAATTATGCGCTTGTAAAAGCAATGCATGATGTTTGCACAACGTTACACAAAAAAACAGTCGTTGAGTTTGTTGAAAACCAGCAGGCGCTGGATGTTTTAAAGCAAATTGGGGTTGATTACGTACAGGGATTTTTTATTGGCAAGCCCGAATTACTTGAAACGTCTGATATCATTCTTCCTGCAAAAAAACCTGCCAGTAACGTATAAAATTTCTAAGCACACTGGATTGCCTGGCTGTTAATCTTTCTGCCTAAATGAAACGTGAATCAATCACGGATCTGAAATATAATAGGCGCTCACGTGGCAAAACCACCCTTATTATTTATTTGAGAATGAATTTATGTCCAGCTCTAAAATTATCTACACCGAAACGGATGAAGCTCCCGCTTTAGCTACCCAGTCCTTTTTACCCATTGTGCAAGCGTTTACTAAACTGGCCGATATTGATGTAGAGACACGGGATATATCATTGGCGGGGCGTATTCTTGCAAATTTTCCCGATAACCTGACTAATGAACAAAAGCAAGCTGATGCACTTGCCGAATTAGGTGAGCTGGCTAAAACACCGGATGCCAATATTATTAAACTGCCGAATATCAGTGCATCTGTTCCGCAACTAAAGGCCGCAATTAAAGAATTAAAAGCATCTGGTTACACTATCCCGCCTTATCCTGAAGAAGCAACAACCACTGAAGATAAAAGTATTAAAGCACGTTATGCAAAAGTACTCGGTAGTGCAGTCAACCCTGTATTACGTGAAGGAAACTCAGATCGTCGGGTTGCCGGGCCAGTTAAAGAATACGCAAAGAAACATCCACATTCGATGGGAGAATGGTCAAGTGATTCAAAATCACACGTGGCATCAATGCCGGATGGTGATTTTTATTCCAATGAACAATCTGTTGTGATTGAAACTGCGGGTGATGTGAAAATTGAGTTGCTCACCGATGATGGTAGCGTTTATACATTGAAAGAAGCCACACCAGTGCTGGCCAATGAAGTAATTGATGCATCTGTAATGAACGTAAAAGCCCTGCGTAAGTTCTTTCAAACAGCCATTGAAGATGCAAAAGAAGAAGGTGTATTGCTGTCTTTACATATGAAAGCCACCATGATGAAAGTATCCGATCCGATTATTTTTGGCCATGCGGTCGATATTTATTACAGGGATGTGTTTGAAAAATATGCCGCAACCTTTAAAAAGTTAGGAGTGGATACTCGTAATGGTTTTGGTGATGTCTATACAAAAATGAGCGCACTGCCGGATGGTGAGCGTGAAAAAATTGAGGCTGATATTCAACGGATCTATGAAGACCGTGCAGAGCTGGCAATGGTAAATTCTGACAAAGGCATTACGAATTTACATGTACCGAGTGATGTGATTATTGATGCATCTATGCCCGCAGCGATTCGTTCATCCGGTAAAATGTGGGGTAAGGATGGCCAGTTACACGACACCAAGGCGATGATCCCGGATCGTAGTTATGCCGGTGTTTACCAGGCAACCATCGATTTTTGCAAGGAAAACGGTGCCTTTAACGTTGCCACCATGGGCAATGTGAGTAATGTGGGTTTAATGGCACAAAAAGCAGAAGAATACGGCTCACATGACAAGACCTTTGAAATTTCGGCAAACGGTATTGTGCGAGTAACCGATGCCACAGGCACTACATTAATGGAACACACCGTTGAGCAAGGTGATATCTGGCGAATGTGTCAAACAAAGGATTTACCTATTCAGGATTGGGTTAAGCTGGCAGTGAATCGTGCACGGTTGACAGGCCAGCCTGCCATTTTCTGGCTCGATGACAAGCGCGCGCATGATGTTAACTTAAAGGCAAAAGTAAAAAGGTACTTAAAAGAACATGACACCAAAGGGCTTGATATTAAAATTATGTCTCCGTTTGATGCTACGCTGCATACCTTAGAGCGAGTTAAAGCGGGTAAAAACACTATTTCGGTGACCGGAAATGTACTGCGTGATTACTTAACGGATTTATTCCCAATTCTTGAATTGGGTACGAGCGCAAAAATGCTATCCATTGTGCCTTTACTTGCAGGTGGTGGGCTATTTGAAACCGGTGCAGGTGGCTCAGCCCCTAAGCATGTAGAGCAGCTATTAAAAGAAAATCATTTGCGTTGGGATTCACTGGGTGAATTTTTAGCATTGGCCGTATCCTTAGAAGATCTGGCAAATAAAACCGGTAGTGAAAAAATAAAAGTGCTAGCCGCGGCTTTAGATAAAGCGAACAGCCTGTTTTTAAATAACGATAAATCACCTTCGCGTAACGTTGGTGAGCTTGATACCCGTGGTAGCCATTTTTATCTGGCCATGTACTGGGCTCAAGCACTGGCAGAACAAAATGACAGTAGTGAATTAAAAGCAAACTTTACACCCGTTGCTGAGCAGCTAACAAACAATGAAGCAACAATTGTAGATGAGCTAAACAGTGTGCAAGGCAAACCGGTTGATTTGGGTGGCTACTATTTACCGGACAAAGAAAAAGTTGTGAAGGTAATGCGTGCAAGCACTACGTTGAATGCAATTATTGATGGTTTACGTTAATCGGTATTTCATTTGTAGTCACGCAAAAAGACGCTCCCCCCATCCTGGTATAGAAGGGGGAGAACGCCTTTTGTTTTGCTGATGTATCGGACTCTGACTTAATGCGCAGTTTCAGTATCGTCCGGACTGCTACTCGCTGCTGTAATTTCAATTGCATGCAGGCCTTTGGGGCCTTCCGTACATTTAAATTCAACTGGTTGACCTTTTTTTAAGGTCTTGTAGCCTTCCATTTCAATTGCTGAAAAATGTGCAAATATGTCATCACCCCCTTCTTCTGGTGCGATAAATCCATACCCTTTGGAATTACTAAACCATTTAACGACTCCTGAAGACATGCCTCCGAACCTCCTTGATATTCTACGTTAACTTATTGATAGTACAGAGTTTATTAATCAGTGCTCAACTCATTAATACAGCAGTTACATGCCTATCAAGCCTAACTATAGCTACTTTTCAGAAATTTTCAGTATTTTATTGGAAATTTTGTAAAATTTTACTATGTAGAAAGAATAGCACTATTTAAGGTAAGATTAATATATGACCGATCACAAAGAAAATCAGTATCAGGATGACACCGGCCTTGCGGTCGAAGAAGCAAAGCCTGAAATAAAACAGCCACCAATGTTTAAAGTTTTGCTGATAAATGACGATTATACTCCTATGGAGTTTGTTGTTCATGTACTAGAAACTTTTTTTGCAATGAACCGTCCAACTGCTACACAGATCATGCTTAATGTGCATAGCAAGGGGAAAGGGTTATGCGGGGTGTTTACCCGCGATATTGCAGAAACAAAAGTGGCTCAGGTTAATGATTACTCCCGGCAGCATGAACACCCATTGTTGTGCACAATGGAAGTCGACGGTTAAGAGGTTTTAGTCATGTTAAGTAGAGAGTTGGAAGATTCATTAAACGGTGCATTTAAAGACGCACGTAGTCAAAACCATGAGTTTATGACAGTAGAACATTTACTGCTGGCATTAATGTCGAATGATGGTGTGATTGAAGTTCTCAAAGCCTGTGGTGCCGATATGGAACTGCTACAGAAAGATTTAACCGCTTTCCTGGATGAAACCACCCCCTTATTACCACCGGATGATGAACGTGATACCCAACCAACACTTGGCTTCCAGCGGGTTCTGCAACGTGCCGTATTCCATGTGCAATCATCGGGTAAGCAGGAAGTCAATGGCCTGAATGTACTGGTTGCTATTTTTAGTGAACAGGAATCACAAGCGGTTTATTTTCTGAAAAAACAGGACATTTCACGGCTGGAAATTGTTAATTATATTTCCCACGGTATTTCCAAAATCGAAGGGCCGTCACCTGAACACGACGATGCCGTTGCCGAAGAAGAACCGGCCGAAGAACCGGCGGCAACACCATTAGAACAATTCGCTGCCAATTTGAATGAGCTGGCGATGGCCGGCAAAATCGACCCTTTAATTGGTCGTAAATATGAAGTGGAGCGCACAATACAAATCTTATGCCGTCGACGTAAAAATAACCCACTTTTTGTAGGGGATGCGGGTGTCGGTAAAACAGCACTAGCAGAAGGGCTAGCTAAGCGTATTGTTGATAGCGATGTGCCCGATGTTCTAAAAAATTATGTTATTTACTCGCTGGATTTAGGTTCCTTACTTGCCGGTACCAAGTACCGAGGTGATTTTGAAAAACGCCTTAAAGCGGTACTTAAACAGCTTAAAAGCGAAGAAAATGCAGTACTGTTTATTGATGAAATCCATACTATTATTGGCGCAGGCGCGGCCTCTGGCGGCGCAATGGATGCCTCCAATCTGTTAAAGCCGGTACTGGCCACCAACGAATTAAAATGCATTGGTTCTACCACCCATCAGGAATACCGGGGTATTTTCGAAAAAGACCGTGCTTTAGCGCGTCGTTTCCAGAAAGTGGATGTATCTGAACCTTCCGTGGATGAATGTGTGCAAATTCTTGCTGGCCTAAAGAGCCGCTTTGAAGAGCATCACAACGTTCGCTACACCCAACAGGCCTTGCGCAGTGCCGCTGAATTATCCGAACGTTATATCAATGACAAGCATCTACCTGATAAAGCCATTGATGTGATTGATGAAGCCGGTGCCAGCCAAATTTTATTGCCGGCATCAAAGCGCAAAAAAACCATTGGCGTAAAAGATATTGAAGCGATTGTGGCTAAAATTGCCCGTATTCCGGCCAAATCGGTTTCCAGTGACGATAAAGAAGTCTTACGCAGCTTAGAAAATAACCTGAAACTGGTTATTTATGGTCAGGACGATGCGGTTGACAGCTTGTCCAGTGCGATTAAATTAGCCCGTTCCGGTTTAGGTGAGTCTGAAAAACCAATCGCGTCCTTCCTGTTTGCAGGGCCAACCGGCGTGGGTAAAACCGAAGTGACCCGCCAGCTAGCACGTATTTTAGGTATCGAGCTTATTCGTTTTGATATGTCCGAATATATGGAGCAACATACCGTATCGCGCTTAATTGGTGCACCACCAGGTTATGTTGGCTTTGATCAGGGCGGACTATTAACCGAAGCAATCAACAAAAACCCGCATGCGGTTTTATTGCTGGATGAAATTGAAAAAGCACATCCGGATGTGTTTAATATCCTGCTGCAAGTGATGGATCACGGTATATTAACGGATAACAATGGACGTAAAGCAGACTTCCGTAACGTGATTTTTGTGATGACAACCAATGCCGGTGCCGACCGGTTAAATCGAAGCTCCATTGGCTTCCAGACTCAGGATCACTCAACCGATGCCATGGAAAGCATCAAAAAAGTCTTTACGCCTGAATTCAGAAATCGCCTGGACAGCATTATCCAGTTCAACCCGCTAGGCCCGGATATGATTGGTCGCGTGGTCGACAAGTTTATTTTTGAATTTGAAGCTCAACTGGAAGAAAAAGGCGTGAGTTTAACGGTGGACGATGAAGCGCGTACCTGGATTGCGATGAAAGGTTACGACCCTAAAATGGGTGCGCGGCCAATGACGCGCATTATCCAGCAATACCTGAAAAAGCCAATGGCAGAAGAATTGTTGTTTGGTGATTTAACGCACGGTGGCTCGATTCATATTCATGTCAAAAACGATGAGCTTGCGTTTCAAGTAACATCAAAAGAAAAAGTGACGGCATAAGTGCCTGCCGCTAAAATGACACTGGCATAATCACTATGCCAGTGTCATTTTAAACGGGCACTAAAAAGGCCACAACACTGCTGTTGTGGCCTTTGTTCGTTATAAAAGCGCTAACTTAACGTCCGCGGAAAGTAATACGGCCTTTATTCAAGTCATACGGTGTCAGTTGAACGGTCACAACATCACCCGTGAGAATACGGATATAGTTTTTACGCATTTTGCCTGAAATATGCGCGGTTACAATATGCCCATTTTCAAGCTCAACTCGAAACATGGTATTGGGCAGGGTATCAATAACCGTCCCTTCCATTTCAATGTGTTCTTCTTTTGCCATACCAAGCCTTACTTCAATCTATTCAACAAGCGCGCAATAATGCCCTAAAATCGCCAACTTATCAAAGATGAAAGCCGTTTTTTATGCATAAACTTGCATAAAGTGAGCATTATTTAACGGATACAGGCCATTTTAATGGTCATTTGGGTTTATGGCAGCATCAGAGTGATACCCCCAACTTTTCCTTGACTGTGTCTTACACATAAGTGCTATATATTTAGCATGTTCCATCGCATTAATTTGTACAAGATAAAGAGGAACAAAGGAGGTGTATTATGAAAGAAGCACGCTGGCAAGACTGGAGTATTGCCTTATTAGGTGTGTGGCTTGTTATTTCACCACTTATTGGTATTGGCTCGACTGCAGGTGTCGCCGCAACCAATTCCTATCTAGTAGGTATAGCCGTCGCATTTTTCGCATTCGCAGCAATCAGTCGCCCACAAATGTGGAAAGAATTTACCAATCTGGTTCTGGGGTTCTGGTTAATCGTTGCTCCATTTACCCTTGGTTTTGCAAATTTACTTGCACCAACGGTGAACCAGGTCGTTGTTGGTATTCTGGTTGGTGGTATCGCCCTGATGGTTACGATGGGAAAATCGACGCCAACAATAGGGCATGGTGGCCACGGACATGCATAGTAAATTGCTGTTAAGGCAAAGGCAGTAACAAACGGCTCGGATCGAGATAAGAGCAGATGGGAGTCACGGGTGTGGCAATCGATTTATTTCCATTATTTGCCCGTCTGGATCCGGGGCGTTTCTGCATTAGAAGCCAGATGGCTTGACTATTATCGTTTGCAACAACAAAAAATGGTCATTGAGAGCGATAGCGAAGTAATCTTCACTAAATGGTAGTGTAGTGGCATGCTTAAGATTTGGACAGCCTTGTTGTTTTACACAACAACGGCACGTTTCCATTCGATGGTGGACCAGGCCAGGTGAGGCTGACAGGACTCGTCAGACAGCACAATCTCCATTCCCAGGAACCGGGTAAGCGCTTCAAGGCCTTTTATTTCGGAAAGGGCGCTCTGTAATATTTTAAAGTGCTGTGGGCTAATATAGAGAACATTGGGACGATAACCGTGTTCACGTTCAAACTCGTTGGCGATTTGAATTAAAAAACTTAACATATCGATTCCTCCAATGTTGGGGGTGAGGACACCCTTACTATTTTATGGCGATGCTGCTTTGCTTAATTATCGGCCTCGTTTAGTCAATGTTTAATATTTAACTTCTTGTGATACAACCACTTATAAAATAATAAAATCTATAACAAATATTAATACGGCTTATCATTTTGCCAGCAACCCTCTACAAAATATTGTAGCGGCTGAATGTGTACTTTATATGACATTTTGCGTGACTCAGGGTTCCAATATCCCAGATAAAGCCACTTTAAATTGCGCTGGCGAACCAGTGCAATCTGGTGTTGAATGGCAAGAATCCCCAGGCTTAAGTTTGCAAGCTCGGGTTCAAAGAAAGTATAGACCGCCGATAAACCATCACTTAGCTTATCCATTACGGCAACAGCCACCAGTTGTTGCCCAAGTCGAAATTCCATTAATTCCGAATCGCACCAATGGCTGTTGATAATATCGTTATAAGCGGCTTTCGAGGTTGGATCCATCCCGCCTTCTGGATGCCGTGCACGCAGGTAGCGCGCATATAAATTAAAATGTTCTTCATTAAATTGAGTGGGGTGAGGCAGAGTGACAATTTCTGTGTTTTTATTCCAGCAGCGCCGCTGTTGCTTGCTAGCTTTAAACCGAGCAACATTTAACCGGACAGGAATACATAACTGACACTGCTCGCAATGTGGACGATAAACATGATTACCGCTGCGCCTGAAGCCCATTGTAGCAAGAAAACTATAATGCTGCTGTTGTAAATCAATTGCAGGGTTTACAAATAAAGTCGTTGCCTGCCGGTGTGGTAAATAGCCGCAGTCATGTTTATCCGTTAAACAAAATTCAAGTGCGGTTAGTACATCCGGTTGTTTCATTTGCTGACTTGAATTTAATGACATAAGTTATTTTAAAATTGGCTTCGTTACTTTTAAGTTAGACGCTTTTATTACAGTTGTCTATTTTGATATTGTGAACACCAGCGCATTGGCGGCTAATAGATAATGTTTCAAGTTTTTATATCAAATTGCCACTGGCCAATACGTGAAGATAATTTAAGTGTTTGTTGCAATTCGGCAATAAATTGTCTACGGGAAATATCATTTGCCCCCAGGCTTGTCATATGAGCTGAACTTACCTGCGCATCAATAAAGTCAAATTGCCATTGTTTTAGTTGCCAGACTAAATGTGCCAGTGCAACTTTAGATGCATCGGTTTTGCGGGTAAACATCGACTCGCCAAAAAAAGCATGGCCGAGCGACAGGCCGTATAAGCCACCAACCAGTTTCTGTTCAAACCAGCATTCAACCGAATGCGCATAACCCTTTTTGTGTAATGTACGATAAGCATCCAGCATATCGTTTGTTATCCACGTGCCAAAGCCATCTTTACGTGTGCCTGCACAGGCGCTAATAACGTCATCGAAGGCCGTATCAAAAGTAACGTGGAAAATTTTTTTATTTAAGGTTTTTTTTAAACTTCTTGATATTTTAAAATCATCCAGCTTTAAAACCGAACGTGGATTGGGTGACCACCACAAAATAGGTTGATCATCACTGAACCAGGGGAAAATACCGTTTTGATAAGCAGCAAGTAAACGCTGGGGGGATAAGTCGCCACCCACGGCAAGCAGGCCATTGGGCTCATCCAGTGCCAGTTCCACATCGGGAAAAAGGTCAAGCTGTTCGTCAGAGAGTAAATAAGGTGCCGTCATTGCTATAATTTTTACTGTTTCTTAAAGGGTGAATGGCTTTGCATTTCTTTAATATAATGCTGCATACCTTGCTGTTCGTGCTGAACATGCTTACGTATGATCGTATTAAATTCCGGGTGTGCAAGCCAATGTGACGACCAGGTTTCGGTTGGCAGAAACCCCCGGTAAATTTTGTGCTCACCCTGTGCGCCGGGTTCAAAACGGTTTAAACCATGATTAATACAATATTCCAGCCCCTGATAATAACAAAGTTCAAAGTGTAAGCTGTCAAATTCGGCATTGCAGCCCCAGTGACGACCAAATAAAGTATTTTTCCCACGAATACAAAATGCACTTGCAACATAGTGGTCTTCATGTTTTGCAAACAAAACAAGAATGTTGTCAGGCATAGTTTCACCAATCGCTTTAAAAAAGTTCAGACTTAAGGTTGCCATACCCGATTTTTTATCGAAGGTGGACGTATAAAAGTCATGGTATATATGCCACAGCTCGTTCGTCATTTCGTGGCCAGTTTTTATTTCAATGCTGATTTCCTGCTGTTGAATCTGTTTACGTTCGCGTTTTATTTTTTTGCGGTTCTTTGAGTTAAAAAATGACAGGTAATGGTCAAAATCGGTATAGTTTTTATTCTGCCAATGAAACTGGCAACCAAGTCTCAGCATTAAATTCTGATTTTCTAATTCCCGTGTATCTTGTTCATTAGTAAATAGCCAGTGAACCGATGATACCCCGATTGCTTTGGCATGTTGCAGTCCGACACGAATGATTAACTGGCTTATTTCAGTGTAGCGCTGCTTCTCTTTTATTAAAAAGCGTTGCCCGGTCGCCGGTGTGTAAGGAATGGATGTAACCAGTTTGGGGTAGTACTCAATACCGGAACGGTGATAGGCATCGGCCCAGGCCCAGTCAAAAACAAATTCGCCGTAGGAATTGTTTTTTAAATACATCGGGCTTGCACCAATCAGCGTGCCATTTTCCTTTACAATAATATGCTGAGGCAACCAGCCATAAGTTTGCCCGACACAATCGTGCTGCTCTAATGCATTTAAAAATTCGTAACGTGCGAAGGGGTTGTCATTATCAACCAGCGCATTCCATTCATCCATCGTTACTTCATTAATACCGCCGATGATTGAAACGTCTATTGCCATAATTTAAGTCTCACGTCCTTGTGAGAGTAGGGGGGAATAATTAATTATTGTCGAGGAAACGCTCAGCATCGAGCGCAGCCATACAACCTCGCCCGGCTGAAGTAATGGCTTGTTTATAAATTTGATCAGCCACATCCCCTGCAGCATAAATGCCTTCGATGCTGGTTTGGGTTGCATTGGCACCAGAACCGTTTTGTACTTTAAGATAACCATGTTCCATTTCTAACTGGCCTTCAAAAATACCGGTATTGGGTTTATGGCCAATGGCAATAAAAATCCCCATCAGTTCAATGTCTTTGGTTGTGCCATCGTTATGTTTTAAGCGCATGCCGGTTACACCGGTTTCGTCACCCAGAACTTCATCGAGGTTACTGTTCCATTCTATCGTTATGTTGCCATTTTCCGCTTTTTCAGCTATTTGCTTCGCCAGAATTTTTTCACAACGGAAAGTATCGCGACGATGCACAATGGTGACATGTGATGCAATATTGGATAAATAAAGGGCTTCTTCAACCGCCGTGTTACCACCACCGATAACGGCAACCTCTTTACCTCGATAGAAGAAACCATCGCAGGTTGCGCAACCGGAAACACCACGGCCTTTAAAGGCTTCTTCGGATTCCAGGCCTAAATACATTGCAGACGCACCGGTTGCAATGATCAGTGCATCGCACGTGTAGGTGCCACTGTCGCCGGTTAAAGTAAAGGGGCGTTTGCTTAAGTCTGTTTTGTTAATGGTGTCGAAAATAATTTCGGTATTAAAACGTTCAGCATGCTGCTTCATGCGTTCCATTAATGCCGGGCCCTGTAAACCTTCGACATCACCAGGCCAGTTGTCGACTTCGGTTGTTGTCATTAGCTGACCACCTTGTTCCATACCGGTAATCATAACCGGTTCAAGATTGGCACGTGCCGCGTAAACCGCAGCGGTATAACCAGCCGGGCCTGAACCTAAAATTAATAAACGACAATGTTTCGTTTCACTCATTACAACTCCCTTAAAACTGACAAGGTGAAAAACTGGATTAATGATGAACCCCAAATAATAAACAGTCAGACCGAGTAAAAAAGGTGGAGTTCCTTTTTTATCTAGAAGTGTTCATTTTAGAGTAAATATTGAAATTAATATCTGGTATGTTACTAAAAAGCAAACAACATGGTAAAGCAATAATGCGAATTGGAATTCCAAAAGAACAAAAAAGTCTTGAAGGACGGGTTGGCCTTACTCCGGATGCGGTTAAATGTTTAACCGAAGCCGGGCATGAAGTGATTATTGAGCTGGGGGCGGGTGTGCAAAGTGGTTATAGCGACAATGACTATTCCCACGCAGGCGCCAGCTTAATGCCGACCGCTGGCATGGTTTATCAAAGTGCGCAGCTTATTGTAAAAGTAAAAGAACCCATTGAAGCCGAATGGCCATTATTGCGCAAAGATCATATCTTATTCTGTTTTTTACACCTTGCTGCCAATAAAGCCTTACTAAAGCAGTTGTGTGATATCGGCTTAACCGCGATTGCTTTTGAAACCGTGGTTGAGACAAATGCGAACACCGGTGAGTTAAGCCTGCCATTACTGGCGCCCATGAGTGCCATTGCCGGGCGTGTTACCGCTCAAATGGGTGCGACCTTGCAGTATCAGTATCGTGGTGGCCAGGGAATTCTATTCGGTGGTCTGGATATGGAAGGTAATACCAAAATTGACAACGGCCATGCGGTCGTACTTGGTGCCGGTATTGCCGGTGCGCATGCGGCAACAACATTGGCTGCTTTGGGCGCACAGGTAACCGTGCTGGACATTAATCAGGCGCGGCTTATGCAACTGGAACAAACTTTTGACACTATTAGCGGAGTAATTTCAACAGCAGAAAGTATTGCAGAAGCGGTAAAACAGGCTGACTTGTTGATTGGTGCGGTGCTTATTCCCGGAGCCAGGGCACCGCATTTAGTGAGCACTGCGCTGGTTGAACAGATGAAACCGAACAGTGTGGTCATGGACATTTCGGTGGATCAGGGTGGCTGTATTGAAACCATCCATCCCACCAGTTATGAAGCACCGGTGTACTTCCATGAAAAGGTGCTGCACTTTGCGGTCACCAATATTCCCGGTGCTGTGCCACGAACGGCAACGCAGGCATTGTCTGTGGCGATTCTTCCCTATGTACAGAGCGTTGCAAGCCTGGCTGAAAGCCGTAATTGGCCAGAAAATAGCCAAATCGAGAACGCAATCAATATAAAAGCAGGTGAAATTGTCCATCCGGCACTTAAAAAGAGTTAATAATTAAAGACTCCTACCTTGAAAAATCCCAAATAATTTAGTATGTTACAATAAGGTATTAATAAAGAAGATGAACAATGAGCCGATTAGGAAGTTCTGTCCGAATGCAAACCGCTAAAGGTCGCCGCCAGGCAAAGCCGGTTGATGCCAAAAAGAACGCAGATACAACACCGCTAAGTAGCCAACTGCAACGCGGACTGCGCGAATCGGCCTTGTTTGTGTTTAGCTTTATTGCTATCTATATGGTACTGGCACTGGTGAGCTACCACCCGGCCGATCCCGGCTGGTCACGCAGTGGTATTATCGACGGGGCAATTTCCAATCTGGGTGGGCCAACGGGTGCCTGGTTTGCAGATATTTTTCTTACTCTTTTTGGCTACTGGGCGTACCTGTTTCCTATTATGCTGGCCTTTTTTGGTTTTTTGATTTTTCAGGATGCACGTCAACACAAACCGTTCGATCAACGTGGTTTTCTGTTTTGCAGTATTGGCTTTTTTCTTACGCTTAGTGCCGGTGCCGGTTTAGCCAGCCTGCATGATCACGCCATTGTCAGTAATTTACCGGTTAATGCCGGTGGTATTTTAGGTGACTTAATTGCGGGCAGCATGGAAAAACTGTTTAGTTTTCTCGGCGCAACATTGCTGCTTTTAGCCTTATTCTTCAGTGGCTTTACCTTATTTACCAGCTTGTCGTGGTTTAAGTTAATGGACTTAACCGGCGCGGCAACCTTATGGTTGTTTGGGCTGATATTAAATCTGGCACAACGTATCACTGCTGGATTTTCACAAATTAAAGTGCTTCTCCAAAACCGTAGCGAGCACAGCCCGCAACCGAATCATTTAACACCAACGATTAAACGCAATACAAAAATTGCTTACAATGATCTAAGCCAACGCAAACCACCTAAAATAGCACCAACCATTAAACAAAAACAAAGTATCCGTGCAGAGCGCGAAAAACAGGTGCCTTTATTTGCAAATACCAGTAATGCGGCTCTACCGACACTGTCGCTGCTTGATGAGGCAGCACCGCATTTAAAACGTTTATCTGACGATGCGTTACAGGCCATTTCACGTACTTTGGAGATTAAACTGGCGGACTTTGGTATCCAGGTTGAAGTTGTTGCCGTGCATCCGGGGCCGGTTGTTACACGCTTTGAAATTCAACCCGCTGCGGGTATTAAGGTCAGCCAAATCACTAATCTGGCAAAAGATCTGGCGCGTTCGCTGTCGACTATCAGCGTACGGGTTGTGGAAGTTATTCCGGGCAAAACAACCATTGGTATCGAACTTCCCAACGAAAACCGTGAAATTGTGCGTTTAAGCGAAACTTTTAAGGCACCGGTGTTTGCCGATGCAAAGTCACCGCTGACTTTGGCTTTAGGTAAAGACATCAGCGGCGAGCCGGTGGTGGCCGATCTGGCAAAAATGCCGCACTTACTGGTAGCGGGTACCACCGGCTCAGGTAAATCGGTGGCACTCAATGCGATGATTTTAAGCCTGCTATACAACGCAACACCGGAAGAAGTACGCCTGATCATGATTGACCCGAAAATGCTGGAACTCTCTATTTATGACGATATTCCACATTTACTGTCGCCCGTCGTGACCGACATGAAAGACGCCAGCAATGCATTGCGCTGGTGTGTTGCTGAAATGGAACAACGCTATAAACTCATGGCCTCGCTCAAAGTACGCAATATTGCGGGCTATAACCGTAAAGTAAAAGAGGCCGAAGCGGCTGGGAAAGCATTAAAAGATCCCTTCCATCCGGCTGATAGTGAAGATGTGGCCGAAGACTTAAAAGCGCTGCCTTATATCGTGGTGGTGGTGGACGAGCTGGCCGATATGATGATGGTTGTGGGTAAAAAGGTAGAAGAACTCATCGCACGACTGGCACAAAAAGCGCGAGCAGCAGGTATACACCTTATTCTGGCGACTCAACGCCCGTCAGTGGATGTCTTAACCGGCCTGATTAAATCGAATATCCCAACGCGGGTGGCGTTTCAGGTATCCTCAAAAATTGATTCACGTACCATATTAGATCAAATGGGCGCAGAACAACTGCTCGGTCATGGTGACATGCTGTATATGCCCCCCGGAACAGCTTTACCAATGCGGGTGCACGGCGCGTTTGTGGAAGACCATGAAGTGCAAAATGTGGTTGAGAACCTGAAACTCAATGGCAAGCCCCAATATGAAGACGAAGTACTCAACGGTAAACCCGAACCAGAAGGGCCGGTGGCCGCTGTTACTGAAGATGATGTTGAAAGTGACCCACTCTACGATCAGGCCGTTCGCATTGTGACAGAAACAAGGCGTGCTTCTATTTCCGGTATTCAACGTCGCCTGAAAATCGGCTACAACCGAGCTGCCAGAATGATCGAGGCGATGGAGCATATCGGGTTGGTCAGTGAACTGGGTTCCAACGGCATGCGTGAAGTACTTGCACCGCCTCCGCCACAAGATTAAGCTAGTGCTTTAGCAATTAGCTTAACCCAGATTCATAACGGAACCCGCATGATTTCTACAACACACCGTGTTGCCTGTTTTCTTATACTATTGTTTGCCTCTTTAAATGTAACAGCGGTTGAGCAAAATGCCGCGTCTGCACCGGAAGGGGTTACCGAGCAAGCTGCAGCACCTCATTCACCAGCGGATGAAAAGCGCCTGTTAAAACGCTTTGCAAATATAAAAACAGTCACCGCAGAATTTACCCAAAAACTTTATACTTCTGAATCCAATAAACCACAGGTTACCTATGGCAAATTGCTGGTTGCCGGGGGTGATAAATTTCGGCTTGAATACACCAAACCTTACGAGCAGTTATATATAGCAAATGGGAAAGAGTTTCTGTTTTACGACGTTGACCTGGAACAGATTACAATCAAACCACAAACAAAAGAACTGGCAAACACGCCAGCAATGATTTTAAGCAACCCGATTATTTTTATACAAAAGTATTTTGTTAAGCTAAGCAAAGAATCTTATTATGAAGAATATATTCTTACCGCTAAAAGTGACACAGTAGCCTACGCTAAAATATTACTCAGTTTTAAAAATACACGCCTTAAAACCATGTTAATTGAAGACAGCTTTGGTCAGGAAACCGAACTGGATTTTACTAAAATTATTTATAACAAAAAAATTCCTGACACGGTCTTTAATTTTACACCGCCAGAAGGAGTTGATGTTATAAGCTCTGTTTTAAAGACTAAAGCCCCAAAAAAAGACAATGAAAACTAACGTACAATACTATTCTTAGTGTTACTGGCTATTTTAGTATGACAAAATACACAGTAGGTGGTTCACAAGGTCTATATCAGCCAGGTTCTAATAATAAAGTACTTGCGAATAAGTTAGGCATTATTGAACCTACCGATATGGATGAAGCTGAAATGGTTCTTTTAGAAAAGCTTTATGAAAGTATTTTGTTAACCAACTTGCCAAAAGCTACAATCAAGGTTGATGATATTAAAACATGGCATCGCCGTTGGTTAGGTAATGTGTATGAATGGGCTGGTGATGAACGTTCGGTTAATATGAGTAAAGGCCATTTTCATTTTGCAACGGCTACACAAATACCACAGTTATTGAATAAGTTTGAACAGGATTATCTCAATCGGTATACCCCTTGTGCGAGCTTTAGCAATGACAAACTAATTGAAGCAATTGCTATTATTCATATTGAGTTTATACTTATTCACCCATTTCGTGATGGTAATGGGCGTTTATCACGCTTATTGGCAGATGTAATGGCAGTACAAGCAGGGCATCAACCCATGGACTACACGTGTTGGGATCAGAATAAAACTGACTATTTTGCTGCAATTCAGCAGGGGCTAGACATGAACTATGAACCCATGACGGTCTGGGTAAGTCGTGCTTTAGCTTGTAGTTAGCGTGCGAGCTTCAAACTTTGAAATTTACTTTTTTTTGCTTTCAATATAGCTTCAATTTTTTCAACAGGCTGACCTGTTTCGATAGCTGTAGAGCTTGCCACAGCACGCAGGATACAAGACCGAGAAGTTGTTTGGGCTATAGATTGGCTTTTCATTGCAACCGTTCCAGTAATATCAATGAGCTAATTATAGCAATTTTGAGCCAAAATTGCAGCAGTAGGAAAACCAGAGAGATTAATATAAATTATGCCTGATTTATTTTCGGAATATAACACCCAAATAACAGAAGAGCAGGCGTTAGCATTCAAACCGTTAGCCGACCGGCTTCGCCCTAACTCATTCGACCATTATCACGGTCAGCAACATCTGTTGGCAAAAGAAAAGCCGCTCCGCAAAGCGATAGAAGCGGGAAATTTGCACTCAATGATTTTCTGGGGGCCACCCGGTACTGGTAAAACAACACTGGCACGTTTAATTGCAAACTATTGTGATGCCGAGTTTTTAACCTTGTCGGCGGTGTTATCCGGTGTAAAAGATATTCGTGCCGCCATTGCACAGGCGCAGGAGATTAAAAAAGGGCAGGGCAGGCAAAGTATTTTATTTGTGGACGAAGTGCATCGTTTTAATAAATCACAACAGGATGCTTTTTTGCCTTATGTCGAAGACGGTACAGTTACCTTTATTGGCGCAACAACCGAGAACCCGTCATTTGAATTAAACAATGCTTTGTTATCACGCGCACGAGTATATGTTCTAAAGTCACTAGACGCGGCCGCACTTAACGATGTTATCGACCAGGCCCTAAACGATGCTGCTTTAGGTATTGCCAATAGCCATTTGTCATTAACAGCACAACAACGTGAACAATTAATCCAGGTTGCTGATGGCGATGCACGTAAGATTTTAAACCTGCTGGAAATTGCCTCCGAGCTTGCAGAAGAGACCGATGCTGGCACAGCGACTTTAACCGCAGACACCTTTGCCGCTTTGCTTTCGCAAGATGCACGCCGATTTGATAAAAAAGGCGAAGCATTCTACGACCAGATATCGGCTCTGCATAAATCCGTACGTGGCTCCGCACCCGATGCGGCATTATACTGGTTTGTACGCATGATAGATGGTGGCTGTGATCCTTTATATATAGCACGGCGCGTCGTCCGCATGGCCAGCGAAGACATTGGCAATGCCGACCCACGGGCACTGGATATTGCGCTGAAAGCCTGGGAAGTGCAGGAACGGTTGGGCAGCCCGGAAGGCGAGCTGGCCATTGCACAAGCCATTATCTACCTCGCCAGTGCCGCAAAAAGTAATGCCGTGTACAAAGCATATAACCAGGCCATGCAGGACACAAAACAGTATGGCTCGCTGGAAGTGCCATTACATTTACGTAATGCGCCAACTAAATTGATGAAAGATCTGGATTACGGCACGCATTATCGCTACGCACACGATGAACCGGAAGGCTATGCAGCAGGGGAAAACTACTTTCCTGAAGGAATGCCGCAAAAACAGTATTACAAACCGGTTGCGCGTGGTTTAGAATTAAAAATCGCAGAGAAACTCGCGCATTTAAAAAGCCTTGATAAAAAACACAATGAAAAGAAACAACAACCATGACCCTCGCTTTTAATCAACTTGCCTTTATCGCTGCCGGTGGCGCACTCGGTGCGGTGCTGCGTTTTTTAGTATCCAATGGCGTGCACAGTTTTATGAGTCGGGATTTCCCCTATGGTACCTTAACCGTTAATGTTATTGGTTCCTTTTTAATGGGGCTAACGTATGTCATGCTTATCGAACGGCTTAATTTATCACCTGAATGGCGTGCTTTTATTATCGTTGGTTTGCTCGGTGCTTTTACCACCTTCTCAACTTTTTCAATTGAAACATTGCTGCTTATAGAAAGCAGTGAACTATCAAAAGCCCTGACAAACGTTATTCTAAGTGTGGTACTTTGCATTATGGGCAGTTGGATAGGCATCATTTTAGGACGGCAATTATGAGTGACACAGATAAAACAGTGATAATGGTGCGTGTTTACCTGACCGAAGGTGAAGCGCAGCTTAAAAACCTGATTAAGCAATTACACGACTGGGATAAACTCAAGGGTGTGACTGTATTTAGAGGTATTGCAGGTTATGGCGACTCCGGTGAAATTCTGGGTAGTAACCTGATGGATCTTTCCCTTAACTTGCCGGTTGTTGTAGAATTCTTCGATTCGCCCGACAAGGTCGAGAAAATAATCGCGCACTTAAATACCTTTATCAAGTCCGGGCATATTGTTTCCTGGCCGGCGAACACAAATTAGTGCCCGCGTTATGGGTAAATTGACCAACCAAAATTTAAAAGTAGTTTATAAATCATGTTAGATCCTCAGCTATTACGTAACGAACTCGACACTTGTGCAGCAAAACTGGCTACCCGCGGTTTTAAACTTGATGTTGCCACACTGCAAGCATTAGAAGAGCAGCGCAAGGAATTACAGGTTGAAACTCAGCGTTTACAAAGTGAACGTAACAGCCAGTCTAAATCCATTGGTCAGGCCAAAGCGAAAGGTGAAGATGTTAGCGCTATTTTAGAAAGCGTGTCTAAAATTGGTGAGCAGTTAAAAGTCACCGACGAAAAATTAAAAATTGTTCAACAACAAATAGAAGACATTGTATTAACCATTCCCAATATTCCTGACGACTCGGTGCCCGAAGGTAAAGACGAAAACGATAATCGCGAAGAACGAAAATGGGGCACACCAAAAACATTTGATTTTGAGGTGCTAGACCATGTCGATATTGGTGAAAAAATCGGCGGGCTGGATTTTGAAACGGCCGCCAAAATTACCGGTTCACGTTTTGCTGTTATGAGTGCTGCGATTGCACGACTGCATCGCGCATTGATTCAGTTTATGCTCGATACCCACAGTAGCGAACACGGTTATACCGAAACTTATGTGCCTTATATAGTGAATAAAGACAGCTTACAGGGCACCGGGCAACTGCCCAAGTTTGAAGACGATTTGTTTAAACTGCGCAGTGAAAACGACTTTTACTTAATTCCAACTGCCGAAGTACCGGTAACCAATATCGTACGCGACACTATTATCGAAGCAGACAACATGCCGCGCAAATTTGTCTGCCATACTCCGTGCTTTAGAAGTGAGGCGGGCGCTTATGGTCGTGATACACGCGGCATGATCCGCCAGCATCAATTCGAAAAAATTGAGCTGGTGCAAATTGTAAAAGCAAGTGAGTCCGACAAAGCACTGCAAGAACTCACCGGTCATGCCGAAAAAATTCTGCAAAAACTGGAACTGCCGTATCGCGTAATGACGTTATGCACTTGCGACACCGGTTTTTCTGCGGCTAAAACCTATGATTTAGAAGTCTGGTTACCGGCACAAAACACTTACCGTGAAATTTCATCGTGCAGTAACTTTAAAGACTTTCAGGCGCGCCGCATGAAAGCACGCTGGCGAAACCCTGAAACCGGCAAACCTGAACTGGTACATACTGTCAATGGTTCCGGGTTAGCCGTAGGGCGAACGTTGGTGGCTATCCTGGAAAACTACCAGCAACAAGATGGCAGTGTGCGAGTGCCGACGGTGTTAAAGCCTTATATGAATAATCTGGACGTTATAACGTAGCCATTTTAGACTATAATGCTTGAATGCCCGACAACAACCTGCCAGTTTTTATCGGCTGTTCGATGCCAAACACGGGTAAAACGAAAATCGTTCTCCGATTTTTTTTCAGCAAAACTTCCTGAAATATGTGTTTGAACAGACACAATGGCGACATCAGCATATATTTTAACCTCTGGCTGAGAAAGGGTGACCTCATCAATTTTTAGCATGCCTGATTTATGCGCTGCAATATCATCCTGTTTCGTCATACGCTGCCCAAGATGGTTGGTAAAAACAAGATCCGCTGCAAGCAATTCATCCAGTACAGAAATGTCAGACTGCAACATCGCTTGTTTTAGCCGGCTTTCACATTCTTCAATTTGCAACTCAGTCGATTGATTCATCTATTCCCACACAAGATTAAGTATCTCAATTTTATTCAGGTTTTTATTAACCGGGCATTTTGGGCAGCCCTTGCTTGAGGGTGTATTTTTACAACCTTTGCATTTTTCCACCTGTTTCTTTGCGGCAGCCAGTTCTGATTTTAAGGCTTTTAAATTATTAAGTTTTTCTTCAATATCAGCGATTGAATTTCCTATAATATTTGACACTTCTTTGCTTCCCTCATTCCCGGTTGCGCAGCTTTCCCGGGTTTTTCCAATTAGCCTGACTACATCAAGGGAAAAACCATTTTCCGTAAGATGAAGAATTGCTTTTAAACGTGCGATATGTTGTTCTGAATATAAACGCGTACCACCAGGGGTTCTATAAGGTTCTAAAAGTTCTTCTTCCTCATAATAGCGAATGGTGCGCACGGTTATTCTAAGTCGTTCGGCGACTTCACCTATTTTTAAATAATCTATCGACATTTATTTTATTCTTATCCAGAAATGAAAAAGACCCTCTTTTTCTTCCTGTTTTATTAATGTATTTCCAGTTAACAAGCAGTATGCCGGTATATCCTTTAACATAGACACTTTATCCGATTCAGCCAATACAACATCATTGGATTTCATTTGCTTGAACTCTTTTGTTAAATGGATAACCGGCGCAGAACAACACATACCTTTAATATCAACAAAGTGAGTATATTCCATAACTTATCCCTTACAAGCCAACAAGCTGTGCGTTGTAGCCTTTATCCTTGACCTTATTTAGCAAGGTTGCGGAATTAGTCGTGTCTGAATTATAGGCAATCAGAAGTAAATGTGCCTTTGCGTTAGTGAACCGGGGAGCAATAACACCATCCACATTACGAAGTTGCTCAACCAGATTTTCTTTTTCTATTTCATCAATCTTTTGATCCAGATGGATCAGCACATCTGTTAATTGCATAGCATTCTCCTATCTAACGTAAACGAGAGATTAGTATCTTACGTTAACGGTAGATAGTCAAGTGGCATATTGACAAATTATTCCTGTCTTTAGTCGTGATAATTACCTGGATTAAGTAAAAATTTTAGGCGTTTATCGGCTTTTACAGGCGTGATTTCAATAATTTCTGCACTAACCAGATTTCCTGCTACAAATGGATCCTTATTTGCACGGTTTTGAAGGTCAGACAGAAAGGTATTATGTACCACAATTCCTCTGCCTAAATGAATCATTTATCTGACCCCATTGATTTAGCTCGATTTTAATATGCGAACAACTCTTGCAAAATATTGCATAACTCAATTTGAGTATTTTCATCAATTGAACCTAACTTTTTTACCAATCTACTTTTATCAACCGCTCTAATTTGATCTAAAAGCATTAACCCGTTTTTACCTTTAAAATTGCACTTGATTCTACATGGAAAATCGAAACCTTTAGTGGTCATAGGAGCAACAAGAACTGTTGATAATGCTGCCATTTCATTTGGTGAAATAACAATGCAAGGCCTTGTTTTTTTTATTTCGCTGCCTTTGGTTGGGTTTAAGCTAACGAGCCAAACTTGAAAACGAGAAACGGATATCATCACCACTCCAGGTCATCATCTGACGTTAATGTAGCATCTAGCCACTCATTGTCAGTTTGTTCTGTTTCCTTGCTTGCAAGGATTGCTTCAATCGCTTTTTTCCATCCATCCCTTGGCTTTTTGCTAGGTGTAACAAGAATGCCTTGATTTACTAGCTGGAGATCAAGTTCTTTTCCTTCAAGATGGGCTTGCTCTATCAGTGGCTTAGGTATTCTTATACCTTGAGAATTACCAATTTTAACTAAATGTGCCATTGTGCTACCTCAATAAATAAATGTACATTACAGTAATTATAATGTAATTACATCGAATTGCAACAGAGATATAAGTTGATGATTTCTAAGAGCTAGACATAATGACTTCCCGCAAAGGGAGCCGATCTCCGTTCTACGTGGAATCAATGTGGAATCAATGGGGTCAGAGTAATTGATTGGACCCCATTGATTGCTTTGATACTCATTGCGCCTTCTCCCTCAGTATTGATTCGAAATTTAGTGTTGTCTGTCATTGCGAGAAAACACTGAAAAATACTTGTTTTTCAGTGTTGACGCGGCAATCTTATGGTTAAAAGTTATCAACTAGAGATTGCCGCAGTCACGTTGTTCTTTCGCAATGACCCAGGCATTGGCATTGTGCACAGTTTTAACTTTCAAGCCTGAACCAGTTGTAGTTTGGTGTCAGAATAAAAACTCCATGGCTACCAAATTCATTGTAAGGATTCACAAGAAAGGGATTTTACTCTGACCCTATTGATTGATGGCCTTGTTAATTGATTTTATTTTTGGTTATGAAAATAATCAAAAAATGTTTACTTATGTCTATTGACTCGAGATCGGCTCATATGTGTTAGCCTTCTAATGCTTGGGGTGATGGGTGAAAGAATAATTACTAAATTTTTATTAACCCTAACAACCCTAACTCTTCAAGACGGATTGCCATTGCTTCAACGGAGACTCGAAATTGTTTTGATAATGAAACTAAATGTTGGTTATTATAATAATTAGTTTCAGCTAGAACTCTTGATATAAAACGAAGGTTTTTTTTATTCGCCATTAAATTCTTCTTGTCCCTGGGGTCAAGTGCAAATATAGTATCTTCGTTAAGGGTAAAAGTACCTACACCAAATTGTTCCTTAAAACGACGTATTACAAGATTTCTTGGCATTAAGAAAAAAGCAGCAAATTTATCAGCTTCAATTTCTATTTTGTCTTTTTTTCCTTTTATAGGTGAACCATCTAAACCTCGGTCTCTATGCATTCCAGATCCTTGATGCATTAAAGCATGACCTAATTCATGAGCAGATGTAAACCGTTGTACTTCTAGTGGAAATTGATTAGAGATATATGCTTTTTTATTTGATTGGTCAATAAGCCCAGCAATTTTAAAGTTTTCACCATTTGAATAATCATCAAGAGTTTCATATATATCATAATCATACCCAATGCTATTAAATGCTACCGAAGGATCCAGCAAATCAACAGGATTTGTAGGTACACCATTAGGCCAAAGTTGATTACGTTGTCCCCATATTTTTCTTTGGAAATCTCGCGCTATTTGCTCAATCTGCGAAATATGTTGTTTAGCCTGAGTATTAATTTTTACCTTAGTATCATTTTCATCAATACTTGCATACGGATTCCCAAATAAAGCATACCTAGAAATTGCTTGTACATTGTCTGTTGTATGAGTATATGGATCTTGCATGGCGCTTTGACTTGGAACTAAATTAGAATTTGCTATCTTAGCTATTTTAGGGTGCCCATTCTTTAGTGGTGTATTATGATTAGTATTCATGCTATTGTTTTTAAAGGATATTTCTGTATTTACGGTTTTATCTTCTAATACACCAAATTCAATTAGTTCCTCCATATGGGCATAAGGATTTTGTAAAAGTCTCCTACTTTCAATTATTTGCTCAAATATTGGTGTAGCCATTGAATTTATCTCTTTGTATTTTGTACTGAATTATATTTATTATACCACTATAAATATATATTATCATCTGCATGGCTAATTTTTGTGAGCCTAACAGTGATATAGACAAAACCTGTCTCACATGTACTCTTACTTCATATTATGTAACCGTATCAAATATCTGTATTAACCGCGACTTGAAAGCTTAATAAGCACAGGCATTGGTTTTTTAACTAATCTGGTAAGTCCGCATTTGCCCGACTAAAATCCCCTGTATACGCACCCGATCGGCTGTATATTGCTGTGCTGTTAAGGTGGCATTGGCGGGAATGAGTAAAACCTGCCCGTCAGTTTCTAAATGAAAGCGTTTTAAGGTGGCGTTTTGTTCGTCGATTAAGGCCACCACAATGTCGCCGTTTTTGGCGGTGTCGCGGCGTTCTATAACGACCATATCGCCATCTAAAATACCGAGGTCGATCATCGAGTCGCCTTTGATTTGCAGCATATAGCGGTTGTTGTTTTTGCCAACAAGGAGCTCGTTAATGTCGATTTCGGTGATGTCGGTAATGGCTTCAATGGGTTGACCGGCGGCAATGCGGCCAACAAAGGGGAGGCGGGTATTGCTATCTGCCGAAGGCGCGATCTGGTTTTCCGCTAAACTTAGCCCGCGCCATTGCCGGCTGTTATGTTGCAATACGCCCTTGCTTTTAAGTGCACTCACATAGCGGTGCACTGTGCCTTTAGACTTAATGGCAACGCCATCGCCGATTTCTTTCAGGGTAGGGCTGTGGCCTTGCTGGTTGATAAAGCGGCGAATAAAGTCATGGATTTTGACTTCCGTTTGGGTCAGGTTCATTGTGCGTTCTGCCTTTTACTCGATTAGTTCTCTAAATGTTCTTGCTACTTAGCCAGCATAGAGAACATTAAGAGAACAATCAAGCGAAGGAGGCCACTTTGGTGAAAGTCTATCCCGCTGCTTTGCGCAACTGTCGAGCTGAGTCCACCATACAGGCTAACGCTTGTTTGACTTCGGGCCATTGGCGGGTTTTTAGCCCGCAATCCGGGTTGATCCAGAGCCGTGCAACCGGAATACGCTTTGCCGCTTTTTGCATTAGCTGGACGATGTGTTGCGTGCTTGGCACATTGGGTGAGTGAATATCATAAACACCCGGGCCAATGTCATTGGGGTAGTCGAAATTCTCGAATGCATCCAGCAATTCCATGTCCGAACGCGAGGTTTCGATGGTAATCACATCCGCATCCATGTCGGCAATGGCCTGAATAATGTCGTTGAACTCGGAGTAACACATATGGGTGTGGATTTGTGTCTCATCAGCTGCAACACTGGCGGTTAAACGAAAGGCGCGCACTGTCCAGTCAAGGTATGCCTGCCAGTCTTTTTTGCGCAGGGGCAGGCCTTCACGTAATGCGGCTTCATCAATTTGGATGATTTTAATACCGGCCTGTTCAAGATCATGCACTTCGTCACGCAGTGCCAGTGCAATTTGCATGGCGGTTGCTGCGCGCGGTTGATCATCGCGCACAAACGACCAGTTTAAGATGGTGACCGGGCCAGTCAACATACCTTTCATTGGTTTTGCAGTGCAGGATTGTGCAAAGCAACTCCATTCAACGGTCATTGCTTCGGGTCGTGAAATGTCACCATAAATAATCGGTGGTTTTACACAGCGTGAACCATAAGACTGTACCCATGCTTTTTCGGTAAAGGCAAAGCCATTGAGCAGCTCGCCAAAATATTCAACCATATCGTTACGTTCTGGTTCACCATGCACTAACACGTCCAGCCCCAGTTTTTCCTGTTCTTTAATAACGTAAAAGATTTCTTTTTTCATCTGCCGAGTGTATTCCTCTTTATCGAGCTGGCCTTGTTTAAAGGCTCGGCGAGCAATGCGAATGGTGTCCGTTTGCGGGAAAGAGCCAATGGTTGTGGTTGGAAAGGCCGGTAATTTTAACCATTGTTTTTGTATTTCGCTGCGCTCATTAAAGGGCTTATTGCGTGCAAGCATATTATTGGTAATGGCTTTAACACGTTTTTTAACATCGGCGTGATGAATTCGGGTTGACTGTTGACGTTGCTGTATTGCTTTACGGGATAATTCAAGTTGTTGCGCAACGTTTTCTTTACCGTGATTAACAGCCTGATTTAAGGTGTTAAGCTCGTCCAGCTTTTGTGTTGCAAAAGCCAGCCAGTTTTTAATTTCACTGTCCAGCTTGTGCTCCTGTGCAAGATCGACAGGCACATGCAGTAATGAGCACGAAGGGGCTATCCATAAACGCTCGGCCAGTTTGTCTTTTACCTTGTTGAGTGTGTTTAATATGTTATCTAAATCGCTGCGCCAAATATTGCGTCCGTCAATAATGCCCAGCGACAAAATTTTATTATCAGCTAAATTTTGTATTACTTCTTCAAGCTGGCTGCTTCCGCGAACAAGGTCAATGTGCAGCCCTGCAACAGGGAGTTGGCAGGCAAGTTGAAGGTTGTCGTCCAGTTCGCCAAAGTATGTGGTGAGTAAAATATTTAGATCGGCTATCTGCAATTGTTTATAAACGGAAGTAAAACTTTTTTTCCATTGTTCGGGTAAGTCCAACACTAATATTGGTTCATCAATTTGCACCCATTCAATATTTTGCTGTTTTAAACGCAGTAAAATATTTTTGTAGGCAGCGGTTAATGACTCCAGTAGCGCCAGTTTGTTAAAGTCTTCACCTTTTATTTTTGCCAGCCATAACCAGGTAAGTGGCCCTATAATAACGGCCTTGCTGTTAAAGCCTGCACGCTGTGCTTCTGCAATTTCATCAAACAGTTTATTAAAGCTCAGTTTAAAGGTTTGTTTGCTATGCACTTCTGGCACAAGGTAGTGGTAATTGGTATCAAACCATTTTGTCATTTCACAAGCGGCAACGGCTTTGTCGTTAAGCTGTTCGCCGCGCGCCATGGCAAAGTAGGTTGCGAGGCTAATTGCTTCACCATCCCAGTTAAAGCGTGGTGGCACGACACCTAACAGGCAGGACATATCCAGTAGCTGGTCATAATTGGAAAAGTCACCAACTGGAATCAAATCAATACCGGCATCTGCCTGTAATTGCCAATGCCGCTGGCGTAGTTGTTTACCTGTTTGTTCGAGTTCCTGTTGGCTGATTTTTCCTTGCCAGAATGCTTCCATTGCTTTTTTTAATTCCCGATCTGCGCCAATGCGTGGAAACCCGAGATTGTGTGTTTTGCTCATTGTGTTTACCTTGTCTTCAATTTGGATTGCGACACAGTATGAAGTCGGGTTAAGATTGAATCAATTTCATATTTTTAATATTTATAATGAATTAGGTTCATAATGTTTCTGGAATTACGCCACTTACGCAGCCTTAAAGCCATTGAGGAAGCCGAAAACCTGGCTCAGGCAGCGGAACGATTGCATCTGACACAGTCAGCGTTATCGCACCAAATTAAAGTGGTTGAGCGTTATTTCGATATTGAGCTTTATCAGCGAAAGCATAAGCCACTAAGGCTGAGCCATGCGGGGCAACGGCTGTTAAATCTTGCGCAACGTATTTTGCCTGAAGTGGAAGCCGCCGAATATGAGCTGAAACATCTGGCGGGAGCTGACTCCGGGCGTTTGCATATTACGATTGAGTGCCACAGTTGTTTTGAATGGCTTATTCCGACACTGGATTATTACCGGACACATTGGCCGGAAGTGGAAGTGGATCTGCGATTGGCCAATAATTTTGAGCCTATCAAGGCTTTGCTACAGGAAGATGTTGACCTTGTTATTACCACCGACAAGGTGGCGCATGCAGGCATTGTCTTTGAAGCGTTGTTTGATTATCAGGCCGTTGCGATTATGGCTAACGATCACCCTCTGGCAAACAAACCGTATCTGTGTGCAGCTGATTTTAGCAATGAAACATTAATCACATACCCTGTTGAACAACAACGGCTGGATATTTTTACTCATTTTCTAAACCCACAAAATGTTGCGCCACGGCAACTTCGTCAGTCCGAGCTCACTGTCATGATTTTGCAACTGGTTGCTTCCGGGCGGGGCATTGCGGTGCTGCCTGAATGGGTTGTGGAAGATTATATTGCCCGCCACTATGTTACCGCCCGACCACTTGGTAAAAACGGCATGAAAGGGACACTGTATGCTGCCATTCGCCAACGCGAAGCCGAGCAGGCTTACCTGGTTGATTTTATTGAGCTTGCCAGAGAAGGCTTGTTGCTACGAAAAAAGTTTTAAAATAAATCTTGCCTTTTAATCAGCCTTACATTATCTTGTGTTCAGGAATTTTAAAAGCACTACATATTGTGTTTTTGAAGTAAAAAAATAGAAGTGGGGGAATCCGGTGTCAATCCGGTACTGTCGCGCAACGGTGTTAGGGGCGTATATTTTATCCCCTTCAGTCCGATTACCTGCTTCTAAAAAAAATAACATCCGAGTCTCGCGTCAAGGCTCAGGGTGGAAAAGCATCTTTTTTTCCTGCTGCCTTTCCCTCTGGCCCTGTACAACCATAGCCAGAGGAAGCCTATGCAAACTGATACTTTAAGCAACGATCTAAGCAATCCCACACCACGACAAGCAGATAATCCACCACCGCCGTCAGCGTCTGAACCCATTAGTCGGGTAATTCGCCGCAATGGTAAGCAAACGGCCTTTGATCGCAGCAAAATTGTGGTTGCATTGACCAAAGCCTTTCTTGCCGTTGAAGGGGGAACCGCTGCGGCATCCAGCCGGGTACGTGAAACAGTTGAAACATTAACCAGCCAGGTTATTGATGCCTTGTTTCGACACTTGCCAGAAAATGGCACCGTACACATTGAAAACATTCAGGATCAGGTTGAACTGGCTTTAATGCGTAACGGGGAGCAAAAAGTAGCCCGCGCCTATGTTTTGTACCGCGAACAGCATGCCCAAAAGCGTGCCCAGAAACAGGCGCAACAAAATGGCAGTGCGCTTGACACAGAAACCAACCAACCAGTAATCAATATTCAATACAGTGATAGCAATCTTAAACCGCTTAACCATATCCATTTACAACAACTTATCGATGAAGCGGCAAACGGTCTGGAACAGGTGGATACTGGCAAGGTACTGCAATCGACTTTAAGTTCGGCCTACGAAGGCATGAGTGAAGATGATTTATATACCACGCTGGTGATGAGTGCGCGCAGCATGATTGACACTGAACCTGAATACTCTCAACTGTCGGCCAGGCTGCTTTTAAATAACTTACGGCGTGAAGCACTAAGCTGGCTGGAAGGCGGCTATGCACAACAAGCCACGCAGGCACAAATGACAACGTGCTATGCCGACTACTTTAAAAATTATATCAACAAAGCCGTTGAGCTGGAATTACTCGATAGTGAATTATTGCGTTATGACCTCGATAAGTTAGCCACTGCGATTGAACCGCAACGTGACTATCAGTTTAATTATCTTGGCTTGCAAACATTGTATGATCGTTACTTTATCCATCAGGATAACGTGCGTATTGAATTACCACAGGCCTTTTTTATGCGAGTGGCAATGGGGCTTGCCTATAATGAAATCGATCGCGAAGCACGCAGTATAGAGTTTTATAAATTACTGTCGTCGTTTGACTTTATGAGTTCAACCCCCACCTTATTTAACTCGGCGACCTTACGCCCGCAATTATCATCATGCTACCTTACAACCGTACCCGATGATCTTGATGGTATTTATTCTTCGCTTAAAGACAATGCATTGCTGTCTAAATTTGCCGGTGGCCTGGGTAATGACTGGACACCAGTTAGAGGGCTAGGTGCACATATTAAAGGTACCAATGGTAAATCACAGGGTGTGGTTCCATTTTTAAAGGTGGCCAACGATACCGCGGTTGCCGTTAATCAGGGTGGCAAACGTAAAGGAGCTATGTGTGCCTATCTTGAAAGCTGGCATATTGATATTGAAGATTTTTTAGAGCTGCGTAAAAACACGGGGGATGATCGTCGTCGCACTCATGATATGAACACCGCCAACTGGGTACCTGACTTGTTTATGAAACGCGTCGCCGAAGAAAAACAGTGGACTTTATTTTCACCCGAAGACGTTCCTGAACTCCATGATCTTTATGGTCAGGCCTTTGAAAAAGCCTATATTACGGCAGAAGAAAAAGCCGCACGCGGTGAAATTAAATTATTTAAAACAGTTAATGCCGTTGAACTGTGGCGAAAAATGTTAGGTATGTTATTTGAAACGGGCCACCCGTGGATTGCGTTTAAAGATCCCTGCAATGTTCGCTACACCAACCAGCATGTGGGGGTAGTACACAGCTCTAACCTTTGTACCGAAATTACTCTACATACCACTGATAATGAAATAGCCGTGTGCAATCTGGGTTCGGTTAATCTTGCTGCGCATACCGATGAGAATGGATTAAATCTTGAGAAACTAGAAGCCACCATCACCACGGCGATGCGCATGCTGGACAATGTGGTGGATTATAATTACTACGCAGTGCCAAAGGCGCGTAATTCAAACTTGCGGCATCGTCCTGTGGGCTTAGGCTTAATGGGGTTTCAGGATGCACTCTATAAACAAAATATTGCTTACAACAGTGAACAAGCCATTACGTTTGCTGATACCTCAATGGAAGCTATCAGTTACTTTGCAATTAAAGCTTCATCCGCACTAGCCGCCGAGCGTGGCCAGTATACCAGTTATGCTGGTTCGTTATGGAGCCAGGGCGTTTTGCCTATCGACGCACATAATAAAATGATAGAAGAGCGAGGTAACTATATTCAGTGTGATAGTAGCACGACATTAGACTGGGCTAGTTTACGAGAAACAGTTTTAAAACAAGGAATGCGAAATAGTAATTGTTTGGCCATCGCGCCCACGGCCACCATTTCAAATATCTGTGGGGTAAGTCAGTCCATTGAACCGACTTATCAGAACCTTTATGTCAAATCAAACCTGTCTGGCGAGTTTACCATTGTTAACCCATACCTTGTACAGGCCCTTAAAAAACACAACTTATGGGATGAAGTGATGGTGAATGATCTTAAATATTATGATGGTTCGGTATTAAACATAGAGCGTATTCCTGAGGAACTAAAAAAACGCTATGCCACTGCATTTGAAATTGATACGCGCTGGTTAATCGAAGCGGGTGCACGCAGGCAAAAATGGATAGATCAGGCGCAAAGCTTAAACCTGTATATGCAAGAACCCTCGGGTAAGAAACTGGATCAACTTTATAAACTGGCCTGGGTGCGAGGACTTAAAACAACCTATTACCTGCGTTCGGTTGGCGCAACCCATATAGAAAAAAATGTGACCCAAACGGAGCCTGCAGAAGCAGTAAAAGTTTGTTCAATCCTTGATCCAGAATGTGAAGCTTGCCAATAAGAGGGAATATAAAATGTTAGATTGGGAAAACCCATTAGATAAATTTTCAACAGAATTAAACTCAGCGGCTATGCCAGCACAGGACAATAGCGTTGAAAAGGCCATCCATGCCGAGCAGATATTAAACAAACAAAATAAAACCAAAAACAGCGTTAGTGTTAGCGATGTACAACCCGTGAAAGCAGACGATAAACGGGTGATTAATGGTGCAACGGACATTAACCAGCTTGCACCGTTTAAATACCCATGGGCATGGGAATTCTTTTTAAATGCAAACCGCAACCACTGGACACCGCTCGATATCAATATGTCAAAAGATGTACATGACTACCAGCACCGTCTAACCCTGGAAGAAAAGCATATTTATGAAAATGTGCTGTCGTACCTGACCACCTCCGACATACTCGCAATGCGGAATATTGGGCTTGCGGTCATGGAAAAAATGACCGCGCCTGAACTGCAGATTTATCAGGCACGGCAAGTATTTGAAGAAGCCTTGCACACCTGGACATATCAGCACTGTATTGAATCAATCGGGCTGGATCAGGGTGAGATATATAATCGTTATCGGGTTGTACCTGAAATAAATCAGAAAATACAACTCGCTAATCAACGTATTAACTCTGTATTACGCGCTGATATTGACCTAACCAATCGGGATGAGCTGGAAAATTTTGTTATTTCCTATACCTTCTTTGCGGGGGTATTTGAGGGCTGCTGGTTTTACAATGGCTTTAGTCCCATTTTTGCATTACAACGGCGTGGGCTAATGACGGGCACGGCCGAACAGTTGCAATATATTATGCGCGATGAAGTACTGCACTGTGCTTTTGGGATTCGCACTGTCAACCAGATTATTCTTGAAAATAATTTAAAACTTGATCCCAAAGCGATTGCTGAAATGTGGCTGGAAGCTGAAGCGGCTGAAGCAGAATATGCACACTATATTATGCGTGATCCGGTTTTAGGTTACAGTGCAGAAGAGCATATTGAGCAGTTTCGTTATATTGCCAATCGGCGTGCAAAACAGTTAAAGCATGAGGAACCTTTTCCGGGGGCAGAAAACAAACTGGGTTGGCTGGACGAGCAGGCTAATCTTAGAAAAGAAAAAAACTTTTTTGAAACACGGGTAACAGAATATCAAACAGGTGGGGCGCTTGAATGGTAGTGGCCAATTTAGGTTTAAAAAAACCGAGCTAACCACAGCCGTAAGCGCAACCCCCATTCTGAAGTGTAACCTGATTCAATAAATATAATGTTACCGTCGCTGTTCAGTATAAAGCTAACTGGCACCGCTTTAATACCAAAGCGGTTTGCCAGTATGCTATTATTATCCTCAATCACCGCAAAACTGAGGTTTTCAGTTTGCATATAAGTTCTAAGCGTATCTTTGTTGCCTGACTGCATGGCAATAGTTACAACTGGGTAGTCCTTGCTAATCGCTTCAATACTTTGCTCTTTAAACTTGCAAATAGGACACCATGTTGCCCAGAAATAAATGAGTAACGGTTTTCCTGTATGCCTTGACAGATTATATGTTTCACCCGATAGCAATGTTGTATTGATAGCAGGTGGTAATTCCTGTACCAGATTGCGCTGGGTATAGGTTTTTACACCCAGATAAACGGCAATGAGTAAGGTTATCTGTAATACAATATAAACTGCTTTTTTTGCAGTTAAATTTTTAATAAAATTCATTATTGGTGTATTTTATGTAATATTGGTGTTAAAACCAACTTTTATTTACTCGCCAGTAAACATTTTTATGGTCATCGCAATGATAAAATTATCGAACCATTTATTTATTCGTATGCAGGATATTGAGATTCAGGCGATAAGAGCCCAGGGTGCTGGCGGGCAAAATGTGAATAAAGTATCATCCGCTGTCCACCTACGTTTTAATATTAAGGCGTCTTCACTACCGGCTATTTATAAACAACGTTTACTTCAATTAAAAGATAAAAGAATAACAAACGATGGGGTTTTAATTATAAAATCGCAGCAACACCGTACACAGGAAAGGAATAAACAGGCAGCCCTTGAAAGGCTAAAGCAAATTATTAATACGGCAGTTGCTGTTCCAAAGCACAGACATAAAACTAAGCCGAGTATGGCCGCTAAACGAAAACGCCTGGAAAATAAAAAAAGACGTGGTGAAATCAAAAAGTCACGTTCTGCCAACTTTTATGACTAGCGGTACAGCGGTTAATTTAACTGCTAGAATGGATATAACTGCTTTTTAAAAAAGGTGTTTTACGAAATAAGTCATGAAGTTATGCTACTTTCTTTTAGCCTGGTTGTTTTTTATAATTGGGGCAATTGGTGTTGTGTTACCTGTGCTACCAACCACGCCATTTATGATACTGGCATTATGGGCATTTGCTAAAAGCTCCCAACGTTTTCATGACTGGTTATATTACCACCCACTATTTGGGCCGTTGCTGCAAAAATGGCGGCAACACCGTGTTATTCCCTTGCCTGCAAAAATAATATCCATTGTCATGATGAGCGCAAGCTTTGCCTATCTTGTTTTTTTCAGGGAATTGAATTTTTATCTGTTACTATTTATCGCGGTATTAATGCTGTATGGCATGTGGTTTATATTAACAAAACCATCTGCTGTTACTTTCAAAACGGCTAACAAAGAAGAAACAAAGAATGAATCAGTTTGAACTAGACGTGGTTATTAATGCGGTTACCTCTATTGCAAAAGAGGAACTTGTTCCTCGTTATGCTAAAGTATGTCGCCAGCATAAAAAAGATGGCAGCATCGTAACAGAAGCTGATCTAGTGATGCAGAAAAAGATAAGCCAGTGCTTAATGCAACTTTTTCCTGATTCTGTTGTACTCGGAGAAGAAATGCCAGTCGAGCAACAAACCCATGCTCTGGCTGGTGCCAAAATGGTCTGGTGCCTTGATCCACTGGATGGAACCAGTAATTTTGCATTCGGCATTCCATATTTTGCAGTGTCTCTCGCATTGATTGAAGAAGGCAGCGTGAGTTTTGGTCTTGTTTATGATCCTGTTCGCGATGAGTGTTTTTCTGCAACAAAGGCGGCTGCTTATTTGAATAATAAAATTATTAATCTGGCGCCAACGAATTTGCTATTGCATCAATCCACCGCGATTATTGACTTTAAGCGTTTGACAAAAAAACTCGCTGTTGCACTGGTGTCGGATTCACCATTTGCATCTCAGCGTAATTTTGGTGCTTCGGCGCTTGACTGGTGCTGGCTGGCTATTGGGCGTGGCCATGTGTACTTGCATGGAAGTCAGAATATCTGGGATTATGCAGCAGGGCAGTTAATTTTTAATCATTGTGGCGGGTATTCACAAACACTGGATAGTGAGGTGGTTTTTAAACATGCTTTGGAAAAACGTTCTGTAATTGCGGCTGTCGATGCCAACTTGTTTGAACAGTGGTGTAACTGGATAAAACCTTACATATAAAAGGTTGAATGCCTGGTTTAATTCTCTTCGTTTGCCAGGTTTCTTTCTTTATATTGCTTAATTATTGTCTGAATAATTTTATCGGTTGGTTCGGCGCAATTTGCAAAAAATAACCGATCAAATAAAACCATACCACGCTTTAAAAACAGGGGTTCGAGCAGGCACTGTATAAAACCTGGTGTCACATGCACATTACTAAAGTCAATTTCTATTTTTTTGTAATAAATAAGCATTTGTTCAAGTTCTGCACGGCAGGTATCAGCCGTTTCTGGCGAACTTAAAAAGGTAATGGAGGTGAAGCTGGATAAATGTAAAAGTGCCATACATTCCTTGCTAAAGGTAATGATATACGTGATGCCTAACATAGGCTTTTATCATTAAAATTACTGTGTTGTAGTCTGCGTTTTCTTGATGTTGATAGATTTACGCATATACTTAAATTTATATCAGTAAAATGACGGTAATAATATGGCAGCATCTTTAGATGAAATAGTAAAGGATATTAATGATCTGGTGTCCTTGCCGGGTGTCTTTGTACGCGTAAATGAAATGGTCAATGATCCGCAATGTTCTATGACCAAAGTTGGCGAAGTGATCAGTCAGGATCCAGGCTTAACCATGCGCGTCTTACGCATGGCAAACAGCCCAGCTTATGGTATTAGCAAGGAAATTGACTCTGTTGCTAAAGCCGTAACCATTATTGGTACCGAACGGGTGCGTGATATTGCTCTCGCCACTTCAGCAGTGGAAACGTTTGATGGCATTCCAAATGATCTTGTTAGTATGGATGACTTCTGGATGCACAGCATTTATTGCGCAATTATTGCCAAGCATCTGGGAACAAAAGCTAAACTAAAAAATACCGATGGATTATTCGTTGCTGGTTTGCTGCACGATATTGGTCAACTCGTATTATTTAAAGAACTTCCCGATCTGTCACGTAAGTGTCTGGAATATATTTTAGATGATACCGAAAACACAGAATTGCAAAATGTGGAACAGGAGTTGATTGGGTTTGATCACGCTATGGTTGGCAGTGCTTTAGCAGAAGTCTGGCAACTAACGCCCATGTTAGTTGAAGTGATCGGGGCTCATCATGATATTCAAAGAGCGAAAACCTACCAACAGGAAAGTGCTATTGTTAAAATTGCAAACTCACTAGCGGTAATGGCCGAACTAAATGCAACCGATATCGAAGAAACAGATGCAGCAATATTAACAGATGAAGACTGGAGCACTGCCGATATAGCGCCTGATGTTATTAAAGAAGCCATCGAGCATGCACATACAACCTATAAGGAAGTACAGAATTTATTGATGGCAAAACCTTAAACGTTATTGTTTTATATTTTAGTGGATTTTAACACCATCAATTTTTTTACTTGCATATCATGGTAAGTATGCGGAATACCACCCACACCCAAACCGGAGTGCCGTAAACCGGCAAATGGCATCCAGTCAACACGAAAAGCCGTATGATCATTTATCATCACGGCACTTGCATTAAAATGTTTATAGGCATGCAATGCATTATCGATAGACTGAGTAAATACACTGGCCTGAAAAGCAAAGGGCAGTGCATTGGCCTGTTTCAGCGCATCATCAACATTGTTATAACTATACACACAGATAACCGGCCCAAAGATTTCTTTAGTGGAAACAATCGAGTCGGCAGGTGGATTTAATAACACGGTGGGTTGATAACAATTACCAATTATTTCACCACCCGTTAATAACTCTGCACCATCATTGATGGCCTGAGTGACCCAGTCATGAATACGTTCGACTTCACGTTTGCGAATTAATGGCCCGACTTCTGTTTCGGGTTGAGTTGGGTCACCAACAATCAGATTTTTTGCTATATCGGCAAGGTTAGTCGCAACCAGTTTTACAATATCTTTATGGCAAAACACCCGTTGCACGGACACGCAAACCTGGCCTGCATGATAAAAGCCACCTTTAGCTAACAGTGGCAGTGCATCTTTTAAGTCGGCATCGGCTTCAACAATCACCGGTGCAACGCCACCGTGTTCCAGTGCGCAACGGGTACCGGGTGCCAGTTTGCTGCGCAACATCCAGCCGACATTGGCACTGCCAATAAAGCTAAAGAAACCAACACGGCTATCGGTAACCAGTTGCGTGGCCACGTCTAAATCCGATACAACGAGTGCCTGGCACCATTGTTCGGGTAAACCGGCTTTGCGTAGTAAGGCAATAAAACGATAACAGGATAAGGGCGTGTCTTCGGCAGGTTTGATAATAACCGGACAGCCGGTTGCAATCGCCGGCCCAACCTGATGAATAATTAGATTAAGCGGGTGATTAAACGCACTGACTGCGACCACAACACCAATCGGTTCACTACGAGTAAACGCCATTCGGTGTTCAGAGGCCGGGTTAATGCCCATTGGGATTTCTGTACCATGATCGGTGCGGATACATTCAATGCAATTGAGCACACCATCAATGGCACGTTCGACTTCAACACGGGAATCATTAAACGGCTTGCCACCTTCGCGTGCAGCTTCAATAACCAACTCGTCGAATTGTTCGCGCATAAGATCGGCTGTTTTTTCAAGAATGGCTATTCGTTGTGAGGCCGGTAACCACTTTGATTTATCATTAAATAAGTCACTGGCGGTGGTGAGCGCCATTTCAACGGCACTGGCATCGGCAGCATCGAGTGTTGCGATAACATTGTCGTCATAGGGTGCGGTAACCGTTATTTTATCGTTATTAGATGCAGTATAGTTTGCAATCATTAAGGGGTAATGCGTAGTCAACGGAATATTCCTTTTGTTTAAGCTCATTGCGAGTGATAGTGCAGTATAATCTTTCTGAATTATACTTCCGCAACTACAAGATTGCAGTGCTATCGCTCACAATGATATCAGTGTTTAAAATGGTGCTTGTTACAACATTAAGTTTTATATCGGGCAAGCAATATCACCAAGTCGTTTTGTGAGTAACATATTTTCACGATAATCAATGGGTACGACAACTAAACTTGGGCCTTGTTCATTAAAAGCCGCTTCAAGCTCCGAAACTAAATCTCGACTGTTTACAACATGGTGACCATGCCAGCCAAAAGCACTGGCAAGCTCCAGCCAATTCGGGTTATTAAATGAAAGCTCAGTGTGGTGGCCAAATTCATTTTCCTGCTTCCAGGCAATTAAACCGTAGGCTTTGTCTTCCCATACCATGACGACAATATTCGAGTTAAGCCGTTTGGCTGTTTCCATTTCCTGTACGTTCATCAAAAAACCGGCATCACCACAGATAGATAGAATATTTCTGTCAGGGTGAACAATGTCTGCCGCAATTGCACCGGGTAGTGCAAAGCCCATCGAGCAGAAGCCATTAGGAATAAGACAGGTATTGGGTTCATGGCACTGATATTGGCGTGCAATCCACATTTTATGTGCACCCACATCGGATAATAGAATATCATCGGCTCCCATTACCTGGCGTACATCCCACAATACTTTTTGTGGACGGATAAATCCTTCAGTATCATCATCAAAATGTTCCTGTAAATCTTTTTGCATGGTCTCGCGTGTTGCGCGTTGCTGAGTAAAATCGAATTCAAACTCTTTTACTGCATCAAATCGTTCATTCATCATCCATAGTGTATGTGCGAGGTCACCAATGATTTCCGTTTTCGGATGATAGTGTTCATCAATTTCTGTGGGTAAAAAATCAATATGAATAATTTCTTTATCTTTATTTTTATTCCATAAAGTAGGGTGGTACTCCACCATGTCATAGCCAAGCGTTATAATTAAGTCTGCATGATCAAGTGCACAGGCAATTACATCTCTGGCTTGTAAACCAATCGTGTAAAGACAATACTCTTTATCCATATCGATACAACCCTTCGCCATAAAGGTACTAATTACCCCAATGCCCGTTTTTTCACATAACTTTCTAAGTTGTTTGCTGGCACGCTTACGGATACAGCCATTACCGGCAATAATAATAGGTCGTTTTGCTTTCAATATTTGATCAACGGCTTGATTGAGAATTTTGTCGCCTGCAACAGGTCGTCGGAATCGAAGTGGGTTTAAGGGTTTGGAATCGGTATCGATCTTGGCAATGTCTTCCGGTAATTCGATATGGCAAGCACCTGGCTTTTCTGTGCGTGCCAGTCTAACGGCTTTACGTATAATTTCAGGAATGCTGTCAGGGTGCAAAATGGTTTGCGCCCATTTAGTGACAGGTTCAAACATTTTAACCACGTCCATAATCTGATGAGACTCTTTATGCAAACGGGTCGAAGCACCTTGCCCAGTTAGCACCAGCATTGGCGAACGATCCATATTGGAATCGGCTACGCCAGTAATTAGGTTAGTTGCACCCGGGCCAAGTGTGCCTAAACAACCGGCTGGGTTACCTGTAAGGCGGCCATAAACTTCGGCCATAAAAGCAGCACCTTGCTCATGGCGGGTAAGTATAAATTTAATTTTTTCTGATTGCTCCAGTGAAATCATAAAGTCGGCATTTTCTTCACCGGGAATGCCAAAAATGTACTCAATACCTTCTTCTTCAAGACATTTAACAAATAAATCTGATGCTTTCATTGTGTCTAAACTCCGTTTATCCATAAATTATTAGTAGTAAACCTTATTCCTTAATATAACGGCAGGAAACCGGATTTCCTTATTAAAATTTCAAAAAAATGACTCTTTGTGCTGTTATCCATCGCTAATAACTATTTTTGTAGCTGTAAATTGACCAATCCGGTTAATTTAGCCTCTAATATTAGTTGATCAGCCCCTAAAACCAGTTGAGATACGCGTAAGTCAGGTTTGTTTAAACTGATTTTAAATTGTGATTTTTTTTGTTGAGAACGCAGTTCTTTTTTCATTATTGCCAGTGTTTTATTAATGCTGGTTGTTAAATCAAATTTTGCCTTTTCTTCAATCAGTTGGTTAATTTTAGTTTTAAAAACATAGGTAATTGCATTTAACAGCGCATTGTTAAACTCCCGTGAAAATGAAACCTGTGTTAAACTCAATACAGTGCCTGCTTTATTAAGCACAGGCTTAGACACCAGGAATAGTTTGCCACGGGTTCTAAGAAGCTTGCCATCGACGTCAGCTTTAAACTCTACACCAACCACCATTTTATTATTCGACGGATAAACATAAATATCTTCCACCTGAATGTTAATCACGCCAACATCTGTTTTTTGTTTAAATGATTTTCCCTTTATTGCATTGCTGAGCTGTTCTTTTATTAATCCATAGTGAACATAAACGGGTAAAACAAGTTTAAATTCAGGTTGACCTGTTTTTATTTTAGATAACACTGGCTGGCCTGTTTCTGGCAGGGTGGCTTTTGAACCCAGATGTAAACCAGTAATCACTTTCACGCCAAGTGCCAGGTTCAAAAAATTGTCTGCATAATGAATATTACTGATAACAACCTGCTTTGGAACAATAAGCAGATTAACCGGCTCATTAAGGGGCAATTTCTTAACAGGTATACTGTATGCCTTCCATACTTGCTGTACTTTATCTTTTAGCTTTAATGTTGCCAACATGGTATTTATTTGTGCTGGCATATCTTGCAGTTTTTTAGCAATGTATTTATCAGCCTGCTTTGTAAAGGTAATATATTGACCTCTGATTATTTCAATACGCGGTGGTGTGCGCCATGTATGCTGAATAGCAACATCGGCATAGGCATTCCAGTCGGGCTTTAATCCAAAATCAAGAATCAGAGTAACAATGACCGTTGCATCGACATTCTTGTTTGATAAACCGAGTTTTTTTGCGGCTTTGCCGCGCAAACCGACTTTACCTGATACCTGCACAGGTGCACTCAGTTTCAATTTATGCAGTGAAGAACTTTTATCTATAAAGCGGGTAACCTGAATTTCACCGGCTTGTTTAATATGTAACAAACCTTCATACGATGCCGAACAGGGGATACGAACGGTTTTTTTGACCGGGCCGAGTTTAACTTCTTTATCGACGCTACAGTCAATACTGCCATTAAGGGGAACGGACTCAAAATCTTTTAGTCCATTATGGATAGCTGTTTTAACAACCGAATAAGGAACTTTAATGCCCGTTGTTATATGGCTGTCCGTGGTTTTAAACTTATAGGCTTTGGTAATGTGAGGCGGTTCTTCGGCCAGGGCACTCAAGTCAGCCTGCTCTTTACTGCATGCATTAAGCAGAAATGCACTGATTATTATAAATAGAATTTTTTTCATTGATTATTATAGCAACAGATCGGCTGCCCTTTTTATACTCTCTTTACTATTATAAAAATGTGGTGAAAAACGAATGCCTTCCCCACGTTGTGCGCATATAATTTGGTTAGACCATAAATGGGAAAATAATTCACTGGTCTGTTTTTTTCGATGTTTGAAGCTGACAATACCTGCATATTGCCCTGGATTTTGCGGGGTAATAATTTCAATCTGGTTGTTCTTGTTTAACAGGGAAAATAGATAGTCGGTATTTTCCAGAAGGAATTGTTGTACATTATACATACCAACCTCAAGTAACAAAGCAATACTGGCATTAAAGCCATGAATACCTAACATATTAGGGCTGCCACACTCAAAACGCCTTGCACTGTTAGCGATAGTCCATTGTGTCGAGTTAAAGTTCGTCATATCTTCCGTCATGTGCCAGCCAAACTCGTTTAACTTTAATTTAGAGCGTATTTTCTGGTGGCAGTAGAACAGCGCAAGTCCCTCGGGTGCCAACATCCATTTATGGCCGTCTGCCATAACAAAATCAGCCTGAATCTTTTGCACATCAAATTGCAGAGCGCCAATGGTTTGTATGGCATCAACACAGAAAAGTATATTGCTTTGTTTACAGGCCTGCCCGAGTTTAACTAAGTCCAGAGTAATGCCACTGCTGTATTGTGTTGAACTAATAGAAAGCAATTTAGTGTTTTCGTCGCAAGCAGCAATTAAGCTGTTTTCAGGATTATGCTTTAAACTAACCTGCTTCAGCTTTACCTGCTTGTCTGCAAGCGACTCCCATACAATCCGGTTTGATGGAAACTCTTCCTCGCTTATAACCACATTGTCATTTGGTTGCCATTCCAGGCCATATGCAACCATCGAAAGTGCTTCCGAGGTGTTTTTAACTAAAGCAATGTCATCAGGGGATGGGGCATTAATAAGCAAAGCGAGGTTGGAGCGTAAGCTGGATTCAACCTTATTCCATTTTGGGTAGTCGGTTGCGCCGTAAAGATTATTTTCCAGCGCAAAATCGGTGATGGCTTTAGTGGTTGAGGCAGGCCAGGGGGAAACGGCAGCGTGGTTTAGATAGGAAATTTTATCACTGAGTTTAAATTCAGTTTGTATAAGTGAGTTTATATTCATTTATACAAACAAAATATCTAGAGGCTAATAACGTTATAAGTTTTTGGTTTATCAAAGTAAAATTTCACGCCAAATTTAAGGAACACAGGTCTGACTAGCGGATAACACTGAAAGTGTAAACATTGAGTGAATGCTTCAACGACATTTGATAGACCTCAATTGAGATGAATTTACTTACCATTGAGCATATGACAGGAAATGGGGTTTGTAAAGGAAAAATCCTAGTGTTTACAATAGCCTGAACCATCTATTTAAACTAATTTACAATATTATGCCTTTAATTCACTAATACCGCCTTTGTATGCAAGCCACTGAAAAGTAATGTTATTTTCTGCCCGTTGTACTGACTAAATAAATCTGCCTGATCCCTTTTCTGCTCTTTTAAAACTTGACTCAGTTCTTAAGTACGGAGTTTATGCTCTAACCGTTAATGTCATGAAACCAAGAGTACGACTTACATCCAGCACGGGGAATTTGCAAATGCCACAGCTCACAATCAGTATTACAGGTATGACCTGCGACCACTGTGCACAAAGTGTGCAAAATGCGCTAAACGGTCTTAAAGGTGTTAAGGCTTCTGTTAGTTTAGAGAATAAACTTGCCACGATTGAGGCGGAAAGCGGGGTAAACAATGCCCAATTACTTAAGGAAATCAAACGACTTGGCTACAACGCAGTGCTACAGAGTATCAGTGGACAAGTAACTGCGAGTGATAATGGTCTACATATCGCCATTGTCGGCACGGGCTCGGCTGCCTTTGCCGCTGCGATTAAAGCAGTAGAACAAGGCGCAACCGTCACGATTATTGAGGGTGCCAATAATATTGGCGGAACCTGTGTCAATATTGGTTGTGTACCCTCCAAAATTTTAATTCGTGGGGCATATATTGCTCATCTTCAAGGTCATCATACTTTCAATGGCCTGGCTTTGAATACCCCAAAAATTGATCGCAAAGCCATGCTGAAACAACAACAGTTACAGGTAGAGAAATTACGTTATGTAAAATATGAAAGTATTATTGAAAATAACCCGGGAATTAACTTACTGCGTGGCATGGCACGATTTAAAGATGCCAGTACACTTGTTGTAACCAGCAAAGAGGGCAATAAAACCCAAATTAAAGCAGATCGTATTTTACTCGCAGTTGGTGCAAGCCCATCCATACCTGTTATCGATGGCTTAAAAGAAACACCTTACTGGACATCAACCGAGGCATTGGTTGCCGAAACAGTACCAAACCATTTAATCGTATTAGGCGCATCGGTTGTTGCTTTGGAGTTGGCACAGGCATTCCGACATATGGGAGCCGAGGTAACCATAGTGGCGCGTTCCAGTTTGCTTTCACGCGAAGATCCCGAGGTTGGAAAAGGCTTGTTGCAGATATTTAAAGATGAAGGTATTAAAGTGTTATTAAACAGCTCTGTAGACGGGGTTGAGTACACCGATAAGAAATTTATTCTTCAAACCAGTAATGGTGAAATTAAAGGTGACAAATTACTACTGGCAACAGGGCGTGTAGCAAATACGGCCGCACTGGATTTAGAAAAAGCAGGGGTTAAAACCAGTAAACGTGGTGGTATTATTATTGACAGCCACATGCGTACCAATATTGAAAACATTTATGCAGCAGGTGACTGCACCAATCAACCACAATTTGTTTATGTTGCTGCTGCGGCAGGTACGCGTGCTGCGCGTAATATGATGGGGGATAATGTGTCCATTGATTTATCGGTTATGCCTGCAGTGGTGTTTACCATTCCACAGGTAGCCAGTGTTGGTTTAACCGAACAACAGGCAAAGGAGCAGAAACTCGATATAGACAGTCGTATTTTAAAGTTGGAAAATGTACCCCGTGCACTGGCAAACTTTGATACGCGTGGTTTTATTAAACTCGTTGCTGAAAAAAACACGGGGCGCATTGTAGGTTGCCAGTTGCTCGCCCATGAGGGTGGAGAAATTATCCAGACAGCAGCATTGGCTATTCGTGCCCGAATGACGGTTACAGATCTCGCAGATCAATTGTTTCCTTATCTGACGATGGTCGAAGGATTAAAACTGACAGCACAAACTTTTAATAAAGATGTAAAACAACTTTCGTGTTGTGCAGGTTGATCATTCGTTTAGGGGTGGTAAACTTTTTATCTCTGCCTGATTTTGGCTAATTTTAGCCTGCCTGCGTTATTTTTTTACTGCCACCGACATGCATTGATAGGTAAAAAATGCCTTGGCATGTTTAAAATTTTTCAAAATCAATCTGGTATCTATAAAGATCAATTGCTCCTAATCTAAAATACCGTACCCCATATGCGGTCACTAACAGATACTTCATTTGTGACCTGGATAGGATGGATGTTGACCTATGTGTAGCACATATGTTCTACACTGGGTTATATAAGCTATCTTTTCAGTTGTTCTTTAGTTTAAGGGGACAAGAAAATGAATACAAAAAGTATGACAGTGAGTGAAGTTTCAACACGCGCAAATGTTGTACCCGAAGTCGTTCGGTATTACTCACGCATTGATCTGATTAAACCAAAAGTAAATCAGAAAAATGGTTACAAGTTATACGACAAAAATGATGTTTCAAGAATAAAATTTATTCGCAAAGCAAAAACCTTGGGCTTTACACTTAAGGAAATTAAAAAAATACTCTCACATGCAACATCAGGTACTTCACCTTGTCCAATAGTTAGGCAAATCATTGAAACTCGAATTGAAGAAAATCGCCAACATCTGAATGATATGCTTGCCTTGCAATCCACAATGGAGAAAGCCCTGCAACAATGGCGAGAGCTGCCGGATGGCATACCAACTCAAGACACGATATGCGTATTGATTGAAACATTTGCTCAGGATAACTAGGATAATATTATGACAACAAAAAAACAAAACACATCTGTTTCACAGCCAGACCGTCGCAAGTTTCTTATTGGAGCAACAACGGTGGTCGGTGCAGTTGGTGCAGCAGGCTTACTTATCCCTTTTGTTGCATCAATGAACCCAAGTGCCAGAGCGCGCAGCCTGGGTGCACCGGTAAAATTTGATATCAGTAAACTAGAACCAGGGCAACAAGTTACCTTTATATGGCAAGGTAAACCAATTTGGGTATTACACCGCACTCCGGAAATGTTAACACGGTTAACCGATGCAGGTTTATTAGAGAGGTTAAGCGACCCTAATTCACAGGTTAAGTCTCAACAGCCAGATTATATTACCAATACAGACCGTGCTACACGCTCAGCGTACTTTGTTACGATAGCCTTATGTACGCATTTAGGCTGTATTCCTAATTTCAGACCGGAACTGGCTCCTGCTGATTTAGGTTCTGACTGGTTAGGAGGCTATTTCTGCCCGTGTCATGGTTCACTTTTTGATTTTGCCGGACGCGTATTTAAAAATGTACCTGCACCAACAAATTTAGTCATACCACCATATCAGTACTTAACAGATACAGTAATCGAAGTAGGAACAAGTCCACCAACCTAACAGCTTTATGTGTGATGCAGCCGTATTTTATTTTTGAGCAAAATAGCCTGCGTAATGAGAAATATTAACAAGAAAATATAAAAGGAAATATTATGGATGTATTAATTGTAGCAACAAAAAACTGTAGTCATTGCAAAAATATGTCAAAAGAACTTAATGATCTGGGTATCGAACATCGCATCGTTTATGCCGAAGATGATGCTGAGCTTTGCCAGCAACTGGAAATACGACACTCACCAAATCTTGTTGTTGATGGTGAAGTTATTTTTCGCAAGCAACCCACTGAAGAAGAACTGCGCTCCGTATTTAATTGTTAATCAGTTAAGGATAAATAAAGATGTCGAATACCAATAAAAACAATACCAATGAGCAACACGATCCAGTCTGCGGTATGACGGTTACTGATGACAGCAAATTCCATACTGTACATCAGGATACAACCTACCATTTTTGTTCCGAAAATTGCTTACATAAATTTGAGAAAAACCCATCTGAATATTTAAAAGTTCCTGATGAACTGCACGATCCTGTCTGTGGCATGACGGTTACTGATGACAGTAAATTCCATATTGTACATCAGGATACAACCTACCATTTTTGTTCCGAAAATTGCTTACATAAATTTGAAAAAAATCCGGATGAATATCTGCATAAAAAACCACAACAGGAAGCGGCTAATGATGTGGATGATAATGCAACCTACACTTGCCCAATGCACCCGGAAATTGAACAAACAGGGCCGGGGGTATGCCCTAAGTGTGGCATGGCACTGGAGCCCAAGGGTGTTCCAGTTGTAGCAACTAAAACACAATATACCTGCCCAATGCATCCTGAAATTATTCAGGATGAACCCGGCACTTGCCCTAAGTGCGGTATGGCGCTTGAGGCCGTTACGGTAGAGGCCGATGAAGACACCAGTGAACTGGACTATATGAGCAAGCGTTTCTGGATCAGTGCTGTGTTGGCTATTCCAGTGTTAATCAGTGCAATGGCTGCCGAGTTCTGGCCAGAAGCGATGGCAGAAATTATTAACCCCAGTCTTCGTCAATGGATTGAAATGATTGTTTCTGCACCTGTTGTCATATGGGGTGGCTGGATCTTTTATGTGCGCGCCATACAATCCGTTATTACCCGTAATCTGAATATGTTTACTTTGATTGGCCTTGGTGTATCTGTTGCCTATACTTATAGTGTTTTTGCAACCGTTGCCCCTGGTATTTTCCCACCTCAGGTATTTAATGATGTTGGCGTGGTGCCTGTTTATTTTGAAGCGGCAGCGGTTATCACTACACTGATATTGTTAGGCCAAGTGCTGGAACTACGGGCACGTAGCCAAACCAACGCCGCTATCAAATTATTATTGGGTCTGGCTCCGAAAACCGCACGCATTGTACGCGATGATGGTAGCGAAGAAGATATTCCAATGGAACAGGTACAAGTCGGTGATACCTTGCGAATACGCCCTGGTGAAAAAGTACCTGTGGATGGTAAAGTAATTGAAGGAACCAGTAATGTCGACGAATCCATGGTAACCGGCGAACCCATTCCCGTCGAAAAAACAGCCGGTGAACACCTTATTGGTGCCACAGTAAACGGTACCGGAAGTTTATTAATGAAAGCCGAAAAAGTGGGTGCCGATACGTTACTGTCACAAATCGTGCAGATGGTAGCCGATGCGCAACGTTCCCGTGCACCTATCCAGAAACTGGTGGATCTGGTATCAGGTTATTTCGTGCCAGTTGTGGTGGTGATTGCAATTATTACTTTTATTGTATGGAGCATGTGGGGGCCGGAACCCGCCATTGCCTATGCTGTAATTAATTCGGTTGCAGTATTAATTATTGCCTGCCCCTGTGCGTTAGGTCTGGCAACACCCATGTCAATTATGGTGGGGACTGGCCGAGGTGCAATGATGGGCGTTTTATTCAAAAACGCTGAGGCACTTGAAGTATTAAGAAGCGTGGACACACTGGTGGTAGATAAAACCGGCACACTCACTGAAGGCAAACCACGTCTGGTAGCCGTTCAATCTGAACCTGGCTTTGATGACGATAACATTTTACGTCTGGCCGCCAGCCTTGAAAAAGCCAGTGAACACCCATTGGCAGAAGCGATAGTAAAAGGCGCAAATGATAAAGGCATTGAACTGGCTCAAACCGAGGACTTTCAGTCAGTCACCGGCATGGGTGTGACTGGCAAGGTTGAAGGGAAAATGATTGCATTAGGCAACATTACCTTAATGCAAAGTTTAAAAGTGGATGTAGGTAATCTGCCACAAATTGCCGATGTGCAACGTGCTGAAGGTCAGACAGTGATGTTGCTGTCGATTGATAATAAAGCGGCGGGGCTAATTGGTGTAGCCGATCCGATTAAAGAAACTACACCAAAAGCCATTGCTGACTTACACACAGAAGGTGTTGAAGTGGTCATGCTAACTGGCGACAATCATACAACGGCAAAAGCAGTGGCTGATAAACTGAACATTGACCGTGTTGAAGCCGAGGTACTTCCAGATCAAAAAGCTAACATTGTTAAACAATTACAGGCCATGGGCAAAGTTGTTGCAATGGCAGGCGATGGCATTAACGATGCACCAGCATTAGCACAGGCACAAGTTGGTATCGCTATGGGCACCGGTACCGATGTTGCGATGGAAAGTGCCGGTGTTACTTTGGTAAAAGGTGATTTGGTCGGTATTGTACGTGCACGCCGGTTAAGTCGAGCCACCATGCGTAATATACGTCAGAATCTGTTTTTTGCTTTTGTCTATAACACAGCAGGTGTACCCGTTGCAGCCGGTGTTTTATATCCGGTCTTTGGTATTTTATTGTCACCTATAATTGCAGCAGCAGCAATGAGTTTTAGTTCAGTGTCGGTTATTACCAATGCTCTGCGATTACGTGGTACAAAATTATAGGAATCTTTTAACTTAAATAACATGGGGAGACAAAGACAATGATGTCAGGTAGTGGAAGCATGTGGTTCGGTGGAGGCTTTATGTGGATTTTCTGGATACTATTGCTTGTTATTCTGGTTTGGATAGTCAAAGTAGCCATGACTGATGCGAGCTCAAAAAAAACCACTGAGGATGATAGCCCTTTGGAAATTTTAAAGAAGCGTTATGCTCGTGGTGACATTGAAGAAGATGAATTTATTCGCCGCCGTAAAGAGTTAGAGAAAAAGTGAACATATAAATGGCAGACTGGACTTCATTTATAATTTTTGCACTGCTCTTTTATTTTATGATGCGTCATGGCTGTGGCTCCCATAAGGTAAATGGTCGCCACAGTAAAAAAGAGGATACAAAACACCTTGATCCTGTTTGTGGAAAAGTGGTGGATATTAAAAAAGGATACGGAAAAATGCATGCCGGTATTTTATACCGTTTTTGTTCACGCAAGTGTCTGGATCAATTTGAAATTGAGCCCAACAAATATATTAACCAATCTATGCAGTGATGGAGGAGTTAAATGAACACGCGACTTTCACTAACAGCCATCGGGCATGCAACCAGCCTGTTTCTTGCAATTAGCTATTCGCTCTGTGTGGCCTTTGATTTATTATTTCCTGAATACCAGATGTATCAGGCCTGGGAGAAATTACTGCCTGGGTTTACATGGCTAAGCTGGTCGAGCTTTTTTATCGGACTGATTGAGTCTTATGGCTATGGCTGGTTCTTTGCTTTGGTTTGGGCACCTCTGTTTAACGTCTTTTCTGCTCGTGGTGATAAACCATAGAAGAAAATCAATAATCTTAGTATTTCCACTTATTTTTAAGTGCTTATCTTAACGATGTTCTGTTAACATACTATTATGATGGGCTGGCTAAAAAAATCAGGTAACATGCGCGCATTGATAATTTTGCTCGTCGTACTATTGCTGCTGGTGTTTGCCTATAAAGTTTTTGAGCTATCACGTATTGCTGAGCACGAAAGGAAAGCAATTGAATCAGAACTGGCATTGTTACCACTCGATAAACCTGTTAACTATGAACACCAGGTTAAACCTGTTTTAGAACAACGCTGCATTGTTTGCCATGGTTGCTATGATGCGCCTTGTCAGTTAAAACTGTCTTCAATTGAAGGACTACAGCGGGGTGCCACTGATGTACGTGTTTATGAACCTCGACGTATTGAAAGTATACCGCCCAGTCGTTTGTTTATTGATGCAAAGAGTACACAAGAGTGGCGCTCTCGTGGTTTTTATCCCGTTATGAATGAAGCCGTGAAAACTCCGGCAAATAACCTGAAAAACTCCACACTCTACCGCCTGTTGCAATTAAAAAAACAGTATCCACAACCGGATGTTAAAAAATTACCTGGCAGTTTTACCCTTGAACTCAATCGTGAACAAAGCTGTCCAAAGCCAGATTCAATTAATAAATTTATAAAAGAACATCCATTATGGGGCATGCCTTATGCGATGCCGAACTTATCAACAGAGGAATATCAAACACTGGTAACCTGGATAGCTCAAGGTGCGCACACAATCGCACCACCCAAACCGTCCCCAGCTATTCAAGCACAAATTAAACGGTGGGAAACTTTTTTTAACCAATCATCAAACAAGCAACAACTAGTAAGCCGTTACCTTTACGAGCACCTTTTTCATGCGCATATACGTTTTACTGGCTCGGGTGAACGTGAGTTCTATCGTCTGGTACGCTCCAGAACACCAATGGATGAATCCATTGACGAGATAGCAACGCTACGTCCTAATGATGATCCGGGCAAACGTCCCTTTTATTACAGATTATTGCCGTACCACTCGAGTATTGTAATTAAAAACCATATCGTCTATGAATTTTCTGAAAAACGATTACAACGATTTCGTGAGTTGTTTCTGGCACCGAATTATAATGTGCCACAACTGCCTTCCTATGAGCGCGGTGTTGGTTCCAATCCATTTAAAATTTATGCACCGATACCGGCTGTATCGCGCTATCGCTTTATGCTGGATGATGCCCATTTCTTTATCGAAGGTTTTATCAAGGGGCCGGTTTGTCGCGGGCAGCTGGCACTGAACGTAATTGAAGACCAATTTTGGGTGGTTTTCTTTAATCCGGACAAGCCTATGATTACCAACAATGGTGACTTTATCGAAAAAATGGCAGACGAATTACAAATTCCTGCAGACTTTGATAATAATCTTGACCTGTTTCGTATCTGGACTGATTACTGGAAAGGGCAACGGCGTTATATGGAAGGCAAGCAAGCCTGGTTTAAAACAATAGGCACGCATGAACTGGAACATGCCATGAATTATATCTGGGACGGTGACGGAAATAATCCCAATGCTGCGCTTACCGTATTTCGCCATTTTGACAGTGGCTCGGTTGCTTATGGACTGGTTGGCAGCAACCCTGAAACAACCTGGGTGATTGATTTCCCCTTGTTTGAGCGTATCCATTATCTACTGGTGGCTGATTTTAATATCTATGGCAATATCGGCCATCGAATGAGTACCCGAATCTATATGGATTTCCTTCGTATGGAAGGGGAAGATTCATTTCTGGCATTCTTACCCGTTAATCAGCGCAAAGCAATTCGTGATAAGTGGTATATGGGGCAACGCAGCAGTATTGATAAATTATTTTCTGCACCACAAGAATGGTTGAGTACTGAGTCTGTAAAAGGTTACCAAACCAATGATCCACAGCGTGAACTTTATCAGCGTATAAAAGGTCGACTTAACCATCTTGCACAACATGCCACAGCTATGAATCATTGTGGCAGCCCTGGCTGTAAAAAACGTTCCACTGAAACAACCGAAAAACGCACTGCAATAAAGCGAGTCGACAATGCCATGATTAAGGTTGCCAAATTAAAAGGTCAACAATTACATTCTTTCCCGGATGTTGCTTTTATACGAGTGAGAGCAGACAACCCGGAAGATGATCTTAGCTACAGCCTAATACGGAACAAGGCCTATAAAAATGTAACCTCGTTTCTTGCCGACGCACATGAGCGAGATCGTGCAGATGTAGATAAAGACACCATGACCGTAGTCAAATGGCTGGAAGGTTCTTATCCTAATTTCTTTTTTTCCGTTGCTCTGTCTGAAATAGAAATATTTTCCAAACGCTGTGCAGCAATACGAACCGCTAAAGATTATGAAAAATTTGTTGACCAGTACGGTGTTAGACGAACCAATCCAGTATTTTGGGAGCTTGCCGACTGGTTTCAGAATAATGAACGGCAAAGAAAGCCTGTTTTATCCGGTTTATTTGATCTTAATCGCTATCAAAATCGTTAACCGTGTACAGCAAGAATAAGACTTTAAGCTTAATAATACTTTTCGGTTGCAATATGACCGGGTTCCCTGCGTGTATGGCGCCGCAATCCACGCCCCTCAAGCAGGCTTGTAGCATCACTGACCATTTTTGAATTACCACACAGCATAATATGGCTTGAATCTGCAGCAATCTTTAAATTAACACGTTTTTCAAGCTCACCATTTTCGATACTGGTTGTTATTCGTGTATTAATTGTTTTGGGTGCTTTTTCACGTGTAACAAACGGAACAAAACAGAATTGCTTAGGATGTTGCAACTGAAGAGCGGTAAAATCATCCATATAAGCCTGGTTATCAACCGATTTCACAGAATAACCCAATACAATTTTTTTAAACCGTTGCCAGGGTGCCGATGTTTTAAGAATTGATAAAAAAGGCCCAACACCTGTCCCGGTTGCAAGTAGCCACAAATGAGGAATATCCGGCACTTCATCTAATGTTAGTAAACCCGTTGCACGCTCGGATATTTGTAAATTATTACCAACACTCAGGTTTGCAAGCCGGGGACTTAAAAGCCCGTTCTCGACACGATTAAAATGGATTTCAAGCAGCGAATCTTGTGGTGTGTTTATAAGTGAATAGGGGCGAGCCAGTAATTTATCATCAACCTCCAGCCCAACCTTGATGAACTGACCCGCAGAGAAGGTAAGGGATGAGCTTGTGCGAATTTTAAGAGAGAACAGGTCAACACACCATTGTTTGTTATCAACAACTTCTCCCGATAACCATGCAGCCATTCTTTTAGCCTGTAATATATTTATATCTGTAGCATAGGTATTATTTTAGTCTACGTCTATATTTAATAGTAAACATATGTGTGAAATATTTTTGATTTTTTCACTTCAAAACCCTACACTCAGGTGAACCCAATAAGGAATGACCATGGCAAGAAAAAAAATAATTATCATTGGCAATGGATTCGCATCATTATTTTTTATTCAATACTTTCTTTTGTCACCTGTTTTCCCTCTCTTTGCCTGGTTTCTAAGACGAGTATATTCAAAATACGATATTACCGTAATTGGTAACGGGCACTTTGTTTACTTTCCTGCAATACCCGAATTTATTACGGGTAAAAAAAATAGTCAGGGAATAACGATTGATATCAAACCTTTTCTAAGGCGCCGAAATATTCATTTTATAAATGAAACCGTCACTGATATTCAGGATGGTGGGCGCACTATTATTACTAATAAAGGGCATTATAAAAATGATGTTTTATTTTTAGGTATTGGCCCCGCTTTCTTAAAGGATGATATTCCCGGCACCAGAGAGCACACATTATCCCCTTGTGATGGCCCTGAGAGTATGTTGTTGTTTATGGACAAATTAAATTCATTAACTCAAGGCATTATCTATCTTGGGTTCAAGATAAATAAAAAAGACGGTTTTGTTTCTGGACGAGGTGGCCAAATGTATGAATGCGCCTGCTTGCTGGATTATGCCTTAAAAGAAAAAGGCATACGGGATAAATTCGAAATTCATTTTTTCTCCCCAGACATTGCAGTTGATGAAACCGGGATGATTACTGACAGGTTACAGGAGCGTGGCATTATTCTTGATTATGGTTATGAACCGGCTGAGTTTGTAGCTGGTGGCATGAAAGACGATGATGGCAGTTTGCGTAAAGCGGATTTGATTCTCTATTCACCCGGCATTACCGGTTCAAAACTGGTTAAAGAATCCTGTTTACCTGTATCAGCAGGTGGTCAAATCGACACAGATAAATATGGGCAAGTAAAAGGCCTGACTGATGTGTATGCTGCCGGGGATTGTGCAAGCCATGAAAATCCACCACCGTGGGTTCCACATCAGGCCCATATGGCACAGCTTCGCTCTCAGGCCGTTGCAAAAAATGTTAAGGCCATGCTGAAAGGGGAACAACCCGTCACAACTTATCGTTATGAACTGTCCTGCATTATGAATATGGAAAACGATGCTATCTGGCTACATATGGCGAGTGATAACAAACCACCATTCTGGAATATTTTCCCTAAACATTCAAAGAAACTTATTAATGTAAAAAATATATTTGAAAAATTATATTTAATTTATCTTCGGTATTTTTAACTGCACCGCTAGATAGGATTTCATCAGGGAGATTTTATTTGAATAACGAGATTACACATTCAGGTGCATGGGGTATTGCCCTCATTATGATTGTGGTAGCGTCATGGGTCTTCTATCGGTACTTTGCACCTAAAACATGGCGTGAATGGGCAAGCGCCGGGGTTGTGCAGGCATTTATTATCGCATTGTATGCAGAGATGTATGGTTTTCCATTGACCATATACTTTCTGGCAAGATTTTTTGGGTTAGATCGACTCAACCTTAATGCAAACCTCTGGTCATCCCTGGTAGGGCTGGGGGAAACCGGTATGATAATATCAATGTTAATTGGCTACGTCTTGCTGTTTGCCGGTATCAGTATGTTTATAGAAGGCTGGCGCGAGTTATACAAAGCACGTCAAAATAATAAACTTATTACAACTGGATTATACCGCTATGTTCGTCATCCGCAGTATACCGGGTTATTCATTGGACTGTTTGGTGAAGGTGTTGTGCATTGGCCAACATTATTTTCGGTTGGTTTGTTTCCAGTAATCGTACTGGCTTATTATCTTTTAGCACGAAGCGAAGAAAAACGCGTGCTGGAACAATTTGGGGATGAATATCGATTGTATCAAAAGAAGGTACCGATGTTTATTCCCCAAATAGGGCAATGGCGGCAGATATTCAAGCGTTCATCTGACAAGGACGTTCATACTGACTAATGGTAACAGCTCAATGAGCAAATTCAGAATTTCATTCTGGCATAGATTCCTTGATGGTATTCCAACTATAAAAAGAAAAAGCTACTTTAGTTATTTTTCCCATTGAATGATATAGTACAGAAACAAATGCCTTATAATTATGCTATGTTATTCCCAGTATGAATTTTGAAATTGCAGAAATTTTTATTTCACCCTGGATACCTCTCCTTTGGGGCGTGTTGGTCGGGTTTGTTTTTTCAACGGTAGGTGCAGCAGGCGGCATACTCGCATCCGTTGGTTTAATATCTGTTTTAAGTGTGCAAAACCCGAATCTGGTTAAGCCGATGGCGCAGATGCTGACATTGATTACACCTGCCATTGCTGTTCCACTTTATTACAAGCAGTGCCGGGTTATTTTTAGCCTTGCGATACTTTTAGGTACAGGTGGTATTATTGGTGCTGTAGTAGGAAGCACCTTGTCTGTTATCCATCTTGCCGATATGCAAATATTTAAACCTGTGTTTGCAGTCCTTGTCTTATTGATTGCCGCGCAGATTGGTTGGCATATATTTTACCGAGAGAATAACGGTACCAACCGGGTTAATCGTGCTGCTAGTAATTTTGAGCATCTTATTGAAAACGATGGTAATCCTTGTACGGTGGGAGTTAAGCATACACAATACTCGTTTCGAAAAATAAGTTTTACTTTTGCAGACGAAACGTTTTCTTTTAACCCTTTGCTGCCATTTTTTACTGGTATGGGCATTGCTGTCTTTTCTTCTGCGCTGGGGGTCGGGGGCGGTTTTCTTCTGGTCCCATTTATGAGTATCATCATGAGGCTGCCGATGTTTGTTATTGCAGCAACATCCGCACTCGCCATTGCTGTTCATTCTATTACATCCATTGCAAACTACATGAGACTGGGGGTTGAGCTGGATATTCCTTTGCTTGGCTTGCTGTTAACTGGAACCGTACTGGGTGCCCTTATTGGTCCATACTTAAGTAAATTTTTGCATGAAACATGGTTGCGGGGTATTTTGTGTCTGGTATTAATTGTTATAGGATTACGCTATCTTGCTGTATTCTAATTATTAATTATAAGATTCGATATACAGCATTACCTTGACCTGTGTGTTACACACAGGTGTCATAATTGTTATAAGTCACCATGCCCTTAAGCCACGACAGGACATCTGGATTATGAAAAACAATTTGAATAATAATGATACCATCCAAATTGCCGGTGCGGGCCCAGCTGGACTCGCTGCGGCTATCACTCTAGCTCGCGCTGGCCGTGAGGTCGTTGTACATGAAGCCCATGATGAGGTGGGACACCGCTTTCAAAGAGATTTCCAGGGGTTGGAAAACTGGAGTAGTTCTACTGATGCATTGTCCGCCCTTGAAAATATTGGTCTGGAAATTAATTTTACCGCACAACCCTTCACTGGTGGCACCGCCTATGATGCATGGGATAAGCCTTATACGATTCATTCAGACACAGCACTTTTTTACTTAATAGAACGCGGCCCCGGCCCAAACTCGCTCGACACCGGTTTATTGAAACAGGCGCAATCTCTGGGAGTGGAGGTTCGATTTAACAGCCGTTTAAAGCAACTTAAAGGTATTGGCATACTGGCGGCCGGTCCCAAAGTACCTGACGCCATTGCCGTTGGTTACCATTTCGAAACAGATATGCCCGATGGGTACTGGGTAATATGCGATGATAAACTGGCACCAAAAGGCTATGCCTACTTGCTAGTGATGGCAGGGCAGGGCACTGTTAAAACATGCATGTTCAGCGGTTTTAAACAGGAAAAAATTTACGTTGAAAAAACTATCCAGGCTTTTGAGCGACTTGTTGGCCTGCAAATGAAAAACCCGATTCCACATGGTGGCGCAGGCAATTTTCGCATTCCCGACAGTGCCTATAATGGTATTCATCCACTGGTTGGCGAACAGGCTGGTTTTCAGGATACCTTATGGGGCTTTGGTATTCGTCTGGCATTAACATCCGGCATTCTGGCTGCTCAAAGCCTGTTGAATGGCGATAATTATGACACTTTATGGAAACAACAGTTACGACCGCAAATGCAAACAGCTGTGGTTAACCGTGCTTTTTACAGCTTGTTGGGTAACCGTGGTTACCGATGGTTTTTAAAGCACATAACGACGAAGGCCGATGTACGGCAGGCACTGTATAAAGCCTATCATCCATCCCGATTTAAAAACTGGTTATTACCCTGGGCAACAGCACGTTATGTCAGTCGGCGTAAAGATGTTAGTTGTGACCATGTAGACTGTCACTGCGTGTGGTGCCGCCATTGTGCCCATGCCGTTTAAGCAATCATGACTTTTTTTGTACAGGGGCCAAGCAGTCAGAAATTGATGCCAATGGTGCAGCTCTTTAACAAGAAGACAATCGAAAAGCCTCATAATGTTGACCCCGGCCGTGTTGAGACATCAATGCATGATTCGGATAATATTCAGGCTGCCTGGCATTCAGGTATTGCGATGCAGTCTTACCATGCTGTTGATCGGTTAGCAGAAAATAGCAGCCAGCTTATAGCCAGACAGATTATGACAACAGACGTTACCACTTTAAAAAAGACTGCCCCTGTTGCTGCCGCGATAAAACTATTTAGAGTAAAAAAATTCCGTCATATCCCAATTACAACTAAAAACGGAACAGTGGAAGGGATACTTTCAGAACGCGATATTCTTCACTACTTAAGTGGCATCAATGACGATTACACAAAAAGTAAATTGCCAGTAAAAGCAAATGATAAAGTCAGCCGTGTAATGAAGCATGACGTGTTAACCGCCAGTGCAGATACCGATGTTCGTTATATTGCACGCTTATTTGTTGAGCAGCATATTGGTGCCATGCCGATTGTTATAGATGGGAAAATAGTGGGGCTGATAACACGAAGTGATGTTCTCGGAGCGGTAATGCGTCATTTTATTCTGGAGCTGTGGGCATAAAATGAAAAATTTAAGCTATAAAGACCGGCTTGGCGTGGTACTCAGCTCTGGTGGTGCCCGCGGTGTTTATGCACACACAGGCTTTTTGCAGGCACTGAATCAGCTTAATCTTAATATTTCTGCTATTGCAGGTTGCAGTGCAGGCGCGTTAGTGGGTGGCATCTTTGCAAGTGGAACAAACATGCAGCAATGGTCAACGGCTATTGCTGATGTCCATTCCAGGTCTTACTGGACCCCCGATTCCTGGGTTCAATTTTTCTGGAAGATGATTATAAAAAAAGGGCGGGGCTATACCGGCTTATCCAGTACCCAGGCGGCAATTAATTTTATACAAAGCCAGCTCAATGTGAAAACATTTGAAGATTGTACTATTCCTTTTCATTGTTTGGCAATGAATATCAGCCGTGGTACAAAAACCCTGTTTAGTCAGGGTGAATTGGCACCCCGCATTATGGCGAGCGCGGCCATCCCCATACTTTACCAGCCAGTAAAGATCGAGAAGGATTATTTTAGTGATGGTGCGACAATTGAGCTTGCACCCACTGACGCTGTTTGCTGTAAACATAATCTGGATGTACTTATCGTGCATCATGTTGCGACACATCTTGGCGGGAACAACAGTCTGGATAATGTCTTAACCCAGCCCTGGTCACTGCTCAATATTCTTTATCGCCAGTTATACAATGACAACCCCTGGTATTTGTCTGATAAAGCAGTTTCTGAGACCTATTGCCAATGTAATTGCGGGGCACGTGTGATTGTTTTACAACCAAAATTAGCCGATTTCACCTGGCCATTTGAAAAGAAAGGGATTGCGCTGCAAAAAGCATCATTGGAGAATGGAATAAACGCATTAAGTACGCTGTAAATATATCGGTTCTGAATTGATAATGACTACTTTAATGGGAACTTTTACCCTAAAGCAAAGTCAATATATCACGTAATTATAACTATTCTTTTGTGCACGGTAGGCTACAATAGAGGAATGGCTCAATTAAAGATGGTATGATTCAGTGAAAACATCAATAACAAAAATTATTTTATTGAGTATTGCATTGTTACTTACCCCGGTACTTAACTACAGCATGGCCTATACTGTTTCTCAAACCAACCATTCTGCTGTGCAGAAACAATTAAAAAAATCAGCCTCCAGCTATTATCATGCAAAGTCAGACAAGCACGTCGTTTGTTCAACCATTAACAATTCAACAGGAAGTAGCCATCAAACCGATGAGCAATGTGATATTTCATGCTGCGGTAGCTTAATATTCCTCACAACAACCGTAAGTCTTCTAACTAGTTTATTTTTACACCCTGCTTATTACAATAACATTCCGCCACTTGCAGCCAGTATAAACCTTGATATGCAGTTACCCCCACCTAGATCGGTAGAACTTCACATTTAATAAATTACCGGCAATTTATTTTTGCCAATAATTTAATACATATTTAAAGAAGTCCAACAACATGGTAAGGGTAGATAAATTATGTATACCGTAAAACAAACTGCAGATCACCTCAATGTTACATCGGAAACAATACGCTATTATTCTCGCCTGGGAATCGTTGAGCCACGGCGTGACCCTGATAATGGTTACCGGTATTTCTCCGATAGCGATGTTCGAAAAATAGATTTCATATTAAAAGCCAAACATTACGGATTAACGATTAATGAAATAAGTATAATTATAGATAAGTCGGCTAAAGGGGAGTCACCTTGCCAACTTGTTATTGAAATGGTAACTAACCACTACAAAGAAACACGAGAAAAAATAAAAGAACTCAAAGAACTTGAATCTCGGTTATCCCAAACATTATTAGACTGGACTGAATTTAAAGAAGAAGAGTCTGACTCAAATTTAATCTGCCCCTTAATTGAGTGATTCAGAGTAACACCATAGAGTACAACTAAGCATGATTCAGGAGTCGCTTTAAATGTCTATAAAATGGATTAAATTATCTTTCATTGTTATTGTTGCTATCGCTGGTATAGCCGGTTTGTTTATCTGGTTAGGAATATTTAATGTCGCTGCAACGGAGAAACACTGGGATGCAACAACATCTTTACTTGAGATAGTTCGTGATCGCTCCATATCTACTCGAAGTAAAAACTTAATCGTACCAGATTTAACCAACACTGAAAGGCTAGCCAGAGCTGTCCCAAACTATGACGCGATGTGTGCGCAGTGTCACCTGGCACCGGGAATCGAAAAATCAGAATTATATGAAGGATTATATCCGCAACCGCCAGTTTTTCATAAGCGCAATCAATCATCAACTCGTAAACCCCATGAAGCTTTTTGGGTGATAAAAAACGGGCTTAAATTAACGGGAATGCCCGCATGGGGGATCTATAACAGTGATGAGCAAATATGGGATATTGTCGCATTGCTGTCAACTATAAATAGCATGACACCAGAACAGTATCAAAAACTTGCTGCCGCAGGAAAACATGGCCATGCAAAGGGTGGACATGACAAAAGTGAGCTATCAGCTGCTGGCAATTCAAATAAGAGTGAGCATGCTAGTGGGGCAGGCGAAGGGCACCATAAGTAGCAATTCAGCTATCCCTAGTTTAACCTCAGGTTAGACTTACCCATAGATAAATCCCCACAGGCCTGGTCAATTAGCTTATTTATTTTGGTTGAAGGATATTAAGCCCCGGCACTTTCTTATAATCCGCGACATTACTGGTTAACACGGCAAAACCATGAGCGATACAGGTTGCCGCGATTTGAAGATCATGGACATTGGTGTTGGCTTTAGCTCTGGGTTTTAGAAAATGAGCGTAAAGCTCACCGTAACATCTGGCTACTGCTTCATTGAATTCCAATACCGGTATCTTTGCGATAATGCCTTCCACGAATGCGGAGCGCTATAAGCATCGCCATAGTCTGAAAAAGTACCGAGGTTATTTAAGTCCAATCGACCTTTTTCTGCGTCAATTTTGTAAGCATCTGTTTTATATGACTTTGGATTGTAACTTTTTACTTTTTTGATTCTAATGTGAATGTTCATCATTTGCTATTCGTAAAAATGAGCTTTTGTTTAGAATTACCCAATTTAACAAGATTGCCGCGCTTTGTTCGTAGCAAGGTTCGCAACGACCGTTTTTAAGTCGTTGCGAACGACAGCAAAGCCGCATTATATGAGCTGATGTTTTATAATGGCGTCAGCTAGATCATTTTGTATTAACTGCGGCACTCGGGTCAACTTCATACATTGCCGGCAATGAATGCGCAATACCTTTATGACAATCAATGCAGGTTTTTCCTTCGTCAAGACCTTTTGAATGCTGTTGCATTGAACGCCGACCTTGCTCAGTGTAATCCATCGATTCATAATCATGGCAATTTCGACACTCTCTGGAATCAGTTGCTTTCATCTCCTTCCATACACTTCGAGCCATTTTCAAACGTTTCTTCTCAAACTTTTCAGGTGTATCAATGGTTCCAAGCACTTTATGAAAAAGCTCATTGGTCGCCTTGATTTTGCGTACTACTTTATAAGCCCATTCTTTTGGAACATGGCAATCAGGGCAGGTTGCCCGTACACCTGTTCTATTAGTGTAGTGTATTGAATCTTTATATTCTTCATATACATTTACACGCATTTCATGGCAGGAAATACAAAACTCCTGAGTATTGGTCATTTCCATTGCGGTATTAAAGCCACCCCAGAAAATAATGCCGGAAATAAAACCAACAACTAACAATGTTCCTAAAGAATATTTTGCAGTTGGTTTTTTAAGAAATGTCCAAACAACCTGAAGAGTATCTTTAGTCTTTTTGTATACACTCATAATTCAATCCTTCTTTAAATTTTGTTTACTCATCATTTAATGACGTTTTATTGTCTGTAATGGATTGAATGTGTTTTCTACCAATGGTGGTGCATTCACTTGAGGAACATGACATTGGTCACAAAAATAACGACGCGGAGCAATATTAGCTAATACGTTGTTTTCTCTATCACTAAAGTGAGTTTGACTAATTTTAGTTGCACCTGCTTCTTTATAATTAGCCCAGCTATGACAGGTTAGGCACTTATTAAAATTTTTATTAATTTTATAGCCCTTGGTTTTATGGGGTGTCAGTGGAGGCTGTTGCACATAATCACGTGAAATAGGATCGCGATCATCCTGCCACTTCATAGATTTTGGTTCTTTCGACTGTGCATCAAGCGGATTATCGCCTCTTAAAGAATGTACCTGTTCAGCTAAAGCCTGGTTAGCTAACAAACCCAGGCTCAACATCATTACTGTTCCAATCAAAGTTGACCGTTTCATGGTACAACCTCCTATTTATAATAGTTAAATAACAAAATGCTTTAATTAAACTTTTTCCACTTTTACGGCACACTTTTTATAATCTGTTTCTTTGGATAACGGATCAGTGGCATCAAGTGTTAGTTTATTAATCAAACGTCCCGCATCAAACCATGGAACAAAGATTAAACCCTCAGGTGGTCGATTGCGCCCACGTGTTTCTACTCTTAATAAAATATCGCCACGCCGGCTTGTTACCTTTGCAGTCATGCCACGCCGTAAACCTCGTTTTCTTGCATCATTGGGATGAATAAATAACACCGCATCAGGGAATGCTTTATATAATTCGGGAACACGCCGCGTCATCGAGCCCGAATGCCAGTGCTCCAGTACGCGTCCGGTTGACAACCATAAATCATATTCTTTATCAGGCATTTCCGGAGCTGGTTCAAAAGGTGCAAAAATAATATTAGCCTTCCCATCTTTCTTGCCATAAAACTTGACTCCTTCACCTTTTTTAACAAAGGGATCATAACCTTCACGATAACGCCATAATGTTTCTTTGCCATTAACAACCGGCCAGCGTAAACCGCGAAGTTTATGATAGGTATCATAATCGCCAAGGTCATGGCCTATTTTTGGCCCTTTGGTACCAAATATTCGATATTCTTCAAATAAACCTTTTTGTATATAAAACCCAAAGTCGTCCATTTCATCGTTACTGTATTGGTTGCCCGCACTATCCGTGATTTTTTGTTTTGGGTATTTATTTACCTGGCCATTTTTAAATAAAATTTCATACAACGTTTTACCTTTTACTTCAGGTTTCTTTGCAATTAAATCTGCAGGCCAGACTTCTTCAACTTTAAAACGTTTGGAAAACTCAACGAGCTGCCACAAATCTGATTTAGCTTCACCAGGTGCTTTTACCTGCTGCCGCCAGAATTGTGTCCTGCGTTCAGCATTGCCATATCCTCCTTCTTTCTCTACCCACATTGCGGCTGGTAAAATCAGGTCAGCTGCAATTGCAGTAACAGTAGGGTAGGGATCAGAGACCACAATAAAATTTTCAGGGTTACGGTAACCCGGATAGGTTTCTTCATTAAAGTTGGGAGCAGCCTGAACATTGTTATTGCACATCACCCAATAAGCGTTAAGTTTGCCGTCTTTTAACATTCGATTTTGTAGTACTGCATGATAACCTGGTTTTGGGGGAATAGTCCCTTCAGGCAATTTCCAGACTTTCTCTGAAAAATCACGGTGTGCTTTTTTCTTAACAACCAGATCTGCCGGTAATCTATGTGCAAAGGTACCCACTTCACGCGCTGTACCACAGGCAGAAGGCTGACCAGTTAGTGAGAAGGGGCTATTACCTGGTTCAGAAATTTTTCCCATCAATAGATGAATATTGTAAACCAGACCATTAACCCAAACGCCACGTGTATGCTGATTGAAGCCCATAGTCCAGAACGAGGTGACTTTCTTTTTAGGGTCGGCATAAACTTTTGCAAGCTTAAGTAACTTTTCTTCAGGGACACCGCTTAATTTTGACGTATATTCAAGATCATATTTAGCAACCGATTTTTTATATTCTTCAAAACTTATTTTACTTAACTTGCCACCTTTGCCGGTTTTCTTTTTCTCTAACGGATGCTCAGGGCGTAAACCATAACCAATATCTGTTGGTGTTTTGTTAAAGTTAACGTTATCAGCAATAAATTTTTTGTTATACGATTTTGTTTCGATAATATAATGTGCAATGTAATTGGCAATCGCTAAATCTGTTTGTGGTGTAAATACCATGCTATTGTCAGATAAATCAAAACACCGGTTTTTAAAGGTCGATAATACGTGTACTTCACTTCCTTCTTTTGTTAAACGTGTATCTGTTAAGCGTGACCAGAGGATAGGGTGCATCTCTGCCATATTGGCACCCCATAACACAAAGGCATCAGCATGTTCCAGGTCATCATAACAGCCCATGGGTTCATCAGAACCAAAACCACGCATAAATGCACCAACAGCAGATGCCATACAATGGCGTGCATTAGGATCAAGATTATTAGAACGAAAACCTGCTTTTAATAATTTAGAAGCAGCATAACCTTCCCAGATGGTCCACTGCCCAGAACCAAACATACCAACCGAGGTGGGACCTTTATTTTTAAGTGCTGTTTTAAACTTATCTGCCATGATATCAAAAGCCTGATCCCAACTGACTTCAGTAAATTCACCATTTTTATCGTATTTACCATTGGTCATACGTAGTAATGGTTTGGTTAAACGATCCTTGCCGTACATTATTTTAGAAAGGAAATAGCCTTTAATACAATTCAAACCTCGGTTAACTGGTGATTCAGGATCCCCCTGGGTAGCAACAACTCGACCATCTTTTGTACCAACTAAAACGCTACAGCCCGTACCACAAAAACGACAAGCTGCTTTATCCCAACGAATTTTATTATTGGCCTTAGCCATCGCTGTGTTTATACCGGGTATCGTTATTCCCGCAGCAGCAGCGGTTGCCGCAATGGCATTTGTTTTTATAAAGTCTCTACGGCTAAGTTTCATAATGGTGCCCCCTCTGGAGTGTAATCATTACAATTATTTGTTGTTGCGCAGGATGATGTGTCTTCAACTAACACCTCATCACCGCTTAATGTTTCAAGATCTTCATTATGCTGATAGACCATTGCAACAGACATCACGCCGGCCATGTCCTGAAATTTCATTACTCGATCAGCTAATGCGTTAATATTTTTATGTTCGACTGTTACAACGAGCTTGCTATCTTCAGCTGCATGAACTTCTACACCATCAATGGCTACAAGATTTCTTTCTACTTTATCCGCTTGATCAGGCGCGGCATAAACAATCACTCCACTTATGTTCATGAGGCTTTCTCCTTTATTCGATTAGTTTGATCGTGTTCGTCTTTGTAATATTGGTAAGATAGTTTAATTGCTTGTGCAGGACAGGGCTTAAAGCAAGCACCACAGCCTGTACATTTTTCAACAGTTAACTCAGGTTGGCTAGCACGCCCAACTTTAGATATAAAGCGGATTGCTTCAGTTTCGCATTGTTCTTTACACACAACACAAACAACACCTTTGTATGAAAGACATTCTTCAGAAATAAGGGCTTTAAGTTCCCATGGGGACTCATTTAATGGGACAAACAGATCTTTAGAGCAACTTTTTACACACTCTGCACAAAAAGTGCATTCACCATGCTTAAAATTAATTTCGGGGAAACCACCATCAGCTTTACTGATGATTTTTTCTGGACATACAGCAATACAGCTATTGCAACGTGAACACAGATCAACGAATTCCGCTTCATTTCGTACCCAGGGTAACCGTATTGGCTGCTGGTGTGCTCTGAAATTAGCCTTTAGCAAAGACCGTCTAGACAACATGCTTCTTTTAGTTACCTCATTGAGTCAGTTAGGCTGTATACGTTTTTAATACTAGTTGCATCATCGTTGATTGTCATTGACCTATATCAAAGAATAATTAAACAGTTAATCACTAATATTTAGCTAAGCCGTTATTTTGTTTAGAGTTCTCTAGAGGCGGGTAACGTAACAATCATAAAAACACTTTAGCAGAGTTTCCGTTTTTTTCCATTTAACCCAAGTTTTGATGTTTGTGTCGAAAGCCATGCCCTTGCAGACTTTCTTTTTGCGCATAATGTATATTATGTTAAATAGAGTATTTGTTAGCCTTGGCAGCAAATAAAACAATATGGCCTATTATTAAAACAGCAGATAATAAAAATAAACACAGGCGGTATGAACAAACAACGACAACAAAACCGTAATTTTCTGGCCGTAGGTTTTCTACTACAGCTTGTTTTTATCATTTTAATTACGGTGGTTGGCATTAACAGAATTAATACCATTGTGGATCATTTTACGGTTATTGTAACAGGACATAACAAGCAAAAAGATTACCTCACAATCATGCAAAATGCAGTGCGCGAGCGTTCCATTTATGTATGGAAAATGACCCTGACAACTGATCTTTTTGAACGCAGTGACTATTACGAAAAATTTCTTAATGCTGGAACACAGTTTCTACTTGCACGCGAAAAACTCGAGCTCACAACCAACGCCAAACAGAGAGTGTTGTTAGATAAGATAAATGCCTCCATTAAAGAAGTTATTCCCATCCTGTATAGTGTAATGGAAAATCTAAAAGTACAAATTGATTACCCTTACCAAAATGAAATGATCCGTGCATTACCGGCACAACAGCGTATTGTAACAACACTCAACGAAATGTTTGTTTTGCACACAAAATTAATTCAACAAGTTTATTCTCAAATAACGACCGAACTAACTCAGGCATTGCATACTTTAGTACTTTTAATGACGATAGCATTGCTCCTTGGGGGGATTTTTGCCTTTATGATATACCGGCGCTCGCAAAAAATGTTATTCGCTATGATACGTTCAGAACATGCGCTTGCGCAAATCAACGAAGAGCTTGAACACCGAGTTAAAGATCGCACCCGGCGGCTGGAAATTGCGAATAAACATCTGGAATCGATGGCTAATTTTGATGTTCTGACGGGACTGTCTAATCGCCTGATGTTATATAATCAAATGGAATTAATTCTGTCTTATGCAAAACGTGACAGGCATTTGTTTGCCGTGTTGTTTCTTGACCTGGATGGCTTTAAACCCATTAACGACACCTATGGGCATGATGTTGGTGATAGCGTTTTAATCACAATTGCAGATCGTATACGAGATATTACACGTGAATCCGATCTTGCTGCAAGACTGGGGGGAGATGAATTTGTGATTGTTTTATCTAAAATATCAAACCGTGAGGACGCAGAAACATATTCAAAAAAACTTAAAAAGTGCATTAACCTCCCTATTCCGCATCTTAATCATTCACTTCAGGTAAGTGCCAGTATCGGGATTAGTATTTACCCAAACGATGGCGATACAACTGAATTGCTTTTAAAATGTGCTGACAATGCGATGTATATTGCCAAACGCTCAGCTCTGAAGTAAATACAATTAATATTATCTACGCCAGGTAAAGTGTTCATAAACCCCTGCCCAGTAAATACCAAACATAATTGCAAACAATAATTCTTCTATGGGGGCAAAGCCTATTGAAATGCCTGACAATGCATCCAGATTCCATACCCGCTCAATATAACCTGGTGCACTCCATTCAAGACCCACTAGATAAACAATATAGATGCCAAGAAAAAGCACACCGCCAATTAATGACTTACGCAGTAAGTCCGGGCGACATAATGTATTTGCAATGGCACCCACCAACATCGCTAAAATTGCTGGATAAATAGGATTCCAGGGGAAAAAATACAATAGTGGGAATACAATAAACGGTGCCGACAGAGCCTTGTAGTGATGACGATGTAACGGGTGATGGCGTTCCTGTTCTGGTACTTCTGAAAGTTGATGCCCTGTCAGACTATTATAGAGTACGGAACCGATCCCACCTATAGCAAAACAAAATATCAGGCTTTCAATATCAAAACCGGTGGTTAGCGCCAGATCAAACAGGCTTGGTGGTGACCAGTATTCAGGAACAAAAATAGGCTCGGTTAAACCAAATGGCGTTGTGAACCAACTTGCCCAGAGCATTGCTTTTCGATTTTTTGGTGAAAAAATATAAATAATAATCCAGGGAATTAAAAATGCTGAAGCCCATATGAGCCAGATGTATTGATCGGACATCTTTTTGTAATCCTTTATTTTTAGTTTTAAATATTACTTCGGGGGGTTATGGCATGAGTAACCATCACCTTGCTCAAGATTATCAAGTTCGGTTTCTTCGCTGTAATGAATAAATGCACGTTTTAAACGATCAATCCAGTTACGGGATAAGGACTGCCCCATTTGTTCAATATGCTCTTCAATTTGTTCGGTAGTGGCTTCCAGCAAATTATAGGTTATCGTGATTTTTTTACCTTTTACCTGTACTTTATTTATCCCCATCATAGTCATAAGTGACTGGCTAATTGCATTTGCAATGTCATCAGGAATGATTTCTTCAAGCTCTAATGTGCGTAGCTTGGTAATGTTTTTAATATAATGCTTAACTGCCGTTTTCCCTGCCTGATTAACATATAGATTCGGGTTAGCTGTAAATCGTTCTTTACATTGTTGAGAGCAAAACGTGAATTGCATATCTGCATACATATAGGAAATATGCGAATCATCTGTCTCCATCATACAAACCGGACAATGCATTATTTCTCCTTTTGGATTCACACCATATATTTTAGTTTAAGTTAATTAACAGGGCAACAGGTACTGTCATCACCAAAATCATTTTCAGGTATTACCCCTTTTTTCCATAATACAAGTGTTTTCTCCAACACGTTAATTAAATCGGTCTGCTTTACGAAGCCGTAAAATCGTAATAGTTTTTTTCTATCGGGTGTTAATATAATATTACCCGGAACAAGTTTAATTCCAAGCTTTCTTGCTAAATCGGGCTGTTCAAGTTGGTCGATAACAATGGGAATAAAGTTATCTTTAAGCAATGCTCGTACGGCAGGTTTTTCGAGTGTTTCGGTTTCAAATTTTTTACACCAAATACATTCGTCTGAATAAACAAAAATATACATTGGTTTATTTTTTAATACTGACTCAGAAAAAGCGTCTGCATTATACTCTCGCCAGCTAATTTGAGTATTTTGACGATAAATCCATGCGTCAGAAAAAACAGAAAAGCTCACCAGCATAAGCAAACTACCTGCCAACACCTGTATTATACAAGTAACTATTTTTAGCTTCACAAAAAAGTACCTTTAGCTTGCATAGTCGATTAGCTATTTACTGAACAATGGCCATTTGATGCCCTTCCCCTCCTGGTAGTTTTATTTCTCCAATTATTTTTAAGGTTTTCTGGTCAACAACCCATATTAACGGCTTTTTTCGACTGGAAACATAGACCTTTCCAGTACCCGTTATTGTGTTTAAGTGATAGGGCGCAGGTGATAAAGTTAATTCACGCTGCTCGCCCGTTTCCGTGTTTACAGCAACTAATTTATTTTCTTTTTTGCTACTGGCAAAAAAAGTTTTGCCATCATCACCCATGTCGAGACCATGTGCTGCTTTACCAATTTTGTATGTTTTAATAATCTTGCCACTTTTGACCGAAACAGCAGACACTCTCCCGACTCTAGGATTAGTAATATAAATAATTTTTTGATCCTTTGAAAAAACCATATGTTCCGGTGCAGGCCCGGACTCAAGTTTTCGAGTGACCGTCCAGTTTGTAAGATCAATTTCTACAACATTATTACTTCCAGAATTGCTCACATAGGCCTTTTTTCCATCACGTGTAATAACGGTGTAATTAGGCACCATACCGGTCTGAATTGTGGTAACAACTTTGTTTTCTTCAACATCAACAACACTAACATTATTTCTTAAGCCATGCGTTGATAACACATACTTTCCATCGGGTGTAATGGCTTGATGATGTGACCACCCCGAAACTGCAATGGTTGACATAACGTGGCCATGCGCTGGGTGTATAAAAAATAATTTACTGTTTTTGGTGTCTTTGGGCTGACCTTTTTTTAATAAATCTTCGCTTAAGCTGCCAGCAATCAGGTACTCACCGTCGGGTGTTGCAACAAGACCGTGCGCATTAATTACATCGGGGTAAGATGCCGTGATTTTGTCTGTTGCAGCATCGACTTTAATAACCTGGTTCCCTGTACCTAAAGGAATGTAAACTGTTGGGCTGGCATAAGCCAGACTGCTTAGCGAAAAGAGAAAACCACTCAAACTCAAGGCGATTAATGATAGTTTCATTTTAAATCCTCCATAATTATTGCTGGTTTTTCAAGTATAAACCTCTGTGTAACACACAGGTCAACTACAATATGAGAATAAACGGGTATTTTATCATGACCGCCGCAATCTTCGAATTAACTCTGCCACAATGGGTATTAATGTAATAAAACCCAGTAAAAAGATAGTAATAAACATTTGCCGAATGTCATTATTCACCATTTCACCACCAAAATGCGCCAGTAAAAAACTGGCTGGGAGAATACCTGCGAGGGTTGCCAGCGCAAACTGAATATAAGTAATTTTTGTTAAACCGGCTGCGTAACTTACAATATCAAACGATATAAAAGGGATAAGCCGTGATACAAAAACAGCAATCATAAGGTGCTTTTCTGAATTAAGAAATTTGTATTTTATTGTGTTACCAAATTTTTTCTGCACATAACTGTAACCTAGCAAGCGCGAAACAGTAAAAGCGATCAACGCCCCTATTTCAGCGCCAATTAATACATAAACAGTACCCCATATGTGCCCATAGACTAAACCAGATGCAACAGCAATCGGGGCACTGGGAATTGGGCTCATTACAATGGCACCCGCCATTAGCACAATGATAAGCAAAGGACCCCAGTAACCAATCTCTTGCAACTTGGTTTGTAATGCCTTTAGCTGGACAAATAAAGCTAAATCACCTGACTGCCATAAATAAAAGTAAAGCAGGCTAAATAAAAGCACTATCAGAAAACCAGTAATGTATTTCGTCATTGAAATAACCTTACTTGTTACTTATTTAGTGGTTAGCATACACCGTTGCTTTATTTTGTTTATTGATTAATAGCACGGAATAATCATCTTTGCGGTGACCTTCCATACCGGGAGAGCCCATAGGCATGCCGGGAACAGCAAGTCCTTTAGCATAAGGCTTTTCTGCTAGAAATTTTTTGATGTCTGTTGCTGGCACATGCCCCTCGATAAAATACTTACCCACCTTAGCAGTGTGACAGGACTGATATTCACGCTTCACACCAAACTTTTTTTTGATTTCGTTCATATCGCGCTTATTGACTGCTGTAACATTAAAACCTTCTTTTTCTAAATGTGTTACCCACTTATTACAGCAACCACAGGTTGCGCTTTTGTAAACAGTTATATCAATATCTTTTGCCGCAACATTCGTTGCGCTAAAAGCGTACAGGGTTAGAAAACCCAAAATGATGGCAATGTTTTTCAGATTAAGCCTGTGTAACATGTATTTTTTGGGTGGCGAGTGCTGTTTATTCATCTTGTTCTCCAGTGTAGTTCCACAAAACAACATTTAAGGTTGTTTTGTGTCATATTGCAAATATTTAAAATTCTCATTCAGAGTCGTTCACTCAGTGAAGGTTCCATGCAACACAGTGTATTCCTTATATATGTGAAGATAAAGAATGCAAAATTGGCCACAAACCTGTACACTACGCAGCCCTTCATGGTTTGACTCGGATTTTAATCGGGGGGCATCAGAGTTTTCTGGTAACCCTCTGTTTTCCCAAATATTTTAGGTATTATACATGACAACCGAAACGGTGACTGCGTTTAATGAATTAGCGCTAAAAGACACGCTTTTAAAAATTTTAGATGAGATTGGCTATGAAGCGCCTTCTCCAATCCAGGCTGCAACTATTCCGTTGCTACTCGAACGTAAAGATATTATCGGCCAGGCACAAACCGGTACTGGCAAGACTGCAGCTTTTGCCCTGCCATTGCTGTCAAATCTCGATCTGAAACAAAAAGATCCACAAGTGCTAGTGCTCGCCCCCACCCGGGAATTAGCGATTCAGGTCGCGGAAGCTTTTCAAAAATATGCGTCAAAAATGAAAGGTTTTCATGTACTGCCTGTTTATGGTGGAGCCGATTACAGTGGCCAGATCCGTGCATTAAAACGCGGGGTACATGTTGTTGTAGGCACACCCGGTCGTGTTATGGATCATATTCGAAAAGGTACTTTAAAGCTCGATGACCTGAAAGCACTGGTTCTAGATGAAGCCGATGAAATGCTGCGTATGGGTTTTATTGACGATGTGGAATGGGTTTTGGAACAAACACCATCCGATAGACAAATTGCACTGTTTTCAGCAACCATGCCTTCACAGATCCGTCGCATCGCAACGAAATACCTGAATAAACCAGAACAAATAACCATTAAAGTAAAAACCACAACCGCGGACACCATTCGTCAACGCTTCTGGCCGGTCAGTGGCTTGCATAAACTCGATGCATTAACCCGTATTTTAGAAGCCGAAGAATTTGATGCGATGATTATTTTTGTTCGCACTAAAACAGCCACGGTCGAACTGACTGAAAAGCTCGAAGCCAGGGGTTATGCAACCGGTGCCATCAATGGCGATATACAACAAAACCAGCGCGAGCGAACCATTCAAAATTTAAAAAATGGAAAACTGGACATTCTGGTCGCAACCGATGTTGCTGCACGTGGACTTGATGTACCACGTATTAGCCATGTTGTTAACTACGATATCCCATATGACACCGAAGCCTATGTTCACCGTATAGGCCGAACAGGCCGTGCCGGTAAAAAAGGCGATGCAATTTTATTTGTTGCGCCACGGGAAAAAGGGATGTTAAAAGCAATTGAACGCGCCACCAAAAAACCCATTGAAATAATGGAGTTGCCATCAACAGAATTAATTAACGACAACCGGATTGCCCGTTTCAAACAACGAATTACCGATACCCTTGCAACGGAAGGCCTGGAGTTTTACGCAAACTTAATCGAACAATACCAACAAGAACATAATATTCCTGCCGAGGAAATTGCAACAGCGCTCGCCAAACTTTTACAAGGCGATGCACCTTTCTTACTGCAGAACAAACCGCTTAAAAAGTCAAAAGAGCGTTGGGACAATAATGACCGTCCACAGCGAGGCCGTGATCGTGAGAGAGGTCGGCGTGATGGCAGCAGACGCCGTGAACATTCATATCGAGATGATTCGTCAAAACCGGAAGACGGCATGCAGCGTTTCCGTATTGAAGTGGGTCATGATCATCAGGTAAAACCCGGAAATATTGTTGGCGCAATCGCTAATGAAGCCGGTATCGACAGTAAATTTATCGGTCGGATTAATATAAGCGACAATTATACCCTGGTTGATTTGCCGAGCGATATTCCGAAAGAAATCTTTAACGATTTGAAAAAAGTGCGTGTAGCAGGCCAGAAATTAAATATTTCGGCATTAGCCGGTGGCGGAAACACGGGCAGTAAACGCGCCCCGACCATCAAAACGAAAGATAAAAAAAACAAAGATAGAAAACCCAAAAATAAAAAACATAAAGACTCTGACGCACATCCTAAAGGTAAAAACCGAAAAAAAGAAGCCGCTAAAAAGAAAAAGTTTGGTGATGATAAACCACGAAAAAAACTAACTTTATAAATACAGGTACTGCTAATGGAATGGTCCACTCCTCCCTAAAAGGCTTTAAAGAATATAGAAAATCTGGCCATTGTCATGCTATCGCTCACAATGACAAACTCGCACTCACATTCTATCCAGAAAGTTACTATTTACTCTAACGAAAGTGGGTTTACCCACCCTCTCACACCTGAGTTTTTAAATACGACTTAGCCTCAAGTATATTCTTGAAAAGCAGTATAACTATCTGACCAGAAATGAATAATTATCTATAAAATGCAATATACCGTTACACCGCTATTGTTTCGAACCAGATAGAGATCCAGCAAGAGTTGATCTAAATCATTGCACTGTTATTTAATTTGCCACACACTATCAAGCAAAGGTAGTTGGGGGGAATTATGAAATTTGAAAAGCGCCTGATAGAAATAAAAAACAAGTGGTTTATCGAAACTAGAAATAAAAAACAAGTGGTTTATCGAAACACGCACAGGCTACGATGGACCTTTCGAAAACAAGGATGAAGCAAAAAAATACCTGCGTTTATTAAAAGACTGTGATGCTGCCCGGTCGGAATTTGCAGGGCTTGAGTTTAGCCCCCTGTAGTATTGGTATAAACTTAGATTTATTCTGCCCTTAGCGCCTCAACCGGGTCAAGACGTGCCGCACGTTGAGCGGGCAATACACCCGCAGCCAGACCAATAATAATAGCCAGGCCTTCTGCAAGAAAAACAAAACTCCATGGTGTGTGTACAGGCAGTGCCGGTAATGTGGCATGAAGTAATTGTGCCAGACCAATACCGAGGAATAAACCAACTGCACCACCAATGGCAGAAAGTACAATCGCTTCTCCCAGAAAAAGTGATAATATCTGAGTTTGCTTTGCACCCAGTGCACGTAACAAACCAATTTCTGTTGTACGCTCGTTTACACTAATTGTCATAATCGTAATAATACCAATGCCACCCACAAATAACGAAATACTGCCAATGGCACCAACGGCAAAAGTAAGTACATTTAAAATAGAACCCAGTACTTTCAGCATTTGTTCCTGAGTGGTAATGGTAACATCATCACGACCATGCCTTGATTTAAGAATACGTTTAATGCCAGCCACCACATGTTCAACTTTTGTTCCTTGTTTATACAGAATGTCAATTTCCATCAAACTGTCACGATTAAATAGAGCCAGTCCACGCGCAGCTGGAATATAAACCGTATCGTCCAGATCAAAACCAAGCACCTGCCCTTTTGCTTCCATTGTTCCAATTATCCGGTAGCGATCACCGCCTATACGCACACGTTGCCCCAGTGGGTTTTTATTTGCAAACAGCTCCTGTTTTACTTTGTACCCCAGCACCACAAAGGCACGGGGAGCCGTTGGATCATCATCGGGTAAAAAACGACCCGCAGCCACTTTCATACTAAATGTTTCAGGAAAGGCAGAACCTACACCATACACGGTCGTTCGGCGTGTGCGTCCATTACCTTCAACTTCAGCATTCCCCTGCACCAATGGTACAACCGATTTTGCAAATGAAAGTTGCTTTAAAGCTTCAGCATCACCAATGGTTAACGGGCGGACACTACCAAACACACCCATCGACATACCGAAGGTTGTTACCTTTCCCGGGTTAATGCCAACAAGCGTCGTTCCAAACTGGGTAAATTCAGAAAGTACAAACTTATATAAACCTTCACCAATCGATGTCAGTAAAACAACAGCGCTAATACCAATAGAAATTCCCAGCATGGTTAAAAAGCTACGTAGCTTGTGTGCTAATAGTGAAGTGCCGGTTAATCGAATAAAATCTTGAGTTAGCATGGTTAACGCCTCATGAGCGCATCAACAGGATTCAGTCGGGCTGCTTTTTTTGCCGGCAATAAACTAAATAATATACCGGTTATAAGCGCCACCAACAATGACGCAACCATTGCCCATGTGGGGGGATACGCAGGCAACACTGGAAAAGCATAACGGATAACCCAGCTGCCTGCCTGGCCTAAAGCAAAACCAAAAGCAGCACCCAATGAAGATAATAAAACTGCTTCAATTAAAATAAGCTTAAGGATAGCTTTACCAGAAGCCCCCAATGATTTTAACAAGCCAATTTCACTGGTTCGTTGGGACACGGTTACCAGCATTACATTCATAATTAAAATACCGGCAACGGCAAGGCTAATCGCAGCAATCCCGCCTACCGCATAAGTGAGCGCCGTTAAAATACGGTCAAAAGTTGCAAGTACCGCGTCCTGTGTTATCACGGTAACATCTTCTTCACCTTGATGGCGGTCACGCAAGGTATTTTTAATAAAGGCCATTACTTTCGGAATGGCTTCACGCGTTTTCACTTCAACAAAAATACGGAACAGTGAGGGCACATTAAAAAGTGATTGTGCAGAAGCGACGGGAATAATAACGCTGTCACTAACATCAATACCCAGTGATTGACCTTCTGAAGCCAGAATACCAATAACACGAAATCGCCGGTCACCAATACGTAACCATTTACCCAGTGCGGCATGCGCACCAAATATTTCATTTCGGATATTTATGCCAATCACACAAACCGATTTAGGTCGCTGCCAATCTGTATCAGGCAAAAACTTGCCTTGAGACATTTCCCAGTGGCGTAGTTTTAGAAACTCGGCACTGGTTCCCTGTATACTGACTTCACGTTTACGGCCTTGCCATGAAATTTCGGCACCACCAATATTAAGTGGCGCAATACGTTGCACCTGTGGGTGACGTGTTAATGCCAGCGCATCATTCAGTGTTAAGTCGCGTTCAGTCACACCAAGCATTGTGGCCGGGTCGCCACCACTGGTTTCACTTCGACCGGGAATAACAATAACAAGATTCGTACCCAATGACGAAAATTCATTGGTAATATAATTTCTTGCGCCTTCCCCCAGTGCCGTTAATATAACAACGGAACCCACGCCAATACTCATGGCAAGCAGCATTAAAAAGGTACGAACAGTATTGGCGGTAAGAGCATGCCAGGAAAAGCGAACTGCATCACGCAATAATAACATCGCAGCTATCCAGTCCAACTGGCTATGTTATCGGACTCAATTCTGCCATCAAGCATACGAATGGAACGTGTTGAACGCGCGCCTAGTGTTTCATCATGAGTAACAATAATTAAAGTAATGCCATGCTGGTTAAGCTGTTCCAGCGTTTCAATTACATTTAAACCTGCTTTCTGATCAAGATTACCGGTCGGTTCGTCCGCAAGAAGTACCGAAGGTTGCATTATAGTGGCGCGAGCAATAGCCACACGTTGGCGTTGTCCACCGGATAACTGGGGTGGCTTGTGTTCTGCACGTTCTATCAGGTTCATGCTTTCCAGCGCATGGCTAACACGCTGCTTTCTGATTTTCTCATCTATACCTGCAAGTACCAATGGAAGTTCAATATTTTCAGCGGCGGTCAAACGTGGAATTAAATGGAACACCTGAAATACAAAACCAATATTTTTATTCCGGGTGCTGGCTTGCATATCTTCGCTAAGCTCGGTGACATCATTCCCATTTAAAAAATATTTCCCACTACTGGGTTGATCCAGTAACCCTAGCAAATTGAGTAGTGTAGATTTTCCGGAACCGGATGGCCCCATTACAGAAAGATACTCACCGTCATTAATGGTCAATGTAATATCATTCAGTGCATGGACTGTTTGATCGCCAACCTGAAAGTTCCGATGAATATTTTCAAGCTTAATCATAAGCAGTAAAAAGCCTATTCAAACTCAACCCGAACCAGCGCACCATCTACTACGCCATCGCGGTCAATGGAAGTAACTACTTTTTCTCCTTTTTTAAGTCCTTTTAGTATTTCAGTGTATTTCCAGTTACTCAGACCGGTACTGACCTCCCGCTTATAAATCACGTCATCAGCGGCATCATAAACAAAAACTTTTTGACCTTCGAGTAATGCTTCTGTCGGTATGCGTATAACATTTGAGTGGGAATTAATAATAATTTCAACATCAGCGCTGTAGCCCGGCAGCATCTTCAGTGCGGATTCTTCCAGTATAAAATTCACTTCGATATCAACGGTGCGTGCCTGTTTTTCCCTATCCAGTACATAAGGGGCAATACGTCTTACCTTGCCGTTAAAAAACTTTTTAGTATAGGCGTCCAGTGAAATTCGTGCCGGCATTCCGGTTTTTATTTCAGGGGCATCAACTTCATCAATAGGGGCTAAAACATAAAGACAGGAAGTATCGATAATATCAACAGCCGGAAGTGTCAGCACACCAACCGGAGACGGTGTGACAAATTCACCCAATTCACCGGCAACTTCAGCAACAGTGCCGTCAAAGGGTGCTTTTAAGCGGGTTCGCTCAAGTGCCGCTTTTGCCACAGCCAGTCGTGAACGACTTACTTCGGTTAATGATTTTGCAGTCTGACAGGCCGCTTGTTTTGCCTGCGCTTCACCAACAATCTGTTCTGTGCGGTCGTCGGCCGCCAGTCCTTTTTTTTGTAGTTTTGTTAGTCGTCCTGCTTCACGCCGGGCAACCTCGGCAATCACACAGGCCTCTTTTATGCGTGATTCATTGGATAAAATTTCACTTTTTGCCAAAGCAACCTGCGCAACAAGGTCATCGTTCCATATTTCGAGTAGTAGTTGCCCTTTTTTTACCTTGTCACCTTCACGAACGGGTAAACGTGCAATTTGGCCACCAATAGCGGGGGATAATCCGGCTCGGCGACAGGCTTTAAGTGTGCCAGCGCGTGTATTAGTGACTGTGCGCTGAACGTCACCTTGCTCAACATTTGCAATAACCACATCCACAGGTTTTGGCCGTTTTAACCAGCCAAGGAATAAAACAAAAAGAATAACAGATATCGAAATAATGATAAGTGCACGATGATGTTTGTACATTAAGCCAGCCTCTGCATATGCCTTTAATATACTATACTAAGAGTATTGCACTAAATATACATATTCATCACTACTTTTTTTATTTCATGAAAATGGCTCTAATCAACAAAAGGCCCATGCTGGTGAATCGGTTCACCATGTGGTGTTCCCATGCAAACCATAAACTCACTGTTTTTGTTTGCTTTAAATTCAAGTAGATCTTCAGCTTCAACAAAAGCAGCCTGATCAGTATGCGTGTTTGTCGAATTAACAGCAATGCTACCTTGCATAACGTAGACGACACCACGCATACCTGGCGGCAGGCGCAATTTATAAATTCCATCTTTATATAACGTGACATGCTGATAAATAACATGACTTTTCAACACCAGTGGAGAATTCTCACCCACAATGGTTTTTACCGTGCCGCCTTCTATATTTTTAACGGGGAACGCATTTGCATTCACCTGTTGGTACTCGGCAGCCACTTGTTTAAGTCGCCTGGGCAGGTTAATCCATAATTGAATACCCCTACTGACACCTGTTTCCGCAGGCATTTCTGAATGCACTAAGCCGCCCCCGGCTGTAAACCGTTGTGCACCACCGGCTGTTACAAAGGATGCATTGCCGAGGTTATCTTTATGGTTCATCCCACCATCGAACATATAAGTGATTGCCTCAAACCCGCGATGAGGATGCTCTGGAAAACCACGACCGGAATCAAGTGTAAAGTGATCCCATAAAACAAAGGGATCAAAGTTCATAAACCCGCGCAGAGGAAATAAACGTTTCACATCAACGCCATCACCTTCTGGTACAATGGTTATATCCCGAATATTGACTGGCATTATAGTTCTCCAAATTTTGTCGCTCGATCATGAGGGGCATTAAAATCCAGTTCCGGCCCTTTAGGAATAATTTGTGTTGGGTTAACACTGGTATGGCTTACATAGTAATGCCGTTTGATATAGTCAATATCCACAGTTTCTGCAATACCCGGCATCTGATATAGCTCTCGCAAAAAGTTCGACAAACAGGGATAGTCAGCAATACGCCGCAAATTACATTTAAAATGGCCTACATAAACAGCGTCAAAACGAACCAGTGTTGTAAATAAACGCCAGTCGGCTTCGGTTAATTGCATCCCCGTTAAATAGCGTTGTTTGGACAGTATAGCTTCAACGTTATCCAGTTCCGTAAACAAACGATCAAAAGCCTTCTCGTAAGCACGCTGTGTTGACGCAAAGCCACAACGGTAAACACCATTATTGATGTTGTCATAAACCGGTTTGTTAATCGCATCAATTTTCGATTGTAACTTAGCCGGATAAAAGTCATCCTTGACCTCTGTAAATGCATTAAAAGCGTTATTGAACATCCGAATAATTTCAGACGATTCATTGTTTACAATCGTATTTAGCTTTTTATCCCATAATACCGGCACAGTAATTTGCCCGGTAAAATTTTCATCTGCTTTTTGATAAAGCTGATAAAGATAGTGTAAACCAAAAACATGATCCTTATATTGGCCTTCACTGGAAAAACACCAGCCATTATCCAGCATTTCAGCTTCAACACAGGAAATGCTAATAACCGATTCCAGTTTCTTTAAACGCCTGAAAATAATTGTTCGGTGTGCCCAGGGACAGGCGAGCGAAACATATAAATGATAACGCCCTGCTTCTGCCTTAAAACCACCCTGACCAGTCGGGCCCGCTTTCCCGTCCACGGTTACCCAGTTTCTGAACGACGATTCCATCCGTTTAAATTCACCTTTGTCAATTTCTTTATCCAGCCAGCTATCGACAAGTTCACCATTTATTAACATACCCATTGTGTCATTCCTTCCATATTGCACCCCCTTATAAAAACAGGCGGTGTGTTATTGTTCAGGCTATTTTGAAAGTTTTGAATCGATGCTCAACTGGCCTGCACCGTGTAGCATAAGTAACATTAAGCCACCGCTTATTGCCAAATTTTTCATAAACATAATTGACTGTATCTGATCAGCGAAATTAAAATGAAAAATAAATGCAGAGAGTAAACTAAACACTGCCAATGCGGCTGCGGCCCAGGCCGTTTTAAAACCTGCAATTATCATTAAGCCACCTGCTATTTCCAGTAAGATAACCAGAGGCAAAAGTGAACCCGGCACGCCCATACTATCCATATAGCCAGCGGTACCCGCGTAACCCTCACCTAATTTATTAAACCCTGCAACAACAAAGATTAATCCCATCAAGATTCGTGCGCTAATATCAGTTAGTTTATTCATTTCGTTCTCCTGTTTTTAATTGTTGAGTACAGTATATTTGAAATAATTAGATTAAAAAGCGCATAATTTAGTCTTTACCTATCTATTATTTAGATATATATTCACTATATGCATACACCAAAAGTCAGTCTGGATCAGTGGCGCGCCCTTATCGCCGTTATCGACTGTGCAGGCTACGCACAGGCAGCGGAGCAATTGCACCGTAGTCAGTCGTCGGTCAGTTATGCTGTAAAACGCCTGCAAACGCAGTTAGGGCTTAAACTGCTACATATTGAAGGGCGTAAAGCCGTATTAAGTGAAGCAGGAAACGTGTTATTGCAACGTGCTCGACAACTTGTTAGCGATGCCAGTGCAATCGAACAACATGCTCGCTATCTTGAACAGGGTTGGGAAGCTGAAATTTGTCTTGCGGTGGAGGCTTCCTTTCCCACTCACTATTTAATGCAAGTGTTAAAGGCATTTGAACCACTTGCAAACGAAACTCAGATACGTTTACATGAAGTGGTTTTATCCGGTGCTGAAGATATTTTGCTTAACGGTGATGCCGATTTGGTTATCAGTCCCTATATCCCTCAAGGATTCTTAGGTGAAGAATTGCTAAAAGTTAAATTTATTGCCGTTGCACACCCTGACCACCCTCTGCATAAAATTAAACACAAACTAACCACCCACGATCTTGAACGGGAAACCCATGTTATTGTCAGTGACTCGGGCAAAAAAGGAATTGATGCTGGCTGGCTAGGCAATGTTCACCGCTGGACAGTCACCAGCTTAGATTCTGCCCGCAAAGTGATTAGCAACGGATTAGGCTTTGGCTGGCTGCCAGAAAAAGAAGTGGAGCAGGCAATTCGCAATGCTGAGTTAAAACCGCTGCGACTAAAAGAAGGAGGAACCCGAAAAAGTAACCTTTACCTTGTCTATGCCAACCTGCAACAAGTTGGCCCGGCTACCGAACAACTGGCTCAATTATTAAAACAGGTAAGCATCGAAAATAGTTGAAAATAGCTATTTTAACAGTGCTTTCACCTTGTCCAGTAACAGATCAGAAGACCAGTCACGCCCCCCAATTGCACGATAAATAATATAACCGTCTTTATCCAGCACAAACGTTGTTGGTAAACCCAACACCGACCATTCATTAATAATATCGCCACTGCTATCGAGGAGAACCTGAAAGTTAATTGGATAATCGGCTGTAAAGCTAAAAATAGTATCTTCATCTTCACCAACATTAATCGCAATCATCCCGATACCAAGTGGTTTGATTTTTTCCCAACCTTTGTTCATTGCTGGCAATTCTTCGCGACAGGGTGGACACCATGTTGCCCAGAAATTAATAATAACCGGCTTACCCCGATAGTCTTTTAAGCGGTGCGTTTTACCGTCCATATCCTTTAAGCTAAAGTCTTTTGCCAGTATTTTTTTCGGCAATAGCGTTAATCCTTGCTCAGCATTTACATAGTGAGTAAAAAATAACAAAGTAAAAAATAAAGTTATGTACTTAAACAAAGGGGTTATCATATTTTTAGCGATCCTGAGGGCATGTTAGTCTGCGAATCCACGTGCTGCGGGTATTGTTATTCTGTTTCCATACGACTTTTAAATCAAAAGTTGACTCCGGCGGCACCCCAACGCTAACCATGCCCCAGCCATAATCCCCCCCACTCGCAAAAGTTTGCTGAGTTGGGAATGTTGCCCAGGTAAAAGCAATACGTGCGGCGGGTTTTACCTCGGAAGGCAGCCACTGCGCTTTCCAGGTTTCTTTTAATTTAAGCGCTTGTATCTTGTTATTAATTTTAATTTGCCAGTCTTTAAGCGAATACGATACCGGTTGAGCATTTTCCGGCTTGCCAATATTGGTGCCAATTGCCTGAAATATGCAACTGAGTGCAAGATCGTTTGCAATTTTAGCTGAAAATCCACGCCCCTGAAAAAATGCGCGCGTCTGGTCAGGCAAACGCTGAATAAGTTCCAGTTTAAAATCCCCTTCAGTTAAAACCCAGGCACGCAACTGTGTCGACGGATTGGTTGTTACAACAACATCGGCAAAAGCCGTTGTAACCATAAACAATAGTGGGATGATAATATAACGCTGTAATTGCGGTAACTGCATTATTTGTATGTCCGCGAGTATTAAGTGCCTACTATATCGGCTATCTAGGCCAACCGTCAACAAAATAAATGTTCTTTAAATTCATAAACTTATAGGTTTTATTTAATTATTATTCTAATTTAAAGCAATGACGTATCTATGCCTAAGTAACAAAGGATACAGTACTTATTGGCTATTTGTTCTAATATTAATGAGTATATCGGCTTTACTTGCACCGTATTGGGTCAAAAATAGATGTGAGGTAATAAATACTATGCCATGTAGTCATACGTCAAATTGTCAGTTATACCCATTGTTAGCGATGGAACCTGCATTATTATTATGGAAAAAACATTATTGTGAACATAACTTTGAAAAATGTAAACGCTACCAGTTCTCATTACAAGGTAAAGTCGCCCCATTAACGCTTTTACCCAATGGAAAAATGCTGGAAAAACGCAGTAATACCGAAATTAATGCCGCTGCTTTATTTAATGCCATCGAAAAGAAACGCATTCCCGTTGTTAAATCCATCCTAAAATTAGGGATTGCCGGCGAAAACCTGCAAACAAGTGAAGGCCTGAGCCCCTTAATGGCCGCAGCCAGTGTTGGCAGCGAAGAACTCGTAGAATTAATGCTCGATAAAGGTTGTAACCCCTGGAAAAAAACAATAAAAGGTAAAACCGCATTAGACTATGCCATAATGAGCGGCAATGTCCAATGTGAAAACCTGATCCGGGCACAGTTACAGGCTTCACCAGAAGAAGAATTCAAAGTAACACAAGTTGTTAACCCGACCGAGCTGGAAAAAACTGAACAATCATTTGTAGTAAAAATGCTGCAAAAGTTAAATCCATTTAAATCATCGGAGGGCGCATGATTGAGTACTGGCCGTGGTGGCTAGGTGCAATCGGCCTCACCAGCATCAGCTTATTATATTTTTTCCTTATTGGCCGTTTACTGGGAGTATCCGGTAGCTGGGCAAAGGTTGTTTTCTGGCGAGAGCAGCAAGCACTCAATAAAGAAAATGAAATGCTTCACTCGCAAGGAACTGAAGCAATCAACAGCACATTGATTGCAGAAACACTGGCTGAGTTTGGTGAAGATGCCTTAGCTGAACTCGGTGATGATTTAGAATCGTCGCCGCCCGAAAAAAAACCCGTAATTGAAAAAGAAAGCGGCTGGACTTCGCACCTGACCTTCCTTGTTTCTATCTTTATCGGTTCACTACTTGTTTCAATTTTTACCGGGCATTTTGAGCTTCGATTAAATTTAAGCGATATTCATAGCCAGATATTTGGAAACTTGTGGGAAGTATGGATCGCATTATTTTTTGGTGGCGCAATGGTTGGCTTTGGCACTCAAATGGCTGGTGGCTGCACATCCGGGCATGGCTTAAGTGGCTCTGCACGTATGATACCAGCAAGCTTGCTATCAACATTTGTTTTTGTTCTATCAGCCGTATCACTAACACTGTTAATGAAAGAGTTTATATCATGAGTGAACATATAAAGTATGCAATTGTTGGTTTGCTATTTGGTGCCATCATCACCAGTATTGGTTTTGGTGATTATAACGAACTGTATAAAATGTTTACATTGGTCGATGAACGTATGTGGCTAAGCTTTGCCGGTGGCGTACTGCTTACAATGGTTGTTCTTTGGCTATTGCGCAAGCGAATACCGGCACAGGATAAAATAATACAACCAGGCACGTTGCCAGGCAGCATGATGTTTGGCTTTGGCTGGGCAATTTCAGGCGCCTGCCCCGCAATTGTTTTTGTTCACCTGGGTGGTGGCTCAGTTGCTGCAATTGCAACTGTTTTTGGTATCATTTTTGGCGTTTGGCTGTATCGCTATGTGCATGCAAAACTGTTTCGATGGGACACAGGCAGCTGTGGCGTTTAAATTACCTACATTGCTAAACCGAACTATCCAGATCATCAATAATCGGGCAGCCGTCTTTACTACCACGACATAAGTTAAGTAATAAAGTTAGTTCATTTTTGAGCGTTGTTAACTCACTTACCTGCTCTTCGATTGCACTAAGCTTTAACGCCGTTAATTGACGAATACTGTCTTTTGCTGTTTGCGGTGCCGCGCGCATTTCAAGCAAATCTTTTATTTCTTCCAGCGTAAAGTTCATATACTGGGCACGCTTTATAAAACGCAAACGCGATAAATCTTTATCGTTATATTGCCTCACCCCCGCTGCTGTACGGGAAACATCTGGAAATAAACCAATTTTTTCATAATAACGCAACGTATCTGCTGTTACATTGAATTGTTTGGTGACATCACCAATGCGATAGAACGCCATAGTATAATACTCGCCAGTTATCGACCTGTTTAATATAACAGTATAGACTCTTTACTCCCACTCCAGTTCCATATAGACATGCAAAGCATTTCGCCCCAATAGCATCTCATAACCAATAAGACGCTCATAAGGGGAAAGTGGGTACTCTTTTAAACTACTGACATCCTCAATCTGGCCACCTTTGTTAATAAAGTCCTTAACGGATGAGCGCAACAAACTTAAAAAGTCATAAGTATCTGCTTTTGCTTTTTTTATATTAGTCGCATGACCATGGCCGGGTACAATGTGTTTAGGCTTAAGCGCTTCTAAATATTCAAATGATTTTAACCATGAGGCTGTTTTTGAGTCCCTTGATATCGCTAGCATACGCTCGGTTGAAACAATATCGCCACTAAAAACAATTTTTGGTTCAGGCAACCATACAATGAAATCACCAGGTAAATAAGCTGGGCCAGTATAGTGTAGCCGAAATTCTACTCCACCAATATTTAACCGTTTATCTTTTTCAAAGGTTTCATCGGCATAAACATCGCTAGTCCCAACTGAAAACTTTGGAAAGATGTATTCATCCAGACGATTTATCAAATTTGAAGCACGTTTTTTCTGATCATCAAAGGCCACTTTACTGGTTATAATTTTTGCCCCCAGAGATTTAAAATACTTATTCCCCAACCAGCGTAGATCTTCACTACCCGTATTAATAACCAGAATAACCGGTTTATCAGTAATTTGTTTTATTTTTCGGTGGATTTCTTTTGCTGCAAGGTAACTTGCACCAGTATCAATAACGACAACACCATCATCGGTTACCACAAAACCAAATGTTGCATTAGTACCATAATTCCACTTTGACATTGGCCCACGCTGTCCCACTAGAGCATAAACATTATTGGTAATTTTTTGAATCTCTATTCTTTCTGATGGCCTGGCCCAGGTGTTGGGCAAAGAAAATATCAAAATAAAAATAAAGAAAAACCGCATAATAAGCCTTTAATATTGAATGACAAAGAAATATTCATTTAATAAATATAACCCGGTTAATACCAGTGTGACACCTGCAATAACCTCAAATACTCGCTGATAGCGTGAAAGTATCTGCAGTGATTCCAGCCAGCCCATGCTCCATGCACCTAAAATAACAGGGATACTTCGACCTAAGGCAAAAGCAAGCAGCAGTGCAAAACCAAATACGGGAGAACCAATACTGGCACTGGCTGTTAATGCAACCAGTAGCGCAGGTGTGCAGAATGGGCAAACTGCAACTGAAAACGGAATACCCAATAAAAATGCACCCCAGATGCCAGTGGCCTTGCGCCCTTTTACACCGAACCAGCGCAAACGAATATTAATTAAACCTGCCCACATTAAACCCATAAGAACAAGTACGGGTCCAAGCAACAAGCCCCATTCCCGACCCATTACAGACTTTACCCACTCACCACCAAGTGCTGCAGCAACACCAAGCGTTACATGTGTAACCAGCATACCCATAACAAAAGCACCGCCCATCAGCACTGCGCGACGTTCTTCATGTGCTTTAGTAACGTATGCAAGCATGACAGGTACAGATGCAAAAGAAACAGGATTAAAACTAAAAATAAATCCAGCCAGAAAGCCAATACCGATACCCGCCCAGCTAGCTTGTTGCAATGAGCTTTTAAAGGTTGCAATATTGACATCAAGCCCAGGTATTAACAGGTAAGTCGCCAGACCCAGTAAAAGTACAGCGGTTAAATAAGGGCTGCCTTTCGAAGCGCGATTTAAAAATTCCAGACCATTACTATCTAAACCTTTAATGCTTACAAGTATCATTGGCAAGGTAAACATTGTGGCAAAGAGTAAAGCTGATAAAATTGCATACGGTATTGAAGCAACGGTGACAGCCATCCCTATAACAATGACAACAAGTGGCAAGGTGCAGGCTGGCAAGGTAAGACCAAGCTGAACAGCAAAAGGTAATTTCTTGCCACCAGGAATGAGTTTGAAAAATTCAAGATGAGGAACAGGAAGATAAACAAAACGGGACAATAAATAGATAGTCGCAATTGCAAAAAGAATAATACTGGGTGAATAAGCACCCCATACTGGTGGCTCGATTACAAGCACAGCCAGCAGAAAAAGAACTGTTAACAGAATACTACGACTTAACCACACTGAAAACAGATTGTGGCAACATGAATGTTCATCCTTATTTTGATGCACACGTCGTGAAAAAAGAGTGTGTGTTGCAATCGTACAGGGTTCAAAGAAAGCAAGAAAACCCAGCAATGTTGCTGAAATAATGAGTAGAGTTAGCATTTTATTATCCTTTTAACCTTGATTCCAGCTCTGTACGCAGTTTTTTGGCTGATGGTAAACTTGAAAAAATCAGCTCACCGTTAATTGCAATTGATGGTGTTGTCATTACACCCAGAGAGACAGAATAATCAAGATCATCAAGGATATTTACCTCACGCCATTGAATTTTATTGCCACCAATTTCATCTGCCAGTTTTCGTAATACATCTTTAGCATGGCCACATTTGCTACAGCCCGGAGATGAAAATATTTCTACATTAAGGTTCATCATTATCTCCTGAAAAATAATTAAATATTCAGCCACATGCGAACAGGTAATAATACATATGCCGCGATAAAGCCGATGCTCCAGATAACAACTGAAGCCCAATATATACGCTTATTCCATTTAAAAGCCGTATTGCAAGCTCGGGCTAAATCCGTATCGACAGGGCAAGTGCGCCCAGGCCGAAACATCAACCAACCCGAAATCACCAGCATAATACCTGAAAACGCAAACACCCATACTTTGTACTGACTTAAGGTAATCAAAAAAGGAAAGGCACTTGTCATTGCCGCAACCGTTGCCCCCATTCCTAATGTGACAAAAATAATCGGTATTGCACAACAAACAAGCGTGCCAGTGGTAGTGAATAATGAAAACACCGTTACACTACTTTCTTTTATGTTTGATATTTTTGAAACCATCAGAAAAAAACTCCACCTAAAGTTGAATAATATGCTTATTCAATTGGGGTGGCTTTCATGCTGCGGTATGTAAAGCCAGAATCATTAAATAATGTTTTCATTTCACCTTCTTTAAGCTCTACACCTTCTTTAGCATCAACACTCACCAGACCTTTATCCAGATCAACCTGAATATTACTAATCCCTTCCATCTTCTTGAATTTTTTCTCGATACCATAAGCACAGAACGGGCAAGCTAAGCCATCAACACGGATATTATAATTTGTTCCTGCTGCAAAACTCGCTTGCAGTGAACTCAGCATAAGCATTGCACTCAATATACTCATTGTGATTATTTTCTTCATTTTATTACCTCTAACCTTTATTAATAAATTATGTTTAATTATGATTACATATGCCATTCAAAACTCATTTGAGCGCGGTAATCTGATTTTTCCTGTGAACCATTTAAGTTACTTACAACAGGGAATTGAACGCCTGCTTTTATTGCAAAGTTTTTAATTGTCCAGAAAATGCCCGGTGTAATAAACCACTCATCACCACCGGTATTCGCAACGCTGTTACCATTAAGTGTCGCGCGATCACCCAATTCACCATTAAGTTCTAATAACCAAACCGTATCTGGCTCGGTATAACGGGTCAGTGTTGGACGAACGCCCACAACAAAATCAAGCCGCGTTTTACTACCACGTTTTAAACCCGCATTGGTGGTTCCGTTTTCACGGTAACGTACACTCGCCCAACGATACCAGGTGCGCCCTTCATAACCGTAAGATAAACCAACAATACTATCGGTAGTGCCTGTACCGAGTGCCGGGCTTTGAACTTCATCACCCGTTTGAGTAAGAATTTTTAAAGAAACCGCTGCACTTTCCTGTAAACCCAACGAATCTTTACGCCAGAAACGGTACTTTGTAAAAACAGAGGCATCACCTATACCGCTTGAAGAACCACCAATACTCGACTTAAGCGAATAGGGAATCTCGGCACCGATTGTCCAGTTCCCAGTCAGACCATAGCGAAGATCCAGCCCGATTTCGTTATCCAGTTTATCACCTGCTTTTGAGGAATGAAGTTCCGTTGCAACTTCAAAACCACCTTTAAATAGAGTATGCGGGCCCTGGCCAAATACAGGGTCGTGCGCAAACACGCTGCTAAGGGAAAAACTCGCTGCAAGTACAAGCCCTAGCTTTATTTTAAGTTGCGAAACCATTATTTACCTCATTTATATAGACTTAATTTGATAACTAAAATTTGCCATTAATCATCGCCTTCTTTAACTTGAGGTAATCATAAGGGGTGGAGTTAACTCCAGGTCAAGTGATTTATGTTAAAAATTCGGATTATTTTTTCTTTTGCTAAGAGAAGTTACTCTAACTATATAAATCAATTAAAAACAAGGACTTATGGTAGAATTATGTTAATCCACTTAACCAGCCTGCGGCTACCCGCACTAAACAGCTTCGGTGCATAGCCTGAATTTACCGTGCGCCGATGAATTTGGGCTAATGTTGGATAAGCATGAATGGCGGCCGAAATAGCCCCTATTTTGGCACCCGCTTGCATTGCCAGAACAATTTCATGAATAAGTTCACCGGCATGAGGGCCTAGAATAGAAGCACCCAGTATTTTCCCCTTGTGAGTCACTAGCTTGTAAAAACCCTGCGTCTCGACTTCAGTGATTGCTCTGTCATTATCTTTAAATTCAAAACGCAACACGGTAGGCTCTATCCCCTGCTCGCGCGCCTGTTGCTCGGTTAAACCTACCCGTGCCAGTTCGGGGTCGGTATAGGTAACCCAGGGAATTACTTTATAATGCGTTTTTTTTGGAAAGCGGAATATTGCATTGCTGATAACAATACCGGCTTGATACTCGGCCATATGCGTAAACAGGTAGGGCCCACACACATCACCGCAGGCGTAAATATGTTTCTGTGATGTACGCATACGGCGATCAACTTTAATACCACGCTTGCTATAGTCCACTCCTGCGACATCTAAACCCAGTCCATTCGTATTGGCCTGGCGACCGGTTGCCACCAGAATTTGATCGGTTTCAATTTTTAAACTGCTATCACACTCAATAATAGTAGCATTATTATTCTTATATATACGTTTAGCTTCTGTTGAAGTGTGGATAGTAATGCCTTCAGCAACTAATGCCTTATGCAAGGCATCCGATAATTCAGGATCTTCCTGAGGCAATATTTTTTTTGCGCGTTGTAAAATCGTGACTTTGCTACCAAGACGGGCAAAGGCCTGCCCCATTTCCAGACCAATTGCACCGCCACCCAGTACCACCAGCCTTTCCGGTAATTCACGTAAAGAAAATAAATCGATATTGGTGAGGTAACCAGTTTCTTCAAGACCGCGAACAGGTGGTATAAAAGACCTGCTTCCCGTTGCTAAAACAAAACGTTTGCCTTTAATAATCTGATCATTAACCTTTACCGAATAAGCATCTATAAATTCAGCATGACCAAAGAGCACTTCACAACCGTAGCCACGAAAACGTTCCGGATCATCATGGTGTTGGATATGTTCAATAACCGATTGCACATGGTCATTCACTTTAGCCAGATCGACCTTACTATAAACCGCATCAAGGCCAAACTCAGTGGCACGCCGCATCAGTGATGCAACTTTGGCCGACTTTATTAAGGTTTTACTTGGTACACAACCATAGTGTAAACAATCCCCACCGAGCTTTTCTTCCTTTTCTATCAGGGTGACTTTTAACCCCAGTTGTGCTGCAACACTGGCAACGATTAATCCGCCTGCACCACCACCAATAATAACCAGATCACGTTTACTCATTGCTTAGCCTCTTTTAATTTTCCTGCTAATGAAATCTTCTGTTGAAAAACATCATAGGCAATCGGCGTTGTATTTTTGTAGTTAATTCGCTTGCGACGCCTTTCACCCAGCAAATGATAACGCACCAACACTTCAACACTAACGGTCTTGCCGTTATCATCGACATCAATCGAATAAGTTTGTGGTTGCCAGCGCGGTAAGCGGGTATCCCACAAATCAACGATAAAAGGCCGCCACATAACGGTACGTATCAGTTTTTCTGTTTTTTCCTCAAGCACATTACCAGCACTATCCAGTGCACGCAGCCGTACCAGTAAATAACGATCCGGCGTGCCTGTTGGTACATAATGTGACGCGCCTGTATTGGCAATCGTCAATGAAAAGCGGCGCTTGTTTTTATTATTAGTGTCTCGCTCAACAAATTTTACTGACAAGGATTTTTTAACCATATCGGGATCATGACCACCACGCCAGTAATGATGACGCGTTTGCTGCACTTTTCCCCCTTCAACTAAAGGGCGATTTACCAGTGGCATATGGCACTGAACACAACCCAGTGACGATGTATTTGTTACGGCCACCTCTCCACTACTGCCTTTCAGCAATGCACTCCTGCTTTTAGTCATTTGCGCAAAAATATCGGCATCTTCTTTCAGTGGTTGTAATGTTGCCAGCACATTTAAAGTATCTTTTGAAAGAGGCTGTGCTGCCGAGCTTCCAATTTCAGCCACTGTGCCACATGGTGGAAAACGAAAAAAAGTATCCCAGCGATCACCTTCTACAACATGACAACGTACGCACACCTGATTAGGGTCATTTAGTTTTTTAACTGGATGCGGTGCATTGGTGGTGCCTAATACACCTACAATTTTACCTTCACGATAATGGCAGGCAGCACAGGTTACCCCTTCATGTTGCAGTTTAGAATCAAAATTCGGGTTGTCTCCCAGAATGGGATCCCACTTATCCGTATCACGATAACCTAATACTTTATGTGGTTGCTGCCTGTCCAGTGGTGTATGGCATAAACGGCATACATACCGCCTGTCCTCAAAGTCCCAGTCTGTTTGAAAATAAGGGTCAGTCCATGCCTGGCTGTGAATGGTGGTTTGCCATTCTTTATAAAAGGCTTCATGACATGCACCACATTCTTTGGCACTTAAATTTCCTAATACAGCCGGTGCCTGAGTGGTATCCACAGGCCAGGCAAAACGGTCATCAACAACAAAAATATTCATTGGCCGTAAAAACCGCCAGGCAAAAAAAACAATCAATATAATAATCAGAATGACGATATATTTTTTTTTCATTTAGACATTCTTATTCAGAACCACTTGAACAACCCGTATTTTTCAAAAGCAACTTTCCCTAAATATTGGGTGCAAGTTGCTTACACAGTTGGGTAGTTGTAAACACACACCCTATTCATCCACCCAGCACAAATATTGTTTTCCCTTGCTCGTTTATTCATCGTGCTTTTCTATATTTGGCTCACTTCCCATTGATTATAGGCTTAAAAATCAACTTTTATGTAGCCTGACAGCACAATAACACTAACCTATGGATAAAAGTCTGCTCCTGAACCTATAAGCAGAACCTGATGTTGTCACAATAATTGTCACGGCAACACCAGCAACAATCAAGATAAAACTGTTTTTAATATAGATTTAGAAAGACTTATTTTTTTTCACTGTTATACAAGTTAATTAAATTAATGTTTTTAAAATAATGTAGCTGGCAACAAAAACAAGAAATATGCCAAAACCCCGTTGAAGCAATGCAGCCGGTAACCGATTGCTAATAAGGCTCCCCACAAAACTGCCTGCAACAGCAATGGCGGTAAAATTTGCCATTAGCATGTAGTCTATTTCAACAGCACCCGCATAACCAGCGAACCCGGCGAATGATTTAAGTGCAACAATACTCAGCGAAGTACCCACGGCTTCCTTCATAGAAAGACCTGATAACAATACCAGGGCAGGTACTATCAAAAATCCACCGCCCACACCCACGACTCCGGTTAACACACCCACTGTTACACCATGAATAGCAATATGGGTGTATTGAAATTCGTCACAGCTTCCATCCGGGCAATCTACAGCAGCCGCACCGACCGACTTGTGTTTTTTCTTTAACATTTTCCATGCGGCGGCATACATTACCAATGCAAAGATTGTTAATTGAACTGCAACAGGGGTAATCACACCCAATAAGGCACCACCATATGTCCCTATCACCCCAAAAGCGCCAAACACTGCCGTTACTTTCAGGTTAACATTGCCTTTCCACCAATGTTGTATTGAGGTAATCGTTGCTGTAATGGCAACAATACCCAGGCTCATGGCGATGGCTGATTTTGGTTCGATATTTAGCAGGTAAAGTAGCGCAGGCGTGGTCACTATTGAGCCACCACTACCAAAAACACCTAACAACAAGCCTGTAAATAAGCCGGCAAAAAGGACTGCTAACGACATACATATGCCTATTATTCAATTAAATAATTGATTAATAGAATAGCGTATACAATACGAATGTCAAGTCAAAGCACAAACGCTTGCATTAAACATACTATCTAATTGATTTATATCGGCAACAGCCTGAATCAGAATTGATATGCGATGGGTTGCCAGCGAAGGACGGCTGAAGTTGAAGCAATGAAAACATCACTTTTAGATATATTAAAACAGCTAAAGGAAAAGCGCTGGCAAATAAACCGGTATTTTAACCGAAAAAGATTTAGTTTAGCTTGTTTTTCTCAACAGGGTTAAATGGAATAGCAATAGTGGAAACACCTTCTTCATTCAGGCTTTTTATTTCATTCTGAGTGGCCTGGCCATAAATATTTTTTGACTCGGCTTCACCATAATAAATTTTACGTACTTCTTCAGGAAAATCTTTACCAACATAGGTAAAATTTTCTTCAACATAGTTCGATATTTTCTCAATAAATTGTTCAGAAATCATTTTTATTTCCTGTGGGCTAACCACAGATGACTCACTGTTTCTGAAACCTGATTTGGATCTAGCTGGAAGTGTATTGATTCGGCTTGCTGTGGGCGTTTTTAAAATATTTTCACTGCCACATTGCGGGCAACTAACCAAATTATGCTTTAATTGGCGATCAAACTCATCTTTATTCTTAAACCAGCCTTCAAAATGGTGATCGGAGTCGCACTTAAGATTAAAAATTATCATACTACTACGCTGTTACTACTTTTAAATTATGCCTGGCGAGGAATATCGAGAATATTTATGTTCTCATTATTGTCATCTTTTGCCACAGAAATATTTTTTGCCTTAAAGATTAAGGTGTATTCACCCATTTCAATTATTGCACCATCAGTCAGTTGCTGCATATCAATGCGTTTGTTATCAATATAAGTTCCGTTCTTACTGTTCATGTCACGAATAAAAAAATCATTTTCATGATAAATAATAATGGCATGCTGACGACTGATTTTATCACTCTTAATGCGTATATCATTATCAGAATGCCGCCCGATATGCAGGCGTTTTTTATTGATCAGGTATTCGTCAATATAACGTCCATTTTTGCTTAAAATAATAAAGAACTCATAAGCATTGCTGATTTTTGTTTCAGTGAATTTAAATATTTTACCCGTTGGTTCCATACCAAACGGAACCCACTGCAACTCTTCTACAGCAGATTCAACAATAGCGGAATTAACAGTTTTCTTGTTTTCAACATAGGCTGCCAGTAGCGCATGGTCAAATAAAACATTGATCAGCCGCGCCCGACCGCCGGTATAAAGATAAATTAAGGGGATAACATCCGCAGTAAATTCAACCTCATGGGATGGGCCGGCTATTTTTAAGCGATGTGTGATATAGCTTTTTATTTCTTCTTTTAACATCGCTTCCAGATGATAGCGAAGTTTTATTTTACGCTTCAAAGAAGCTAGCGAACTGTCTTCGAGTGTTGCAGAAAATTCCGGCTGGCCTATTAGAATAATACGTAGTAAAGGTGCACCATTAATAGACTGAAGCTCTGACAAAGTTTTAACTAATTGCAATACATCGGTTTTTAAATTTTGTGATTCATCAACTATGAGCACCACTTTTTTCTTTGCCTGTTGTTGCTCAAGCAAATATTCTGTTAATTTTTCGAGAAGTTCAGATTTACTGTTAACAAATAAATTAATACCAAATTCAAGTAACAACATTTGTAAAAATTCATTTGGACTTAATTGTGTTTGGTGGATCTTTGCAACCAGATAGCCCGGGCCAAGGGTTGACATAAAAGCCTGACTGAGTGTTGTTTTTCCAGAACCAATTTCACCCGTCAAAACACAAAGGTTTTCCGCATCAGTGCGAATTAATTTTTTAAACATCGCAAGTGCTGCCGAATGACCTTCACTGTTAAACAAAAACTTGTGATCAGAATTCAGCTTAAAGGGACGTTCATTTAAATTAAAAAAGTTTAAATACATTTCACTTCATATTTATATATTAGAATAACCCTATGATACACAATTATTCACTGAATATATGGTCAAAATTTAACATTTTGATGATTTTTCGCGTATTTTCGGCAAACTTTTTTATGATCGGTTAAATACACTAAGTCATTGAAAAATGTAATATTTTCTGTCTTTATGATGGATATTTATGAATTTTATATCTAAGTTATTGATATTTATAGATAAATCATGGCAAAAAGTCCAGAATACCCGGTGCAACTTTTTTAAGTTTATCCAGATCTGAGGGGGTGTCTATATCCCACAACTCTTCAAGCACATTGTACGCAATACCTTTGTGCTGCGCTTTTAAGATGGTTTGCTGGAAAACACAGCTGCTCCCCCAACTAATGTTTTCAAATATCGCGGGATAATACTGATTCGCCCCAATTAACACATAGCCGCCATCCGCCGCTGGACCAATAACAAGTGACTCTGTATTCAAACAGCTAATTGCCATTTTTATATACGGTTTTGAATACAAAATACAATCCGAACCAATAATAATGACACGCGAAACATCCTGTAATGTCTGCTGCATTGCATTCGACATCCGTTCACCTAACGTATTCCCCTGTTGGGTATGAACAACGACACTAACATCCTTGTTAACAAATAAATCTGCAAAGCAGGAAGTTGGCTCAGTTTGCCATATTTCAAAGGCACAAAGATTAAATTCAACCAGCTCAGTTATTATTTTTTTTAGCAGCCGCGCCTGTAACTGTGCCGCACCCTTTTCACCTAAAGCAGGAACCAGGCGTGACTTGCATTTACCTGTAATGGGTGGTTTTGTGAAAACAAGAATTTTTGTATCCAAAAAAGTAAAGCTCATACTATTTATAATACTGTTTTACCAACTGACTGGCGGGGGTGCCAAAAAAATACAATAAGCGTAATCGCCACATTAATAAAATAGTACGGATATAACCTTGTGTCTCCCACCGCCGACTTGATGATATAACCGGAACTGGCACACAGGCAGGGCGGGATATTTTTTTTAAAGATTTAGATATCTCAATATCTTCCATTAAAGGAATTTCTTTAAAACCATTAATCGAATTAAAAGATTCACGATATACAAAAATAGCCTGGTCACCCGTTGCAATCCCAGACAAACAGGAACGTATATTCATAAAAAATTCAATCAGCCGCAAAACCACATGAGACCCCGATAATTTAATACTAAAATACCCCCACTGTTTATTACTTAAAGCAGTACAAATAAGTTGTCTGGCTTGTTCAGGCAGTAATGTGTCAGCATGTAAAAAAACAAGAATATCATTCGAGGCATGTTTAGCGCCCAGATTCATTTGTTTTGCGCGCCCTTTGCCCGAATTAAAAACCTTATCGGTATATTGTTTACAAATAGAGAGTGTTTGATCTGTACTGCCACCATCGACAATAATAATTTCATGGCCATTATCTTTTAAGGTATATAGTTCAGACAATGTGTTCTTTATCGATGCCGCTTCATTAAGTGTCGGAATAATAATAGAAAGTTTCGGCATATCTAAAACAGCAGCTTAACCACAACAAGAGGATGATGCCCCACCCGAATCATTCCCGGAGCCAATCTTGGAATCTTTAATTTTGCGTACCGTAAATAGTGTGTCTGACCATGCTGTTGCACAACAGGCATTTTTCTGTGGTGCTATAAAAACAAAATCCGTTGCTAATGCACTATTACGTAAGGCATTAAAATGAATATTGCTAACAGCCGTGCGGTCGCCTCGATCAAAAACATAGCCTTTATCGTCCGTAACCGATGTATACGGACCTTTATACATAACAGTATGGCCTTCATCCATAGCAACTGTTTGCTCTGCCTTAATTGCCGTTAATGTAACGGAGCGAAATTCAATATCATTAATTGTTTTCCATGGTGTATCGTCCCATTTATCATAAGCGACCGAATAAAAACCGGCGTCAATAAATTTTTGTATAAATTCTTTTTCCTGAAATACACCGGAAATACAACCACTCCAGAGTTCTGGATCGGCTTTCATTTCATCGGGTACAAATTCATCACTGATAATATCAGAGATAGCAACTCGACCACCGGGCTTTAATACCCGGAAAATTTCATTAATTAACTGTAATTTTTGTGTGTCGTCTACAAGGTTTAACACGCAATTGGAAACAATTAAATCAATAGAATTATCGGCAATAAGTGGCTGTGTCTTTTTCTGTTTTAATTGCCATGCATCAAACTTCTCAAGGTCGCCTTTGTTTTTAATCGGATGCTTTTTTAGATACGTGTCTGCAGCATTCAGATCCAACGCTAAATCCTGAATGTGACCGTAATAAAAGCTAACACGATCACTGCCAATTTTATCTGCCATCTCGGCTTTGTATTTCTGCGCAAGTGACAGCATGTCATGATTCATGTCCAGACCAATCACATGCCCCGAATCACCCACTAATTGCGCAGCAATATAACAGATTTTTCCACCGCCACTGCCAAGATCAAGTACCGTATCACCTTTGCGTACATAGCGAGAGGGATCACCACAACCATAATCACGTTCCAGTATTTCTTTTGGTAGAATTTTTAACAGCTCGGTATTATAATCAACCGGGCAGCACAAATCGGCTTGCTGAGACTTTGCACCTTCTGAATAACGCTCTAATACGGATGACTTTACGTCCATTACTTCAACTCCTGAAAATCTTAATCTAATAATGCGCCGCCACAACTGCTGCCCTGCCCTGCAGTGCAGCCGTAACAATGGTCGGCAATGTAAATGGGTAACTCTTTGAGTGTACTGCTGTCAACCGAATTCAAATGCAGTTTCCTGTTCACAGCATCTTTAATCGGCAAGTTTAACATCTGGTTAAAGTCACAGTCATATAGATAACCCTGCCAGTCCACACTCACCATTGAGCGGCACATCACCGTTGATAAATTTGTTTGCTGATGTGCTGACTTTAATAACAACATATATTCTTCAAAAGTACCTTTTGATAACAGCGTACTGCCAAAACGTTTAATCGGCATATTGGTAATGGTGTACAAAGAATTAAAGACAATACCATGCTCATTAAACAATCTTTCTTTATAGTCACGTTCTAAGTCCTGTTGCGATGGCGGTAAAAATGCACCACCCGGATTATAAACCAGGTTAAGTTTTAACGATGATTCTTGCTGCCCATAACCAAGCGCATTTAAAATTTTCAAACCTTGCAGACTTTTCTGGTAAACACCTTTGCCACGTTGGCTGTCCACATTGTCTTCTGTATAACAAGGTAATGAAGCAACCACTTCAACTTTATTACTTGCTAAAAAGCTGGCTAAATCCTGCTGATCGGGTTCGGTTAATATTGTTAAATTACATCTATCTATAATATGAACAGACATACGTGCCGCCTGTTCAACCAGATAACAAAAGTGAGGATTAAGCTCAGGTGCGCCCCCGGTCAAATCAAGGGTCGTCACGTTTAGTTCCCTGATAGCATTGACAACAGAATAAATCGTGTCCTTTGACATGACTTCTTTTCTATTAGGCCCGGCATTCACATGGCAATGCAAACACTGCTGATTGCATTTGTAACCCAGATTAACCTGCAATATTTCAAGCTTCTGGCGTGCAATCGAAGGAAAATCCGATGGTAATAACTTATTCAGGGTATCAAGCATTTCTAACAGACTTTAATTGTATTTAGCGAACTCAGACTAAGGCATAACAAAATAGTTCATAACATGGCAGGCTAATATTTGCCGCAATATTAGAGTTTACTAAAGTAATGCTTTATAATCGAACCAGACAACATTATGACACACTATACTGGAGTACACATGCGCTGGATACAATCCCTGAGCTGGCCACTGGTTATTATATTGACCTTAACATTAGGCCTGGCACCTTTTACACCCGAGCCGCACCTACTTGAAAAAATAACCATGTTATTGAATGGTGAATTAAGCAAACCCATTGATATTTTTGACTTATTTCTACACGGTACGCCCTGGGTGCTGTTTATTTTAAAAGTAAGCACTTTATTTTCAACCACAAATAACAGTCACTCTAAAGAATAGCATCCGAACACCCTGCTTGCGTGACTAACCAGTATGCTACAATTAGCTTGAGGTGCAATACGCTAAAACAGGTATACATGGTATGAAAAATCACAGCTTGTTCGGTTTTGGTCCTGGCATTAATCCCCTTTACCTTATCGACAAATGGTTAAACCCCTATGCATATAGCGAGCATATCACCTTAAATGACAAAATAATGTCAATCGAATGGACTCAGCGCGCACAGCGTGAATTTTTAAAAAAATCCAAACCTTTAATTGTTGAAATGCAATTGTATTTTTCGTGTGTTGTAAAAAAACGGGTTTTATTTACCGAAAGTGCTAATTTTAATAGCGCCGTTGTTAATAACAAGTTAAGTGTTGCTTTTCACCCGGTTGAATCCGCTTCCTGCGACCCGGTTGAGTTTGCAAAAAATTTCCCTGAAAAGAGAAGATTTGATTCCAGTGCATCACAAAAAATGCACCCAAAACATTTAAAACTCGATTATAAAAATCAGGTATGGCAAGGTGAGTTTAGTATTTAAATTCTCATATGTAGTCCACTGGCATCGCCCTGACCTGCCGTTGTTGTTAAAATAAAATACACCATGCCAACTACCCCAGCCTACTCCCCACCGTCAGAACAACCCAAAATTCTACACATTGATAATGATATTATCGTTGTCAACAAACCCGCCGGTTTATTAAGTGTGCCAGGGCGAGGAGCAGACAAACGGGATTGTTTGATTTCCCGTATACGTTTAAACTATCCTGAAGCACTTATTGTGCACCGACTCGATATGCCAACATCAGGCATTTTACTATTGGCCAGAAATTCGGAAACACACCGCCAGCTTAGCAAGCAATTTGAGCAAAGAAAAATTACAAAAGAATACACCGCGGTTGTGCAAGGCTGTGTTAAGAACATTTGTGGTGAAATAGATTTACCATTAATAACCGACTGGCCAAATCGCCCGAAACAAAAAGTCGACCATAAAATCGGTAAACCATCATTAACCCGCTACGAGGTTTTGTCCGTTGACACTCAACAGCAAAAAACACGTTTAAAACTCATCCCGGTTACGGGTCGCTCTCATCAGCTAAGAGTGCATTTATTGTCAATCGGGCATATTATCAAGGGTGATGCACTTTACTCGGAAGTCGAAGCAAAAAAAAACAGTCGGTTACACTTACATGCCAGTAAGATTATATTCACACACCCGTCGGCTGATAAAACGTTAGTCATTAACTGTAACAGCCCTTTTTAATAATCGAATATTTTTTTATCCAGCATGGTTTGCCAGAGTTTTTTCCAGACCGTCCAGTTATGCCCGCCTTTTTCAGTAAACACATTATTTTTATCCAGTAAGCTGGCTAAGAAACGCTGCATATCACTAAATCGGTCGCTCTCACCATAGGCAATAAATAACCTGTCTTTACTCTTTTTTCCCTGTGTCTTATTTAATAAATAGCGCCATAAGCGAATGGTTTTATCACGACTGTTTGTGTTTAACTCAGACCAGGCAAACGGCGCGCTGCTGGCTAGTAAATCTTCAATAGCAGACTGCTCCCCCAGATAAGGTGCAATAAGGACTATCCCGTCAAGATTACCCGCAAACGTTTTGCTGTACTTCAAAGCACTTAAACCACCAAGCGATATACCGGTAAACCCTATTTTTTTATAGCCGTCTCGACGAGCAGGCAAAATAATTTCGTTCTGTATTCGCTCAGCAATATTATCGTCTTTAATATAGGCAAAACGGGTGTCAACCAGAATAATATCAACGTCAGGATATCGATGTTGAAACATTGACACAAAGCCATGCTGGATAAAATCGGTTCCGGGGCTGTTAATACCAGGAAACATGACTAATAAATCAGACGTGGGCTTACCACTGGATATTTTATTCAAGGTTAACGGTAACTGGCTGTTGCCACTGGAAGCACATGACGCAAGGGTACAAATAACCAAAATAATGAGAAAGAGGGAATATAGTTTGCTCATGCCCCCTTATTCTAGAAGAACAGATGCTGCAAATAAATAAATTTGCAAAGAAAAACAGGCGCGGCGATAAAACAGAACCTGTTTTATATTAAAATTTAAACCGTGAAATAACCTGTTGCATCGAAGTCGATAACACACCCACCTGTTCAGCAGCGGCACTGGTTTCCTGTGTCTTTTGCAGGGTGGCGTTTGCTTCAGAACTGATTTGCACCACGCTGCGGTTCATTTCTTCTGCAACTGAACTTTGTTCTTCGGCGGCGGTTGCAATTTGCGTATTCATTTCACTGATCGAGGCAACCGCACGGGTAATATCATCAATGGCATTGCTGGCCTTACTGGCTTGTTCAACACTGCTTTGTGCTTGCACATGCCCTTGTTCCATTGCCGATACTGCATCGCTCGCCCCTGTTTTTAGCTTGTCTAACATCGTACGAATTTCTTCCGTTGAGTCCTGAGTACGTGCGGCCAGGGTGCGCACTTCATCGGCCACAACGGCAAAGCCCCGACCTTGTTCACCGGCACGCGCAGCTTCAATCGCGGCATTCAGTGCTAGCAAGTTAGTTTGTTCGGCAATAGCATTGATAACTTCAATAATATTATCGACACTATTAATATCGTCACCTAGCCGGTTAATGGTTTGTGATGCCTGTTCGATACCATCGGCCAGTTTAGTAATACTTTGCATATTTTCAGTTACTAAATTATGTCCTTTCGATGCAGCGGTGTCTGCACTGGTGGCCGCTGATGCGGCAAGGCTGGCATTTTGAGCAACTTCCTGCACCGTCGCACTCATTTCGTTCATTGCAGTGGCAACCTGTTCGGTTTCAATGCGCTGGTTTTCCATCCCCTGATTAGTCTGTGTCGCTGTATTTTGCAGCTGACCTGAAGCGGCCGAGAGTTCATTTGCAGAAGTCGAAACTTGCTGAATAATTTCCTGCAAATTTGTGTCCATTTCATTAACCGAGCGAGTAAGTTCAGCTAACTCATCATTGCCACGGGTTGGGATAGCCGTGCCGGTTAAATCACCCTTGGCGATTTCTCTGGCACGCACAACAACACGTTCCAATGGCACGGTAATACTGCGGCTAATATACATCGCAACTACAATGCCGATGATCACACCAATCAGCGACCCCATGATTATCATCCACTCCATCGCTGCCGATTCTTCTTTCAGCACAGCTTCATCTGCCTTTTCAAGTTCTAGCTGGTTAGCATGTATCGTTTTTAAAACCCCCATAATGGCTTTGGCTCTCGGTGCGGCTTTAGTGGCTAATATATAGTTGGCCTGATTCCAGTCCTTCGCACTGCGCTGCTCAAACATCAATTCCGGGTATTTAGCAAAATCATCGCGGTGTTTTTTGTAGCTATTCCATGCGGTAAGCTGTGAGGGAGGCATAATGCCGGTCATTGCCGCTATCTGGTTAAATCGCGTTGTATTGAGTTTCCATTTTGCCTTAAAAATATCCTGGAATTGTGTATCACCCGATAAGAGATAAGCACGAATATTCGCCAGACCAATTGCAAATGAGCCTCGGCTGTCGGCCATTAATTTTAGTAACTGCTTGCGCTCGGGCGTGGCCTCCAGTGTGGCTTCTTCATCAATAAGCGCGGTGATGGCAGTCAATACTAATTTGGCATGCGGTGCAGCTTCGGTTAGCAAGGTTTTAAATGCCGGTATGTTGTCCACTGTATGCGAAATATTTTCGACTTCCTGTTGTGCCTGACGAAATTCTTCAATATCGCTTTGCATTTTCTTTAGCATTTTAATGTTTGCTGGAATCGTCCAGCTTTTAGAAAACTTATGCAGTTGCGCCATTGCATCATCGATGTCTTTCCAGCCCGCCTGGCGTACTTTTTTCATCGCTGCGCCCTTTTCAGGGTCGTCACCTAAAATCATATAACCACGCAAGCCGGCTAATGACAGGTTAATACCATTTTCGAGTTTAGCCCCCGCTAAAACGGTTGGTACACGGGTGTTCAATAGACGATCTTCAACCTCTTCGATATGCGCCATCCCCATAAAAGTTTTAACCGAAACAGCAATCATTATCAGGATGAGCGCGCCAAAACCCAGCAATAATTTGCTTTTAACCGTGAGCTTCATATTCATTTTGAATTTCATTTGTCCAAATCCTTCTACTTAATGATACTTATCAGATGATGTTTACTCGGTGGGGGGGGGCCAATTACATCAATAATCAATCATTAATAGCGGTTGCTAAATGCCAACCTTTAGTGCTTTAGAGCTATTTTGTATACAAATACCGCAAATTTTACACTAAGACCAGTTACAGACAGCGAAAAGCACCGCTTAGCTTAATCTGCTATGATGCGCTGCGCTTTTCCCACTATTATGTCAGCAATTTTTTCGAGCCTCCAAATGACCGCAACTGCCTTTTTGTCTTTACCCTTATCACCCGAATTTATAGCCAATATTAAGTCTTTGGGATACCAGTCCATGACGCCAATACAACGACAGAGCTTGCCCCCCATATTAAAAGGTAAAGACGTGCTGGCGCAGGCTAAAACCGGCAGTGGCAAAACTGCGGCTTTTGCCATTGGTTTGTTACATCAACTTGAAGCCCGCAGCTACCAAACACAGGCACTGGTACTTTGCCCCACCCGTGAATTGGCCGATCAGGTGAGTAAAGAAGTACGCCGACTGGCACGCGCCATTCCCAACACTAAAATTATCAGCTTATGTGGTGGTAAACCTATCGCCCCACAGCTGGCTTCACTGGAACACAACCCACACATTGTGGTGGGCACACCAGGGCGGGTTTTAAAACACTTACAAAAGGGTGCTTTAGAACTCAATAACTTGAAAACGCTGGTACTCGATGAAGCCGACCGTATGCTCGATATGGGGTTTCAGGAAGATATTCTAAGTATTATTAATTTTACCCCCTCACAAAGACAAACCTTGCTGTTCTCGGCAACCTATCCGGAGGGTATTAAAAAAATCAGTGATGTCATTCAAACGAACCCGGTTGATATTCGCGTCGAAACCGCCCACAACAACAATAAAATTAAGCAGATCTTTTATGAAATACAAAAAGGCGAGCGAACCAGAACACTTATTGCCTTGCTACAACATTACAAACCGGAATCGACTGTGGTGTTTTGTAATCGAAAGCAGCAATGTCAGGAACTGGCTAACGAATTATGGCAACAGGGCTTTCATGCCTTAGCCTTGCATGGCGACCTTGAACAAAAAGACCGCGATCAGGTACTGGTACAGTTTTCCAATAAAAGCAGTTCGATATTAATCGCAACCGATGTGGCAGCACGCGGGCTGGACATAAAAGATCTTCAAGCCGTGGTTAACTTTGAGTTGCCGCATGACCCGGAAATACATATTCACCGCATTGGTCGTACTGGCCGGGCAGGTAACGAAGGTTTAGCCTTGAGTTTATTTATGGCCTCCGAAGCACCCAAAGTAAATAGCATAGAAGAATACCAGAACAGTGCGGTTAAAATTAAAAAAACAAATTCACTCAGCCCACGAAAAAGTTTTAAACCCACACCACCCATGGTTACTCTTAATATAAAGGGTGGCCGCAAAAATAAAATACGTGCCGGTGACATACTGGGTGCATTGACAGCCAATAACCAGCTACAGGGCAAGCAGATTGGTAAAATTGATATTTTTGACACACTGGCATACGTTGCTATCGAACGCGCTGTCGCAAAACAGGCCTTAAGCATTTTATCCGAAGGTAAAATTAAAGGCCGAAAATTTAAAGTCAGAAAGTTACGCTAACTTATGCCGATGTAACATCCGGATGAAACCCCCGTGACCGCAATGTTTGCAGCACCAAACCGGGTAAAGTTGTGTGAGGTTCATAATCAATCGTTAAATCGTGTTCATCATGGCGAGGATGCTCAACATCGGTAACATGCGGTATAGCCAGTATATCACGCTTAAGTTTAGCTATTTCCTGTACACCAAGCGTTTCATCGATGTAAACAGTAATGCTGTTCATTGTCAGTCACTCCTGAATTGTGTTGCTTATATAATAAGGAATAGTCGTTCTTGAAATGATTGCAAGCAGTCGCGGATACTGAATCCCGTTAGCGTGATCTATATCAATAATAAGTGCGCTGGGGAATTTATATTTAATTTGAGCAAAACAGAACATTATTGATCAAGATCAACCCACCCATGGGTTAACAAGGTTAGTTTATGCCTTGCGATTAACTCCAGTAAAAAGGCTCAATATGACAAAGCTTGCATTTAACCCCCACACAAGAAACAGTCCCTTTTATCATGAAAATAAGGACATTTACGAAGCATGGCGAGATCGAAAACTTACCGGCTACCCTCAGGATATTGGCGATCTGGTTGTTGAAATTAATGACCCACGCGCACTTACAAAATCCGAGCACCAGGCATTACTGCAACATTGCCGAAAAACCAATATGGTTATTTATGCCAGCAAAATGGGGTCAAATCCAGATCCTGAAATCCCATTAGCAATAGGCCGTTACTTTGGTGCAAACAACCTTGATAGCAACTGGCTGGCAGATGACAATGGCTTAACATCACTCACCGTTGCAACAGAAGGCGTACGGCAACGTTATATTCCGTACACCAACCATGCAATAAACTGGCACACCGATGGCTATTACAATGCCAACAACAAACAGATCAATGCCCTGTTACTGCATGTTGTACAACGTGCAGCACAAGGCGGAGAAAATGCGTTAATGGATCACGAAATCGCCTACATTATGCTCCGGGAAAAGAACCCGGATTATATTCGCGCACTTATGCAACCAAACGTGCTAACCATTCCAGCTCGAATTGAAGCCGGTAAAATTGCACGTGTAGAAGAGTCTGGGCCGGTATTCAGCATTACTGCAAGTGGCGATCTCCATATGCGTTATACCATTCGCGTTAACAATGTTATCTGGAGCAATGACCCTCTAACCCTTGAAGCACTGGATTGTTTGAGAAAAATTCTTAACAGTTTATCACCCTACATTTTTCGTGGGCTACTTGAAGCCGGTATGGGGTTAATCAGTAACAATGTACTTCATGATCGCGCCGCCTTTACAGACAATGAAATATACAAGCGACATTTTTATCGTGCACGCTATTTTAACCGTCTGAATGACACGGGTGTGCTCGATAATTAACACCAGGTTTGTGCAGGGTTCACACACTATCATGTGCGCCATGAAATATAACCCAGGAAATTTAGCGTTGCCTGCCTATTGCGAGAGAACACTGTAACTTCATAATGATGGCGATTTATTCCAGTATTGGCAGCACATTTTTAAGCGATTATTTTTGATTGCTTTTTTCCTGGAAAAATGACTCTATCGCCTGTTGGTAGCCGGGCATGCTTTGCATAAAACCATTATTATGGCTACCCTGTAATTCATAAAAATCCTTTGGTGCATTTGCAGCGGCAAAAACTTTTTTACCAAACTGAAAAGGAACAATTTCATCACCCGGGCTATGCATAACAAGAACAGGTACTCTCACCTGTTTAATAATAGATTCCGTATTGAAATCGTAACGTAAATAAATCAATTTATAAACAAGCGGTAATATTTTACTCGCCATATCTTTTACAGAACTAAAGGCAGATTCAACGATTAATGCACCGGGTTGAACCTGACTTGCCAGTTGCGTTGCCACTGCCGCGCCCATTGAGCGGCCAAAAATAATAATATCTGTTTCTGTATAACCACGTTGCTTTACCAGGTACTGCCAGGCAGCCATCGCATCAAGGTATAAACCTTGTTCAGTCGGTTTTCCCTTACTTAAACCATAACCACGGTAATCAAAAATCAATACATTCAAACCCAGGTTATGAAATATTTTTAATGAACTGCCTCGATGAGAAATATTGCCGCCATTACCATGAAAAAACAGCACAACCTGTCTGGCATTGTTAGCTGGTAAATACCAACCATGTAACTCAATGTTATCAGATGTAACCAGCTTAACATTTTCATAAGCCAGCCCCCAGTCTGATGGTGTGGCATCAAGTTTTTTATAAGGATAAAACATCATGCGAGGTTGCATAAAATAAAACCAGGCATTTAATAGCAAAACACTAATAACAATGAGCGAAAAAATATTTGCTAACGGTTTTTTAACCTGCACTATTCAGCTCCATTAAAAAAACTCTAATCACAGAACAAACTATCGTGTAGCAAATATTAACAAAGCTAATTCGACTGAGAGGCAAGCCGTTGACGAAACTCTTTTGATAGTTCAGGCTCGTTAACGGCCAGCATGTTAGACAGGTTTATAATCATTTCCTTTGCCGCCCCCTCTTTATACCCCGGATTTTGTTCAAAGAGAGTAAACAAATGTTCCATGGCTTGTTTATAATCATGCTCGGCAATATAACAAATCGCCAGATCGAAGCGTGCATCAAAATTGGTGGCATCACTATCAATCAATGTTAATAAGGCATTTTTCCCTTTTGTTTTAGAAGCCAGCTCACGAAAAGTTAATTGGCCAAGCAACACACTGCCCATGTCACTTTGCTTGTCTGAATCCGGTAAACGATTAAACAAACTTTTTGCCTGCTCCAGCTCGTTAATATCAAGAAATATTTGCACCATGTCCATTGCAATTCCTGTATCAGTTGGCGTTTGTTGAATTGCCTGGGTAAGCAACGTTATCGCTTCTACCGTTTCACCCTTTAAATGTTTATTACGAGCTTGCAGGCGAATGTCGTCCATCTTGTTGTAAATACTATAATCTTTCAGCAATACACGCAGCTCATCATCTTTCATAAAACCATATTCAGTTTTAACAACCTCACCACCTTTAAATACCTTGAGCGTTGGCACATTTTCAATCGCATATTCTGCTTTAAGCTCAGGTTGTTCATCAATATCAACCTTTGCAAAAATAAACTCACCTGCAAATTCAGTTGCGAGTTTTGCAAGGTTATCGGACATTGCAATGCATGGCCCCGACCACACACCCATAAACTCGACTAAAACAGGGAGTTTATAGGAGTTTTCAACAACAGAAGACGAAAAATTTTTTTGAGACACTTCAAAAATAAACACATCGGGTTTGGACACAGGAAAAACCTCAGGTAACTGGATAAGCCTGAATTATACTAAATAAATCAGGTAAAAACGAGGGAAGCAAGTGTTCGATAAGCCATTTAACTGTGTAACCCACTCTCTGCGGAAATAATTTTTAAACTCACAGTATCGTCATGTTGGGCAATAATATCGAGCGCTAATGCCATACGATCAATTGCTTGTATTGAAGTTGTGCTGTTCGTACCCCCCCCCTCTTTTCATATAATCACCTCAAATTATAAAATAGAAACATAGATTACTTTGTATGCTAAACATGCCTTTTCTTGTAATATACACATTAGTTATTTAAGCAAGATTTAAAATGAATACACATAATAAATCACAGGCATTCGATAAAAATGCGTTATTAAACGAATTATTTGCACTCTTACCCAAAGATTCCGTGCTACACGAAGCTGAAGATTTATATCCGTATGAATGTGATGGCTTATCGGCCTACCGGCATATTCCACTTATAGTCGTTCTGCCCGAAACGGTTGAGCAAGTGCAGGCTATTCTTTGTCTTTGCTACAAACGTGAAATCCCCGTTGTTGCACGCGGCGCAGGAACCGGGTTATCTGGTGGTGCATTGCCATTGGATAATGGTATTTTGCTTGGCCTTGCAAAATTTAATAAAATTTTAAATATTGATCCTGATAACCGCACAGCATGCGTGCAACCCGGTGTTCGAAACCTTGCAATATCGCAGGCCAGTCAAAAATTTAATTTATATTATGCCCCCGACCCTTCATCACAAATCGCCTGTACCATTGGTGGAAACGTTGCCGAAAATTCGGGTGGCGTGCATTGCCTTAAATACGGTTTAACCGTACATAACATTCAGCAATTAAAAATGATCACTATGGATGGTGAACTCGTCACCATTGGTAGCAGTGGTCTGGATTCCCCCGGCTTTGATCTGCTGGCATTAATGACAGGTTCAGAAGGGATGCTTGGGGTTATTATTGAAGTGACCGTAAAACTACTGCCGATGCCGCAACGCGCACAGGTTATTCTTGCCGCCTTCGATGATATTGAAAAAGCCGGTACGGCCGTTGGCGATATTATTGCAGCCGGTATTATCCCTGCCGGCCTTGAAATGATGGATACACTCGCAATAAAAGCCGCCGAAGACTTTGTGCATGCCGGCTATCCTGTGGATGCCGCTGCTATTTTGCTATGCGAGCTTGACGGCACGAACGAAGATGTGTCTGAACATGTCTTAATGGTTCGAAATATTTTATCCAGTAGCGGCGCAATACAAGTACGTACAGCAAAAGATGAAGAAGAACGACTGATTTTCTGGAAAGGACGCAAAGCCGCCTTCCCTGCTGTTGGGCGCATCTCACCTGATTATTATTGCATGGACGGTACCATCCCACGTAAACGTTTGCCTGAAGTATTAAAAAGCATTACCGATATGTCGATTGAATATAAGTTACCCGTTGCCAATGTTTTTCACGCAGGCGACGGCAACCTGCACCCGCTTATTTTATACGATGCCAACAAACCCGGTGAACTTGAACGTACCGAAGAGTTTGGCGGTAAAATCCTGGAACTTTGCGTTAAAGTGGGTGGCACCATTACAGGTGAACACGGTGTGGGTATCGAAAAGATCGATCAAATGTGTGTGCAATTCCAGACTCTGGAATTACAACAATTCCACGCGGTTAAGGCTGCCTTTGATAAAAAAAGTTTGTTAAACCCCGGTAAAGCTGTACCAACCTTGCACCGTTGTGCCGAATTCGGTGCCATGCATGTACATAATGGCGAGTTGGCTTTTCCTGAACTTGAGCGTTTTTAAATGAACGATATTTCAAAAACCTTACAGGAAACAATTGTTGACGCACATGCCAATAAAACAGCATTGCAGATTACCGGTGGCAACAGCAAAGATTTTTATGGGCGAACACCCAGTGGTAAAAAACTGGATGTAAGTGGCCATACCGGCATCCTTAACTATGAGCCAACCGAACTGGTTATCACCGCACGTGCCGGCACAGCATTAAGTGAAATAGAAAAAGTACTGGCTGAAAACAATCAAATGTTGCCGTTTGAACCGCCCCACTTTGGAGAAGCAGCAACACTCGGTGGCACCATTGCCTGCAATTTTTCTGGCTCACGCCGTCCGTATGCCGGAGCCGCACGTGACTTTGTGCTTGGCATAAAACTACTTAATGGCCGTGGCGAAATACTTAGTTTTGGTGGCGAAGTCATGAAGAATGTTGCCGGTTATGATATTTCAAGATTAATGACGGGAGCACTGGGTACAATGGGCGTGTTGCTCGAAGTTTCATTAAAGGTTTTGCCATGTAACGAAAAAGAAATAACATTGGTAAAAGAATTGAATGAGCAGTCTGCGCTTGACACTATTGCGCGTTGCTCTGCCAAATCGATTCCCTTGTCGGCTTCACTTTATGATGGTGGCCGCCTTTACCTGCGCCTATGCGGCACAACTAACAGTGTTGCAAATGCAAAGCAAAAAACAGGCGGCGATGAATATGATGGTGGTCATGCATTCTGGCATAAAGTAAATGAACACACACATCCTTTCTTTGACTCACCATTACCCTTATGGCGCCTGTCACTGGCACCCTGTACGCCACCACTGGAAATTGACGGCAAGAGTTTATTAGATTGGGGGGGCGCGCAACGCTGGTTACTCAGCAACGAACCGGCAGAAAAAATTCGTACAGCAATACAGGCAACTGGAGGTCATGCAGCTTGTTTTCGTAATGGTAACCGCCAACAAAATGTATTTCAGCCATTACAAGAAAAAATGTTGAGCTTGCACCAAAACCTGAAAAAAGCCTTCGACCCAAATAACATTTTTAACCCTGGCCGCATGTATAAAGAATTTTAAATTACCATGCAAACAACAATTCATTCAAAATTCCAGAATAAATCTGAAACACAGGAAGCAAATAGCATTCTAAGAAACTGTGTACATTGTGGCTTTTGCACCGCAACCTGCCCAACTTACCAACTGTTAGGCGACGAACTTGACAGCCCACGTGGCCGAATTTATTTAATTAAAAATTTATTGGAAGGCACAAAAGTCACCCGTAAAACACAAGTCCACCTTGACCGCTGCTTAAGCTGCCGGTCATGTGAAACAACCTGCCCATCAGGAGTACGGTATTCTCATTTACTTGATATTGGCCGAGATATTATTGAGCAACAAGTACAGCGGCCGATTACAGACAACTTACTGCGTTGGTCATTACGGCAAATTTTACCACGGCCTAAACTGTTTGCAATATTGCTAAAAACAGGACAGATTTTATCACCGTTATTACCATTAGTATTAAAGAAAAAAATCCCCCCACGACGCCCCGTAACACCCTGGCCAGAAGCCACCAGCAAGCGCACCATGCTTGTACTCGAGGGCTGCGCACAACCCGCGGCAACACCTGATACCAATGCCGCCACAGCACGGGTATTAAATCGTTTAGGTATCTCTCTCGTACGTGCACCACAAGCGGGGTGTTGTGGTGCGGTTAATTATCATTTATCCGCACATAATGCCGGCCTGGATAATATGCGCCGTAATATCGATGCGTGGTGGCCGTATATAGAAGCCGGTGCCGAAGCCATTGTTATAACTGCTAGCGGTTGTGGCGCGATGGTAAACGAGTACGCTGAATTATTTGCAGACGACCCTGCCTATGCAGAAAAAGCAAAACAGATAAGTCATTTGAGTAAGGACATCAGTGAAATATTAATAAAAGAAGATTTGCAAAAATTTGCTAGCCACCAAAGAAAACGGGTTGCATTTCATTCACCCTGTACATTGCAGCATGCACAAAAGATTACCGGTTTGGTTGAAACCATACTGCAACAGGCCGGCTATATCTTAACACAAGTAACTGACAGCCATCTTTGCTGCGGTTCATCAGGCACCTACTCTATTTTACAGCCCAAACTATCCCAACAACTGCTCAACAATAAGCTGACCGCTTTACAAGAAGAACAACCAGAAATGATTGTTACCGCCAACATTGGTTGCCAACTCCATCTTGAAACAAAATCATCGGTTCCTGTTAGGCACTGGATAGAGCTGCTCGATGTGATTTAACTGTTATCTCGCTGCTGTTCCGTAAACCTAAACTTAAAATACAGTACGCATCTGATTATCAAGGTGGGCAGATAATTGTTGACAGCCATGAGATAAGGTTAATTGTTAATCGGAGCCATCTCTTCTCCCTCGGGGAGACAGCCAGTCAGCAACAGCCCGCTTATTTTCCCTGAATAAAACCTGTTAAATAGTCATAACTGCGGTATAGTTTTTTAGCTAACTTATTACGAACAACCTGGATGCTTGCAAGCTTTACTGTTTTATCTGTTAAACGCGCCTTATATTGTGTGTTTTTACCTTCACCCGCCAGAAAATCGTAAACTTTTACACCATCATTAAAAGCCGCTTCGATAGCATACCCAAAATGCAAATACCCTAAAGCTATTTTTTTATGAAAACCCTCATCAAAACCCGCCTGTATATTATATTCATGATTATCGATTATGTAATTATACTGAATGGAAATGGGGATGTTATCAACTTTTAAAACAGTAAACTGTAAAGCCTCTTTCTGAGCCATTAATTCTGCAACCAGCATATTAAAATGCAGGCAATTATGTTCAAATGCAGGTCTTCCCCAGCGCTTTAAATGCAAGGAATTTAATAACTCAAATGTAGACTTTATGTCTTCACTCTTTATTTTTATAAATTCAACATTACCTAACTTGCATAATAATTTTCTACGGTTGAATAATTTCAGACGCATATTTTTCCCAAGCCGCCGGCAAAAAGTATCAAACGTTCCATTCAATTCAAGGTAATAGGAATTACTTTCTTCTGCATTTCTATAATAGCAGTTACTCAAGATTCTATTCTGAATAAGACATTTATAGGTTTCTGAATCTTTATTTAAATCGGCTAAAACCAGCTCATCCCAAACTGTCGAATTATTCAGATAAATAGCAAAGCTGTGAATAACTTCAGTCGCATAGCAACTGTCAACAATAAAGTCTTGTAGCTCAGTCCGCATGGTATCTATCTCACGCCAACAGTTCCCAATAAGCTGTAATCTTTGTGTTTTAACTATCTTTTTGGATAAACTGGTCTTTAAATATAAAGGGGCGATACCAACCAAAGTATCTGATGAATTAAAAGCAGCAAGCAAATACAGCTCCATGTTTTCCTGTTTGGAGAAAACATTCCACCAGGAAAACAGCCATTCCCAGCTCATAAATAACTTATCAGAAGTCGATCGCTCAAGAAGTTCAGACCAGGAATCTTTTGAATTTCTAAACTGCTCTGTATCCCAGAGATGAACCTTAATACCTTTCATTAATAATTATCCCAACATGCGATTTTTACTGCAAACTACTCATATTTATTACACTGTTTAATGACTGCACTATAGCACTCTACCTGAGCTTATGGTTGTGAATTATATAGTAGCAAGGTTACTAACAGTCAGTTATTTTTCGGTATAATTGAATATAATGCTGCACATTGACGGTAATAGAAAATTCCTCCTGAACTTTCGCTTTAGCAAGCATAGAAATATTTTTCATTGCATCCTTATTATTAAGAATTTCAAGTATACGAGATGACCCTGCAGATGCATCCACACCAAGATCAACATAACCACACTGCCCATCACATAATACTTGTGCAATAGTCGTTAATTCTTTACGTGCTAAAACTGGTACACCAAGCGCCATTGCTTCCAGCAATGTCATAGGCAAACCCTCATGCTCAGATGTAAATACCAATAAATCCATTAATTTAAGATAGGGTGCCGTATTACTAACAAAACCGGTCAAATGAATATTTGACTCAAGCTTATCGGTATAAATCCGTTGTTTCACTTTTTCCCATAAAGGTCCGTCCCCAATCATATAGAAATGTATATTTGATCCAGCTTTACTCAAAACAGTTTCTTTTGCTAACTCATAAAATAAATCAACACGTTTTACCGATACAAATCTGCCGATAAAGCAAACACTGAGCTCACCCTTATTTTTTTTGAAATTAATTGTTTCGAGGGATTTATTCTCGATATATGCAACATTAACACTATTATTAATAACAACTAAACTTGACGGGGAATACTCTGCTCTCAGCTTTTCCTTTAACTCGGGCGAAACGGCAATAACACGCTGCTGAAAAAAACGGCCAGCCAGGTTATCGACTAGTGCCAGTATTCTGCTCTTTGAAAAAAGTGGGTCACCCTTAAATTCATCTGCACCGTGAACCGTTCTGACACTCTTGCAGCCAGTTATTTTTGCTACACAACCACCAATGATATTTTCTTTAATACGATGAGTGTGAATTATATCAGGCTTAAACTGTCTAATTATTTTCCAGAGTGCTGTTGCGATCTTTAACCCACCCATATCATTTTCGTTGAGCACAATGACAGTAACACCTTGAAGCTTTAACTCCCGCTCCAATTGACCATGATTTAAAAGAACAACCCATACATCAACATCAGGTAGCAATACCATACTACACACCATATGGTACAGCTGGACTTCAGCACCCGCCCAAAGATCACCAGATGCTAACTGGAGAACTTTCATTCAATCACCTTAATTATACTAGTCACATCTATCCTGAATTTAGTGGATCCACCAAAATACAATATAGCTATATCGTATAAAGTTATAAAATATTAATAAACTTTACTACAACCAGAGCATTCTGCCACGCAGACCTCGCAAAAGTGCCCCCAGATTTTTTATAACTGTCAAATCATTAGTGTATAGCGCTAAAACAAATACTTTCATTTGATAAAAATCCCATTTTCTTAATGACACTCCAATACCATACATTACCTCAATACTTATACTAGCCTTACTAAGATTTGCTATTGTCGTATTTAATCGACGATTATAGGCTTTTAAACGTGCATACGACATAATCATGCGTGCGCGTATTTCATTGCTACCATGTGAAGATGACTCGTTCTGAACCCTATATTTATATAATACCTTGTCAACAAAAATAATAGGCGCCAACTCTTCCAGTTTATATATAAAATCTTTGTCCTCTGCATACTTCATTTCAGGATCAAGTAGCCCAATATTTAAAGCAGACGATTTTTTAAACGTCCGAAAAGCAACGGCACAATCATCAATCAAAGTAGACGAATTCAAAGGTACCGCACGTGAAGAACCTTTCGACATAAAGTTCAGGTTGATATCACAAAATTCATATTGTGAATAAATAAAGGCTGTATCAGGGTTTTTAATATGGGCATTCCGCATTGTAAAAATTGCGTCGTGGGTAATAACATCATCACTATCCAGAATACCGATATATTTTGAGCGGCACTCTTTTATCAGTCTATTTTCAGAAAATACAATACCTTTGTTTACTTCATTTATAAAAAGCTTGATTCTTGGATCATCCAGAAACACAGATATTTCTGACACAGAGTCATCTGTAGACGCATCATCACAAATTAATAGCTCCCAATCAGTATAAGTCTGGCTAAAAATAGAGTTAATGGCTTCGGCAATGTATTTTCCATTGTTATAATTTGCCATTATAATAGAAAAACCAGGTGTTACATTCATAATTAAGCCAGAGGGATATGTGTACGCCTAAAAGGGTGAATATTCATAGAGATAGTCAAGTCACATTAATTTAGCACTTAGCTACTATCATGCTTTGTTTCACTATGTCTGACTAACGAAGCGAATTCCTTATTACCCGCCAACAGTTCCTTATACGTCCCTGTATCAGCGATAGAACCGTTAGTAAAATATATAATTTTGTCAGAATTAATAACCGTTGATAACCGGTGCGCTATCATTATTATTGTTTTAAAACTAGATAATTTTTTTATTTCCTTCATTATTTGGCTTTCAGTGACACTATCTAACGCACTTGTTGCTTCATCAAATATAATAATTTCAGGATTATGGTACAGTGCCCTTGCAATGCCCACTCTTTGTCGCTGCCCACCACTTAGCTGGGAACCACGTTCACCAACCTGAAAGTCATATTTCTCAGGTAAGGCTTCGATAAAAGCATCAATATTAGCGAGCTTAGCGGCATGCTTAACTCTTTCAATATCAATCGTTTCTGGCGGTATACCAAAGGCAATGTTAGCGGTAATCGTGTCATCTACAATAAAAATAGATTGAGGAACATAACCTAAGTGTTTTTGCCAGCTCTTGACATTACTTTTAGTAACAACGGTATCACCTACTATCAACTCCCCCTGGTCAGGGATAAGCAACCCTAAAATAACATCAACCGCTGTACTTTTACCTGCGCCTGATGAACCCACAAAAGAGGTTATTGTGTTTTTTTCAATAGTTAAACTTACATTTTTTAAGGCATCATCCGATGCTTCAGGATAGCGATAGCTTACATTTTCAAGAATAATTTTTCCGGGTTTAATTGGTCTGGAATCTTCTCCGACGCCGGACTTATTTTCTTTTGCAAAAGCTGAATTTGCCACTTCGTCGACAAGCTGGGGAACAAGTCCACCATTTGCCTTAATCAACGAGAAAGACTTATAAATAGTTTGCATTGATGGCAGTAGCTTGTACCCTGCCATTGCGTATAAGCTAAGAACAGATATAACCTCACTTGGACTACCACTGTTATAAAGCAGGTATAAAGCGAGAAATAAAATTGCCAGGAAAGTGGCTGTTTCAACTATAAAGCGGGGAATATCGCCGGCAAGGGAAATAAAGGCACCGGAACGAAGTACCGTCAAATTTGCATCTCGAACCTGTGCTTCATACCAGTCTTCTGTTCCAAGTAATTTTACTTCTTTTATACCCCCCAAACTTTCATTAAGTAATTTAATTTTTTTATCATTAACAACGGTAATTGTATTACCATGCGCAACCAGTCGCCACCTTAAAATTTTAAAAATAAATAAATAAGTGCCGCCTACAATTGAAAAAGCCAAAAAAGCCATCAGGATATCAATATAGATTAAACCAACCAGAATAATCAGCACAACAAATAACTTGCTTATCAATTCACACAGTGGCTGAACAACATTATATACAAACCGTGGAACTTCCTGAGTAATGGTTGATATAAGGCGCGAGCTATTGTGCATACTAAAAAATACAAATTCATTATGAATGTAATTTTTATATATTGTGGTTTGTAAATCTGATCCCACTTTCATGGAAAAAATAAATAACCGCCACATCGTAAAGCCTGATATGAAGTTAGATAAGGAAATGGCAACCATAATCAAGGCAGCAAACGCTAAAAAAAATTCATTGACAGTTTTAAATGCCAATTCGGTATAGATACCATTTACAATTGCATTGGTTTCTATTATTTCAGGATTACTAAGAAGCGCAATAAAGGGAGCGATCGATGCAATCCCTGCCACTTCGACAAAAGCAGACACCAGAAATAAACCTTGCAGTAGTATAAAATCACGCTTTTGAGCCCGTGTAAGTAAAACCGGTAAAGCGCGCAGAGCTCTAATCATTACAAAAACCTACCTTAAGTAATATTTATATATTTAGTTAACTGAATTTATAATTACGTGGCATTTAAGTTTTTTAAGCCGCCACAATTTTTTGAAGTAAATTCAATTGTATGTCCGTACTGTATTTATTTATTATTCGCTGCCTGGATGCAACCGACATTTTTAACTGCAAATCCACATCATCTAAAAATCGCACTACTTCCTTTGCAAGTTTCCTGTGTTCTCCGGGAGTAAACTTAAATCCCGTTACCCCCTCGTCAATAGTTTCAGACAACCCCTGTAAATCTGACACTATTAATGGTAAGCCTGCTGAGGCCATTTCAAGAGAAGACACTGTAAAAGAATCCCAGCCAGTTGATGCTATTACGCCTAAATAGCACGACGGTAAAATTTTATCGACGTCATCCCTGTAGCCAGCAAACGTGACATGCCGCAAAGCGCTGGTTTTGAGCATTTCGATATAACTGTCTGCCTCTCCCGCACGGTTGCCTAAAATCAGTAAGTGGTAATCATCTCTCAACAGCACATCAGAAAGATGATTCGCCATGCTCATTAGTACTGAAACACCTTTCCTTGGCTCCATGTGCCCTGAATAGTATAGTATTTTCCGACCTTCGGGTATATTGAATTGCGTGTATGCATAGCTTCGCAAATTAGCGTCAGGTTTATACTTTTCAGTATCGATTCCCAGGGGAACAACTTTTATTTTTCTTTTAGGTATTCCTCTCCCCATACTCGCTGTATTTGCCATTGCTTCTGATTCAAAAATGTAAGTGTCAGGAGAATACGGATATAAAAGAGCCACTTCCAATTTTTTTATCCAGAGCTTAAAACCAGAGTTTAACCCACTAATTGGAGCACCCCAGTATGAAACAATCTTCTTTACTCCGCCTTTACGTAAATACTTATAGCATTTTCTATTAACAGGCATATCGAATCCAAAAACGGTATCAATATTATTTTTCTGGATATATTGCTGTATTCCTTCACATTCATATTTGTCTGTTGTAGCAGGTTCAAACTCAAAGAAATTTTCTTCTGTCATACCATTTAGAACAGAATGCGGTGAGTTATTTATTTTTGAAAATGAAATGTGTATACATTTATTCTCGGCAACCAGTTCTTTTGCCATGTTGTAAAATGTTTGAAGTAATGTATCAATTGCATATCTTACATTTGAGTCACAATGAAACATAATTAGAATAGACTTCATATTCATCCATAAAAAAATAGATTATCGAGTTCTGTTGAAATAAATTTTCAAGTAAAAAAATAGCAAGCGATTATTTCTTATTAACTCCAGGAGCTGCACCAGTAACTTGCCTTTTTTGTTTGCACAAAAATAGAAAAAATACTTTGGTATAAACAATAAATAAAAGCTCGAAAATTCCTTATACTTATATAATGGTATACCTAAAAAGCTCTTTTTCATTTTTTTAACTGACAAATAAGCTAGCGACTCAGCAATGTCTTTATAATATTTAACCAGATATGACTTAGTTTTTCGCTCACTGCGTATAACATGCCCAACATATATATCCGGGTTATATACAATCACCCTGTTTTCGTTTAATAGCTTGCTAAATATCTCAGTTTCTTCGCCAATAAAAAGTTTATCCGCTGTTCGACCCAAGTTTGTGTCAAAGCCGCCATAACTTTTTAATAGATCGACTTTCATCGAAAAATTTGCACCATAAAATTCCTGGTATATCGATTTGGCGATAAATCGCTGATCGCCATAATCCAGCAGTGCATAACTTGGATCCAGTTTTTTGTCATACCATTCCGGCTTGTCATTTCGCCACTCAGGAAAAACGGGGCCATAAACAGCATCAACACCACCATTCGAATATTCATCCATGTAAGTAGCAAGCCAGTTCTTAGGCACAACAACGTCATCATCCGTAAAAATAATAATGCCGTCTTTCGTTTCTGCTATTGCCCTGTTGCGAGCAAACGATAAACCTTGCCGGTCTTCAAAATAGTATTCAAATTTATATTTTGATTTAGGGGCAAAGTTTTTACACACAAATTCAGTGTTATCTTTTGAGTTATTATTAACAACAATTATCGTTATTACGTCGTTTGACGTTACGTCAGTCCTGTTTATAGACTCAAGCGTAGCCTGCAACATTTCACACTGGTTATATGTGCATATGGCCACTGTATAGTGTAAATTTGCGTCATTCATTAAATTTTACCGTGCAGCCACAGAGCATGCAGAATATGCCCTACTCCATATAAATAAAATAGTCCCATCTGGTTAATTAAATTTTAACCCACACCCCTATTGAAGAACGTGGATTATACAGGGAAAATAATCCTTGTTACATTGGAAATGTTCTGTCCTTTTCAGCCAGCAAATTGGCTAAAAACTCACCAATACCACCACGCATAGTCAAACAATGCCTGATTAATATCCACTTTGCCCGACTAACACCCCAATCTATATTAGTAACATCTAATTTGACAGTATGCTCTGAATAGCTATATAGTTCAAGCACTTAAATAAACCATGATGTACATAGATTGGAAACAAAGCATTTATGAGCAACTGTTCACAGTCTGTGATAGATCTAAAGATAAAAGCACTAATTTTGTGACCCGATTCACTAAAATAACAATGCATATCCTGAGTAGTTGCGTATGCTTAACACCATACATTACAAGTCAGGAGATAAAGAAGGTGAAGTTGCAGTTATTAACAGTAATATCTTTTAGCTTACTACTAACAGCATGTGGCGGTGGTGGCTCTGGCGGTCCTGATAATACAAATGTGTCAACCGCAAACTCCGCTGCGCCTCATCCTGCGGCAGGCTCTGGCGGCACAGGCGGTTCTGGCGGAAACTCGGGCACAACTCAGCCTGAGCCAACGGGGAATGGCTCAGCGACATTGTCATGGTCTATACCCACTACACGCGAAAGTGGTGCAGGTTTATCCATGGGAGAAATCGCAGGTTACAGAGTCTTTTATGGCTCCAACAGCAACGCCCTCAATAGTGTTATCGATGTAACCAATCCCTATACGACATCACTAAACCTAACAAATTTAGTGGCTTCAACCGTGTATTACTTCCAGATTACCGCCTACGACACAAATAGTATCGAAAGTGAGAGATCAAATACTGTTACCCGCACCGCTATTTAGTGTGTAAATCAAGTTTGAATGATGGGCGCACCATCATGAATGAGGATAAAAACATGGCTTTTGCAAGCAAACTTAACACTTTTTACAACGCTTTACTTTTTGCCTGTATGCTCTTTGCAGTTCAGGCAACGGCTTCTGCACAAATAATATTCCAGGATGACTTTGAATCGGGCGATTTATCAAGAACCCAGAATGGAGCCGGATGGGACTCAGGCGCATATACATCGGTCAGTTCCGCAAACCCACGCACAGGCTCCTACTCACTCGAATTTAACTTTGCCGGTGTGCCCGATGGCCAGGACTCCTGGGCAGAACAACGATTTAATTTGGGCGGTAACTACCCGGAAGTTTGGGTAAAATATGACCTGTTCATCCCGTCAAACTACTACCAAAGAAATCAGGGTGGCAGCTCTTCAAATAACAAGCTATTTGTTCATCTGTGGACAGACACCACGAATGGGGTAGCAAGCTATGGTGGCACAGATGGCATAGCAGGTGGCTTTGAAGTTTGGTCGTCAGGCGACGGTTTTGGGAACGTTTCCTTTCACCCAATTCGACCTGAAATGGGTCATATCATGGACGTAAAACGAAATACGCGCGGCATAGAAGCCGCGGATCTGGGAAACTGGATCGAAATCGTTATTCAGGTAAGAGCAGGAACCACCGGCTCTACCGCATTCGCACAGGGTGGCGCAGTGAATGTATGGAAAACATCCGCTAATGGCACAACACGGCTAATTTATTCACTCGAACCAACAAGTGTAAATTTAGATGCATGGCAGCAAACCATTAGCTTTTTATCCAGCCCTGACGGAAGAAACTACTTCAATCGAGGCTATCTGCTAGGCTGGGCTAACTCCGGTTTTCTACAAAATACCAGACTCTATATCGATAATGTAATTTTTGCCGATACTCCACTCATCAATCTGGATCCACCATCATCACCCAGCCCTACGCCTTAAAAAAACAGGCGTAAAATTCTACACTAAAAAAACCTTACTTCTAACAAAGTAAGGTTTTTTTATATATGGATCACTGCGACTGAAATATATTCTTGCCGGTTGGAAAAAATAGCGTTTTCACGTAACATGCTAACCCAATAATATAACAATCAAGTTATTGATAATACTTAGGTAAAACATTATATGTGTGGCATTTTTGGCTTGCAAATGGCAGGCAATGGAAAAATTGATGACAAAACAATAAAAAAGTCCATGTCGCTATTAAATCACCGTGGCCCTGACGGGCAAGGTTTTATAAAAACAGACAATACAGCATTTGCACATACACGCCTTTCTTTTCTTGATATTAGTGAACGCAGTAATCAGCCATTTTGGGATGACTCCCGGCGCTACTGCCTGATATATAATGGCGAAATTTATAATTACCAGCAATTAAAAGAGGGTTTGATAAAACAAGGAGTTTCTTTTAAAACAACAAGTGATACCGAAGTTTTACTTTACTCACTCATACACAAAGGTATCGGCGCATTAAAAGATCTTGAAGGTATGTTTGCATTTGCCTTCTACGACACACAAACAAAAGAAATCATTCTTGCACGAGATCGTTTTGGCATTAAACCCTTGTATCTCTGCAAAACAAACAACAGCCTGTTATTTTCATCTGAAATCATTGCGTTTACCCCCTGGACAAAACTGACACCCGACTTGTTTTCAATTTCAGGTTACTTGCTGGGTTCAGGTGGAAACACACAATCGAAGTCTTTTTATAACAACATACATGAATTAGAGGCCGGCAAATATGCCATCGTGAAAAATGCAAAAATTGACAAAGTAGAAACATTTTTTCACCTTACTGACTTCCTTGACCATGATTACAGTGACTATTTATCAAAAAGAAAAACAAATCTTCTCATTGATGATATGGATGAGCTGCTTTCTGGTAGTGTTAAAAAACATATGATATCGGACGTTCCGGTTGGTGCGTTATGCAGCGGCGGCGTTGATTCATCAATTTTACTGGCAATGGCGCATAAACTAAACGCTGATATTCAAATTTTCCACTCCAATGTCACTGGTCCGCATAGTGAACTGCATGCCGCAGAAGCATTGGCAAAGCACCTTGGTCTTGACTTAAAAGTTGTTAATGTTTCAGATGAACATTTTATACAAAATATCCCTGACGTAATGCAAAACTATGCAATGCCTTTTATTTACCACCCAAACTCAATTCCATTTTTAATGGTAACTAAACTTGTTCAACAGCATAAAGTAAAAGCAATATTAACCGGGGAAGGAGCTGATGAAAGTTACCTGGGCTATTCACATATCCCAACAGAAAATATATTTTCAGCTATTCACAAACTAACACATAAAACATCCGGGTTAATACAAAACATCCCTTTATTTGGTGAAAAACTGATACCAAATTCCAATAGCCTTTCAAAGTCTGCACAGTATATTTTTGGTGGTTTTGAAAAAACACATGAAGCTGACATTATTTCCAGCGCAACCAAAGGTTTTCATAAACACAGTGATAAAACTTTAAATTATTTAGGCTATCATTTAAGAACTTTGCTACATCGAAATGACACAATGGGAATGGCCGCAAGCATTGAAGCAAGATTCCCGTTTCTGGATAACGAGTTAATAAAATTTGCCGTGAACTTACCTTATAAATATAAAATCAAAAAGACAATACATGCCTACAAAGAATTTAAGCATCCCTTTGTTCGCAGCAAATGGATATTAAGGCAAATTGCAGATCGTTATTTACCAAAAGAGTTGAGTCAACGAACAAAACGAGGGTTTCCGACAAATGCCTTTGAACGAATGAAAATAAATAATAAATATTTTGTAAACTCCTATGTTGCAGAGCTGTTTTCAATTCCGGAAAACCATTTACAAAATTTGCTTGAAAGTAGCAACAACGGCTTAAAATTGCGTTTACTGCAACTTAATGTATGGGGTGAACTCTATTTTAACAGTGCTAATTCTGACAAGTTAAGCACACAATTATTAAGCAATATTACCGTACAACCTGTTAGCCAGAAGCCCGCTAAACTGTAGTAAATTATACAACATGAACATTCTCTGGTTATCTCATTTAATCCCCTATCCACCAAAAGGTGGTGTTCTACAACGCAGTTATAATCTGATAAAAGAACTTTCAAAAGATAACACGATTGATCTGGTTGCATTCAATCAAAAGAATCTACTCAAACATATCTACCCCAGCATGACAGAGGCTATCAGTGACTCAAAATCTGCACTCTCCAGCTACTGCAATAAAATTCATGTTTTTGATATACCCTGCGACACTACAACACATGGAAAAAAACTGCTTGCAGCAAAAAGTATATTTACATTCGATCCTTACACTGTGAACTGGCTTAAATCAACAGAAATGGATCAATTTATTTACAAGCTATCCAATGCCAGCAACTATGATTTAATTCACTTTGATACTTTAAGCCTAATTCCGTATAAAAAATATTTCACATCAGATATTTGCGTACTGGATCATCACAACATTGAATCCCACATGATGTTTCGAAGAGCCTCAACAGAAACCAACTTTATTAAAAAAGTATATTTTTATCAGGAAGCTTTAAAAATTCAGCGGTACGAAAAAAAATATTGCCCAGACTTTAACTTACACATTACATGCTCGCATCTCGATTCAAAACGACTGCAAAAAATTATTCCAAAAGCCAATATTGTTGATGTACCTAATGGAGTGGACACTAATTATTTTAAGCCAGACGATAGCGCAACCCAAACACCCAACAGCCTGATATTTACAGGCGGCCTTGACTGGTATCCAAATAAAAAAGCAATTTTATTTTTTATTCGTGAAGTTTGGCCAACTCTTAATAAGAAAGTACCTGATATTTGTGTGAATATTATTGGAAAAAATCCACCACAAGAGTTAGTTGCCTTATCTAAAAATGATAGTCGAGTTAAATTGCATGGGTTTGTTGATGATATAAGAGACTATATGAACGCAGCTCAGGTTTACGTCTGCCCTATTGATGATGGTGGCGGCACCAAACTAAAAATACTGGACGCACTAGCCATGTCAAAATCAATTGTCGCAAATCCTGTCGCATGCGAGGGAATTGATGTTAGCAACAATAGTGATGTATTATTTGCTCAAACACCGGATGATTATATCGAGAAAATCATGTATTTATTCTCAAACCCGTCAGAATCCAAACGAATAGGTAAAAATAGCCGAAAACTAATTGAATCAAAATATTCTTACGACATTATTGGTAAAAATTTTAGAAAACTTTATCATAATTTATTACCGCAAAGCACTAAGCCTTAATGTTTCAGACACTCTACAATTTATCCCCTGTTTTTATTCAAAATATACTAATTAGCATTTATGGGCTAAAGCTAAAGCGTTTACGCTATTCTGGTGTGTATACCGACACACTTCAAAACTTACTCGTGTCCCAGACTATGGGTAAAGAAAAAATTCGGGAATTGCAGAATAAAAAATTGACAGCATTAATACACTATGCCTGCGATAACGTCCCTTATTATCAGCAAATACTGAAACAAAGAAACATACTACCAGCAGAAATAACGATTGATAACTTTGCAGAGCACTTCCCTGTTTTGCAAAAAGATACACTCCGGAATAACCCTGAAAAATTTGTATCCCAAGACAATTCACTGGGAAAAACACTAACCATTAATACCAGTGGCACAAGCGGAAGTCCCCTTAATGTTGCAACATACAGTGCTGCAATACAGCAAAACTATGCCTTTTTTTCCAGATATTTATTAAACTGTGGTGTTAAAATTGGTCAACCCAGTATTACATTTGCAGGTAGAATTATCATACCGAACACACAAAAAGATGCCCCTTTCTGGCGAAAAAACTATTCAATGAACAATACGCTATTTTCTTCATATAATATTTCAGAAGAGACCTTGCCTTTATACATTAAAGAAATTGACAAAATTCAGCCTGTTTTTATCGACTCTTACCCTTCCGCACTGTTCGAAGTTGCACATTTTATTTATAAAAATAAAATAAAACACAATATTCAGCCAAAGGCTATTATAACCTCTTCCGAAACCTTACTCGATAACCAAAGACTAATTATAGAAAAAGTATTCAACACAAAAATATACGATCATTACGGTACCGCAGAGATGGCCGCATTTATAACCCAATGTAGCGAAGGAAGTTACCATGTTAATTCTGATTTTGGTATAGTTGAAATTTTAGACCATAATGGCCTGCCTGCCAGTAAGGGCGAAATAGGAAATATTGTTTGCACAGGATTTATAAACAAGAGAATGCCACTAATACGCTATTCAATAGGCGACTCAGCAAAATTTTCAACTGACACATGCCGTTGTGGTTGCCATTTTCCAGTTATAGACTCAATAGAAGGCCGTACCGATGATCTCATTACATTAAAAAACGGGAGAAAAATCGGAAGGCTTGATCCTGTTTTTAAGGGATTGTCATCCATAAAGGAAACACAGATAATCCAGGAATCACTGGCATCAATACGTGTAAAAATGGTCGTAGAAAACGATTACCACCATTCGCAAACAGAAATTCTGGTCAATGAACTTAAAAAAAGGCTGGGGGAAGATATTGCCATTGAGGTTGATTTTGTAAATGAAATAAAGCGCACAACATCCGGTAAATTTAAATCCGTCGTATCACAAGTATAATTATAGCTAGTGTTAACCGGCAAACATTATTTATCTGTCGGTGTTATGGGCCCTCTCTTTTTTAGCTGTTGCCTACGTAATCGCCTCACCGTTTCTGCTGGGTACTTATTTTTTACAATATTATTCACTGTCACTATCATTGCAATTTGTACCCAAAAAAATGGATACGTTAATACTGTCACAAATGCCCCGGCCACTAAATAACCGATTAACCCTGCATCCAGGGCATATGTAACATTCAACAGCAATTTATCAGTCTTGCCATTCAATATTTTTCTGGTTTTTGCATTTAACACAAAAGCATAAATAACCATGATTAAAAATACCAACAAGGCAAATATTCCTAGTTCGGCAGCAGCCTCAATATAAATACTGTGTGGAACCTGAACAACATTAAGTGGTGGGATGCCCTCTGGAAACATATCAGATACAACAACCATCCAGTTTTTATAGCCAATACCCAAAATGGGATTATCTGCAATAAGACCCAGCCCTATCTTCCAGTATGCCAGTCTTTGAAGAGAAGTCCGATCATCACCCATTTCCTGAAAGCGCGCCATTTGTTCATCCGGAAGAATATTGTAAAGTAACAAACCCAGTGCTGTTACCCCAAGCAAACCCTTTATGCCAGCTTTAGAGCGTAATGAAAAAACGATAAAAATAACTAACAAACCCAGCTGTGAGCCACGAGAACTTGCTCCAACCACGGCAAGGTAACCTGTCGCAGCCGCACCATACATCAGCAGTTTTTTATATTTGCCCCAATACTCTTTTAACGATAAAACGAATGCAATAGCTAATGAGCCAAAAATCATCATCTGAATCGCATACTCACCTGAATTTCGGAACCAGCCAGGAGAACCTATCAAGCCGTAATCTGCAAACGATAAACCCCGACCAATCCAGTCGATAGCACCATGCTGTCCCATTTTTAAATTAAATAATAGATAGACCAGCAGGAATAAAAAAAACCTTTTCTCTGTATTGATAATGTTGATGGTCAGATAATAAACAATTATCCAGCTCAACATTATATTTTTATATTTCCAGGATACCCAGGGATCATAGGCGGCAAGACTTGATAAAATAATGATGATAATAAATAAAACAAATAACTTGTTTAAAGGATTCGCAACACTTTTAATTGATTTGTCACTAAACAGGGATACCAGAGTAAGAATTAGAAACAATTGCGCCCAGGGCAAAAAGTCTATTTGTGGGTATAAAACTTGTGGACGTATATATTCAAATAAATAATATGCACATAAAAAGATAAAAGTAATATGTTCTTGTTTAAATCCCTGCCAGAGAGTTTTTATATTAAGACGATAAAGTGTTTCCAACTGAATATCATTTTCTTGTTTTTTTGATGATCTCACCAACGCCCTCTTCTATAACTTTAAAGCAGCTATTAAAATATTCTTCCGATGAGCCAAAAGGATCGTGAATGTAAGGGTATTTTGCCGAACTCCACAAGCCTAACAAGGTGCATTGATACCCTTTTTCATTTTTAGCAATAAGCTGTGCTGTTTGCCAGGGTTCCATCGCAATAATCAGATCTGACTCTCTAAGCTCCATGTTTTTAAATGTTGTTGTTCTATGATTGCTTAAATCAAACCCCAGCTTTCCAGCTACCGCTATCGCTCTATCATTTGCATGTGCCCCATCAACGGTATCAACACCAAATGATATAGAGCGCATACCAGCTGACCGGGCAAGAATATCGGCATAAGCACTACGGCAGATGTTTCCCTTACAAACAAAAACAAGTCGCTTAACTTTCTGCCAGTCTATTTTCTCAAATTTTTTATAATAGCCAAGATGGTAGAGCGTTTTATAAAAACTGTTTAACAAGAACCCTTTGCGAGAACCGTATTTTTGTTTTATTCTGCTGTTTGTTGGTACTGATTCTTTTTTAATTGTCATTTTACAAGTAACATCACTATTTTTATTGCTGTCTATATATTTAAAAAAATAACATATAGATATTTGCTTTTTATTATTTAAGAGTTTTTACTTTTTATGAAACGTGTTCTCATTCTTGATGCCAACCAGCGTAGCGCCCTTTCGGTCACCCGTTCTTTAGGTCAACATAACGTTCCTGTTTTAACTGCCGACTCTGCTCGCACTGCATTAGCTGGCTGCTCTCGCTATTCATTAGAGTACTTTCAATACCCTGAACCTGCTATTTTTCCTGAACAATTCATTAATTCTCTTTCAAAAATCATTGCAGAACATAATATTCAGGTTGTTTTTCCTATAACCGAACTTACCACTACATTACTACTCGAAAACCAGAATAAATTACACAACATTGTACTACCTTTCCCTGCATTAGACACCATTACCGCTATTTCAAATAAAAGCGAGCTAATGCGTACAGCAGAATCACTAAAGGTGCCAATCCCACCGACCTGGCATGAAACGAGTACTAAAAATATGCACAACTCACTTAGTGATATGCCTTACCCACTCGTACTTAAGCCGGGGATGTCGTGGTTGAAGCAAAACGGGAAATGGCTGCACACACTTGTACAATTCGCCGATAACCCAAAAATAGCTCGGCGTATTTTAACCGAAGATCCAGCCTTTTCAACACACCCATTTATGCTTCAAAAGTGCGTACAAGGCCATGGTCAAGGCATATTTGCCCTGTACAACAAAGGAGAAGCCGTAGCCTTTTTCAGTCACCGCCGCATTCGGGAAAAACCCTATTGGGGAGGGGTGAGCGTCCTTTCTGAAAGCACTGAGATTAACCCGGCCTTATTAGCCTATTCCCGTACATTGCTGGACGCCGCAAGCTGGCATGGTATTGCCATGGTTGAATTTAAAGTAAACAAGGATGGCACAGCTTACTTAATGGAAATTAATACTCGATTCTGGGGCTCCCTACAGCTTGCCATTGATGCTGGTGTTGACTTTCCATGGCTATTATATCAAATAGCGCTACAGCACTCGGTAGACCCTGTCACAAACTACAAAATCGGTGTTCGGTTAAGATGGCTACTTGGCGATCTCGATGGCTTGTATATTTGTCTAAAAGACAGAAAATTAACAGTAGGACAAAAAACTAAAGCCATCCTGCAATTTTTGATGCCCAAACCGCTTAGGACTAAACATGAAGTTAACCGCTGGCATGATATGGCACCATTTTGGCACGAATTAAAGCAATATATTAAGGATCTGGCAAAATAATAACTTAAATCGGCTCAGGTTATTTCATTATATACGGCTTCATACGCAGATAACGTCTTATCCATGCTGAATTTGTCCCTTACATGCTCTGAGGCATTTTTCGACATTTGTGCCAGTGTCTGTGAGTTGCTTGTAAATTGCTCTAATCCTTCGGCTATCGCAGATGGATCCCCAGCAGTCACGAGCCAGCCATTTTCAGCATGCGTAAGAATTTCTTCCGGCCCACCACTTTTTGTTGCGATAACAGGAACACCACTTGCCATTGCTTGTATTGTCGCAATTGAAAAACCTTCTGATGTCGATGGCAGCAGAAAAATATCCAGATTTGACAGAAATTCAGCCGGGTCATCATTGAACCCCAAAAAATAAACATCTTTTTCCAGTTTTAACTCGGCTCTCAACGACAGCAACTCATCAAAAAGGCGTGTATTGCACTGACCTGCTATAACAAACTTGAACTTTTCGGATTTATTTTTCAGGAGCGCTGCGGCATGCAGCAGGATATCATAGGCTTTTGCGGTACGCACATTCCCCAGGCTGCCCACTATAACCATGCTTTTACTCCAGCCAAATTTGTCACGAATGGAATCGGAGGCCGGTTTATTAAACTCATCAACAGCAATACCATTGTAAATTGTTCTAAGCCTGGTTTTATTAACCCGAGTTCTGCGGATAATATCAGCTCTTAAATTGTCTGAAACAGCAATAATTCGTTTAGTACCGAAATTTATGGCCGCAAATTTCAGCCTCTTTAAACGCTCATTTTCTCCAATATCAACAGCCCCGTGAAATGTTGCAACCACGGGAACACCTGTTAATAACCCTGCCAGGGCACTATAGACATTTGAGCCCAATAAATGTGACTGTATTAAATCAACACTTTCACGTTTGATTATTTGCCTAAGCTGCAAAAGGTAGCGCCAGTTAAAAGAACCTTTTGCGTCAAGCAAAACAGGTCTCTCGCCCCGTCGTGTCAATTCATCATAAACCCAGCCTTTGCCACGAATAATAATAACCGCTTTGAATTTATCTTTTGGTAAACGAGTAAGAAGGTCTATAAAAACCGTTTCAGCTCCACCGGGCCCCGTTGTATCAATAATATGCAAAATTGTTTTCATATATTTAGAAAAAACCTAATAGCCTGCCCCAAAATAAACTTCTGGTATTTGAAATATCATCATGCAACATAATTCGACTAAGCATATGCCGGTTGCTTTTCTCATTTACCCAACCACTATCCGTAGTACAGGCAAGTTCATAAACATTAGCAACAGCATCAACAACTTCGCTTGTATAGCTACCATTGGGGTAACAAAATGCTGAAATAGTTGTATTAAGCAGAGTCTCAAGACACTTTTTAGATTCTGTTATTTCATGTATAGACTGTTTGATAGAAACTTTATCAAGCCGAATATGATTTTCTGTATGGCTTCCGTAGTCAACCAGGCCAGATCTGGCCATTTCGATGAGTTCTTTTCTGTTCAGTATTTGCCGTTCTTTTTCAAAAATATTATCTGAGCTTTCCGCCTCTTTTTCAACACTATCCAGAAACTGAATAATACTTTTATCGTCTTCTGATTTTAATAATCCAATTAAGCCATCATAATCAGAAAGGTCAGAATCATACTTCGCTTTAATTTGTGTTTCTAATAGCGCTTTGGTTGTTTTATTATTAAGCAGTAAACCAAGCTTTTCCGGCCAGAAGTAATGATTAGTATCAATCATATTAGAAACAAGAAAGATAGTTGCAGGCAGGTCGAATTCTTTCAGGATTGGATACGCATAGGTATAGTTATCAACCCAACCATCATCCAGCGTTATTACACAGGCTGGCTGACTACTTTGTGGTCGCTGCATTTTAAGATCAGCAAGCCGTATAACATCAAGATATTCCGTCAACCACTTCATATGATTTCGAAACGTTTCTTCACTTACAACCATTCCCGGTTGCATGCTTTTATATTCTGAATGAGTGGCCGGTAAAATTCGATGATACGATAATATAAGTGTTTGCCCTTTATGCCGTCGTATCATAAAAGGTAAGAACAAAAGTAGCAATGAGCCTGCAAATTGTTTAATAAACCGTTTCAATTTATATTCACTTTACGTTATGGGTATAATTTATAACAGTGAATATTTTAGCATTACTTACAAACTAACCCAATCTAATTACAAACACATTTGGGAATACTCCGCTTTCTGGCCTTGAAAGTTCTTTATATTTTATCTGTATAGTTAACTGCTTCTGCCATTGGTAAAAATTTAAACTTGTTTTCCGTTGCATACTTTAAGAAAATTTCAATTTCGTTTAAAAATTTAGTTAAATCGTTCTTGTTCTGCACAAAAGGGCTTTTACCCGGCAACATACTTGTCGAATGAAATGACATATTTAAAAATTTATGTCCCGACTTAACAAACCGCTTCGCTAACGTTACCATTTCAGTACCAGTGGATAGCTCAGGCGACAACCAGTGAAAATTTAATAACCCTAGCATATCCAGCATCCCTAACAAACCTAACTGTGATACAACAGGCCCTTTAAGACTATGCTGTAAAACATCACAAAGACGAAAGTTAGACTGGTAAAAACCAATAGTCGGGGGAACTTCGAGCAATGCGCCATCTGGTACTGACTTAAATATATTGTCAGGTGAAAAATAATAAGGATGCGTGCTTGCACGCCTGAAATTTGGCCCGCGAGAGCGTGTCCAATCTATAAAGGGGGATATAGAAGTATCTATTTTATACTCCAGTTCCGTTAAGCAACGGGCAACATCTTCACTAAAACCCCAACGACCAGCACGGAAAGAAACCGGCGTTACCCCAAAGCTGGACTTAGTTGCTTCTCGCAAATTACTCATCTTTTCAATGAGTAAATCATACGGCAAATTACACATCATTGAATTTTGCCGACCTAATTCTTCAGTATAAGGGGGGGTGTTCCATGGATGGCAGTGTGTCCCAATCTCACACACACCTTCATTAAGAAACGAGGCTAACACTTCGATACTCGAAGGCGTTGTTGCCACCGGATAATTTACGAGATAGGTTGGGATTGCGCCATACTTATTGAACAATTGCTGAAGAGCAGGTAAATGGGCAATATTATCCACTGCACAATCAGTTTTGTATTGACCCCAATTATCTTCCTCGGTATCAATTGTAATAAAAACTTTAACTGGCATTTTCACTCTTCCTTGAAAGGAAAGTTTTATAACTTAAAGTATAGCGCTAAATGTATTTAATAGTTTACAAAGTTTTATTGAATAACAATAAAGTTGGTCGGGGCGAGAGGATTTGAACCTCCGACCACCGGCACCCCATGCCGGTGCGCTACCAGGCTGCGCTACGCCCCGTTGTAAAGATTATTGTTTGAGTTGAAGGCGGCCACAACAACCCCACCCTTGCAAAGATGTTGAATCTTACAGGAGAATGCTTGAAATAGGAATAGGAGTCGAGCAGTGCCTACAGTCAGTCTCGAAGAATATCCATGACTTCTTCGAGCTCCATTCTCAAGTGTTTTATTACTTGCGGATCCAAAGATTTACTGTCTTTTGATTGCTCTTCCGATAATTGTAACCGCGCCCCACCGATAGTATAACCTTGCTCATAAAGCAGGCTACGAATTTCACGTATCATCAACACATCCTGGCGCTGATAATAACGTCGGTTACCACGGCGTTTAACCGGCTTGAGTTGAGGAAATTCCTGTTCCCAATAACGCAACACGTGTGGTTTTACATTGCAAAGTTCACTGACTTCGCCAATGGTAAAATAACGCTTGCCCGGTATAACCGGCAGTTCATTGTTGTGACTGGGTTCCAGCATATGCTTCTACGCGTGCCTTTAATTTCTGGCCAGGTCGAAATGTCACCACTCGACGGGCTGTAATTGGGATTTCTTCACCGGTTTTGGGGTTTCTGCCCGGACGCTGTTTTTTATCGCGCAGGTCAAAGTTACCAAAACCCGAAAGTTTCACTTGTTGCCCGTTTTCGAGCGCACTACGAATCTGCTCGAAAAACATTTCAACGATTTCTTTTGCCTCACGTTTGTTTAAACCAAGTTCTTCAAACAAACGTTCTGCCATGTCGGCTTTCGTTAGCGCCATGGTATTTAATCTCTCAGTGTTGCCCCAAGTTTGTTGTTTAACTCACTGATGATGTTCTGAATTTCTGAATCCACATCAGTATCTGTAAGAGTGCGGGAAAGATGCTGTAAGGTCAAGCCCAAACCGAGACTTTTTCTTCCAGAATCAACACCTTCGCCTTCATACACGTCAAATAACTCTAAGTCCTGAACGATATCCGTGCAGGCCGCATGAATGCTATCCATGACTTTTTGTGCGGAAATTTCTTTATCAACAATAATAGCCAAATCACGGCGAATTGCAGGGTATTTTGAAACAGCCGCGTAAGCGGGAATACTGCCCTGTTCAAAAATACCGGCATCGAGTTCAAATACATAGGTTGCGGAAGGCACATCGAGTTTTTTGTTCAACTCTGGATGCAGCGCCCCAATCCAACCGACAGGTTGTTGATTTTTATCACTTTCAGCCAAATATATTGAAGCCGACTGACCCGGATGGAGTGCTGGGTGAGAATCGACTTTAAAAGTAAATTCTAGCGCTTTTCCGGTTAATTCCAACAAGGCTTCAACGTGTCCTTTGGTATCAAAAAAATCAACTTTACGATTTGAAACAGCCCACTGCTCTGGATAGACATCACCACTCAGAACACCTGCAACAACTAATTTTTGTTTAATTTCATTGTCTTGTCTTAAAAACTTAAGACCGCACTCGAATAAGCATAACCGATTTTGTTGGCGATTCAAGTTATATTGCAAAGAATCTAACAATCCAGCCCATAAATTTGTCCGCATTACGCTCATATCAGCTGAAATGGGGTTTGCCAGCGCAATGGCTTCGCTTTCGGGGTCAACGATGGCTTGCAGGGACGGGTCAATAAAGCTGTAGGTTATCGCCTCGTAAAAACCGCGGTCGACCAGGGTTTGTCGAACCAGGTCAAGCCCCACCTGTGCTTCAGTAACGGGGCTCATTTTAATGATCGAGGCCGGCCGTGTCCGCGGAATGTTGTCGTAACCGTAGATCCGCCCGATTTCTTCGATTAAATCTTCTTCAATTTCGATATCAAAACGAGCCGCTGGTGGGGTGACTTCCCAACCACCCGGGCTTGCTTTAAATTTCATCCCCAGATTTAAAAGACAGGTTTCCACAAAACCAGCTTCAAAGGTCACCCCTAAAACGCGTGACAAGCGCTCTAAACGAAGTTTTACAGCAGCTCGCGTTGGCAGATGTTTTTTAGACGTCACCTCAATTAAAGGCCCTGCTTCACCACCAGTAATGTCTAACAACAGTGCCGTTGCCCGCTCAATCGCATCCACTTGCAATTCAAAGGAAACACCCCGCTCAAAACGGTGGGATGAATCCGTATGCAAACCATAACCACGCGCCTGACCGGCGAGTTTAAGCGGAGCAAAAAAGGCGCTTTCTAAAAAGATATGCTGGGTATCGTCCGAAACCGCCGTGCTCGCCCCGCCCATAATCCCGGCAAGGGCGATTGGCCCGCTGGCATCGGCGATAAGCAAGCTGCCTTCGACCAGTTTTAGCTGCTGGCCATCGAGTAATTCGATTTCTTCCTTTGGTTTTGCCTCCCGCACAACCAGTTCGTTGCTGAGTTTATCCAGGTCAAAGGCATGCATCGGCTGGCCAAGCTCCAATAAAACATAGTTTGTCACATCCACCAGCGGCCCAAGGCTACGATGACCACTGCGGCGCAACTTCTCCTGCATCCACAATGGCGTTATCGCGGTTGGATTGACATTTTTAATTACTCGCCCTACATAATGCGGGCAAGCCTGCTCAGCTTTTACCGAGACTTTAAAGCTGTCTTTGATACTGGCTTTAACAGGGGTGATTTCAAGCGTGTTAACCGCCATATCATTCAAAACACCCACTTCGCGCGCAATGCCGGCCATGCTCAGGCAGTCACCACGGTTGGGGGTTAAATCCAGCTCGATGCTCACGTCGTCTAATTTAAGGTAGTTTTCAATAGGCGTGCCAACCGGCGCATCCGTCGGCAGCTCCATTAAGCCATCGGCCTGATCTTCCAAACCAAGCTCTTTGGTTGAGCACAACATGCCATGCGAAGGCACACCGCGTAATTTTGATTTTTTAATTTTAAAGTCACCGGGGAGTTTTGCACCCACCAAAGCGGCGGGCACTTTTAACCCCACCCGCACATTGGCCGCACCACACACAATTTGCAGCAGTTCAGAATCACCCACATTCACTTTACAAACATTAAGCTTGTCGGCATCCGGGTGTTTGCTAACATCGAATACTTCAGCCACAACAACTTTTGTAAACGTGCCTGCAACCGGTTCACAGCCGTCCACTTCCAGACCAGCCATGGTGAGCTGTTCCTGTAATGCGGCAGTATCAATATCGGGGTTAACCCATTCACGCAACCATTGTTCACTAAATTTCATTTTATAAACCTTAAATCAAAAAAATTTCACCACTGAAGGACACGAAGGAATAATATAAAATTTAAACTCATGTCGTTACGAGCCATAGCGCAACAATAACCATTCGTAGGATGGGTGGAGCCCTGCGTAACCCATCACCCCCAACACAACAAACGATGGGTTGCACCCATCCTACATATCAACGCCACCCATCCAATAAAACAAAGGTAGGATGGGTGAAGCGATAGCATAACCCATCACCCCAACACCAAACGATGGGTTGCACCCATCCTGCCCACTATCTACTTCAACCGTCATTGCGAGCGATAGCGCGGCAATCTTAAAGAGCAGAGGTCTATCCAACAAGATTGCCGCGCTATCGCTCGCAATGACCGCCTTTATTATTCACTTAAACTACTTCAAAAACCGGACATCCATAGTAACAATTTGCAGGATGGGGGAGCCTGTGTAACCCATCACCCCAACACAACAAACAACGATGAGTTACACCCATCCTACGTATCACGCCACACAACCCAATAAAACAAAGGTAGGATGGGTGAAGCAATAGCGCAACCCATCACCCCAACAACAAACGATAAGTTACCCCCACCCTACGCTTATTTAAATTGCTTCAAAAAACGCACATCGTTTTCATAAAACAACCGCAAATCATTCACCCCGTAACGCAACATAGCAAGCCGTTCCACGCCCATACCAAAGGCTAAACCGGTGTATTTTTCGGTATCGTATTTAACCGACTTAAATACATTGGGATGCACCATGCCACAGCCTAATACTTCTAACCAGCCGGTATGACTGCAAACTCGACAGCCTTCACCACTGCACATCACACACTGAATGTCCGCTTCGGCGGAAGGCTCGGTAAACGGGAAATAAGACGGCCGGAAACGCACTTCCAGATCGTCGCGTTCAAAGAACAACTGCAAAAAGTCGATTAATAATGCTTTTAAGTCTGAAAAGGTGACTTTTTCATCCACAACCAGCCCCTCAATCTGATGAAACATCGGCGTATGGGTAATATCCGAATCACAACGATACACCCGCCCCGGTGCAATCACCCGAATAGGCGGTTCGGTTTGTTCCATCGTGCGAATTTGAACCGGTGAAGTATGGGTACGTAATACGGTTTTATCGTTAAAATAAAACGTATCGTGCATCGCTCTGGCCGGGTGAGACTCGGGAATATTAAGTGCTTCAAAATTGTGGTAATCGTCTTCAATTTCTGGGCCCACTGCCGTGCTAAACCCCATTTGCGCAAATAATTTTTCAATCCGCTGCATGGTGCGGGTAACCGGGTGTAAGCCACCAGCAGGCACCGAACGCCCCGGCAAGCTCACATCCACTGTCTCGGAAGACAGTTTTGCATTTAACAGCACGGTTTCCAGTTCCGTCTTTTTCGCTTCCAGCGCTTGCTGTACCTGTTGTTTGGCCTGATTAATCACCTGTCCGGCTTTTGGTCGCTCTTCAGCTGACAACGAGCCAAGCTGTTTCATTCGTGAGGTGATTTCACCTTTTTTACCCAGGTACTGCACCCGAATATCATCGAGTGCTTTTACATCCGTGACGGATGCGATGGCATCGGTGGCCTTGCTGACCAGTTTATCGAGTTCTGCTTGCACGGTATGAGCTTCTTTTATTAATTTTAAAAACAAAAAGGGAGGCTTTAGCAAAGCCTCCCTTTTAGAGTCTGCTTACAATCCCAATCAAAGATTAAGATAGTTGCAGTAGTTACAGATTGGCTTTAGCTTGTTCTGCAATGGCTGCAAAAGCGGCGGCATCAAAAACAGCAATATCGGCCAGCACTTTACGATCGATTGCAATGTCGCCTTTCTTTAAGCCATTAATGAAACGGCTATACGTTAAACCATTCATACGTGCTGCCGCATTGATACGCGCAATCCATAAAGCACGGAATTGACGTTTACGTTGACGACGATCACGATACGCATATTGACCGGCTTTCGTTACCGCCTGTGTCGCTACACGAAATACATTTTTACGACGGCCTTTATAGCCTTTCGCTTGTTCAAGAATTTTTTTATGACGCGCATGCGCGGTCACACCACGTTTTACTCTAGGCATATTCGCTTAACTCCCTTAACTATAAGGTAACATTTGACGTACAGTGGCCGTATCAGAGGCATGTACTTGCAAAATACTGCGTAACTGACGTTTACGCTTGGTACTTTTCTTGGTAAGGATATGTCTTTTGTGAGACTGTGCACGCTTGAATCCGCCCGAAGCTGTTCGCTTAAAACGTTTTGCCGCGCCACTATTACTTTTAATCTTTGGCATCGTTAGATACTCCGCATTCTATATTTAAAGTTAAAATATATAGCTCGAAAAATTATTTTCTCGGCTACTTCTTCTTCGGAGAAAGAACCATCACCATTTGCCGACCTTCCATTCTTGGAAACTGTTCGACGGTGCCGAGTTCTTCCAGGTCTGCCTGAACACGTTTTAATAACTTCATGCCCAGATCCTGGTGCGCCATTTCGCGACCGCGAAAACGTAAGGTCACTTTGGCTCGATCTCCATTACCAAGGAAACGTATCAGGTTGCGTAGTTTTACCTGATAATCCCCTTCTTCGGTTCCGGGACGGAATTTAACTTCCTTCACATGAACCTGTTTTTGCTTCTTCTTCGCCGCATGTTTACGCTTGTTTTCTTCAAACAAGAACTTACCATGATCCATTATGCGGCAAACTGGTGGTTTGGCATCGGGAGAAACTTCCACTAAATCCAGCTCTTTTTCATCAGCAAGATTAAGTGCTTCAGCAATGGTTAAAATGCCGATTTGCTCCCCCTCATCATCAATAACCCGTACCTCTGGTACTCGAATATCCTCATTGATGCGTGTTGTCTTTGTTGCGATACCTTATTCCTCCAAATGACTACGGCCGTGTGACACGATTTTTGTTGCTAAATCGCATACACACGGCCACAGTTTAATTCTGCATTTTCCCTATCCACTTTCAAGCAGCGAATAAAAGAACTTTCTGTAACGTATGTGCGCGGATTTTAAAGCTTATTTTATTATTTCTCAAGCCTGAAATGACTTGTAAAACCTGTTTTTTCATCCGAGTACACCATTTTAGCTTGAAATTAAGCTTTCCCCCTGTATCTCGCTAAGTATCTCGCTAAAATTTACCGCAATGCAAGCCGAACTACCTAAATCCAATCTTCTAAAGAATTTTAAATCAAATTCCTTTAAACTAGCCAGAAAATATTAGGGGCGTTTATTTTCAGATTTTAGGCTGATTTTGAGAAAATTTTAGTCCTGACAAGGCTTTTTTTACGTATCAATGCGCGCCATTGGTAGTAAAAAATAACGATGGCCGGGCTAAAATTAGCCAAAATAAGACAATAGATAAAAGATCAACAGCCCCCTAACTAATAACACTTAAATATTTATGCAAGGACTCATGAATGTCGAATAAAACTATTCTTGTAACCGGTGGCGCAGGCTACATCGGCAGCCACACCGTTAGGCAACTTGGCGAGGCCGGTGAAAAAATTGTTGTTTTAGACAACCTTTCTACCGGTTTTGAAGCCGCTATTTTATACGGCGATTTCGTTAAAGGTGACACAGGCGACAGCGAATTAGTTGGCAAAATTTTAGCGGATTATGATGTAGACACCGTTATCCACTTTGCTGCGCACACCATTGTGCCTGAGTCGGTTAGCAACCCCTTAAAATACTATGGCAATAATACCTGTAATAGCCGCAGCCTGCTTGAACAATGTAATGCGCATGGGGTTAAGAATTTTATATTCTCGTCAACCGCCGCTGTTTACGGCATTTTAGAGTCGGGCTATGCCAAAGAAGACACCCCCAAAAACCCGATTAATGCCTATGGCACATCAAAATTAATGACCGAAATGATGCTCAAAGATGTGAGCTTTGCATCAGATTTAAACTATGTTGCACTGCGCTACTTTAATGTTGCTGGCTCCGATCCCGAATGCAGAATTGGCCAGTCCACACCAAAATCAACCTTGCTCATTAAAGTGGCCGCAGAAGCTGCCGTAGGCAAACGTGACGAACTTTATATTTTTGGCACTGACTACCCAACCGAAGATGGTACGGGTATCCGAGATTATATTCATGTTGAAGATTTAGCAGACGCGCACTTGCGAGCCCTGGATTACCTGCGCAATGGCGGCGAGTCAACCAGCTTAAATGTGGGCTATGGCCACGGCTATAGCGTGCGTGAAGTACTTGATGCTGTCGAACGTGTTGATGGTAAACCACTCAACATCGTAGAAAAAGAACGCCGTGCAGGTGACCCGCCTACTCTGGTTTCTATTGCAGATGAAATTAAAACAAAGCTCAAATGGGAACCAAAATACGATGATTTAGATGTGATTGTAAAAACTTCTTTAGACTGGGAATATAAGCTTAAAGAAAAGCCGGAAGGGTTTGCGTAATTGTTATTTAAGCAACAGTGATGGGTTATCACCCATCCTACGCCTATTAACATCACCCCACCCCTTCCCCGTAGGATGGGTGGAGCACCGCGTAACCCATCAAAACCAGATTAACATGATGGGTTGCCACCCATCCTACGCCTGTTTTATTAAAACAACATCACCACCCCACCCCCCCCGTAGGATGGGTGAAGCGATAGCGCAACCCATCAACGACACCACATCAACGATGGGTTACCACACACCCCACCATTCAAAACGAAAATACAACCATCACCTTTCACCCATATTCACCTCACCATCACCCACAAACCCGCCCCAATCTTTTGGGTAAACATTGCTTTTAACAAAACGGTGGAACGATGAATACCGCCAGTCACTTACCTTCGTACAATGCCCATGTTTTACCGGATTAAAATGAATGTAATCAATGTGCTGTTGCATATCAACTTCATCTTTAATGGTGTGCTCCCAAAAACGCCGTTGCCAGATACTTCGCTCATTTTTTACCTGACGACTTTTTGATGTGGGATTACGCAAAGATATTGACCTGGAAAAGTTGGCCTTTATTTTTCGCCAGCGATTTGAAAAATCACTATCACCGGGCGGCAGGGTTAGAATTGCATGCAAATGATCCGGTAATATTACAATGGCATCAATAATAAAGGGTTGCTCTGCCAATACAATCCTGAAGCTTGTACGCAGTTTATCAATGTGCTCAATAAGCAATGTTTGTTTTCGATTAAAGAGGTTAACCGTAAAAAAGAATGTGCCACCGGGTACATAGTTCCGTCTGTAATTTGTCATCCAATTGAGTCCTTTCATTTGAGTGTTTGATATTAAATATAACCTGTTTTTGATTTTAAAACGATGGGTTATCACCCATCCTACGCCTATTATTAAAACAACATTGCCATCCCACACCCTCCCCGTAGGATGGGTGGAGCGATAGCGTAACCCATCAAAGCCAGATTAACATGATGGGTTATCACCCAT
>JALTJZ010000069.1 GCA_027076325.1 Chromatiales bacterium | reverse complement strand
AGCAATAGCAAAAAAACCCGCTTTGTGACTCAGGCGGTGATCGAGCTGGATTTAAAGAACGTCACCGTTATTACCGGGCGGGCTGAGAAAATTAATATAAATCAACAGTTTAACACGGTTATGTGCCGAGCTACGTTTTCGCTGGTTGATTTTTTGAGTAAAACGTATAGCCAGTGTGCGAATAAAGGACTGTTCCTTGCGCTCAAAGGGAGTTATCCTAAACAGGAAATCGACGACGTTTTTCAGTCAGCTAAATATCGGAATTTGGCTGCCAAGATAAACATTGAAACCACAGAATCGGTCGATGTGCCGGGGCTGGATGCAGAGCGGCATTTAGTGCGGATTCGAAAAAATTAAAATTGACTAACAAAGCATTTAATTGACGAAGTGTTAAGGGGACGGAGCATGGCGCGTATCATTGCCATTACCAATCAGAAAGGCGGCGTGGGCAAAACCACCACGTGTATCAATTTGGCCGCTTCACTTGCTGCGACTAAGCGCAAGGTTTTACTTATCGATATGGATCCACAAGGCAATGCCACCATGGGCAGTGGTGTGGATAAGCACGATGTTCAAGCCACCACTGGTGATATGTTAACTGGCGGCATTAAACCAGAAGATTTAATTATCGACATGCGTGAAGACGCGGGTTACGACGTGATGCCAGCCAATGGCGACTTAACCGTTGCTGAAGTCAGTTTAAAAGGTGAAATGAATGCCGAACTTTCATTACGGATGGCATTAAGTAATTTAAAATCTTTATACGATTATATTCTTATTGACTGCCCTCCGTCACTTAATATGCTGACACTCAATGCATTAGTTGCAGCCGATTCGGTTATGATTCCAATGCAGTGTGAATATTATGCGCTGGAAGGTTTGTCGGCGTTGCTCGAAACGGTAGAAGGTATTCGTGAAACCGTTAACCCGAATTTACAAATCGAAGGGATGTTGCGCACCATGTTTGACCCGCGCAATAACCTGGCCAATGATGTTTCTGGCCAGTTGTTAGTGCATTTCCCTGATCAGGTTTATCGCACCATTATCCCTCGTAATGTTCGGTTAGCCGAAGCGCCAAGCCATGGTGTACCGATTATTAATTATGATAAATCATCACGCGGCGCCCTCGCCTATTTGGCGCTGGCCGGTGAAATTATTCGTAAAGATGAAGCGGCCATTGCTGCTGTGCATTAGTTCCAGTTAATAAATTTTTAAGAAATTAAGCAGTTAAATATGAAAAAACGCGGATTAGGCCGGGATCTTAGTGCTCTTTTGGGATCAAGCGCCAAAAAACAAACGCCCGTTTCCGGCGATCAAACACAATCGAGTCAGGCAACGGAAGGCTTAAAAAAACTACCGGTTGAGCAAATGGTGCGTGGCCGTTATCAGCCGCGAACCGAGTTTCATGAAGAACAACTTCAGGAGCTAGCGGACTCCATCGGCAAGCAAGGGATTATCCAACCTATTATAGTGCGCTCGATCAGCGTTGACCCTGCAAAACCAAAGTATGAAATTATTGCTGGCGAACGTCGCTGGCGTGCCGCACAACTGGCGGGCTTGCCTGATGTGCCGGTGGTGGTAAAAAAATACAGCGACGAGGAAGCCATCGCCGTTTCGTTAATCGAAAATATTCAACGTGAAGATTTAAATCCCATTGAAGAAGCCAGCTCGCTAGACCGCTTGATTCAGGAGTTTGGCTTAACCCATCAGGAAGCAGCTGATGCCGTGGGTCGTTCGCGCGCTGCGGTTTCCAATCTTTTACGATTATTAAGTTTAGATGCCGGTGTAAAAGAAATGCTTGCACATGGCGATATTGAAATGGGTCATGCCCGCGCCCTGCTCTCGTTAGAAGTGACATTGCAACCAGGCGTTGCCAATATCGTGATTAGCAAAGGTTTGTCGGTACGGGAAACCGAGGCACATGTTCGCAAGTTATTAAACCCATCGCCTAAAAACAAAAAAGAAAATATTGCGAATGATTTGCATATCAGTGATTTACAAAATCGTTTGTCCGAGGTTCTAGGCGCAAAAGTAACCTGCCAACATAGCGTCAAAGGAAAAGGTAAGCTGGTCATTCAATATAATAGTTTAGACGAGCTGGATGGTATTCTGGAGCACATTAAATAATGGCGTAAAAGCATTAAGGTAAGGTGTTTTCCCCTGATTTATACTGGCCGATTTATAAAGAGGGTTAATTTATATGGATATTAGCCTTGGTTATTGACCCAGAAAGGGGCAACGATTATACTGCGCGCGCTTAGAGCTTGAGTGTGATTTTTCAGGGGCATTCACCCTTATTTTCCACTCGATATTTGAGGTAGCAATGTCAGCAAATAATGCGCTTTCCCACACTGTACGCAAGGTAGCGCTGACCCAGATAGGGCTGGTTTTAATTGTCGCTGCGACTGCAACGCTACTCAAAGGCAACGAATTTTTATGGTCGACGCTGTATGGCGGGGTCATTGTAGTGGTCAGCACCCTTTTTTTTGGCTGGAAGCTAATGATAGCAACCCAATCTGCCGATAAAACCCACGCGGTTAACACGGTTGAGCTGTTTAAAGGCATTATTTTGCGCTTTATATTGGTTGTCGCTTTGCTTGCGATTGGGATGGCCTGGCTCAAACTGTCACCTGTCGGTATTCTGGCAGGGTTTATTGCGGCTCAGCTTGGCTTTTGGTTTAGTAAGACCAGTTATGGCGTAACCCGGCACAAGTAATGGCTTAAGCCAATGAAAATAAACGAATTTTAAAATTTTAGGTTAAGAAACAAATGGCGAGTGAAACAGTATCCTCCGCAGATTATATAAAGCATCATTTAACCAACTGGACTTATGGCCAGCACCCTGATGGAAGCTGGGGTTTTGCGCATACGGCTGAAGAAGCGGCAAAAATGGGGTTCAATGCCATCCATGTGGACACCTTATTCTGGTCCATTTCTCTTGGTCTTCTCTTTTTGTACTTTTTTCATCGAGCCGCAAAAAAAGCAACCACGGGCGTGCCATCGGGTGTGGTTAATTTTTGCGAGTGGATAGTCGAATTTATTGATACCAGTGTGCGCGGTTCTTTTACAGCTAAAAATAACCTGGTTGCACCGATGGCGCTAACGATTTTCATCTGGGTTTTTCTGATGAATTTTATGGATTTAATTCCGGTTGATGTGTTGCCACAAATTGCTGCCTGGGTTGGTTCGAGCTTCTTCGGTATGGATCCACACCATGTCTATTTTAAAGTTGTTCCTTCTACCGACCCGAATGCAACTTTTGGTATGGCCATTGCGGTTTACTTAATTGTTTTATATTACAGTATTAAGATTAAAGGTATCGGTGGTTTTACCGCTGAGTTAACAATGCAGCCTTTCCAATCTAAAAACACAGCAATACAGATTATTTTTATACCTGTTAACTTTCTGCTGGAGTTTGTATCTTTAATCGCCAAGCCGGTTTCACTGGCGCTGCGATTATTTGGCAATATGTATGCAGGTGAGATGATCTTTATCCTTATAGCTATTATGTTCAATGCCGGTTTGATCATGGGCATATTCGGCGGTTTCTTACAGCTTGGTTGGGCAATTTTCCATATTTTAATTATCACCTTGCAGGCGTTTATCTTTATGACGCTTACCATTGTATATATGGAAATGGCACATCACGACCACTAAAGAAACGGTTAAAACAGATTTAACATTTTTATTAACGAATTTTAATTATTAATTATTAAGTATTAGTACAACAGGAGACTAAAATGGAATCAGCATTATTATATATCGCAGGTGCTTTAATGATGGGTTTAGGTGCACTAGGCGCAGCCGTAGGTATCGGTATCTTAGGTGGCCGCTTCCTTGAAGGTGCAGCACGTCAACCCGAACTCATTCCAATGTTGCGTACACAATTCTTTATTGTAATGGGTCTTGTGGATGCGGTACCTATGATTGCTGTGGGTATTGCGTTCTACATTATTTTCGCGGTTGCTGCGTAAATTTTATCGCAGTCGGCAGTCGATGCACGTACGAAAATTTTTAAAATATTAATTTAGAGTTTAAGGTTCAACTATGAACATTAATTTAACGCTTATTGCACAATTAATAACATTCTTTGTTTTTGTTATGTTTTGCATGAAATTTGTCTGGCCTCCTATTATGAGTGCCCTGGAAGAACGGAAAGCAAAAATTGCTGACGGTCTTGCAGCCGCAGAAAAAGGTCAGCACGAAGAAGAGCTTGCAAAGAAGCGTGCAATTGAAATTTTGAAAGAAGCAAAAGACAAAGCACAGGATATTATCTCGCAAGCCGATAAGCGGGCAAGTGAAATAGTGGAAGAGTCTAAAGATATAGCACGGGTTGAAGCAGAGCGTATTGTTACAGCTGCAAACGCAGAGATTGAGCAAGAAGCACACCGTGCGCGTGAAGCGCTGCGGGGTCAGGTGGTAACACTAGCGGTTCAGGGTGCGGGCAAGGTTTTAAAGAAAGAAATTGATGCGAAAGCAAATGAAGACTTGCTTAACGACCTGGTTGCTCAACTTTAAGGAATGCGATAATGGCAGAAAACAGCACAATTGCACGTCCTTATGCACAAGCCGCTTTTGATATAGCAAAAGCTAAAAGTGATTTAAGCATATGGTCAGAGATGCTGGATCTGGCAGCTATGGTTGCCAGTGACAAGAATATGGCTGAAGCAATTGAAAGCCCACATGTAAAAGATAAAGACATTGTGGCTTTATTTCTAGATATTTGTGGTGACAAGCTTAACGCAGAAGGCAAAAACTTTATTCGTATTTTAGCTGAGAATAAACGCTTAAACATCTTGTCTGACATTGTAATTGCTTATGAGCAGTTCCGTGCAGATTCAGAAGGAACACTGGATGCTGAAGTTATTTCAGCCTTCCCTCTTTCTGATGAACAGGAAAAAAATATAGTAGCAGGCTTAAAGAAACGCCTCGGTCGTGATATTTCATTGACCATGCGCGTTGACGAGACATTAATTGGTGGCGCGATTATTCGCGCAGGTGACATGGTGATAGACGGAACAGTAACGCGTCACCTTGATGATCTGACACACTCGTTAATGCGCTAACAGATTTAAAATTTGAGGAAACATCATGCAACTTAATCCATCTGAAATCAGTGAACTGATTAAGCAACGAATCGAGAGCTTTGAAAAAGTAAGCGAAGCTCAAAACGAAGGCACGGTTGTCGCTCTTGCCGATGGCGTAGTACGAATTCATGGTCTTGCCGACGTAATGTACGGTGAAATGATAGAGTTCCCTGGCAACGTCTATGGTCTGGCACTTAATCTGGAGCGCGACTCTGTTGGTGCGGTTATTTTAGGTGACTACGGCAACATTACTGAAGGCGACAAGGTTAAATGTACCGGTCGAATTTTAGAAGTGCCAACAGGTGAAGAATTACTAGGCCGTGTTGTTAACGCACTGGGTGAGCCTATTGATGGCAAAGGCCCTATCAACGCAAAACAATCGGCACCGATTGAAAAAATCGCACCGGGTGTTATTGAGCGTCAATCTGTTGATCAGCCAGTACAAACCGGCTTAAAAGCGATTGACGCAATGGTGCCCGTTGGCCGAGGTCAGCGTGAATTAATCATTGGTGACAGGCAAACCGGTAAAACCGCAGTTGCGATTGATGCCATCATTAATCAAAAAGACACCGGTGTTAAATGTATTTATGTTGCGATTGGCCAAAAAGCCTCTTCAGTTGCAGCGGTTGTGCGCAAGCTGGAAGAACATGGTGCATTAGCACATACAATTATTGTTGCAGCCTCAGCGGCTGAGTCTGCGGCAATGCAATATATTGCTCCGTATGCCGGTTGCTCAATGGGTGAATTCTTTCGTGATAAAGGCGAAGATGCGCTGATTGTTTATGATGATTTAACCAAACAAGCATGGGCTTATCGTCAGGTATCCTTATTATTACGTCGTCCACCAGGCCGGGAAGCTTATCCGGGTGACGTTTTCTATCTGCATTCACGTTTACTTGAGCGCTCTTCACGTATTAATGCTGAGCAGGTAGAAAAAATCACGAATGGTGCAGTAAAAGGTCAAACCGGCTCTTTAACCGCTTTGCCGATTATCGAAACACAGGCGGGTGACGTATCTGCCTTTGTCCCCACTAACGTCATTTCGATTACTGATGGTCAAATCTTTCTGGAATCCGATTTGTTTAATTCCGGTATTCGCCCAGCAATTAATGCGGGCTTGTCTGTATCGCGAGTGGGTGGTGCAGCGCAAACTAAAATTATCAAAAAGCTTGGTGGTGGTACACGCTTAGCATTAGCACAATATCGTGAGCTTGCAGCATTCGCACAGTTTGCCTCGGATCTGGATGAAGCGACACGTAACCAGATTGAGTTAGGTCAACGTGTAACGGAATTAATGAAGCAGTTCCAGTATTCGCCAATGAGTGTTGCTGAACAGGCATTTTCATTGTTTGCGGCTAACGAAGGTTTCTTAAATGATGTTGACGTCAATAAGGTTGTTGCTTTTGAAGCGGCTATGCAAGCTTACTTAAAAGCCAACAATGCCGATTTAATTGCAAAAATTAATGATACTGGCGATTACAATGATGATATTGCTGCCGAAATGAAAGCGGCTATCGAAGCATTTAAAGCAAATAGCACTTACTAGTAATCAGGTAAAAATTTATGGCAAGCGGTAAAGAGATTCGCAACCAGATCAAGAGCGTGCAAAATACGCAAAAGATCACTAGTGCAATGGAAATGGTTGCAGCGAGTAAAATGCGTAAAGCGCAGGATCGCATGGCTGCATCGCGGCCATACTCAAAAAAAATGCGTCAGGTGATTGAGCATTTGGCTTTTGCACATACTGAGTACAAGCATCCTTATTTAAATGACCGCGCTGTAAAGCGTGTTGGTTACATTGTGGTTTCCTCTGACCGTGGTTTATGTGGCGGCTTAAATAATAATTTATTTAGAGCAACTTTGATGCACATGAAAACCTGGTCTGATAAAAATGTTGATGTTGAGTTTTGTACTATTGGCTCAAAGGCACAGACTTTTTTCAAGCGTTTAGGCGCTTTGCGTGCACAAGCAACTCACCTGGGAGATGCCCCTGCGCTCACGGATTTAATTGGTACCGTGAAAACGATGCTTGATGCTTATAATGATGGTGTAATAGATCGCTTATTTATAGTGTCTAATGAGTTTGTTAATACAATGACTCAGCAGCCACAGGTTGATCAGTTGTTACCCATTGTATCAATAGAAGATGATGCAGAATTAAAACATCATTGGGATTATATTTACGAACCGAATGCAAAAGAGGTACTGGACAGCTTAATGATTCGTTATATTGAATCATTGGTTTACCAGAGCGTGGTTGAAAATATTGCCTGTGAAATGGCTTCGCGTATGATTGCAATGAAGTCGGCAACCGATAATGCGGGTGATTTAATCGATGATTTACAGCTTGTGTATAACAAAGCACGACAGGCTGCCATTACTCAGGAGATTTCTGAAATTGTGAGTGGCGCTGCAGCAGTATAAAAGCCCGAAAAATATACTCAAGCACGAAAAAATTTATGAACTTTAAAGATGCTAGTTAAACAGGACATCTTTAAAAACCAAATTATACTTTGAAGATTTAGTGAGGAACGACAAATGAGTTCTGGAAAGATTGTCCAAATTATTGGCGCGGTAGTTGACGTGGAATTTCCACGTGATGCGCTTCCTAAAATTTATGATGCATTAAAAGTAGAGTCAGAAGGCTTAACTCTGGAGGTGCAACAGCAGCTTGGTGACGGTGTTGTTCGTGCCATTGCAATGGGTACAACCGATGGTATTAAACGCTCATTGGAAGTGGTTAACACAGGCGAGCCTATTCAGGTACCGGTGGGACAAAAAACCTTAGGTCGAATTATGGATGTGCTGGGCAATCCGATTGATAATGCTGGCCCGATTGGCCATGAAAAAGAAATGTCGATTCACCGTAAGCCACCGGCCTATGATGAACAGGCATCGAGTTTAGAGATTTTAGAAACTGGCGTAAAAGTAATTGATCTAATTATGCCGATTGCCAAAGGTGGTAAAATTGGTTTGTTCGGTGGTGCAGGTGTTGGTAAAACCGTAACATTGATGGAGCTTATTCGAAACATCGCGGTAGAGCATAGCGGTTTCTCAGTATTCGCCGGTGTAGGTGAACGTACTCGTGAAGGTAACGATTTCTATTACGAAATGGAAGAAGGCGGCGTACTCGACAAAGTAGCCCTGGTTTATGGACAAATGAATGAGCCACCAGGAAACAGACTTCGTGTTGCTTTAACCGGTTTAACCATTGCAGAAAACTTCCGTGATGAAGGCCGAGACGTACTTATGTTTGTTGATAACATTTACCGTTATACTTTAGCGGGCACCGAAGTATCGGCCTTACTTGGTCGAATGCCATCTGCGGTGGGTTACCAGCCAACGCTCGCAGAAGAAATGGGTGCGCTTCAAGAGCGTATTACATCAACTAAGACGGGTTCAATTACCTCATTCCAGGCAGTATATGTGCCTGCGGATGATTTAACGGATCCTTCGCCTGCAACCACTTTCTCTCACTTAGATGCGACGTTAGTACTGTCACGCCAAATTGCTGAGCTTGGTATTTACCCTGCGGTTGATCCACTTGATTCAACATCACGTGTACTTGACCCGCTTGTTATTGGTGAAGAACATTATAATGTTGCCCGTGCTGTCCAGGGCACATTGCAGCGTTATAAAGAGCTAAAAGATATTATTGCGATTCTGGGTATGGACGAATTGTCTGAAGAAGATAAGCTGGTTGTAACCCGCGCGCGTAAAATGCAGCGCTTCCTGTCACAACCCTTTTTCGTCGCAGAGGTATTTACGGGTGCAACAGGTAAATATGTAACGCTGAAAGAAACTATTCGTGCCTTTAAGGAAATTAATGAAGGTAAGTATGATGATCTACCTGAGCAAGCATTTTACATGGTGGGTGGCATCGAAGAAGTTGTTGAAAAGGCAAAAACGCTCTAATATATCGTCAGCATTTAAGTTGACGACTTAAGGGGAGAAGCTCTCCTTTTAAGAAGCCCCATAATCTTATCGTGAGCATGGGGTACTTTGAAGTTTAAATAAAGGTAAAAAGTCATGGCTATGACAATGCATTTAGATATCGTAAGCGCTGAGCATGAAATTTTTTCAGGTGTTTGCGAAATCGTTGTTGCACCTGCAGTAATGGGTGAAGTGGGTATTTACCCACGCCACACTCAAATGTTAACACCTTTAAAACCAGGTGAAGTTCGCATTACAAAACAAGGTGGTGAAGAAGAGTCTATTTATGTTTCTGGTGGTATTCTTGAAGTACAGCCTCATGTCGTTACGATTTTATCTGATACTGCTGTGCGCGCAGCCGATCTGGATGAAGCGGCTGCACTGGAAGCAAAAGAAAAAGCAGAGCAAGCGCTTAAAGACCAAACAAGCGAAATTAATATTGCTGATGCCCAGGCAGAACTTGCAGAAGCAATGGCACAACTTCAGGCTATTTCTCGTATGCGAAGCAAAATGAAGGGCTAGTTGTAATTAGTTAACTGCTACTTTTAAAAAAGGCAGTTATACTGCCTTTTTTTGTGCCTCTAATGGTCTTCGTGATTATAAAATATATTTAAGAGTGTAAAAATGTCAGAAAAAGTAGAAAAACACAAAGTTGTTACCTTTACCTATTCAATACTGGACGAGAACGGCAGCATTCAGGAGCAATCCGATTTGCCAATGGCTTATGTTCATGGTGCAGACAAACGGGTTATTCCTAAAATTGCAGAAGCAATGGAAGGCCGATCAGTGGGTGAGACAGTAAAAATTGCGGTTCCACCTAAAGATGGTTTTGGTGAATTTGATGAGGGCTTAATTTTTCGAGACAAACTTGAAAATGTGCCGGAAGAATACCGCGAGATTGGGAAAGAAGCACAATTTCAGAATGAAGATGGCCAGACAAGAACAATGGTTGTAACTAAAATTGAAAATGGTGAAATTGAGCTGGACGGCAACCATCCCTATGCTGGAAAAACAATGACTTTTATTCTTAACATAAAAGAAATTCGTGATGCAACGGCAGATGAAGTTGGTTCAGGCATTGCCGCACAGAACGCAATACCCGATAATCGGAAGCACTAGAATATACTAAAAAATTTATTATGTAATCCTTGTGTTATTAGTGGTTAAATAAAAATATTTAGAGAAAAAGTATGAGTAACGTTAGTGTTATTATTTTAGCTGCCGGGCAAGGTTCAAGAATGAAGTCCAGCTTGCCTAAAGTATTACACCCGATTGCGGGTAAAGCGCTGCTTCAGCATGTTATTGATACCGCCTATCAGTTAAATGCCGCTAAAATTATTGGTGTTTATGGCCACGGTGGCGATATTGTACCAAAAACAATCAACGATGATAATATTAACTGGGTTGTTCAGGAAGAACAGCTCGGTACAGGCCATGCCGTTGATCAGGCGATGCCGGAACTTAAAGATAATGAAACCGCCTTAATCCTGTACGGTGACGTACCTTTAATTAAAACCGAAACATTAAAACATTTAATAGAACAGGCTAAAGATGATTTTGCCCTGTTAACCGTTTATTTAGATGATCCGGCTGGCTACGGGCGTATTGTTCGAAATAAGGCGGGTCAGGTTGAGCGTATTGTAGAACACAAAGATGCCAGTGAAACAGAAAAACAAATCACAGAAATTAATACCGGCATTCTGGCGGTTAATGCAGGTGAATTGCGCAGCTGGCTAAAGCGGCTGGATAACAGCAATGCACAGGGTGAATATTATTTAACTGATGTGATTGCGATGGCAGTGAATGACGGGATGGCCATTAAAACGGTGCACCCGGAAAGTGAAGAAGAAGTGCTGGGTGTGAACAGCCGGTTACAGCTGGCCGAGCTGGAAAGCTTTTATCAGTTAAGCAATGCGCAAGGTTTAATGGCGCAGGGTGTTACGGTTATTGATCCGGCACGGCTGGATATTCGCGGCAATGTCACTGTGGGCAACGATGTAACGCTGGACATAAATGTTATTCTGGAAGGGGACGTTGTTATTGGTGATAATGTGCGTGTTGGTGCCAACTGTGTTATTAAAGATGCCACGATTGATAGCGGTGTGGTGATTCAGCCGATGTGTCATATTGAACAGGCACAGATTGGGGCTGGTAGCAAAGTAGGGCCGTTTGCCCGTATTCGCCCCGGAACAAAACTGTCATCTGAAACCCATGTCGGGAATTTTGTTGAGATAAAGAACGCCAACATTGACAAAGGCAGCAAAATCAACCATTTAAGTTATATTGGCGATACCGATATGGGGAAAGGGGTGAACATTGGTGCGGGCACTATCACCTGCAATTATGATGGTGCCAACAAATTCAGAACCGAGATTGGCGATAATGCCTTTATTGGTTCGGACACACAGTTAATCGCACCGGTTAAAGTCGGTGATGGTGCGACGATTGGCGCAGGCTCAACAATCACAAAAGACGCACCGGAAAATGAATTAACATTGTCGCGCTCAAAACAGACATCAATTAAAGGTTGGAAGCGACCAACTAAAAGCAGGAAATAAGTTAAACCACAGCAGCATAGCGAAGATAATTTATTTTCGGCGTATACGGTTTGCAGTAATGAAGCCTGGTTGTGTTGGATAATAAAACAAAATATCTACAAAACATTCTTTTTGCCGTGTTCGCTGTGTCGCCGTGGTTATAATGCATTATAATATTTAGTTAAAATAGAAGTGTACGGTTAATGGAGTAAAGCAACATGTGCGGTATTGTTGGAGCAGTGGCTGAGCGCGATGTCGTTCCTATTCTTATTGAAGGACTCAAACGCTTAGAATATCGTGGTTACGATTCTGCCGGTGTTGCGGTGGTAAATGAGGACGGCTGTATCGAGCGTGTGCGGATGCCGGGCAAAGTAGCTGAGCTCGAAAAGCAGGCCAATAAGGCTAAGCTTGTTGCACATTCAGGTATTGCACATACCCGATGGGCCACACACGGTGAACCGACAAAAAAAAATGCACATCCCCATGTTTGCCGTCAATCCGTTGCAGTCGTGCATAACGGTATTATAGAAAACCATGAAGAACTCCGTACCGCTCAAACAAAAGCAGGGTATGAATTTACATCCGATACCGATACCGAAGTTATTGCACACCAGGTTTACGAACACCATATCGTACAGAAAAAAGATTTATTAACGGCGATTAAAGAGTCGATTAAAGAATTTGAGGGTGCGTATGGGTTAGGCGTTATCAGCAATAGCGAAGACGGGCGACTGGTTGCTGCGCGCAGTGGCAGCCCTTTGGTCATTGGTGTTGGTATTGGTGAATATTTTATTGCCTCCGATGTTGCTGCTCTTTTGCCTGTAACACAGCGATTTATTTTTTTAGAAGAAGGTGATGTTGCCGATATTACGCGTCAATCTCTAACCATTTACGATTCAAATAATAACGTTGTTGAGCGTGAAATTAAAGAAAGTGAATTAACGGCCGACTCGGTTGAGCGTGGTGAATACCGCCATTACATGCTTAAAGAAATTTATGAACAAGCACGTGCGGTAACAGATACTTTAGAAGGTCGTATTAGCGGACACAAAATTCTGGAAGAAAGTTTTGGTTTAAATGCCAGGCAAGTTTTTGATAATATTCAGGGTGTGCATATTATTGCCTGCGGTACGAGTTATCATTCCGGGTTGGTGGCCAGGCACTGGTTTGAAACACTGGCCAACATTCCCTGTAGCGTGGAAGTTGCCAGCGAGTTTCGTTATCGCAAGCCGGTGGTTAGAAAAAATTCCCTGATTGTTACCATTTCGCAATCCGGTGAAACAGCCGATACGCTGGCGGGCTTAAAAGAAGCCAAGCGTTTAGGTTTCGGCCAGTCGTTAACCATTTGCAATGTACCGGAAAGCTCCTTAACACGCGAAAGTGATTTAACTTTATTAACAAGGGCGGGGCCAGAAATTGGCGTTGCGTCTACTAAAGCATTTACAACACAACTGGTTGCTTTATTAATGCTGGTGATTGTTGTGGGTCGGCGTCATGGCCTTGATGGAAAAAAAGAAGCCGATCTGGTTAAACAGTTAAAAGCATTGCCTGCCAAGATAGATAAAGTACTGGAAATGGATGCAGAAATTAAAGACGTTTCGGAAATGTTTGCCGACAAGCGTCACGCACTTTTTCTGGGGCGGGGCTTACATTACCCGGTAGCAATGGAGGGCGCACTCAAGTTAAAGGAAATTTCTTATATCCATGCCGAAGCATATCCTGCGGGTGAATTAAAACATGGGCCATTGGCATTGGTGGATAGTGAGATGCCGGTTATTTCGGTAGCACCAAATAATGACATGCTCGAAAAGCTGAAAAGTAATTTACAGGAAGTTAAAGCGCGTGGTGGTGAGCTTTTTGTTTTTGCAGATAAAAAATCACATTTTAAAGAAGATGAAAATATTCATGTATTAAATGTGGTTGAATGCGAAGACGAAACCTCACCGATTATTCATACCATTCCATTACAATTACTGTCATATCATGTGGCTATTTTAAAAGGCACCGATGTTGATCAGCCGCGTAATCTTGCAAAGTCAGTAACAGTTGAGTAGATAATCTAGCACACCATTGCACCTTTAGAGTTTACATAATTTTTAGAGTTTACATAATTCAGGTACGGCGACGTTGTTTAGGTGCGTGTTTTTTTGCAGGCTTTTTTCTTGCCTTGTAGCTTGCTCTATTTCGGCTTGCGGATTTTGAAACCGTCTGCTTATTTTTATTGCGTGCGATTTCACGCTCAGCTTTTATCCCGGTGCCTTCCGGTTGCCATGCGGGTACTAAATGTTTTTTGCCATTGCCTATTAAGTCGGCTCGCCCCATTTTTTTCAATGCATCCCTTAAAATAGGCCAGTTTTCGGGGTCATGGTAGCGCAAAAAGGCTTTGTGTAAACGTCGCTGAGTTGCGCCCTTTGCCGTTAGTACCTGTTCGGATTTTTTATCAACTTTCTTTAGCGGGTTTTTTTCAGAGTGATACATTGCGGATGCAATAGCCAGCGGTGTTGGAATAAATGCCTGTACCTGATCAGGACGGAACTTATTCGCTTTTAACCATAGCGAAAGATTTAGCATATCTTCATCTGTTGTGCCGGGGTGTGCAGATATAAAATAAGGAATAAGGTATTGTTCTTTGCCAGCCTGTTTCGAAAACTTGTCGAACAGCGTTTTAAATTTATCATAACTGCCAATACCGGGTTTCATCATTTTATTCAGCGTATTTTCTTCGGTATGTTCAGGCGCAATTTTTAGATAGCCACTCACATGGTGAGATACCAGCTCTTTAATATACTCCGGTGACCGCACGGCAATATCGTAACGTAAGCCTGACGAGACAAATATTTTTTTAATGCCGGGTAGTTTACGGGCGCGTTTATAGAGGTTAATTAGTGGTTTATGGTCGGTGTTTAAATTTTTACAAATATCTGGATAAACACAGGAAAGTCGTCGGCAGGCTGATTCGATTTTTTTAGATTTGCATTTAAGTTCATACATATTGGCCGTTGGCCCACCCAGGTCTGAAATATGGCCGGTAAAGCCGGGAACGTTATCACGGATGGTTTCAATTTCACGAATAATCGAGTCTTCCGAACGGCTTTGTATAATCCGTCCTTCATGTTCGGTAATCGAACAAAAAGTACAACCACCAAAACAGCCACGCATAATATTAATGGAGTGGCGAATCATTTCCCATGCCGGTATTTTTGCCTGTTTGTAGCCGGGGTGCGGTTTACGGGTATAATTAAATTCATAGACCTGATCGAGTTCGGCTGTTGTTAATGGAATAGGGGGTGGATTAAGCCATACCATTCTTGAGCCATGCTGCTGAATAAGTGCACGTGCATTGCCGGGGTTGGTTTCAAGGTGAAACACGCGTGAAGCGTGTGCGTATAAAACTTTATCAGTGGAAACCTGTTCGAATGAAGGTAAGCGGATAGCGGTTGTAGAACGATTTAATTTTAAGTTAATCGTTTTGGGCTGAAATTGAATGATATTTTTTGCTGGCTGTGGCTCTTTGCAACTTTTATCCGGCTTTGAAGTATCAAGATAAGGGTCGGCCGGTTTTTCAATGCGACCGGGTTGATCAATATCAGTGGAATTAATCACATCCCAGCCTTCAGGAATGTGGTTGGTCATAAAAGCGGTGCCGCGAATATCACGAATATCTTTTATGTTTTCACCTTTGGCTAAGCGGTGTGCGAGTTCGACGATGGCGCGTTCGGCATTACCAAAAAAAAGCATATCGGCTTTAGAGTCAGGTAAAATAGAGCGGCGTACTTTTTCAGACCAGTAATCAAAATGGGCAATGCGCCTTAAACTCGCTTCGATGCCGCCAATAATCACCGGCACATTTTTATAGGCTTCACGGGCGCGTTGTGCGTAAACATTCACAGAGTGGTCAGGGCGTTTACCGGGTTCACCATTTGCTGTGTAGGCATCGTTGCGTCGAATTTTTCTATCGGCCGTATAGCGGTTGACCATTGAATCCATATTGCCGGCAGTAATGCCAAAAAATAAATTAGGTTTGCCTAGTCGGGTAAAGTCTGTTTTATTCTGCCAGTTTGGTTGCGAGATGATACCAACCCGAAAACCCTGTGCTTCAAGCAAGCGGCCAATGAGTGCCATTCCAAAACTGGGATGATCGATATAGGCATCACCGGTTACAATAATAATATCGCAACTGTCCCAGCCAAGATCATCCATTTCCTTTTTGGACATTGGCAATACCGGTGCCGTGCCGAAGCGTTTTGCCCAGTATTGTTTGTAGGAAAAAAGATGGGGTGCTGACTGCATTGTTGATATAACTCAGTAAAGGTCGTGTCATTGCAGGCGCTAGCGTTTGCAATAACGGAAAACTTAGAAGTAGCCTACTATTATAGTCTATTTCAACGTAAAATAGATCAGATAGAAAAAGCTGGTCATTTAAAGGGTTGCGCTGATATTGCTGGCGCAGCAGTGATAACTATTCAAGATAAGTGTTCTTAAGCTCAATATAATGATCGGCAGAATACTGGATAGATTCAATTTCGTCGCTATTCAATTCGCGTACTTTTTTGGCCGGCCGCCCAACGTACAGGCAGCCCTTGTCCAGCTTTTTGCCGGGGGAAACCAGGCTCCCCGCACCAATAATGGTATTGGGTTTAATCACCACGCCATCCATAATCGTCGAGCCCATGCCGATTAAACAGTTATCGCCAATCGTGCAGCCATGCAGGATAACGTTGTGACCGACCGTAATATTACTACCAACATTAAGCGCATAACCACCGCGATTGTAGTCATAGGGGCCATCATGGGTAACATGCAAAACAGAGCCATCTTGAATATTGGTATTGTTACCAATATGGATTGAATTGACATCACCGCGGATAACAGTAAGTGGCCAAACCGAAACGTCACTGCCAATGCGAACATCACCAATGATAATTGCAGAGTCATCAATGTAGGTGTTATCACCAAGAGAAGGCGTGTGGTTTTTGTAAGAGCGAATAGTCATAAAAACTTTATCTCATTGTTACTAATTCTTCTGCACTGGTCGGATGAATCGCAACGGTATTATCAAAATCTTTTTTGGTGGCACCCATTTTAATGGCAACCGCAAAGCCTTGCAGCATTTCATCCGCGCCCATGCCAATAATATGGCAGCCCACTACTTTTTCATTAGCACCCACGCAAATTAATTTGAGTGCAGTTTTTTGCTGGTTAGGGCAAAGTGCATGATACATAGCGGTGAAACTTGAAGTATAAACTTTTACCGCATCACCGTGTTCAGCGCGTGCCTGTTCTTCGGTTAAGCCGATGGTGCCAATGGGCGGGTGGCTAAACATGACAGTAGGAATATTTTCATAGTCCAGTTTTCTGTCTGGCATATTATTAAACAGCCTGTCTGACAAGCGTCTTGCAGCAGCAATGGCAACCGGTGTCAGTTGTACGCGACCTGTAACATCACCCACTGAGTATACATTTTTTACATTGGTATTTTGAAAATCATCGCAGGGGATATAACCACGTTCATCATACTCAATACCAGCTGCCTCTAAATTTAAGTTAGCGGTGGCCGGTGCACGCCCGATAGCCCAGATTAAGGCATCGTAGTTTTCTAGCACAATGCCGTTATCACAGACAATCGTCAGTTTATTGCCAACTTCTTTTACAATTTTTTGTACATTAATTTTCGACATAATATTCACGCCGTCTTCAACCATTTCTTCCATTAAGGTTTCGCGTAACATCACATCAAAGCCGGATAAGAAATGACCGCGGCGTAATAACATTGAAACATCGCTGCCCAGGCCATTTAATAAGCCGGCCAGCTCAACTGCAATATAGCCTGCACCAACAACGGCAACCCGTTTGGGTTGTTCGATTAGTTCAAAAAAACCATCAGAAGTAATGCCTAATTCAGCACCTTGAACATCGGGCACTATCGGGTAGCCACCCGGTGCAATCACAATATGATCGGCGGTGTGTTGTGTGCCACCGACATCTAATGTATGCGCATCGACAAATTTTGCCGTGCCTTTAATATAGTCAATGTTTGAATCTTTAAGGTATGAATCGTACCAGGTGGTGATACCGTTGATATAATTTTCTCGCGCATCCACCAGTTTTTTCCAGCTGAAACTTTTAATGTCAACATCAAAGCCATAACCGGACGCGTTATGCAGTGTTTCTGCAACACCGGATGCAAACCACATGACTTTTTTTGGTACACAGCCGACATTAACGCAGGTGCCACCAACGGTTTTATTTTCAATAACGGCACATTTTTTACCGTACAAGGCGCCGCGTTCTGCTGCCGATAAGCCGCCACTACCAGCGCCAATTGCAAGTAAGTCGTAATGTGCCATTTGTAAATAACCTTTATAAAAGAGTGTGAAAGAAAGGTGAATTGTAAGTTATATAATGAGGTGTGTATTTAGAAAATTCAAGTTAGAATGGCGCACCAAATGACAGGAACATACTAGAAGGGTGTATTATGAGCAACCAAATTCAACTATCCTCAGAATTGTTAAATAATCTTTTTGCAGCAATTGCCAAACATGACAAAGCTGTTGAAGAAGATTTAATGGTTGGCCTGCAATATTTATCGGCTGTTATTGGCTATTTCAGTGCTGAGTATCCGGGCACGGAAGCAGATCGAAATGAGCTTTTAGACCAACTTGCCGCATTTACAAAGCAGGTAGCGGATGATCGCGCAAAGTCAGCACAGCAGCAGGCTGAGCCGCAGACTGAAACGGCAAAAGGTAAAAGTACCCCAACGGATGATCCGGCAGTCGGTATTTGGAAGCCAGCTTAATATAGGAAAATCAAAGAGTTACATTAGAAAGTCTTTCGCTTTAACGTAAACTATGGCGGCACGACAAAAAGCAATATTGAATAAATTATATTGCAATATTGGGGCAATGCTAATTTGGCGGTGTGAGCTGGGTTGGCGCTTAAAGTGCCGTGCTGGCTATATTGCTGTGGTTTAGAGGTTATAACCCGATCTCTTAATATTTCCCCAAAATCACATGTTTTTTCAAGATTTTATGCCCTTTTGCTGTCAGTTTACGCTATAATTCGCGGCTCATTTTTCCAATGAATTGCCTTATTCTGCGTTAGTCAATATAAGGCTCATTTTGAATGTTTTATCGTGTTTCCCCTGAAGTATTACTAAAGGGTGGCATTTAGATTGCCGATAGATTCGGTGCCCAGAATTTTTAGAATTTATATTAATTTAACAGAGTAGCAACAACATGGCTGATTTAGACAAGTACAGAAACATTGGTATCTTTGCTCACGTGGATGCAGGCAAAACCACTACAACAGAACGTATCCTGAAGCTCACCGGAAAAATCCATAAAACCGGTGAAGTGCATGATGGTGAAGCAACCACAGATTTCATGGATCAGGAAGCAGAGCGTGGTATTACCATTCAGTCTGCTGCGGTTTCGTGTGAATGGAATGGCCATCGTATGAATATTATTGACACACCAGGCCACGTTGATTTCACAATTGAAGTATACCGTTCATTAAAAGTACTTGATGGCGGTGTTGGTGTATTTTGTGCATCGGGTGGTGTCGAACCTCAATCAGAAACCAACTGGCGTTATGCAAATGAATCAGAAGTTGCACGGGTTATTTTTGTAAATAAACTTGACCGTGTGGGTGGTGATTTTTATCGCGTCGTTGATCAGGTAGAAAACGTTTTAGGTGCAAACCCATTGGTTATGGTATTGCCAATTGGTATCGAAGAGAACTTCGTTGGTTTAGTTGATCTTATTAGCCGTAAAGCCTGGATTTGGGATGACTCTGGCCAACCTGAAAATTATAAAATCGAAGAGCCGCCAGCTGACATGGCAGACAAAATCGAAGAATACCGTGAAAAATTAATTGAAACAGCGGTAGAGCAAGACGACGATTTAATGGAAGCCTACTTAGAAGGTAACGAACCTTCTGTTGAAGACCTTAAAAAATGTATTCGTAAAGGTACGATTGCGCTCGACTTCTTCCCAACATACTGTGGTTCAGCCTTTAAAAATAAAGGTATCCAGCTTGTATTGGATGCGGTTGTTGATTTCCTGCCAAACCCAACTGAAGTTAAACCACAGCCGTTAACTGATGAAGAAGGTAAAGAAACGGGTGAAGTTGCAACGGTTGATCCAGCAGAACCTTTCCGCGCTTTAGCCTTTAAAATTATGGATGACCGTTTTGGCGCACTTACTTTTATTCGTATTTACTCCGGTGTATTAAATAAAGGCGATACAGTTCTAAATACCTTTACCGGTAAAACAGAGCGTATTGGCCGTATTGTTGAAATGGCTGCCGATGAGCGGATTGAACTAGAAGGTGCAGAAGCTGGCGATATCGTTGCGATTGTGGGTATGAAGAATGTACAAACGGGTCATACACTTTGTGACCCTAAACATCCTGCTACACTTGAACCCATGGTTTTCCCTGATCCTGTTATTTCGATTGCCGTTGCACCTAAAGATAAAGGTGCAGCAGAAAAAATGGGTATCGCGATTGGTAAGATGGTAAAAGAAGATCCATCATTCCGTGTTGAAACAGATGATGATTCGGGTGAAACGATTCTTAAAGGTATGGGTGAGCTTCATCTCGATATTAAAATCGATATTATGAAGCGTACGCACGGTGTTGAAGTTGAAGTAGGCGCACCACAGGTAGCCTATCGTGAAACGATCACACAACGTGTTGAAGACAGCTATACACACAAGAAACAATCTGGTGGTGCCGGTCAGTTTGCTAAAATTGATTACATCATTGAACCGGGTGAGCCAGGCAGTGGCTTTGAGTTTGAGTCTATCGTAACCGGTGGTAACGTGCCGCGTGAATTTTGGCCAGCCGTCGAAAAAGGTTTTCAATTAAGCCTTGAGCGTGGTGTTTTAGCCGGCTACCCTTGCCTGGACTTTAAAGTAACGTTAGTCGATGGTAATTATCACCCTGTGGATTCTTCTGCTGTTGCATATGAATTAGCAGCAAAAGCGGCCTATCGTCAAACCATGAAAAAAGCAGGCCCACAATTAATGGAACCGATTATGAAGGTGGATGTATTCACACCTGAAGATCATGTGGGTGATGTTATCGGTGATTTAAACCGTCGCCGTGGTATGATTCAAGGCCAGGATGCCGGAGCAACTGGTGTTCGAATTAAAGCTGAATGCCCGTTAAGTGAAATGTTTGGTTACATTGGTGACTTACGTACCATGACTTCAGGTCGTGGCCAGTTCTCAATGGAGTTTTTGCACTACAAACCTTGTCCTAAGAATGTTGCTGAAGAAGTGATTAAAGAAACATTAGAGCGAGAAGAAAAGAAAAAGAAAAAATAGTTAATCATTTTTCTTTATTAAAAGCCGCACATTTTTATGTGCGGCTTTTTTATGTCTTTGTGGTTAGGGGTTGTTTATCTTTCATTTATTGCCTTGTCATGACTAAAATTTTCTTAAAATCAGCCTAAAATCTGAAAGATCAACAGCCCCTAATAAAAATTAATTATTATAAATAGACAAAATTTGAGAGGTTTGCATCCGTTCATTTTGCTCACGCAAAGTATACAGTTGCTCTTCCCAGTAACGTGGCTCATTAAACCATGAAAAATTTAGTGGGAAACTAGGATCATGCCAGCGGCGTGCCAGCCAGGCGCTGTAGTTTAATATTCTTAAACTTCGTAGGGCTTCAATTAAATTTAAACTAGCAGGGTCAAAATCATAAAATTGACAGTAACCCTTTATAATTGTATTCAGCTGTACAACCATTTCATTATCATTGCCTGATAGCAGCATCCAGATATCCTGTATGGCAACACCTGTTATGCAGTCATCCAGGTCAACAATATGAGGCCCTTTGTCTGTCCATAAAATATTGCCAATGTGTAAATCACCGTGTAACCGAATAAGCGGTAAATGTTGATATGCTGTAAATTGTTGATCGACGACTTCCAGAACCTGTTGTGCCGCCAGTTGGTAGTTGTGTTTTATTTCATCGGGAATAAAATTGTTTTCAAGTAAAAATTTTAAGTTATTGTGGCCAAAAGTGGTTGGGTTAAGTGTCAGTCGATGCTGAAAGGGAAAACGGCTGCCAACGGCGTGCAGCCGACCAATAAACCGTCCTAGCCATTCTAAATGCTCAGGGTTGTCCAGATTCGGTGCGTGGCCACCATAGCGCTTGTACAGACTAAAGCGGAAGTCATTAAAGCGGTGCAAGGTGGTTTGCTTGTATTGTAAGGGTGCAATCAGAGGAACTTCCTGTTCGACACAGTCGGCGGCAAACTGATGCTCTTCGAGGATGGCAGCATCATGCCAGCGGTTAGGCCGGTAGAATTTGGCGATAATGGGCTGCGCATCCTCGATACCGACCTGATAAACACGGTTTTCGTAGCTGTTGAGTGCCAGAAAGCGCCCATCGGTCAATAATCCCAGGCTTTCGACACTGTCGAGGATAACGCCCGGAGTCAGATTTTCGTAAGGAATGTCGGATTTATGCATAATGGTTAAATTTTAACCAAACAAGTAAAAATTGTAGCTTTGCCAATGGTTTAGTAGACTCTAAGCAGTTTATTAATATTTATCATCATACTATATATATACCATGACAAATCCACTATTAGCCATGTTACAAACAGACCGGCCCCGGCTGCCGCCTTTTGCACATATTAAGCCACAGCATATTGAGCCGGCGATTGATCAGATTTTAGATGATAACCGCCAGCAACTGGAGGCATTACTTGAGCAGCCATATTTCAACTGGGAAAATTTGGTGCAACCGCTAGAGGAAATGTCGGACAGACTTCAGCGCGCATGGTCACCGGTGAGCCATATGAATTCGGTAGTGAACAGTGATGAATTACGTGAAGCCTATAATCAGTGCTTACCTAAACTTAGCGAGTACTCAACCGAGCTTGGGCAAAATGAAAAGCTGTATCAGGCGTATAAGCACATTGCCGATGACCTTAATTTTGCAAATCTGGATATTGCACAACAAAAAATAATCAATAATGCGTTGCGTGATTTTCATTTATCGGGTGTGGACTTAGACAAAAATAAAAAACAGCGCTTTAAGGAAATTAAGCAACAGTTATCAAAATTAAAAACGCAGTTTGAAGAAAATATTCTCGATGCCACTCATGCATGGTACAAACAAATTAAAGACGAGAAAGATCTTTCCGGCTTACCGGCGTTTGCCGTGGCAATGTCAAAGCAGGCTGCGGAGCAAAAAAAATTAGAAGGCTGGGTTTTTACTCTGGATGCTCCCTCTTATATGGCGGTGATGATGTATGCTGATAACCGAAATTTACGTGAAGAAATGTATCGTGAATTTGTAACCCGCGCATCCGATCAGGGCAGTAATGCAGGTAAGTGGGATAATTCAGATATTATGCAGCAAATTCTGGCCTTGCGCCATGAATTGGCAGAGCTGCTCAGTTTTAATAACTATGCTGAATTATCTTTAGCAACAAAAATGGCAGAGACAACCGATGATGTCTTTTATTTTTTAAATCAGCTAACCGAAAAATGTAAAACGGTTGCCGAGCAGGAGTATCAGGAATTAAAAGACTTTGTAAAATCAAAATACGGTATGCAGGATTTAGAAGCATGGGACATTATGTATTACTCAGAAAACCTGCGGCAGAAAAAATATGCAATTAGCCAGGAAGAATTGAAACCGTATTTTCCGGAACAGCGCGTATTAGATGGTATGTTTGCCGTGGTGAATAAAATTTATGGTATTCAGATAAAAGAAATACAAGGGATTGAAACCTGGCATAAAGCCGTGCGTGTATTTGAGATACGCGATATCGACAATAATATTCGCGGGCAGTTTTACCTGGATTTATATGCGCGTGAAAAAAAGCGGGGGGGTGCCTGGATGGACGATTGCCAGGGGCGTGTTATACACCAAACAGGTTATCTACAAATACCAGTGGCCTACCTAACCTGCAATCTTACTCCACCGATTGGTAATGAACCGGCATTATTCACCCACCAGGAAGTCATTACCTTATTCCATGAATTTGGCCACGGTTTGCACCATATGTTGACGCAAGTTGATTATTTAAGTGTTTCAGGCATTAATGGTGTGGCATGGGATGCAGTGGAGCTGCCCAGCCAGTTTTTAGAAAACTGGTGCTGGGAAAGAGAAGCGCTGGACTTAATTGCCGCACATTATCAAACACAGGAGCCGATGCCGGCCGATTTATTCGAGCGCATGCATGCGGCCAAAAACTTTCAGTCCAGCATGCAAATGATGCGGCAAATTGAGTTCTCTATTTTTGACTTAAAAATACATGCGGAATATCAAACATCTGAATTTAAGTCAGATAAGGGGCTTGATATTCAGGCAGTATTAGATAATGTTCGCAAAAATGTAGCAGTGATTTTTCCACCGACATTTAATCGTTTCCAGCACAGTTTTTCACATATTTTTGCCGGTGGTTATGCTGCGGGTTATTACAGTTATAAATGGGCTGAAGTGCTATCTGCCGATGCGTTCTCAAAATTTGAAGAGCATGGTATTTTTGATCGGCAAACCGGATTAGAATTTCTTCACGCTGTTCTGGAGCAAGGCGGTAGTCAGGAGCCAATGGAACTATTCAAAGTATTTCGAGGTCGCGAGCCTGAGATAAATGCACTATTGCGGCATGCAGGTATAGCAGCATAATAAATCAAGGAACAAAAATGAAATTCAGTTTAAATTGTTTTATAACAAAAAATAAAAAAGTGCAAATGGCTTTTCTTAGTTTACTTATCACTTATGCTAGCCAGAGTTTTGCAGAGAAGTTGTATGTCACCGACAGGATTTTATTGGGCATCCATCAACTTGCTGACGAACAAAGCCCTATTTTAAAATCGATTCCCAGTGGCAGTGTTGTTACCGTTATGGGTCGTCAGGGAGACTTTATCAGTGTGCGCACAGAAGATGGCACACAAGGGTGGGTCGCTGCCAATTTTTTAGTTAAAAGCAAACCGGCAACAAAAGAGTATGATAACTTATTTGCGCAATACCAGAAAACAGTTGAAACATTAAAAGCAGTAAATGAGCAGCTAACAAAAAAAGATCGTGAGTTACAAATAAAACGTGACCAGCTTTCAAATGCAACAACAACCATTAAAGAATTAAAAAAAGCAGCAGCAAGTAGCCAGTCTGTTACCGAAAGTGATGGCAATGTTGTTAATGCAGGCGAGCTGGAAAAGGCAATGCAGGAAGTTAAGCGGTTAAAAACAGAACTACTGGCGCTGCAGCAGCAGGCAAAAGATAACAGGGATCTTGATCCAGGTGGTTTGCAGTCTAAATTAATTAAAGTACAGCAGGAAAACACCTTAATGCGCAACAGTATCGAAATGGCGTTGGCAAGCCTTGAAGGTAAACGTGTTCCAACAGCAGAAGAGCTGGCAGGTATACGTGCCAGCTTTCCTGCATGGTACTGGGGCTTAACTGTTGTGATGATTATACTCGGTGTGATAGGCGGTATCGTGTGGAATGATTATAAGAACCGGAAAAGGCATGGTGGCTTTCGAATTTAATCACGAAACGTGAGGCAAGCGATTGCGGCGTTGGAAGAATTTTTGAAATGCTCACTTAACTTGATGTAAGCGCCGCGTCCTCAATATTTTTCTGCTTTGTACTCTACTCGCTCATGCTCCGTGATAAGCTCTTATCGTATTGTCATAGCGGGCAACAGCACGGCAATCTTGATTACAAATGGTATTTTACAGATAGAAAAATATGAAATACAAAGACCTAAGGGACTTCATTAAACTACTGGAAGAACGTGGTGAGCTAAAACGTATCACACAAGAAGTCGATCCCTGTTTAGAAATGACTGAAATCTGTGACCGTACTTTACGCGCAGCTGGGCCGGCTTTGCTATTTGAAAATCCCAAAGGGTTTGATGTGCCAGTATTGGGTAATTTATTTGGTACGCCTGAACGGGTCGCACTGGGTATGGGCGAAGAGTCGGTCGAAGCGCTGCGTGAAGTGGGCAAAGTATTGGCTATGCTAAAAGAGCCGGAGCCACCAAAGGGGATGAAAGACGCATGGGGAAAGCTGCCGGTATTTAAGCAAGTGTTAAACATGGCACCAAAAGTAATAAAAAAAGCAGATTGCCAAACGCATATTATTAAAGGCGATGATGTTGATTTAAACACGATTCCTATTCAAACCTGCTGGCCGGGCGATGCTGCACCACTCATTACCTGGGCACTGGTGGTTACCAAAGGGCCAAATAAAGAACGGCAAAACCTGGGCATCTATCGCCAACAGGTCATTGCAAAAAATAAAGTGATTATGCGCTGGCTGGCACACCGTGGCGGTGCGCTGGACTTTAAAGACTGGCAGGAAAAACATCCGGGAGAACCGTTTCCGGTTGCCGTTGCGCTGGGAGCCGATCCGGCCACCATTTTAGGCGCGGTAACGCCCGTCCCGGACAGCCTGTCAGAATACGCCTTTGCCGGATTATTGCGTGGTGCAAAAACAGAGGTAACCCAATGCATAGGTAATGACCTGCAAGTGCCCGCTTCAGCAGAGTATGTATTAGAAGGAGTGATTCACCCAGACGAAATGGCTGACGAAGGCCCCTTTGGTGATCACACCGGTTACTATAATGAAGTAGACAAATTCCCCGTGTTTACCATTGAGCGTATCACCCACAGAGAAAAACCCATTTATCACAGTACCTATACCGGCCGTCCACCGGATGAGCCCGCCATTTTAGGCGTGGCCTTAAATGAAGTGTTTGTTCCCCTTTTGCAAAAGCAGTTTCCAGAGATAGTTGATTTTTACCTGCCGCCAGAAGGTTGCTCATACCGTGTCGCGGTTGTTAGCATGAAAAAGCAATACGCCGGGCACGCCAAGCGGGTAATGATGGGCATTTGGTCATTTCTACGACAGTTTATGTATACAAAATTTGTTATTGTTGTGGACGACGATGTAAACGTGCGAGACTGGCAAGATGTCATCTGGGCAATGACCACACGAATGGATCCCGCCCGCGATACCACACTCATTGAAAACACACCGATCGATTATCTGGATTTTGCCTCACCCGTTTCCGGTCTGGGTAGTAAAATGGGAATGGACGCCACCAACAAATGGCCAGGTGAAACCACACGTGAATGGGGTGTGCCGATTACAATGGATGATTCGGTTAAACAACACATTGATGCCATCTGGGATGAGTTGGGTATTTTTTCAAAAGACTAAGCAGGGTTGGCTGATAATAGACACACTGTTTCGGGGTTTTCCTGAAGTAACCATAAGGTATAATGCGGCACCCGCAATCTAATGAGAATACCTGTTTATGACAAATCGCGTCAAAATCGAAACAACTGGCCACGAGTTCAGTGTTAATCGCGGCGAAACCGTTTTAGAAGCTGCCATCCGTCAGGGTGTGCACTTGCCCTATGGCTGTCGTAATGGTAAATGCGGCAAGTGCATGGGTAAACTGCTGCAAGGTGAAGTGGAATACAGTGAAGCGCCAAAGGCACTATCCGCAGAAGAAAAAGCGGCAGGCATGGCCTTGTTCTGTCAGGCACAGGCTAAAACAGACCTGGTTATCGAGTCACGTGAAGCTGAAACGGCCAGAGATATTCCTGTGGTGAAATTACCCTGCCGTCTGGAGGTACTCGAAAAACTCAACCACGATGTCATGTATTTAAAGTTAAAATTACCTGCTACTGAGCGAATGCAGTTTTTAGCCGGGCAATATATTGACTTTCTTATCGAAGAAGGCAAGCACCGCAGTTTTTCTATAGCCAATGCGCCACACGACGATGAATATATTGAATTACATATTCGGCATATTACCGATGGTAAGTTTACCACGGACGTTTTTGCGAATATGAAGGTAAAAGAAATGTTTCGCATTGAAGGGCCGCATGGTAATTTTTATATTCGGGAAAAAAGTAAAAAGCCAATGATTTTTATGGCCGGTGGCACTGGCTTTGCGCCTATTAAAGGGATGGTTGAACACGCATTAAAAACGGGCATGGAACGCTCGATCCATATTTACTGGGGTGTGCGTGCGCTGGAAGATCTATACATGGATGATGTTGCACAGAAATTTACCAAACTTAATCCACTTGTTCGTTATACACCGGTCTTATCCAGCCCTAAAACTGAAGACAACTGGCAGGGACGAACAGGGCTGGTACATGAAGCCATACTGGAAGATTATCCAGACTTAAGTGGGCATGAAGTTTATGCTGCCGGGCGCCCCGAAATGGTTTATGCCGCAAAAGATGCTTTTGAAGCGGCAGGTTTAACGCAGGAAAATTATATTTCAGATGCGTTTGAGTTTAATAAAGATTAAACCGTATTGGTGTCCTGTACTAAGGTTATCCCCACGAATTTCCAGGAAAAGGTAATAGCTTAAAAATGTAGCAGCATTAGCATAACAAAGATAAGGAGAAGTTGAATGCCTGTATATATATTGCAGCAAGAGATTTAGCTGGCCTTCCATTTGGTACTCACCAGTTTATAATAATTGAGAACGAAATCAACCCTTACCCACCAGCAAAGCTGGATGGGAAAATCATTGCTTTAAAAAATTTAGGTAATGGTAAATTAGGATATGTCATTGGTGCACACAATAAAAATAACTTAGCAGTAGAGTATTTTGAAAAAAGCGATTATGCAGCTACGTTAGAATATTTTGACAAGAAAAGAGTACGCTTCTACAAATCAGATTTTAGCACAGAGGTAATACAAGTAAACTTCCCTACTGGTGTGAAATACTTAAAAAATACCCGGCTTAAAATAATTCATTTAGTTGCTAATTTTGTAATGGGCTTCCTTTTTTACATAGTAATTGTCGGCTTATATATACTAGAGTTAGGAATTGACTCGTTGTAAAAATGCTAACGAGGCATTTTAGATTTTGTGAGGAAGCAAATAAAACAATGTGCTTATTTATTCAGATCCCCTTAACCCAATCCTCTCCCGAAGTGAGAAGGTATTAACGGGATAGCAGAGATCAATAGAAATTCTGGAGTTTCATACTTTTGGCTAATAGACAGCATAGCAATACTAATTGATAATTATTTTATCCGTTGGTAAAGGATATAGGTTGAAAAATAAGGAGATGATTATGAAGTTACAAAATATAGCAATGTTGCTGCTACTCGCTACCACACTTGTTGGGTGCGCTGCACCGGCAACAATGAATTTTAAACACTCCCCCGCGGCAGCAACTAAAGTTAAAAACAGTGTTGTTATAAACAAGCCCTTTGAGCAGGCGTGGAACGACATGGTTAAACGAATGACGGTTAGTCAATATCGAATTAATAATATAGAAAAAGCCTCACGCATTATTAACCTGGAATACCAAATTGAAAATCCTGCTGATGTAGAAAAATATATTGACTGCGGGATAAATCACCGATTAATTAATTATGATGGCAAGCCGCGTAGTTTTGATTATTCAGTTGCAAATTCAAAAAAATATGAAGTTGTTTCACATAAGAAATATTATTATTGGTATGAAGTTTCACCACGTTCAACGTTAAGTGGAACAGTCAATGTTTATATGTCACCTGTAAATGAGCGCCAAACAGAAATTAGTGTTAATGCACGTTATAAAGTACGGCGAACTTTTTCTGGTGAATACTATACACAACGTAACTCAGGAAAATATTTACGCAATGGCACGTTTAACTGGGATCCGGTTTCCTTTACATTAACAACAAAAGAACCCGGTATTTATCCCTCAAGTGCTAACCCGGCGATTCGCTGTTATTCAAAAGGAACCATTGAGGCGCAGTTTCTCAACTATGCAAAAAATTAGTTCAACAGAATGAATTAGTTAGCTATTTTGGCGAAAAGAGAAGTAGAATATCTAGCATATTGCTCGGCCCCAATTTGGTTTATAATAGCCTTTTGTTAATTCGAGATAGCGCCTATGTCAGGAACATCTAATTCAGACAAAACCCATTTCGGTTACGAAACGGTCGATACATCTGAAAAACAAGGCAAAGTGGCCGAGGTTTTCCATTCGGTTGCCAATAAATACGATGTCATGAACGATCTGATGTCGATGGGCATCCATCGCCTCTGGAAGCGTTACACCATTGAAATAAGTGGTGTACGCCCGGGGCAAAAAGTACTGGACTTAGCCGGTGGCACGGGTGATTTAGCGGCTAAATTTGCACGCATTGTCGGCCAGAGTGGCCATGTGACCTTATCGGATATCAACAATTCCATGCTCAACGTAGGCCGTGAGCGCTTAACCGATAAAGGTATATTAGGCAATGTCGATTACGTGCAGGCCAATGCTGAATGCCTGCCTTTCCCAGATAACCATTTTGACCTGATTACCATTGCTTTTGGTTTGCGCAATGTGACGGACAAAGATGCCGCATTAAAATCGATGCATCGGGTATTAAAGCCGGGTGGTAAGTTACTGGTGCTGGAATTTTCCAAACCCACCTTTAAAGCCCTTAATCCGATTTACGATACTTATTCCTTTAAAGTGTTACCGTTTATTGGCAAGCTGATCACGAACGATGCAGATAGTTACCGTTATCTTGCCGAGTCCATTCGTATGCATCCTGATCAGGACACGCTAAAAGAGATGATGGCCAATGCCGGTTTTGAGCAATGCGATTATTTTAATTTAAGTGCCGGTATTGTGGCCTTGCATCGAGGTTATAAAATTTAGTGGCTGTTTTATTATCTTACAGCCACTTATGCCGCATTTGTGGTAGCAAATGCGGCTCTACCCAAATACCTTATAGCCAAAAGCATGGTTCGCCAATGCACGATGTCCTCAGTCGTTATTCCTTACAACCGTAGCTTCGCAGAAATAACGGCCAAACAAAATGCCCACAGACCAAGCACCACCACAAGCAGCCTCTACCAACGAAATAAACGTTGCCTTAATGGCTGCTATCGAAACCGCACTCAACCAATATATCAGCATGGATTCAATGGCTGTAACCAGGCTGGCCGGTTTGTCTGGCAAAGTTATTGCCATCGAATTACAGGGCTGGGACGTTACCCTCTATTTATTGCCTGATACGCAGGGTATACAGGTAATGTCAGCGTATGCAGGCGAAGCGGATACCACTATAAAGGGCACGCCCGTCGCTCTGTTTAATATGAGCAAAGGTGACAGTACAGCGGCCACTTTGCGGGAACAAAACATCAGCATCGACGGTGATCTGGAATTGGGGCAGCAATTTAACCAGTTTTTTAAGCAACTGGATATTGACTGGGAGGAGCAACTTGCACAGGTCTTTGCAAAAATCACCTCGGAATCCACGGGTGACCTTATTGCGCATAGGCTAGGCCGTGCTGCACAGGATTTCCAGCAATGGCAAACGCAGGCAAAACAAACATTAGAACAGAATGTCGCGGAGTATCTACAGCAGGAATCTAAAATATTGCCGGTTGCAGAAGAAGTAGAGCCTTTTTTTAGCGCGATTAGTACCTTGCGTAATGATGTGGATCGGCTTGAAGCGCGTATTGAGCGTTTAATAGCAAAAAAAGGCGACAAAACTAGCTAAAAGCTTATTTTGGTAATAGCTATGGGGGTAGAGCGACGTTTACTATCGCAAATGCTGCATAAGTGGCTGTAAGATAATAAAACAGCCACTAAGCCTTGCAATAATTTGCCAGATATGGAGAATACACCCTCCATAGTTTTAGCGATAAAATCAATGAGTAAAATCCCGGATTATACCCCCGAAGAACTAAAAGCCATTAGTGGCTGCCTGCAAGAGCGGTATGGTGAAAATGTTCCCTTTGAACAGGCCGATATCGAATTACGCCTTTCCGAAAACGATAGCCAGGTAACAGAATGCCCCGCCGTTTACTGGGAAAAAGGTGATTGCCATTTTATTGTGGCAAAAACAGACGAAGTACAATACTTCAGTCAGTTTTTTTATGGTAATCGCGAACAATTTGGTACCGGCAAGCCTTTTTATAATGATCTGCTCGATTGTGTGTTAACCACGCTACGCGTACAGGCAGATCACGAACTACAAAAAAATAGAGCAAAAGATTAAAAACGTTTAAGCCATATAAATTCAAACTACAAAATTCAATATTAAAATTAATCGAGGTCTATCATGGCAGCTAAAAAGAAAGCAAAGAAAAAAGTAGCGAAGAAAAAGGTCGCTAAAAAGAAAACCGTCACTAAAAAGAAAGTGACAAAGAAAAAAACGAAAAAGAAAGTAGCCAAAAAGAAAACAAAAGCGAAAAAGAAAGCAGCCCCTAAAGTACCACCAATGAATGCATTTTACGCACAATCGGGTGGCGTAACTGCGGTAATTAATGCATCTGCGGCTGGTGTAATTGAAGCAGCCGCAAAAACAAATAAAATTGGTAAAGTTTATGCCGGCCGTAACGGCATTATCGGTGCATTAACCGAAGACTTAATCGATACCAGCAAAGAAACAGCAGCAACCATTAAAGGTTTACGCTACACACCATCGGGTGCATTCGGTTCTTGCCGCTTTAAATTAAAATCATTAGAAGAAAATCGTCGTGAATACGAGCGATTAATCGAAGTATTCAAGGCGCATAACATAGGTTTCTTCTTCTATAATGGTGGTGGCGATTCAGCAGATACCTGTTACAAAATTTCACAACTGTCAAAAGAAATGGGTTACCCGATTCAGGCAATTCACGTTCCTAAAACAGTGGATAACGATTTACCCATTACAGACAATTGCCCAGGCTTTGGTTCGGTTGCCAAGTACGTTGCGGTTTCAACACGCGAAGCTTCGTTCGATGTTGCATCAATGGCTAAAACATCCACTAAAGTATTTATTGTTGAAGTTATGGGTCGCCATGCAGGCTGGATAGCAGCGGCAGGTGGTTTGGCATCAACCGAGGATACGTTTATTCCAACGGTTATCCTGTTCCCCGAAGTGGAGTTTAATCAGGAAAAATTCCTGGCCGAAGTACAAAAGAATGTTGATAAACATGGTTACTGCTCAGTGGTTGTATCTGAAGGTGTTCACTGGCCAGACGGTCGTTTCCTTGCAGAAACAGGCCTTAAAGATGCGTTCGGTCATGCACAACTCGGTGGTGCGGCAACCGTTATTAGCGGCATGATTCAATCTGAACTGCAACTGAAAAACCACTGGGCTGTTGCCGATTACCTGCAACGTGCAGCGCGGCATATTGCGTCAAAAACCGACGTGGACATGGCCTACGCAATGGGTAAAGCAGCGGTTCAATTTGCAGTTAAAGGTTATAACTCTGTAATGCCAACGGTAGACCGTATTTCCAATAAACCATTTAAATGGAAAGTGGGCATGGCCGACTTAAGCAAAGTTGCCAATGTAGAAAAAATGATGCCAGCAAACTTCATCACAAAAGATGGTTTTGGTATCACCAAAGCCTGCCGTACATATATGGAACCTTTAATTAAAGGTGAAGACTATCCTCCATACAAAGACGGTATGCCTAAATATATACGCATAAAAGGCGTAGCCGTACCTAAGAAGTTGAAAGGTAAGTTTGAACTCTAGCTTCAACTTGTCCTGCCTGAGAAAGGATTTAAAAATATTTTAAATCCTGACACGGTAATCTAACCGGCCTTAGCTGCAAAGCGGGCCGGTTTTTTTATGATTGAATATAAAGCAATCCTTTTCAGAATAAGATATTGATTTTGCGCTGCATTTATTAGCCGTTAAGCTGAAAATTTGTTACGGTTACATAGGATTAAGTAAAGTAATGGCCTGTATACGGCATAAATTCTGTAGCCAAAAAACGAAACAAGGGGAGATTTATGCATAATATTCGTTGCCGGGGGGAGTAATGGCAAAATCTGCTTCCTTAGTCTATAAGTCAGAAAAGGCTTTTCGAAATATGTGGCATGAATACAGGGTGTACGATAATCGCATTGAACTTGATACTGACCTGTACCCCGTAAAACGGACATAGATTATGCAGCCATTTCTTCAAACTTAAGCGGCGGTATATTGCCTAAGTGTGAATGCCTGCGTTTACGATTATAAAACCCTTCAATGTATTGAAACAA
>JALTJZ010000068.1 GCA_027076325.1 Chromatiales bacterium | reverse complement strand
CGTACCGGGTTTAACTCTATATAGCGATAACAGGTTAATAAATACCGCTCACTATCAACTAAACTTGCTTTATATCGCCCTTCCCATAATGTACCTGTTCGTTCATAAACATGGTTTACATAACGAACATAACGCCTGCCCACCGATTGCATCACCCGAGCAATGCTTGTTTGTTCCTCTGGCACCATCAGTAAATGCACATGGTTCGTCATTAACACATAGGCATGCACGTCACATTGATACTTCTCTACCGCCTCTTCTAAACACGCCAGATAAAACCGATAATCGTCATCACAAAAAAATGTCGCTTGTCGGTTATTACCGCGTTGCACCACATGCTGCGGCACCCCTTTCATCCATAAACGTTTTGGCCTTGCCATACACACCTCCTTGTGCGTAAAACTAAATTAAAAAAACCGCTAACTAACGCCTAACTCAAACCACACACTGGGGTCAGATTCAGAAAATAATCTCAAAAATAAAAAAGCATTTTTGAGTCTGACCCCATTAATTTAGAAGGTTATCTGCACCCTTTGTAACATTAAATCAGTCAGTATCAACCCAATGATATTTACAAGTCTTACACTCATTGGCCACTTCAACATCGTTACTCAAATTCAATTTAGCTTTGCTGTAGGAACGTATTTTTTCAAAAAATTCAAGATAAATACTGTCGTCATCAGAAATAATTTCATCCGCCCACGTACTAATTTCTAGGCATGTTGTACTGCATATCTCTTTTCCTGAAATTGGGCATAAGCGATCCGCACGAAGCTCACAAAAAGCACACTGTTGATTTTGACTCGTATTCAAAACTTCGGCCTCTGTTTTCCTATAATTGTCGTTATTATCGTGTCGTTTTCTTTTGTCGTAACTATAGCTTTTGGCCCCTTACGCACTATCGAAGCCTCACCTAAGCTTTGTTTGGCCTTTGGCACACCTTTATCCAAAGCCCTCAAAATCTCTTTGGCTGGCACCCCACGCTTCACTGCTTGTTCTATTGCGTGCGGCGATACTTGCTTACCTCGAATGGTAACTGCTTCTCCGTTCTTAGTAATTACACAGGAAAAGGGGTCAAGTATCATAATAACATTTTATCAACTGTACCTTTTTTGTTACTTAGCTTGGTCCGACCTCTTTGCTTTCGGTCAATATGATACTTGACCCCTTTTCTTTCATGCCATCGTAAGTGCTGGTTTGGGTTTGCCCCAGCGCATCGGTGATGCTGGTTTGGCGATTGAGCGCATCGTAGGCGAAGGTTGTAATACGGCCTTCGGGATCTTGCTCGCTAAGCAGGTTATCCACAGGGTCGTAGCTATAGCGTGTTATTTTGCTGGTTAATTGTGTTTGGGTGATTAAGCGGTTGTCTGCATCGTAATCGTAGGTGGTATCGTTACCGCGCCAGTCGGTTTGACGGGTTTTGTTGTTTTCACCGTCGTAGTTATAACTCATTACATTAAGCAATGGGTTGCTGACGGTTTTAGCTCGGTTTTGCAGGTCGTATGTCCATGTTGTTACGCGCCCTTCTTCGTCGGTTTCGGTGAGTTTATTGCCGTTTAAAAAACAATAAAAATCATTGGCGATGATGGGGTGGTCGGCGGTTGTTATTGCCTGCCCTTTTTCAGGCCAGCGTGCCAGACACGCAGGCACAGGTTTGCAAGGGCGTTGCAATGTGCCTTTTTTGTTGTCGAATTGTCTGGCTTGATGGTTCATTTTTTTTAGTTTGTTGTCTGCTTGTTTATGTTTTATGTTTCATTGTGTTTTTTTGGTTCTTTTTTAAAGATTAAATAAATCTGCCCCCTTTTTCAATATGCTATTACATATAACAATCCTTTATAGATTTTTTATCAGGTGAATCACCATCGAATATAGCACCTCGCAAGTCGCAACTTTCGAAGGTGGCTTTATCAAATTTACAATTCACAAACCTAGCGACCCTGAATTCAACACCATTAAAGCTTGAATTAGAAAAATCGCAGTTTTTAAAATTAGCCCTAAGTGCAGTAAGTGCTAAACTTCTTTTATCTTTAAACTTACAAGATTTAAAACTTACGCCACTTGCTTCTAAATCATCAAAACTACACCCGCTAAACTTAGAACCATCAAAGTCACAATCAATAATTTTCGCATCCGCAAAACTTGAACTTTCAAATGAACAACGTACAAAAGTTGACTCTACAAGAATTGACTCAAAAAATGCGCAATCAAATTTCGAAAAAGAAAAATCCGACTTATATATTTTCTTTTTATACAACCCAACATAATAGAGTTTAAGTTGGCTTTTATCACCAACTATTAACCCTCTTAAATCTATTTCAGAAACATCCATACCTTCCGTAAATGCATCCTTTACTTTAGAACGCATGCTTTCAATAAAATCTAGATTATTCCAACGCTCAATTAATTCTTTTTTCTTCATTATTTACTCTCAAGGTATAAAGGATTTCGGGATAATAAAGAGTAAAGGAAAGTAAAGGGGTCAAGTATCATAATAACGTTTTATCAACTGTACCTTTTTTGTTACTTAGCTTGGTCCGACCTCTTTGCTTTCGGTCAATATGATACTTGACCCCTTTT
>JALTJZ010000067.1 GCA_027076325.1 Chromatiales bacterium | reverse complement strand
CGACAGGTTTGAAAGTCCTCTGGATGAGTTTGTTAGCCATTATTTATATCGAAGTCTATAATTATAAGGACACCCTTTGCCGTGTCATATAACACAAACAAAGCATAAGAAAATATTGCAACAACAATTGCATCAAACAACATTTTTAAGTTTTCGTAAGATGCAATAACTTCAGAGCTAACTATGGTTAGAAATGTGATTGCAAAAATAATAAGCGCTATCTGCTCTTTAATAGATAGGATCATGTGCTCTTTAGTACTATTAAAGCATTCCGCGTTACCATGCCTCTCTACTAAGTCGCGTATCTTTGTAAGAACAATACCTAGGGTTGCTGAATTGATTGCCAACAGAGCAATCAGTATAGTTATAAGGTTTTGAGCCAAATAGCTGTTTAGGTAAGCAGTACTCAATGCCCCCTGCAGTACCTGAAAAATAAATCCTATACCTATAGACATAGTGGATGTTTTTAAAATCTGAGATATCATCTCATTATCTCTTTTAAAATGCTGGCGACTTCTTCAGCAGTGCCCTGTAATTGAATTTCTGATATTTCAATATGCTTAACTGTTTTTGATGTATGAATTTTTTTAGATAGCCCAGCAACCTTAATAGCCACATTTCCACCGCCATCACTTGTGTAATCCGCCAATGAACTTATTGTCTCGTTATTTTTTTCAATATGAAGATTTGATTCCTTATCGGATTCAATGTTTAATTTGTTTTTTACTGAGTTTGTCGCCTTTGCAAATTCTTTGAGATTCTCTGGTAAATTGCCAGAAATATTTGCCATATTCGGCGTGATAAATTCAAATTCTAGTTTTTGTATTTTTCCTTCATACTTTTCTACAATATCCCAAAATACTTTTCTCTCAACAATAGGCTCATATATGGCTCTTAAATGGAAGTGTGATAATGATGCATATATTGTTTCCAATATTAGTTTGACCACTGCTTCTGTGCTACTAAACGCGGTTGTCCTTCTTTGAACCGCGATCATTTGCACATCTGGATCATTCCAGATTGCAACCAATACTGATGGCCAATTATCAATATATTCTTCCTTGAACTCTTTTGTTTCTCGATGTAATGATCTATTTGCTGCTATACGGAAAAGGAAAAAACTGTTATCAACATATAGGCGTTTTGTAGCGGTTTCAGTTCTTGAGTTATAAAAGTGATCAACTTCTTGTAACGCAGAATTAAAAATATCGTTCTTTTTTTTCAATAGCTCTTCGATCGAGTCTATTCCGCTCCATAGGTCACCCTGTAAATATCTATCAATTGGTAACAATTGATACCGATATAACTCAAATTGTGAAGATGTATGTTTCATGTTTCCCTATTTTTATGGCTAACGCTAAGTTAAACGGCAGACCACCGCAAGCAAAGCGAGCGGTTGGCTGTCCGAGTTGCGCGTGTTTATGCGCAACGATTTAAACGCTTTGTTATATTTTTTATGTTGATACCGCTTTAATAACGGCCTGAGGATTATGCTCAACGACCTTAAGCAAAACTCTTGCGGGACCACGAGGGAAACGAAGCCCCTGTTCCCAATGGCGAAGTGTTCCCAACGAAATTCCAAAAGTAGCACAGAAGTGCTGCTGACTCATGCCTGTTTTTTCGCGGATCGCTTTTACATTTATACTCTCAGGTTTGTGCTCAATTGCATTCGTTTTTTCACCTTTAGAATGCGCTATAGCCTCTTTTAAACCTGCTGATATTTCAGTGAATGCCTTGCTCATTACGATGCCTCCAATAAGCCACTAACTCTTTAACCATATTAGATAGAGAATGTTTTTCTTCCATTGAAATATTTGCTTTCTCATTTTTACCAAATACAGCTAATAAATATAGTGGCATGATTTCGCTGTGATAGTAGTAAATAACTCTTACGCCTGCACTTTTACCTCTATTTCCACGTGCCCACCTTAGTTTTCGTACACCGTTTGTGCCTTGGATGATATTACCAGCATTAGGGTGCTCAGCTAGATAGGCTATTAGATCTTCTTTTTCCTCTGCTGAGAGGAGAGAACCTGATTTTCGTTGAAAAGGCTCCGTTTCGGCGATAGTTATCATTGATTAAGTATATACTCCAATGGAGTACTCGTCAATGTGGTTTTTGGGGGTTTTTAAATATAACGATGAACTAAGGGGCAACCCGCCCGAGCAAAGCGAGCGGTGGGTTGTCCCAGCGAACAACGTGAGCGATTTTTAGCGCCTTGCTATTTTTCCCAAACCATATGCACTTTAAATTTATTGGTATTTCAGCTTCAAGTTTAAGCTCGCTTCCCCACATTGAATCACATTTACCGCTAATATGAAGCGACAAACTCCTTTTATTGTTCTTTATTTCAAATTCTCCTAATTCTAGTGGTACATGCTCATTAAGATAAACCATAACATCAGGTTCCTCATTGCCATATTTGTTTTTTAATATTATTCTTTTTCCAGCAATATCCTTCCAGCTAGATAATTGAGCTGTACCCCATTTAACGGACATGAATTTCTAAGTTAAACTAACAGAAATGAGGTGTCCAAAATGGGTAACAGAAAGTATACAACAGAATTTAAGCTTGATGCAGTGCGCTTGGCACTATCA
>JALTJZ010000066.1 GCA_027076325.1 Chromatiales bacterium | reverse complement strand
GATAATGTTTCATTGCCTGGGATCTCAATGCATGAGATAATTTCTCCGTTTTCTGTGATTGCGATACGTTTAGACTCGTTGAGCCACGTTTCAAAACTGTCTAAACTAATTGCTTTGTAAGCTGGTTTAACAAGTCGATTATACTGTTGCATTAATTCAGTTGTGTTCATTTTATTACCCTTTTCTAGTTAATCTACATAAGCCCCCGCCGGAGCCGGGGCTTAAATTGACTAACTAAACTTAATAAAAGATTGTATATTAATATTAAGTTGTTCCCATTCGACTAAAACGCCAACGCCCAGATCTTCTCTTACTTCGCCGTCTTCGTCGCCTTCTTCAAAGTCTTCAGCGTCACGATAATGGTAAACATCAGCCGCCTCAACGTTTGCGTGTTTGTATTTATCTTTTAGCTCTTTAAGCTGTAAATACTGCTCATTTGATAATGTAACATCTACGCCGCTATTAAATAGTTTGCAATCAAAAACAGGTAAGCCCGCATCTTTTAAAATCAATGACTTAATTGCACGCTCTATTTCATCGTTGCTCGCATAACCGTTTTTGTGGCGCTCAAGCAAAACTAGATCTAAGCGCTTTATATAGCTTTCTTTTTCTGCGATATAATCAGCAAATTTAGCTTTTAGTTCGTCAATATGTGCAAGCCGTGCGTCCTCAATCAATTTTTCGTTTGCTTTTTCGATCTCAGCTAGACATTTACGCAAACGCTGCGCTGCATCAGTATCATAAAGACCAGCGGGTACATGCATTTTTTTATACACATCAACATTAAATGAGACTTTAACTACGCCGTATTTATCATTTTTAATAACACCGTTTTCGCTCATGCTGATAGCATGATGTGATTCCAGTGTTGCTTTTTTAGCAATAAAATCATCAAGTTCAGATGCAAACTTAGCTTCTTTTTCAGCTAATTCTGCTTCACGTTTTTTTTGTTCAGTGACTTTTTTTGCAACTTTTTCTTTCAGTTCGTCAAAAAATAAGTCTGCGCTTGTGTAATAGTCACTTAATTTATTGCCATCCAGATTTTTAGCAATATAATCGCGCTCAGCTTGTGTTAAGTTAGCCGGATTGACTTCAACGAGTTCAGTCGAATTCGGCGCGTCGATTCCTGCTGCAAAAGCAGCTTTTTGGTCTATTTTGATTAGTATGTTCATGTTTTTTTCACCTTTTAAGTTGTTTAAATTGTTTGTTTATAGCGTCTCATCAGTACAGTTTGCTAACACTGTAGACTGCGTCACTTGACGCAGTTTCGACTTTTAAACGTGTGCAATTAAGTCTTCGACTGTTTCGCAGTTAAACTTTTCAGCGACTTTTTTAACGTACTTGCGCGTGCGACAAGCAACCATCTGCGAATACGGCCAAGCGCGGCTGGGTGTGCGAACATTAATTAAATCGTCATTTGCTGCGTACCAGCGTCCAGCGCTATCAAATTCGCCGGCAGGATTAATTTCACGTTCTTTTAACATCTCATAAACTGTTTTGATGTGTGTTTGTGTTGTCATGATGTTACTCCTTTTTGTTTGTGTTTGTCTTAACTGTTAAATACAGTATAGCACTATATTTGATAAAGTAAAGTAAAAATGTGTATTTATTTTATTTATTTTAAAATAAATCGAAATTATGTGTTTTAGTTAAGCCTGGATTGTATGCTATATTAAGTATATGACTAAAAAGCTCACAGCTAAGCAATTACTATTTGCTACTGAGTATCTAAAAGACCATAACGGTACTCAATCCGCAATTCGGGCAGGATATAGCGAAAAAACAGCAGGAGCACAGGCTTCTCGTCTGTTAACGAATGTTAATATACTAAATTACATCATAGAGCAGACAGATAAAGTGATGGAAAAGGCTAAAATAGATGCAGGATATGTTTTGACGCAAGCCGTTAAGGTCCACGAGCGCTGCATGCAAGAGGAGCCAGTAATGGAGCTAAACTACGAAACCAAAGAAATGGAGCCTACCGGTGAATTTAAGTTTGAACACACCGGAGCAAACAAAGCCCTTGAAATAATTGGCAAACACGTTGATGTGCAATGCTTTAAAGACCAAATTGAACTAACACACCGTAAGAAAGTCATTATAAAGGATATGGCTGGTGGTAAGTTTGCAGCAAACGATTGAATTTCACGTTTACCCCCCAGGTAAGGTATTAAGGGATTATTACGCAGACACAAGCCGAGTTACCTTAATCCGTGGCCCATTAGGTAGCGCCAAGACCGTTACCACCTGCCAAAAAGTCTTTAAATTAATGTGCTTACAGGAGCCAAATAAGGAAGGCATACGCCCTTCTAGGTTCTATGCGGTCAGAAACACCTATCCCGACCTAGAAACCACCACTATTAAGGATTGGTTAGAGCTTTACGAGCCTTTGGGTAAAATGACCTATGGTCACCCACCCATCCACAAATTAGATTTTGAGCTCGAAGATGGAACTAACGTAGTATCTGAAATGGTATTTCTTGCCTTGGATAGACCGGACGCGGTTAAAAAGCTCCGAGGCTCACAAGTTACGGGGTTTTGGCTTAACGAGACCAAAGAGTTAAGACGCTCCGTGGTTGATATGGCTGACTTACGCCACGGTAGATACCCATCTTTAGCCGGAGCAGGGGTTAAACCGACATGGCACGGTATGGTTGGTGACTATAACGCACCGGATGAAGACCATTATCTTTATACTTTAGCTGAAGAAACCAGACCAAAAAACTGGAAGTTTTACACCCAGCCTGGAGGGTTAAAGAAAGTCAACGGTAAATGGGTATTAAATCCCGAGGCCGAAAACCTTAAAAACCTCCCCGATAACTACTACACCCAAGGTCAAGAAGGTAAGAAAGAGGACTGGATTAAAGTTAATTTAGCGAACGAATACGGCTTTGTGATGGATGGTAAGCCCATCTATCCCGAGTTTGTTGACTCAATACACGTAGCCAGCGAGCCTATTCAGCCGGTGGAAGGGAGAATAATCTACATTGGCATTGATTTTGGGCGTACTCCAGCAGCGGTATTTGGACAAGTTGACACCGTTGGCCGGTGGTTATGGATACATGAATTAGTTACCGAAGATATGGGCGCCGGACGGTTCGGTGAGCTTTTATCAAAAGAATGCAAGAGAATGTACCCTGGCTACACGTTTTCGATATGGGGCGACCCCGCAGGGGATGATAAGCCTCAATCAAGCGAAGAATCCCCTTTTAAAGTCTTGAGGTCAAAAGGAATAATGGTAAGACCCGCAATAGCCTCAATATCACACCCAAATGACCCAGTTATCCGCAGAGAGTCGGTATCACAGCCATTATCGAGGTTAATCGACGGTAAGCCCGGCTTAATGATTAGCCCAACAATGACTGTCACCCGCAAAGGTTTAGCCGGTGGATTTTGTTACAAACGCATCCAGGTAGCCGGGGATGACCGCTGGCACGATAAACCCGATAAGAATAAATTCAGTCATGTATGCGAGGCAGGAGAATATCTGATGATAGGCGCCGGTGAAGGACGGGCTGTTGTTAAGACACATAACGCAAATAGAAAACCCGTAGTAGCTAACACCGACTGGGATATATTTTGATTAAAGTAACCCCTCACTCATTATTAGACGTAAAAGACAAAGCCTTCACAGACTGGTACTTGATATTTGAGTCGTCGGATAAATGGTGGTCATTTATCTTTAAAAAAGGCTTTGGGCACGTTTACGCAGTACGTTGGACGGGGGATTATTGGCTAAAATTAGAGTCTTATTCGAGTTATTTAGATATAACACTTCAGCCCTGTTTCTCAAATAATATACAAAGTATTGTTGAATCTGACTGTAGTGCTATACTACACGTCAGGAATTGGCGCGAAACAAAGGGATACTGTATTGTATTTGGTGCTATGTCCTGTGTTGAGCAAGTTAAAATGCTATTAGGGATTAGTGGATTAATCTTTACCCCATGGCAACTATACAAATATTTGAGGTCGGTATGACTAAAAAAGCAGAACAGCCTGCTAAGTCTCAACAGCAAAAAGAGATTGAGGCACGCCAAGCAGAAGATTTAAAAGCTTTAAAAGCTAAAGAAGAAGCCGGAAAGAAAGCCCGTGAACGTAAAAAACGGGGCAGAGCCTCGCTTATATCTGGCGGAGAACAAGGCATTATGAAGTCGAGCCTCGGTTAATGGATTTACCCAAAGGTATTGGTACACCTCAAGACCTTATGGGGCGGTTTACTTCCGCTAAGTCCCGTAAACTACCGTGGGAAACAAACATGCGGGAGTGCTACGAGTATGCGCTTCCCCAGAGAGAAACCTTTTACCGACATACTCCTGGACAGAAGAAGAACGTCACTGTCTACGATGATACGGCAGTATTAGGTACCCAAAAGTTCGCTTCAAGACTTCAGTCCACTTTGGTCCCCCCATGGCGTAATTTCTCAATTCTTGCTCCGGGTTCCGAAATCCCCAAAGACTTGCACGAAGAAATACAAGAACAACTCGATGATGTGACTAAAATCATTTATGACCATATCAACCACTCCAATTTCGCTACTCAGGCAAATGAATGTTTCTTAGACTTAGCTATTGGCACCGGTGCGATTCTTTGTAATGAAGGCGAAGGTGATGATTTACTTGATTTTACCTCGGTTCCACTGTCTGAATTATACCTAGAGGAGGGGCCACGAAACACCATTGAAACAGTATGGCGGCAGCATAAAGTGGCTGCTAATAACATTCAAAAGACATGGCCTGGTGCCGAACTAACTTCCAAAGTGCAAAAAATGGAGAAGGACGAGCCTAATGAGGAAATAGACTTTGTTGAGGGCGTCATTGAAAATGATGGGGAATACGAGCACGTTGTGATGGAAAAAGACTCCATGGCTGTTATTTTTACTCAGACTTATGAAGTTTCTCCGTGGGTTGTACCTCGGTGGATGACCGTGCCCGGTGAGATTTACGGTCGTGGCCCCGTGATGTCATTACTTCCTACGATTAAAACAGCCAACAAAGTAAAAGAATTTATCCTTCGTAACGCTCATTTAGCAATCGCTGGTGCTTATACTGGTACCGATGACGGGATATTAAACCCTTACACCGTCCGAATCGCCCCGGGAATAGTGATTCCAGTGGGCTCAAATGACAACGCTAACCCTTCTTTAAGACCTTTAGACCGGTCAGGTGACTTTAATGTGGGTGATTTTGTACTCTCTGACCTACAAGACTCCATTAAGATGGGCTTATTTAATAATATGCGCCGCGCTGAGGGACCGGTTAAAAGTGCCACGGAAATAGCATTGGATAACAAAGAGTTAGTAGAAGATATTGGCTCGTCATTCGGAAGACTCCAGACTGAGTTCGTTGAGAAAGTTTTAAAGTGGGTCGTTTACGTCTTGAAGAAGAACGGCAAAATACCCGAGATTAAAGTCGACGGCAAAGAAATCACCCTGAAGCACACAAGCCCTTTAGCTAAAGCACAAGATACTGAAGACTTACTCGTTTTTCAGCAATACGTTGAAACTGTTAGTCAGTTAGGCCCCGAGGTTATGATGATGGGTACTAAGATGGAGGATGTGCCGGCATTTATCGCAAAGTCTTTAGGCGTTAAACAAGAATTAATCAGAACTAAATCAGAGCGCGAGCAAGTTCAACAAGTAGCCGCTCAAGCAATGCAACAACAGGCCCAACAACAATGAGCATCGACCAGGAATTAACAGAGATTCGAGGCTGGGATTCATTAGAGTTTGATGATGAAGCGATTAAAACCTTACAAGGTGAACAGCTTGAAAAAGCAATGGCTGAGGCGTCTAAGTACCACCAAGTCTTTAAACAGAACTCTTTAGGGAAACAAGTTTTGGAGGATATGATTAGAGTTACCATTCTAAGGCCAACTATTTATCCCAACGATTCACAGTTCCAGGCGGGTATCCGAGAGGGGAGGTGTGATATTGTACGACAAATCTTACAACAAATAGAAATAGCGGAGAGAAAAGATGCATGATTTTATTAAATACCGAATACAGGAAGAAGCTGCCGGTGATGGTGAGGGTGGCGGTAGTCTTTTGGACGGTGGCGGTGAGCCTGCTGATAGCGGGAACCCTGATGGTGGTAGTGCAGATTGGTATTTATCTGAAAACGTCAAGGGTGAAGGCGAAGCCCCAGAATACTTTAATAGTAAGAAGTATAAAACCTTGGCAGACCAAGCCAAAGCCTACCCAGAGCTGGCTAAGAAAATGGGCGCATACACGGGCGCACCGGAAGAATACGAATTAAACTTACCCGAGTCGGTACAAGATAGCGTGATTATCGACGCAGAAGACCAAAGGACTAAAGATTTCCTTGCTTATGCGAAGGAAAGCGGTATTTCTCAAGAATTTATGGATAAGGCTTTAGAGTTCCACGCAAACACAATTAACGATGTGGCGGGTGATTTAATCCCTAATCGTGACTCTGAAATGGCCTTACTTGGTAGTGAAGCCGAATCACGGCTTAAAAATATTAGCGATTGGGGTATGGCTAATCTCTCTAAAGAGCAATTCGAGGCTTTAAAAGGCACCGCTTCTACCGCTGAGGGTGTTGAATTAATAGAGGCCCTTATTAGTAAAACACGAAATGCTAAACTACCAACAGATATTAAACCTTCCTCTGGTGAAACCCCTCAGTCATTAAGAGAAATGAGGTATGCAAAAAATGCAGAAGGGCAGGTTAAGATTGAAGTTGACCCAGATTATAAGAAGAAAGTTGATCAAGCTTACGCTGACTATTACGGTGATGGCCCAGCGCAGACCGAGGTTATGTAGTTGACAAACTCTAATATACGAATATACTAATACCTAATTCTTATCTCCGTAGGAATAGGCAGCAGAGCCTTAAATTTGCAAGTCCCGTGAGAATCGGGGCCATTTCAAGGATACCCGAGTTCTCTTGGCCCATATACGAAATGACTGAAATGTCGGCCCGTTATATCGGACACCCGAAAGATAATATTACTTTCAACTAACAAGAGGACACTAAAATGTCTAAGACCCTCAGTGCCGTTGCTCAGCAACAGTTTGACGATGACGTTAAGCATGCATTTCAAGGCGGCTCAATTCTAAAAAACACGGTAACTATCCGCAACAATGTAAAAGCAGATATTTACAAATTCCGTCGATTAGGCAAAGGTTTAGCGAATCAAAAAGCGACCCAAGCTGACGTAACCCCAATGGATGTTAGTCACTCTCTGATTAACTGTACGCTTGAAAATTGGAATGCCCCAGAATACACGGACATTTTCGACCAGGCAGAAGTCAACTTCGATGAACAAAAAGAACTTGCGGAAGCAATCGCAATGGCTTTAGGTCGTCGATGTGACCAGTTAATCCTTGATGCAATGACCGCCGAAACCCCATCAACTATTATCGCGCATGGTGGTACTGGTTTAACTTTAGCTAAGATTATCGCCGTTAATAAGGGCTTTAAGCAGCTTGGTGTACCCGCTGGCGACCGCTATATTTGTGTCGAAGCAACTGCGTTAGAAGACGTATTGGGTGATTCAACCATTACTAATATTGATTACAACTCAGTCAAAGCCTTAATGACTGGCGACTTGAAATCCTTTATGGGTTTAGAGTGGCGCTTCATGGAAGACCGCACAGAAGGTGGCATTGATTTAACCGCCTCTACTTATACCGGTTTTGCCTGGCATAAGTCTGCGGTTGGCATGGCTATTGGCATCGACATCAAAACTGAAGTTAATTACATTGCTCAAAAGACCTCATGGTTATGCAACGGCTTACTTAAAGCTGGCGCGGTATCACGAGATGCGGACGGCATTGTTGAAATTGGCTACCAATAGGAGAGATTATTATGCCTTTCGTACTAAATGATTTACAACAAGTAGGCCCCGGTGGTTCGGCTCCTCGTATTTGGACTTATACAACGCCAGATACGATTGCAGATGCTAATACCACTGGGTATTTTAATGGCGCGTCTGACGTACTCACGGCGGGGGACTTAATATACTTAGTGACGTCTACTGGTGGTACGGCGGTCTCTGTGCTGGCGCAAGTCCTGACGAATGCAGCCGGTGTGGTGGATATTGCCGATGGTACTGTATTAGCCGCGACTGATACTGACTAACCCGGCACGCCTTGAGGATGGGGGTGTCACAGCCCCCATATTATTATGTCCAATGACATTGAAATTTGCTCAAATGCCCTTCTTTTATTAGGCCATGACACAATATCCTCTTTTACCGAGGGAACAACCGGCTCAAAAGTAGCCGCTAACCTTTACCCTTTAACCTACCGCTCTTTACTATCATCACACCGATGGCGTTTTGCCGTGGGTAAAATGACGTTATCTCGGTTAGTCGATGTTCCATTGAATGAATGGACTTATGCCTACCAGCTCCCAGCAGACTACATAAACGCAATCAAAGTCTATCCTGCTAGTGATTATGAGATTTATGAAGATAAGCTGTATTCGAATATGAATACAGTGGATTTAGATTACATTTTTGAGCCAGAAGAATCGAAACTTCCGCCTTATTTTGAGGAGGCACTTGAATTAAGATTAGCCTCCAAGTTTGCTTTCCCCGTGACTTCGAACAAGTCTACCGGCGATTTATATAACACGATGTTCGAAATGCAGCTCAGGAAAGCCAAGTTTTTAGACTCACAAGCACGTCCTCAAGTCGCTTTACAGGAATCACCCTTTATTGATGTGAGGGGATAATGGGCAGAGTTACAAAACTCCAAACCAGTTTTAATTCGGGTGTTTTAGACCCCAGACTCGCATCTCGGTCAGATATTAAGCAGTTTTATCAGTCTGTTGCTGTAGGCACGAATATTAAAACCCTTCCGCAGGGTGGATTGAAAAGACGCGAGGGGATGGCTTTTGTTGCAGATATTGGCTCGAGTGCTCGATTGGTCGAGTTTGCCTTTAATGTCACCCAGACTTATTTGTTAGTCTTTACTAATAATAACATTGCCGTATACAAAGATGACGTTTTTCAAGTCAATGTCGCCACTACAATAACCTCCGCTCAAGCTCAGGAAATGAACTGGACGCAATCAGCGGACACGTTAATTATCGTCCATGAGGCTCACCCACCACAAAGGCTTGTCAGAGGATTAAGTGATACTTCTTGGAGTCTGACAGACATCCCTTTAACTAATTTACCTCAATATAACTTTGGGGACTATTTAAGCCCAAGCGCTGTTAGTGAAATACAGGATATTGAATTTCTTGGAACGTGGAATAATGGGGACACATATACTTTAACCTTGGAAGGACAAACAACATCCGTTATTACTTATGATTCCGTTGACGCGACCACGAGCTCTCGGATACAGACAGCATTAAGAGCATTAAGCAACACCTCAGCATCAGGCATAACCGTTACAATCCATGCCCCAAAACACCATAGAGCGACTTTTGGGGGGAATGATTCAGGCAAGAATTGGGACTCAATTTCTCCAGTGGTTGTGAGTGGTGCCGGGACTTTCAACCTTATTGTTGACGTAAATGGCTCAGCGGCTGCAGAGGATTCTATTAGCGCGACAAGAGGGTGGCCTAAAACAGCGACTTTCTTTGAGTCGCGGTTAGTTTTTGGTGGGTCAACACAAAAACCACAATCTTTATGGTTATCGAAAACAAATGATTTTTACAATTTCGATGAGGGAACTGGCCTTGCAGATGAGGGTGTTTTCATCACATTAGACACCGACCAGGTTAATGCGATTAACGGGCTCTACGCCGGGCGGCATTTACAAGTCCTCACAACAGGCGGGGAGTTTTACGTCCCGACAGCACCTATAACGCCGGCAACTTTTACGATTAAGCGACAAACCCAATTCGGATCGATTGGATTAAGGCCTGTCTCAATAGACGGCTCAACCCTATTTATTGACCGGTACGGGAAGTCTGCAAGAGAATTATTATATACTTATGTTGAAGAGGCCTACAACGCGGATTCTGTTTCGGTTATGGCGCCACACTTATTAAACACCCCTGTTGATATGGCCGCGCAAAGAGGTACAGCAACCGATGAATCGAATTACGTTTATATCGTTAATACAGATGGGACAATGGCTGTTTTAAACTCGCTAAGGTCTCAGGAAGTCACGGCGTGGACGAAATGGGAAACATCAGGAACGATTGAGAATATCGCAGTGGTGGTGGGTGTTGTTTACTTTTTAGTTAAGAGAACAATTAATTCAGTTACTAAGTATTACTTAGAAAAAGCAGACGAAAATACTTTTACAGACTCGAATATCAGACAGACCATCACCCCATCAGTGACCGTCACAGGTTTAGGTCATTTGAACGGCGAAGTCTGTCGAGTGAAAGCGGATGGGGCGGTTTTAGCGGATAATACTCCGTCAGGTGGGTCTATCACAGCTGAAAGGTCAGTAACAGACGTTGAAGTGGGTTTAAACTTTAACCCGACTATCACAACCATGCCGTTAAATATGGACTTCCAGACCGGCCCCACCCTAACTGGTGATAAGAGAATTGTCCGCGTTAAAGTGAATATGTACGAATCTCTTGGACTTTACATTAACGACATTCTTTTACCGACTCGGAAGTTTGGCTCAGGGTTGCTTGATACAACACCAGAGCCCTATACTGGGTTAAAAGAACAATTTTTACTTGGTTGGACTGAGTTAGCTCAAGTCACCATCACACAAAAAGACCCATTACCAATGACGTTACTATCATTAGCAGTGGAAGTGGAGGCTTCAAATGGCTAAAACAGTAGGGGCGAATAAAGGCTTAATTGTCGGCGCGGTTGCTTCATATTATTCTGGTAATCCTTCTTATGCGACAGCGGGCTATCAGTACGACCAGTCTGTTCAACAGACAAAAGAACAGGAAATTGACCTTAAAATCACTCAAGAAGAAGAAGCGATTGCAGCCAATGATTCTGAAATCCAACGTAGACGACGAATATTAGAAATACTGGCTTTGCAAAATGTTGGTGCGGCCGCTGGTGGTGTAGCGGCTTATGAAGGGTCAAATCGCAACTTAATGATTCAATCTGAAAAATACTTCCAGGGCGATCAATTATACGCTAATGCTATGACAAGAATGCGGATTGGCGGTCAAAACGCACGTATGCGGAACCAGCGAAGAGCAACAAGGATTAATCAGGTTTCTTTGATTGGCCAGACAGTTTACCAAGGTAAAAAAGCTGGAGATTTTGACTAATGGATAGCTTTAAAAAATCAACCCCTGAATACCAACGGTCAGTAGCCTATCAACCGTCTTATATTAGCTCGGGGGCGGCGGAGGTTAACCAGACCCTAGCTGCGAGGTTGGGCGAATGGACTCAACGCTTCACCCAAGAAAATATGGTGCGAAGTAAAAAAGAAGGGTTTGAAGCTGGCAAGAAAGCAGGCCGACAAGTCTCTGGTGTTGAATTACCGGACGGAAGCTCTATTCGTGAGCAAGCTTTTATTGAGGGGGCAAATGCGTCCAATTTATCGGCCGTTAAATTAGATATTTATCAAAATCTACAGCGCATTCAATCAGAATCCAACGGAGACCCCAAAGTCTATGAGGCTAAAGTTGCTGGATATAAGAAGGGGCTAATAAAAGGTGCGAATCCCGATGTCATGCCATTAGCTTCGCAGGAGATAGACTTCGCATCATCTAAAGTCTATTCCAGTATGGTTTCTAAGAAGCTCGAGATAGCCCGCAAAGAACAGTCAGCTAAAGTTGAATTAGGATTAGAGTTAATCGAAACAGAAGGCCAGAACGCCGCTAGTGAGGGCGACGAAGAGGCTATTGTTAAAAACCTGAATGAGTATAACCAGCTTTTAACAATGAGTGAAAGCGCGGGGCTGATTAAGCCCGGTGAAACAACCGCTCGGATGGGCAAATACACCAAAGTCTTAAGAACTGGGGTGTATATGGGTGAGTTTATGCGTGCTTTAGATAACGGGGAGGCCGTTGATTATGTGGCTAAATTCTCAAAAGCAAAAGATAAAAACTTCACTCCGACTGAAAGACAAGAAATTGTCTCTGATATGATTAAAAACATGAACCAGGTGAACAACTTGGAGACCAAAGCCCGTAAAGCTGACGACGATGAACGGAAGATTCGCTATGCTAAAACCGAAAACGAAGCGACTTTGCTTGCTTTAACCGGTGATTTAGATGTTGATTACCTAACAACTAAATTAAAAGACGATTCAATCGACCCTAAACTCGCGCGTATGCTGGAAAAAACGGCCAAATCTAAGGGAGTCCAGTATGATGATGAATCCCAATTACTCGAATACTCGTTAGATTTGCTTAGTTTTTCTGAAAGCGAAATTGCAACAGATGAAACTTTAACAAAAAAAACACGGATTGCTTTAATTGATCAACGAAGAAAGTTAGTTGAGAATGAGGGCGATTGGCGAAATAGCCAGTCAGGACGCGAAGCAGTCCGAAGAATTAAGGCGGAGTATGGATTGGTCGATGGGTTAATCGCTCAACTAGACCCTGAAAAAGCGAAACGTGCCGGTAGAACGCTAACATCACTGTATGAGAGCGTTGAGTCATTACCGTTAGAAGAAAGAGCGACTAAAGCTATTTTGATGGCTGATAATTTGATTAAATCCATTAATCGCGAGGATAAGTTAAAAGAATTATCTTCTAAACAAAAAAGGTTAAGCCTTCTGCCCTACCAAAGCGAGCAAGAGATAGACGATGCCGGACTTGGCGGGCATGAGGCGAGCGTGGAAAAGAAAAGAATAATTAATTTATTGCGTGATATTGAAAGATTACAGGATGAATTAAAGTGAATCACTACATGGTCTACCGCGAAACGGATAATGAGCAGGTTCAGTATGAGCGGGATTTATCTGAGGCTAAAAGTAAAGATATTCGAGCAAAAGACGCTGAACTGGTAGCGGAGATTAATACGGCAGCACAGAGTTTTACTGATGTGCCTATGGCTGACGATGTTTCACGTGAAACAAAACCTAAAGAAACAGGTGTGAATGAGGCTGTAAACGAAGCAATCAACAAGGTTACTGCCCCATTAAGGGGTAATCCAGCTATCCAGGCCTTCCTCAAGATGCCCAAATATATAACCCGAGGTACGTTAGAAGCCGTACAAAACCTTCAATCCACCATTTTTGGTGACCAAGAAAACGTGAATAAGGTTGGCGCATTCCTCGAAGAAGAGGTACCGGGCTACAAAGAATTAAACGGAGCTTTAAACTCTCTTTACCAAAAAGTAGCACCAGAGGGTCAGCTAGACAAGACAATGACTGAAGTTGCTCAATTTGGCGGCCCATTCTTGGGGGCATTAAAACTCATAGGCGGTTTTGAAAAAGGGGTTAGTACATTAAAATTAAGCGGAAAAGCGTTTGCCGCTGATTTTGTGGCTTCATTTTCTGCCATGAACCCCGAAATGGAGAGGTTCGCCGGGCTCGCTCAGGAATTTGGCTTTGAGAATGAATGGATTAATTATTTAACCAGCCGAGGCGGGAGTGAGTACGAAGAAAGATTAAAGAATGCAATAGATTCCTCAACTGCCGGTGCGGTTATTGGCCCTGTCTTATTTTTTGGGGGGAAGATGATTAAATCTCTTTACCAGGCAGCGAATAAAGGTGGCCAGAAAGCATTTACTACCTCTGAAAAAGCATTGCCTATTGATGAAAGCTCGCTTAAACAAAACATAGCACCCAATGAGGTTGATATACCTTTAAGCAAACCTGTTCCCGATGAAAATCTGGATAAACAAAATTTTATAAGTAGTCAATCAGAAACAAAGGATTTAGATAAAGCCCTTGCGAATGCCGGGGAAGCCCAAGCTGAAATCGTGCAAGCATCAGAAAAAATAGCTGATGAAATGGGGTTAAAGTTCAAAAAACCCGGCGTAAAAGGAAAGGAAGGGGCTGCGCAGAAAGTAGCAGATGGAAAAAAGGTTGAGGAACTTACTGATTTAGCCAGATCCGGATTTAAGGTTAAAACAGTGAAAGAATCTGCCGATGTTGTGGAAAAACTGAAGAAAGATTTTGATGTATTAGACGAAGGAATCACCTTCACACCAGTAGGATACTTTGACAGGAAAGCATTTGTTAGGGCTAAAAATGGCACTATCGCAGAATTTCAATTATGGGAGCCTAATCTTTTAAATGCTAAAGATGGAGGCGGCCATGATTTATACGGGTTATGGCGTGAAGTAACCTACCGAGGCGGAGCAAAGAAAGGGCAGCCAAAAAAGGGGAAAGAGGCGGCCGCTCTCTTTTTACAGAAGAATATGTTTAATCTATACCTTGGGGCAGCTAAAAAAGCAGGCAAGGATTGGCAAGAATTGTATATCAAAAACCTTAATGAAGAAATTTTAGAGCAAATAGGGTTGACCGTAAGTCAAGTTACCAAAGCTTTAAAGTCATCTTCTGATATAAGCGAGCCTTTAGTGAATGCGTCCATACCATCTAATCTTGACCAGCTATTAGAATCCTTATCAAAAGCAAAGCCCTCAAAAGGCGAGCCATCTTTAACCGCGACTAAAACAGCAGGACGACCTTCAAAAGACATAGGTTTGACAATTTTAGAATCAGGTGAAAAAGGTAAATCTCCAGGAAATTCCATAAAGCCCTCCAAGGGTAAAAAGTAATGTCTATTATTATACAAAGATTATCAGAACTAATCAAGGTTGATATAAATGTTAGATGAACAAATAGACCCCACTCAAGACCCAAAAGAAGAAAACCCTTTTGAGTTACCAGAATCAACGGCTGAGGTTGCTGGGCTTAGCACCAGCGTATTGCGCGGAATATTTAAAAGCGTCAAAGAGCCCGTACGACAAGTTGCTAAAAAGGAATTAATTAAGCCCGTTGAAAAGCCTATTGAGAAAAAAGCAATAGAGGCTGCCGATAAACCTATTGTTGATGAATCAAAGGTTAATCTCGACCAGGTTGAGTCAGAGGCTAAGAAAGTCGAGGAATTAAAGTTTTCCGACTTCGACACAGACGAAACCTACCAAATCAATTTTGACATGATAGAGACAACCGACGAGGTTAAAGCGGTCATTGCTGAAACCGGGCAAAGACTTAAGGGTACGATTGATGAAGCTCGTCGTGGAGTGATAACAAACAACGAGTTACAAGGTCTTGCAGATGACTTAAATATGAAAGTAGATGTTATTCTCCCTGTCTTGGAGAGGGAATCAGGCGGAACTTTAAACGCGGAGACTATTTTAGGCGCGAGAAAAGTCCTTAATAGTTCGGCCAAAAGAATCACAGAATTGGCTAAGAAAGTGAGCTCTAAGGAAGCCACCGACAAGGAAAGGCTTTCTTTTGCCCGGCAAATTCAATTACATAATGAATACCAAACTCAGTTTATGGGAATGCGTGCGGAAGCTGGTAGAGCCTTAAATGCCTTTGGTATCCCCGTAGGTGACGACCCGGTATCCTTAAAAAGACTCAGTGAGTTAGTTGATACAGTCCAGGGTGGAAACATAGACGTGATGGCAGAAGCATTAGCAAACGCTGATACAGTCGCAGAAGTTGGAAAGCTTACAAAATTAAACTGGAAAGAAAAAGTTGGTGGAGTCCTGTTCGAGAACTTTGTCAATTCAATTCTTTCGGGGGTTAAAACACATGTCATTAACACATCAGGAAATGCTCTTTTCCAAACAATGAATTTAGCTGAAACCTCCATTGCTGCACAAATAGGACGATTTAGCTCAAGCGAGGAAAAAGTAATCATCGGTGAGGCGAAAGCTCGGTTATTTGGTTCAATCTCCGCCTTTAAAGACGCTTTAAAAGTAGGCTGGAAGGGGTTGAAGTCTGGAGAGGGTGCCGAGACTTCTAAAATTGAAACTAAGTATAAGAAAATGATAAGTGCCGAGACCCTTGATATATCAGGCCCAGTTGGTCGAGTGGTTGATTTTATTGGCGCAACTATCAGAATACCAACAGAAAGAATGCTGACCGCTGAAGACGAGTTCTTTAAAACAATCGCACGCCGTGGGACTTTAGCCCAACAAGCCTACCGAGAAGCTATGAAAAAAGCCGAGGCTGGCAACCTCAACAGTGAGCAAATGGCTCAGTTAATTAAAGAATACATGGATAACCCCCAAGAAAGCGCTTTTCAAAAGATGGATGCTGAGGCACTGTATCAAACATTTCAAAACCCGCTCGGAGAAAAGGGTCGCGCTGCACAGAAATTCGTGCAACAGATACCAGGACTCAGGTATTTAGCCCCTTTTATGCGGACCCCTATAAACATTTTTAAAGCAGGTTTATTAGAGAGGTCTCCCCTTGCAGGATTTTCACGTCAATTCAGAGAAGATATTAAAACTGGTGGGGCTACTCGGGATATGGCACTTGCTCGGGTCTCCATGGGTACTATTACTATGGCTAGCGTTGCTGTGGCCGTGGATTCAGGGGGAATAACTGGAGGTGGGCCATCAAATCCGGCAGCCAGAAAAGCCTTAATGGCGACCGGCTGGAAGCCTTACTCTATTGTATATGACGACCCCATCACTGGAAAAAGACAGTATCAAAGCTATCAGCGTGCGGAGCCTTTGTCTTATGTTATCGGCGCAACTGCGGATATGGTTGAAATCTCAAAGTACATGGATGTTGACGACGAAACGATTGATTCCGATGAAAAGACCATGCGAATAGGTGCGGCGATTATTGCGGGTATTGCTGAAAACACCATGAGCAAGACTTTTGTCTCTGGAATATCAGACTTTACTAAAATGATGGAAGACCCTAAAAGATATTCAAAAAATTGGGCGCAAAGAATGGCCGGTGCTCAAATCCCATTCTCAGCACTAAGACGTGACCTGAGTAAAATACAAGACCCTTATTTAAGGGATGCATGGGATTTTAAAGAAAAGCTAAAGGCAACGGGTGGTATTCCTGGCTGGAGTGAAGACTCTCCAAACCGATTAGACTTATACGGTGAGCCTATTTATCACATGAACGGGGACATTATGGGCGTTTTAAGCCCGTTTCCTAACTCCCCTATGACGACTGACCCAGTTAAATTAGAAGTCGCTCGTGTGATGACAGAATCCCGTAGAGTGGCTATTTCAATGCCCGCCAAAAGAATTGAGGGGCTTAAATTAACCAATAAAGAGTATTATTCTTTAGTCAGTCAATCCCGATCTGAATTAAAACTAAGTGGACTGAACTTCTCAGAAGCCCTGAGGAAGACAATTAATAGCGAATTGTACAAAGGTGCCACAGTTGACACCCAAGCTACTTTGTTAAAAAACATCCAACGAGGCTTTGATAAAGCCGCTAAGGCTAAGTTATACCAAAATGACCCTGAATTTAGAGATAGGCTTGACCGGTTCCGCGCAGTCAAGGCTAAACGTCAGATTGGCGAAGAGAATTTACCCGAAAATATACAAAATCTATTAAATTAGGTTATACTAAGACCACCTCAAGGCGGTCAAGGACTATTAAATGGCTGTTTTAATTGTAAATGATGTGACCCCCCGTAACCAATATGCGGCTACGGCTGGACAAGCTACGTTTATATATTCATTCCCTATCTTCGCTGACTCTGATTTAAAAGTCTACCATACTTTATCCGGAGCTACGGCTGATGATGCCGCTGATATTCTTGCATTAACGACTGACTACACCGTCACCGGTGCCGGAGATACCGACGGTGGAACCGTTGTTTTAAATTCTGGTGCGGCTATTGGCGACATAATTACTATTGTTCGCGATGTTCCTGTAGCAAGAACCACAGATTACCAAACCGCTGGAGACTTTTTAGCGGATACTGTCAATGACGACATGGATAAGTTCGTGATGATGGTTCAACAACAGGAAGATTCCCTCGCTTCAAGAATTTTAAAATTTCAGGAATCAAGTAATTTATCAGGCGTAAGTACTAAATTACCGACTCCAGTTGCTAATGAGTTTTTAAGATGGAACGCAGCACTAACCGCTTTAGAAGGCGTGAAGATTGAAGATATTTCCGGGATTGCTGTATCAACCTTTATGCAGACCGTCCTTGATGACACTACCGCCTCCGCAGCGAGAGCAACATTAGGCGCTGCTGGTTTAACTGACGCGAATACTTTTACTAAAACCCAAACATGGACAAAAGGGGCTGATGTTGCGAGTGCCTCCGCCTTAACATTAGGTGATGGAAATATATTTGATATTACAGGCACCGCCACTATTACCTCCATTGCGACAAAAGGGGCAGGTACAACCGTTATCCTTCAATTTGACGGGGTTTTACAATTAACCCATAATGCCACAACATTAGTCCTTCCTAATGGAAATAACATAACCACAGCCGCCGGAGACGTTCTTTGCTTTAATGAATACAGCACGGGAAACTGGAGGTTAGTTAGCACTTCATCTACTGCTCTTTTTGCCCTGACTGCGAATAACTTATCAGACTTAGCAAGCGCATCAACAGCAAGAACTAATTTAGGGTTAGGCGCATTAGCAACGCTAGACACTGTAAATCAATCGTTAATTGACACCAACGCCATCGGTCAAGCAGAAATAAAACTAACAAATCAGGATGTGAGTGTAACTGGGGGGTCTGGTCAAACTGCATCATCATTGTTGGTAGCGCCTAATTATACTTATAGAGGACTTTATACATGGGGAAGCGGAGGGTCTTCAGGAATGACAGCATCCTTTATTGAAGGTACTGGAGGGACAGCAGGGTCTCAGCAATCAATAACATATTTACAGGTAACTGGAAATAATAATGGAGTAGCACAAACAGATTACGCTCGTTGCTATTATGTCAACTCATCTCCCCCGTATGGTTCTGCTGATGGTGAAATACTTTTATTCATGTTCGGTATTGTTGATAACGGCACAGGCTTTTTAGAGTCTGTTGCTACATCTATTGACCCACCGTGGATGTATAATGGCAGCACAAAAACAGTGGCCGACGTTAAAGGCGAAAACGGTGAATATTTTATACGTAAACGATTGATTGATGTAGAAATACCCAATTGGCGGGAAATGCAGGTCACAGGTTCGCTATCAAATCGACGAATGATAAGTCGCAGATTAAAACAGGACGGTTTTGTTTATGTCCCAATTGACCAAAGCATTAAAAACGCAGACATGAATGAAGTGCCGCACCCGTTCGTTAATGTTCCCTCAGGCAAAACAGTTGTGTATCTCGACCCTGTATCGCCGGTTATGCAAGACTTGTACGAACACCATATTTTAGCGCGAAATGATACTTCTGCCCCTGCGGCGGCTGAATTATTACACAATGGTTATATTGTTATTGACCCGCAATCCGATTTAAACCGTGATAAACCGACTGGATTAAAATGTGTTTCATTGAGGTGGAAATAAATGAGTTGCACTATTCCTTTATTCGACAAACTGCTACATAAACTCGGATATGAGCCTGCCTGTATTCTGCATGATATTGATTATGGTGAAGCGAAAAGCTACAAGCATAAGTTCTGGTCTGATATTAATATGTATAAAAACATGCAGGTCGTTAAAAAATGGTACTCAAAACCCATCGGCACACTTGCTGTTTTTATCTTAACGACGAATCCGTTTAGCTATTATTTGTATTTTAAAAACAAGCATAACAAAGTTGGTCACGTTTTAGCGGCTGTTTGGTTGTTTATTTCTGTTTATCAATTATGGAGTTTATATGCCGAGTGAATCCGTCTCATTGTTAGAGCAAGCCGGTGATTTAATCAAATATGTTTTAGTTGCCGCGTTAAGTTTGTTCGGTTGGAGTCTAAAACGACAAGTCTCAAGAATTGATAAACTTGAAGATACAATAGTACCTGAAAGCTCTTTAGACAAAACAATACATCAGTTCAATGAATCAGTCGAAAAAGGATTTAAAAACATTGAAAAAAACATGGATGTGATGCACACACAAACACGGTTAGACATTAGAGAAATTCATAAGCGAATTGACGGGATTGTTAAAAAATGAGTTTAGGACAAACACAAAGACGCTTTCCGCTAATGATAGCAAGCCTTATTACGTTTGCTTATAAACAAGGCTATGAAATATCATTCGGTGACGCTTATCGAGACCCGCGTGTTTTTGGTGTTGTTGGCGAGAAAAAAGGCTATGGGTATTATAAATCCGCCCACAAGCAGCGATTAGCGATTGACCTTAATCTTTTCAAGGATGGTAAATGGTTAACATCAACAGACGACCACAAAGAATTAGGTGAATACTGGGAGTCGATGGGTGGTGCATGGGGTGGTCGGTTTAACGATGGCAATCATTATTCCTTGGAATACAACGGCGTAAAATAAAGCCAGGAGCACATTAAATGTTTAGTTTATTTGCAAAATTTATCCCCGGTCTTTTTAGTATTGGCGGGAAACTAATCGAAGACAAAGACAAAAGAAACGAATTTGCCTTTAAAGCATTAGAATTGACTAATGTTATTATGCTTAAAATGCTTGAAACCAAGACTTATCCGTGGATAGATGGATTAGTTAAATTAGCTTACGCCTCAGAACAAATCATTAAAGGATTATTCAGACCCATTGGCGCGGCTTTAATGTTCGCTTTTGGTGTCTATTCAGAATTAAACCAGATTAGTTTATCTGAGCCTATTAAATACATGTTGTTCGGTGCGCTCCCTGCGTGGGGTGTAGACCGGGGGCTCGATAAACGTAAAAAAGAACCAAGACAAGATGATTGGTAAAAGGAGATTATAATGTCAAAAGCAAATGTAAACGCAACATTAACAGCACAAAATACGTACACTGATGAAGTATCCATCAGGGGAGACTTTAATATATCCGTATCAGGAACCTGGGCTGGAACAGTTACAGTTCAACGGTCTTTTGATAGCGGGACTACTTTTGTTGATGTTGAAGGTTTCACGGCAAACACAGAAAAAGCCGGTTTTGAAACTCAAAACTCGATGGTATACAGAATTGGCTTTAAAACAGGAGATTATACATCAGGATCGGCATTGGTAAGGATTAGTCAGTAATGCCAGCAACTAACCTTCCAACCACAAAGACGTTTGATACGAGCACATTAACACCGTATTCAAATAATCCCGATGGTGCTGATGGCAGTATGCACTCAGGTGATCCAACAGCTGTTAATAATGGAGTTGGCGCAACACCTAATATTACCAACGCTTCTGGCGCAGCAACCGGCGGGACAACAGCATCAGGATCGTTTTCAACCGATGTTGCTGATGGCACTGCGTATATAGTAACAACCACGTCAGCAACCCCGCCATCCGTCACTCAAATACAGGCTGGACAAGATAACGCCGGAGTTGCTGCTGCATATGCGAGTAATGTTGCGATTAGTCAAACAGGGCAAGTAGCATTTTCGATCACTGGGCTAACTGAAAATACTGTTTATTATAATCACTATCAACATCAAGCAGGCAATGGTAATAACTCTACTGTAATAACGTCCGCAGCATTTACCCCATCAGTTAATACCGGTATGATTTTCTTTGATGATTTCTCGTCTGGTGACTTATCAAAGCAGTTAAATGGTGCCGCGTTTTGGACGGGTGGTGCGTATACATCAGTGCAACCCCATCCGACTATCGCTAATCAAAATTCGTTAGAGTTTAGGTTTGTACCTGCTCCAACTGAGCGTAACTGGTCAGAGCAACGATTTGATTTAGGTGGTAATTTTAATGAGTTATGGGTGCAATATGACATGCTTGTGCCAACTAATTATTATCACACAGGCACAGGATTAAACAATAAAGTTGGCATGTATGTCTGGACAGATGATTACGGCTCACCCACTGGCGGTGTTGCTGGCGGAATGGAAATATACAGTGACGGCACAGGTTTCGGTCAGTTTGATTGGAACTCTTATTACCCGCTTAATCAGGGGCACATACTAGACTCTGAGCGAGGATTTACACCTCGCGCAATCAGGACAGAAGATTTAGGTGTTACTCGACGTATTACGTTGCATGTTAAAGCAGGAGATAACAATACAGCACCGTGGTCAAACGCAGTAGTTGAGTTTTATATAGACGGTGCGATTGAATATGCAATTTCACAAGCTAATGTTGAAAACACAATCGGAGCAGGCACAGGACAGGGGTATATGTATAATTCTGATGGATTGTTCATCAATCAAGGCTATTTAATGGGTGCTGCTAATGCTCCATTTAACGTTGATACTTACTTTTATTTATCTAACATTGAGTTTGCACGAGATGCAGCAAGTTTAACTAATGCGGTGGTACAACCATAATGGCAACTGCAACAGGTGACATAGCAATCAATTTTGCTCCGCTTGCGGATGTAAACCCTTACACTAATGCGGATTATACGCCGTATATTGCGACCTCAAGAATAGCAAGCGGGGTTTTATATACTAATTGGGCTGGTACAAGCACTGGATTGTACTTATACTCAGGGTCAATCACACCGGGTAATGTAATCCGAGCAAAAACTGAAATTTCTTATGCAAATACAGTTTTTGGTGACTCTGCTGGACCAGCCGTGGCAAACTCACCAGGAGACGGTTATCAAGTCCGAATGAATGGTGGCGAAGTTACATTACAACGGCTTGCTGCAGGTGTTAGAACACAGATTGCAATTGTCACAGGTCAAACTTACGCATTAGGGGATATTGTTGAGCTTGAGTTAACTGTCTCAACAGGCCGATTGGAAATGTTTTTGAATGGCGGCTCTTTAGGCGTAACAACAGACACAACATACAACACCGGGATGCAGGCTGGTATCGCTGCCGAGTGGGATAATGCTAATGCAAATGGTGTTATTTCTTTTGCGGCAGACGGCTATCTCTCTGGTGCTCAGATTACCTCAGCAGGCGCAGAAGCACGACGCGGACAGACTAACTATATTGTCGAAATATCCGGCGGTTCAGCCGCACAGGGTAATGCAACGGTTGATATTAACGGTGTAGATTGTCCAATAACAACATATCCCGGTGGTGGAACTGGTGCGGTTGTTTGCACAGTACCAAGCAACGCTGCGCTGTTATACAGTACGACCGCAACATTGACTTACTCAGATGATGATGGAACAAGTACGCCTACAGCAACGGTTAGTTTTTTGCCGGCAAGCACTGATGATTATGTTGTATCGGCTGACCCAATTGATTTAACCGAAGCAAGCATTTATTACGGTTATGACGGTCAGGCTCCTAGAGCTGGTCAAAATATAACTCATACTGTTTTAACATCTGAAACAGGTAAGACTTTCGATGTTAATGCAGACGGCACATGGAGTTTAAGCGCAGCCGTTACAGTCAATGAGACAGTGGATATATTTGTAACAGACACGGATGGGGCACTTGGAACGACTCAGACGTTTACCTTAATCCCGGGCGGGGGTGGTGCGTTTCTGGGTGGTAAAATATTAACATCAAACTTACGCTCACCGATTAGGGATATATTAAGAAATGTACTGTCTAAACATAAATACAATTAACCCGCCGGCATAGTCGAGCAATATGGAAAAACAAAAGTAATAAATAGTAGTATTGTTAGTTTCATGGCTATACTTTAAAAATGCAGTAATCGACTACATCATTCCATGCAGCAGGGTAAATACTTTCTATTGAACCATAAGTTACTATACTGTCGATTTTAAATCTTATATAAATAGCCTCCCCTTCTCTAAGCTCAGGCTTTACCCCGGTGTAAGGTTTAAATATAAGACAGCGTTTCATATATCTCCATGAAGCCGCTTTTTCAGTTTGTTTTGAGCTCTTACCATCAATAAAGCATTTAAACTTATCGCCATTCATTTCTTTAAAACATCTTAAAACAAAATCCCGATTATCATCACTAACCAAAACCTTTTCATCAAACTGCGGCACATAATCAGGCTCACATTCTATTGCTTTTATTTCAGCTATCATATCAGCGTATTTACTATCATCATTTAAAGTTGTCTTCGTATAATCACGTACAGATTCCAAAGTTTCTATAATTTTATTTTGCATTGATTTTTTCATTCTTTATTCTCCAGTTGCAGTCTATATTTATGTTATATTGATGCCAGCCTTTGCAATACATCAGCGCCGGTATGACCATCGTATTTATATAGCGCCCTGTCTTTAACTGGTAAACTGAATAATTCCCAGTCCTCTATCTTGTAATGATTTGTTATTTGTCCATCAGGCAAAATAGCAACAACAATAAACCATCCACCACCAAAACATTCTTCGCCGTCATTATGCTTTAGGCTTTTGTGTACCTCATATTTTCCCGCTTCTGCCCATTCGTTAAACAATACAGCGTTATACATTTTTCTGAAATCATATAGCTCATTAAACGTGTGATACCCATCAGAAACTTCATTAATATCAACACCTTCTGGTAGTACAATATCTTTTCCTAGAATCATAATTTTACCTCATCGTCCCATGTTGTAGCAACTACGCATTCATTATTTTCTACACCCATTTTTGTTCTCCTATATAAACCACATAACAAGTCATTTAACTTAGACCGCGCAAACAACGCGCGTCTATCCCTACTCCCACCTATAAAGTTCTTGTGTAAAATCTTTTGCTGGTTTGCTTTTGTAGAGAAATTTGCAAAGAAGGTTTATTTCATAAACATAATTTATAAAACATTTAGAATTGTCGTTTATACGCCAATAATAATCTTCGACAACAGGCTTATTCCTGTAGCCATACCACTCGCCACTAGCATCCTGCGCTATCCAGTTTACCCAGTCTGGCACGTCTTCTGGTTTGAATTTATTGTTCATTTCTTTGCCCTCATTATTAGGGTGGGAATCCACGCACTTAAATAAAAATAGCTGTTTGGGTATCGAATCCCAACTCACCACCTCGGACAGCTACCCGTGATTTATGTCACTTCATGCGCTTCATCCCATAAACTGTTTTACTTTCCTTTACCAAACCAGATAATTTCAAGTAGGTTTTTCAACCCATGCTCACCAATATATAATATAGTTTCAACACTAAGCCAACCTAGTAAAATCCACAGTACTGTCCGCACAACCATATTAATATTTGTCATTAGCATTACTCTTTTTTCTAAACTTTTTATATTCATTTCTCCACCTCAATGTTGTCTCCATACCGCAAAGAGCAGTGAAACCCTTTGCCTATGTTAGTGTAGCCTTTATCAATGCAGTCGTTTGAGACTATGTATACAGTTAGAAAGTAGCCTAGCACAAGAAAAACAAAGGCAATTACAAAGTACCTAAGTACCAACACTTCTTCTTTAATTTGTATTTTCATTTTAATCCTCGTCAGTGTGACAAAAAATACCGCACTCAAAGTCTAAATTTTTCATTGGTCGGCCTATTGCGTTAGGGTCGAGTTCATCTAAATAAATCCGCTTACCTTTTACCTTAACCAATTTACAACCAATATCTCGGCTCTGTTCCGCACGTTGTAAAAATATTTCAGGATGCAACTTTCTAACATGATTCCAGTACGTTGGGCTTGCTGATTTAACGCATCCGATACAATTCGCGTTTGGGTATCCCATTTCATAGGTGCGCGGCGGCTTAATCCTTGCATCTGTTAAAATCTTGTAACAATCTAATTTTGTTAATCCTGCTTCAATTAATACGGGTAAAGTATTCAATCGTTCACGAGCTATCGGATTGTTTACAATTCGCACGTTACAAGTACTACCGTATTGCTCAATTGTTTTCATTGCCGCAACCGCGCTGGCCGCACCACTTGAAAACCAAACAACTATTGTATTTTTCATATTTTCCTTGCAGTCTATATCTATGTTATCTTTCAACCCCAAAAACTCAGCATTGCAATTTTTGGCATTGAGTGCTTCATAAACCAATAAGTCACTGCGCCGCATTCAATGAAATCATATTCATACAGAGTCTTCTTTAGGTATTCAATATCACTTTTCTCTGAGCATTTTATAGCGATACTTCCGCCGTTAAAGTCAGTCCATACCATGTAATAATTTTTATGTTTTATCCATTCCCAAAATAAAGATAACAAGTCATTTAACATCGCTCGTTCCTCGCTTGGACGCGGCAAAAAACGCCGCGCCAGTTAATTCAATCGTTATGTTTTATGACAACAATTTGTGGCCACCTTCGTGGTCGTGGTCAGGCTTGATTCCCACGCCGGGAACAAAAGTCAGCGCCTCAGCAACAGCATAAGAGCCGTCAGGATTGCGCTGTTGTGTTGTAACTTGCACAACGCATCCACCCGACACTTCCATCGCTTTTGTGCTTTTCATCCAGCCTTCGCTTTCGCTCGATGCCTTGCAAAGCAGTTTAAACATATTGCCGTTACCAACAATCTTAATATCAGGCACATTCTTGCGTGCCCCAGAAACATCAGAGTTGTGTAGAGTTTTCATAATAAATTACCTATAAATATGGTCGTTATCTTTCTAAAATATGCCGTCTCTCCGAGCTGTCACACCGTTCTGCATAATGCTTGATTCCAGATGTCCTCATATCACTATTACACACATTATGTTGTGGCCTCCCTGTAGCACTACCTTCGGGGCGGAGCAGCTTACTTTAAACTTTCGTCGTAGTAGTGCGCTGCGAATTTCTACAAACTACTTCAAGACATACTTAGATGGATTTTGGTCATATTCAAACTGCGTAATAGTAAACGAATACCCATCTTTATTATCAGCCCATGCTGCATCGACTGTTTTAAACATGCGACTGTCGTTTTTATCGCCCAGCGTAAATAACGACACTGCCATTGCACCCGGCAAGAAGGCGGCAAAAGGTGTATATGGACTTGCTTGTGCTACTGACATACTCATAACCAATACTAAACTTGCTAATAGTGTTTTCATTTTTTAAATCTCCTGTTAATTAGCCACTTATTTATTTCATTTTTAGCTTGTGGCGGTAGCTAAATTTTTTGTTTATGTCTGCCGCTATGCTGATTATTCAAAATGCCATAACTCCCATTTACTAATGCTAAAAAGCATTGCCGCGGCACCGGCCAGCATCCCAACTAAAAATTTTATTGTTTCAGGTAAGGGTAATAAGCCAACCAAAAACCCTGCTAGTATTACCAATAAAAAAGACTTGCCGATGTTTTTCCAATTCCAGATGGTTTTCATAATTGCCTCCTATTGTTGCCTGCTACTTTAATATTCACCTCTATTTATCCCCATTTTAAGCCTGCGGATTGAAGGGCTGAACCTCTACATAGTAAGTCTTGTCTATTTTCTTACCTTTAATCTTTCCCTGGTTAATCCACTTTCTGACCGTTCGTGCATCAGGTTTAGACTTTTCAGAAAAGTGCTTTTTCCTGTATTCAGAGATAGTGATTAACATTAAACCCACCTTTTATTAATAAAACAACTTAAAACATCATTTCCTATTGACTTGGAATTTTCCTTAGCATACGCATCCCGTCTGCTTCTTAAATCACATTCAGTACACATTGATTTAGGGGTGTACTTCCCATTAACCGTTTTTGCCGAAGCAGGGAAGGCACTAATGGGTTTATTTTCTCCACATCCTTTCCTGGTTGGGGTTCCTAAGCATTTTCTAAACTCCATATTACTCACCGTTTAATAATTTAATAATACTGTCACGTTTTTCGATAACTTCTTCAATCTGGCATTCAAGCATCTCGAAGTGTGATTTTATTGGTAGTACCCGAACCTGCAATTCTGGTAATTTTGGGTGGTATAAGAATAAATCAACGTACTCATAACCACTTATGAATAACTGAAACTGACATTGAGCAACGTAGTCAGTGGGCGGTTTGTTATTTTTTTTGTAATAAACCAGTGCTTTAGTGTGGTTTTTGGCTGTTAAGCATTTTATCTCTAAAATACCATTTTCATCGATAACCCCATCAGGGGAGGCCACAGCCTTTCCGTCCGTAAACATACCAATTTCGGTCACGTCACAGCTATTAATAGCCTCATACAGCGACCTTGCGACCGGCTCTAACTCAGTGCCTCGGTCAGTGTGCTTATTCCCTTCCCATGCGTCCACGACTTCACCGGCGTATAAATCATTAGCTAAGTCATAAGCATAGTCTTGTAGTGATTTTGACGGTGCGCCGGTAGACGTGATTAGTTTCTTAGCGCAGGATGCGGAGGGTTTTCCGAGCCGGGCAGCCCACCATTCATCACTGTACTGCGGCATATTATGTATAATCAAAACAATGCTCCTGTTGTTAGGGCTTTACGTAGTTAATAGTTAACCGAGACATTAGGAATCATTTTACGCGCAATGGCAGTAATCACAGTCCTGGCTTCATCCTTATTCATGCCAATAGACACTAATGCTGCGGCAGCTTCCCGGTTAATCTTGCCCCGGTGCGCTGTATCCGCTTCACGGGCTTCCCGTTCGGCCTTCTCAGCGGCCTGCTTAGCCTCTAACTCCTTAAAGGCTTTATCTTCGGCCTCGGCAGCGCGTCTATCAGCGTCTGCCTTTTCTTCTTCAAGCTGTTGGCGTTTTTTATCCAGTTCTGCTTGCGCTTTTGCAAGGGCATCGGCTTTTATTTGTTCTTCTCGTTTTTTTGCCTCGGCTTCTGCCGCCTGAGCTCGAAGGTCAGCTAATTCTTTTTGCTCAGCATCGTATTCTAGGCGCTTCGTGATCGCTTTGTTTATCGAATCTATGCTTAAAAATTTAGCTGTTGTAGCATCGTGTTCAAATTCTTCAAAAATAGTTACGTCAATGGATTCAACGGTTTTTAAATGATTTTCAAGGGTTTCGACAGGTACTTCGCGCCACTGCGAATGGCAAAACTGACCCTTTTCCTTAATATCAAAAATATTTTTCTCGTGGGTCGCAATACGGGTTTTTTCAGCATTTTCCCATTCTGTTAGCGGGGCGCGGAACTCCGTTTTCACTTCATCCAGAAATTCCCGTGCAAATTTGCGTTGATTATCAATCACTTTGCACTTGTTTTTCATGTCGGAAACCATGTCCTTTCCCAGCCCATCAAGATACACTTTCGATTTTGATATTTTCGCTGCAATACTGGCAATTTCTTTCCTGCCTTTCGCAGTATCAACATCGGGCACCAGGGTTGAGACATCCTCCTTTAATTTATTGAGTAATGGCTCCAGTGACTCACCATCAAAGACTTTTTCTGCTACTAAATTTTCTAATACCATTATTTCCATTGTTATACCCCTTTGTTTTTTGCGCGAATGGCTGAATCAATGCGCTTGTCAACGCTATCGAATGAACCAATCTGAATTTCAGATAACGAATTACAACCCAGCTCTGCTTTTATTAAAGCTTTAAATTTATCCATATTGAGATCGTTGTCTGTGATTTTAGCGTGTAAATAAGTGGCTTGTTCTTCTGTGATGTAAAGGACTTCTTCACCGGCTGAATTACCATCGTCGTCGTACTTACCGACGGCGACATTGAATATCATTTTTAATAAATAACGCATGCCGTAACTCATAGCTGACCCTGCTGCATGGGTTTTGGTCATCACTGCCCCACCTTTTGCACCCTTACCGCTTGCATCAATATCAGAGTGATAGGTGCGAGTGTGGCCAGCTTTGTGGGAAACGTAACAAAGAACCCGTACTGAATCGTCTGTAGGCGTCTCGCCGGTGTTGAAGCTTAGCGAAAAGCCTTTTTTTGAATAAATAGGCCTCAGTGCTCTATCTAGCTTGGCGTAAGAGGCATATTTGCTCTGCGTTTGCGGATTGCTTGCATCAGCACCCACCGTACCCATTTCTGACTGCGCCTCGGCCATAGCAATATTAAATTCCTTCTCAGCCTCAAGCGCGTCAAATTCCTTTTTCATTTCCCAGAGCCGCTCCATTTTATTCACATCAACATTGGGGTCAGTGGCGGCCTGGCTAATCATGTGCATCATGGCCGTGGAATCTGACACAGGGACTAAAGATGATTTTTCTACAATAGGGTTATCCATTATTTTTCTCCGTGATAACACCATGGGAATCTTTAAGGCGTAAATAGCCCCTTTCTCTCAATAGTGGATTATTGAATAGTTTTGCAGCACCAGCCTGGCTCATGCCATTCTCACGCTGGAAGTTATAGGATATTTGAGTGAGGTCACAGACCAATGAACCGACTAAATCTTGCATTTTCTATCTCCGTTTTAAGTACATTAACATACGTTTTAGCACATATCAAGACTGTATTTTATTTGAAACCGCTTGGGATAAAGCGTAATCGTCAACGATATTCATTAAATTATTAATGACTTTTGTGTAATCGCCTTTACATAAGCTATCGGATACGGTGTTAAAGTCAGCATTATCAAACGACTCAGAGGCAAGCTCAGGGTTTTTAAGTTCCGCTGCTTCATTTTCGGCCTCAATTAGATACGAACAGTCACCTAAACAACAAACGTCACACTCATAGCCTGTGGGTGAGTCTCCTGTCCCGTACATATCATGTGTGATAATGTAAAACTGACAGTCACTACAATCTAAATCGCTTTGGAATATTTTTTCAACCGCACTGAGCCTGGCTTGCTTGGTTATCATCTTCTATCTCCGTAAAATATAAATTAACTTTGTTTTTATTCAGCTTGTGTAAATATTCGAGTTCTTTAACTTTCTGGTAGAAACAAGAATCCGACTCAGTATTAGACTTAACTATCTGAGTGAATTCGTTACCAATTACTAATATTGCTTTGATGTCCATGCATACAGAATAACACAGTATGAGACATAATACAACATATAGGGCTGTTTAATCTGTCAAGCCCTGAATTAAATTATCTATCTCTAAATCCTTAAGACTGCAATCAAAATGCAAGTAAATATCCAAGTCTGAATCATGGATAACAGGTTTAACGGTTATTTCCTGTTGACACCATTCGCATATTTTATTTTCCATAATTACTCCCTTATTTTCCTTTATTTAAAACAATAAATGTCATATAGACCGTATGTGATATATACAATAAGTCTATTGCCTAACCTATACCTATATTATTATTTGTCATCCAATACTTTATAGCTTGTGATCGCTAAAGGTGTACCCCCCCTAATAAATATCACATAGACGGATGTTTTATGGTAGCGCCGGTCTAAAGCGCCTAATATAGTTTTCTGCGTATTGACGGAACCGTTGGTTTACCCGTACCGATTCGATATAAGGGAGAGGCTTTGAAAGAGGTTGACAGAAGGCGTTTATTGGTTAATAATTCCTTCCATCGGTAGCCGCCAAGCCTTAACCGAATGTAGTAAAGAATACCCTCTTAGTCGCACTGATTCAAGAGGGTTTTTCTTTTAAAGCCCCTTAGCTTTATAATTCTTTATAAGCGTTTTAATATATTCACGCTTTTTACTGGCCTCGTTAAGTGATTCAGCTCGGGCATACTCAACAATTTGATCGGCAGCTAACGATAAAGAATCCATTAATTGCCGGTTTATTTTCCTTAATCGTTCCTCTGTGGCACTCATAATGCGCCTTTAAGCATAGGTAAAGCTATTTTATATTTATTAACCCTTTCAACGTCCTTTAAAGTTAAATATTCAATTCTTGATATGTCCAGGTTGTGTTCCATATCCGCAATCTTAACTTTCAAAGCATCACTGTTTAAACAAACTTTATATAAGTAATCTTTAAAATAGTCATCACCTGGCTTTTTAGTGAGTAAGTCAACAGCGTCAAGAACACGATAACTAAAACCTTCGACTTTTAATTTAGCAATAGTCCAGTCAGAGTCCTCAACAACATCATGTAAGACACCGATAATCATTAATTCCTCGTCTTTAAACTCGGCCATTATCTTCAAAGGGTGCAGGATGTAAGGCTTTCCGCCTTTATCGAACTGGCCTTCGTGTGCGTCTATAGCTATTTTTATGGCCTTGTTTAGCATTTAACCTCCCAGCTTTTGAGGCTCAACCTCAATCTTAAACCCAAGTGATTTGAAAATAGAAATATCAGCTAGGCTTGCCGTTTTCTTGCCAGTTAAAGACATTAGCTTTTTTGCTGTATCGTTTACTGGGTATATTAGAACGTTACCGTATACCCTATCGTTTTTAAAAATAGCAATCATCTTGTATCTCCTAAATTAAAGTTAAAACACTGTAAGACTTGTATTTTTTGGTCTGTTTACTGACTTTAAAAACGATAGCCATCACAGCAACCCAAACCAAAAGAGCAATAATCAATCCAATCATTTTTGTATCTCCGTAGTAACAACGTAATAATAGCAGATTATACAGATTGTACAAGTTTAATTATTGGTTGTGGTAAAAGTAAGACATTGAGTATAAATGTTTGACATTGAATGTAATATTATGTAGTGTTAATAGAAATAAGCGGGGAAAGTTATGGATTTAGAAAAAGCAGGTAAACGCTTCCGAAAGAAGTTTAGAATATGGTTATATTCCCAGATTAAAGACGGAAACTATAAAGGCATTCTTGATGCCTGTGAGGTTATTTCAAAAAAAGACCTCAAAGTAAAAGGTGGACATACAGTCAGAGCCTATTTATACCGGCGTTTTCCCGTTGCCCCCCATCATGCAGTTAAACTAAGCGAATTAACTGGCATCTCTTTGAAATCACTTAACCCAAAGGTGTGGCAATGAGTCAAGAAACTAAAATACTTAAACATTTAAAGTCAGGCAAAAGCATCACACCCTTACAGGCTTTAAGAAATTACGGGTGCATGAGATTAGGCGCGAGAATATTAGAATTACGTGATAAAGGTTTTAATATCGTGACCAAAAGAATCACACGAAACAAGAAAAATTACGCAAGCTATTCGCTGGAGAAGTAAATGCCTAAGAAAAAAACAGTAGAGAAAGCCCACGAAGAAACAGGCGAACAGCCTGACATTCGTTTATCTGATGTCTGTCAAATGATTGTTGAGTTAAGAGAGCAGCTCGATAAGGTCAGCGTTAATTCTGGGGTTCGCGTTAAGGAATATAAAATCCCATCCGATAAATTAAAATGACAACCCTTCCAAGGATTAAAAAGATAGCGTGGAAATGGTTTTCTGTAATGATTCGTTTGGAAGCGTCAAACGATGTAGGTCAGGTTGAATGTGTGACTTGTGGCTCATGGGATGACTGGAAGGAAATGGACGCTGGGCACTTCATAGCGAAGAACAAAGGCAATCAGTTCTACTTTGAAGAACGAAACGTCCACGCCCAGTGCCATAACTGCAATAGATTTAAGGCCGGGAATTTGGTCGAGTATTCCGCTTTTATTATAAAAACCTATGGGTTAGAAGGGTTTGGGGAAATAAAGTCACTACCCCAAAACCTCGCAGGGTTTAATATTCCTCAGCTAGAAGAAATGCGGGATATTTTTAAGGGTAGGGCTAAAGAAGCGGCTATTCGGCGGGGGATTAAGATATGAGTTTAACCGCGATGCAACGCCGCGCAAAAAAGCGAAAAGGTTTAATCGAGACGAAAGCACAGGCTTTTAATAAGTTAGTAAGTGAATGTATTGGGCACTTAAAAAAAGAAGAATTAAAGCTTTATGTTGAAGGCATTAAGGAATTAGCCATGCAATTAAAGTCAGCAGGGAGTGACAATCAAGCCTTTATAGATTTATGCGAACACATTGAACAACAAGCACAAACAGGTGATAAGTTTCTTGAAATGCGGATTAAAATAGCAATTCAGGATGAATTCAGACGACAATCGGGATTAATTAAGATATGAACCCACTAGACACCGGTGAAGTTTTTGAATTTGAAGGGTTAAACCCTAACCCCTCATTCAGCAAGACTAAGGAAGCCCCAATATTTCGAGTTTCTTTTGAAGTCACTCAAGAGCAATGGCAAGACTTTGTTAATGCTAATACATCAGGCATGATTGTTGAGGCTCAAATGAAAGTAACTGAACAACATGCTATAATTAAGAAACCGAAAGGCGGTAAAATTAGCAAACAAGCGGGTATTATTTGTAAAGAGACTGAATTTCAGGAGTATGCTAAGTACGTTTTTGATACAATCGAACCTGATGTTGACCATTTAGCCGCAGAAGTAACCGCCAGGAACCTGATTTATCGGGTATGTAATATTGAATCACGGTCTGAATTAGACCATAATTTAACCTCAAAGACTGAATTTATGGGGTTAATGCAGAAATTTAACCGGTGGAGTAATAAATGAAAATACTACAACTATTTTGGTGGTCTTACATTGCCGCTGTAATTGCAACAACCTTTTATGTCGCATTTTTATTGATAAAATGACTGCTCAAATAATCCCTTTTCCTGAGCCTAACTCAATACTAACGTATTTTAGTAAGACTATTTACATGCCCTCAAAGATTATCGGAATGAGTAACTGCAACGCCTTAAGGGTATTAATTGTCACTTGTGAGTGCGGGACGTATCAAGTCAACTCAAAAGGTGAAGTAGCGAAGTTAGAGCCATGCGCAAGCTAACCCTTGCTAGATAGTTCCCTCCGCTTACTATACAAAACATCTCCAACAACAATAAAACCTTTGTCTATCCACTGCGTAACCTGCGGCGGTTTTACGTTTTGCTTTGCTGCAAACTCGCGCTGTGACTTGTAATTGTCTTTAATGTATTGTTTCAGCTTTTTAGCTTTTTTCATATTCTACAATCTCTACGTGACCCGATAATGTTTCATTGCCTGGGATCTCAATGCATGAGATAATTTCTCCGTTTTCTGTGATTGCGATACGTTTAGACTCGTTGAGCCACGTTTCAAAACTGTCTAAACTAATTGCTTTGTAAGCTGGTT
>JALTJZ010000065.1 GCA_027076325.1 Chromatiales bacterium | reverse complement strand
AAATATAGACACACTTAAAATCAAAAGGACGTGAGCCGATGAATTCCACCTTTAAAACCCGATTGCCATTGTTTCCTGTTATGTTACTCAGCCTGTTAATTGCCGCAGTTGGCGTGGGTTGTGGTGGGGGCGGGGGTAGCGCGCCGCCACCCCCCCCGGCGGATGAAGATGCACGTGGCATTTATAGTGGCACTGGTGCGGGCACTTTTACGGGTATTAATGCTAATGCAGAAGTCACTTTAAGTACGGTAAAAGGGATGGTTGGGCCTGACGAAAGAACTTCAGCTACAGATGATATCCGCTTTATATTCTTTAATGCGGATATGACAGATACAAATTCTAACGTACTTTATGATGGAAAAATCACTTTAATCACAAAGACAGATTTAGTCGGTGCGGCCGATGTTTACCAAGGTGGGGAAATTATAGCAAGTGATGTGGCGGTTACCGGCACGGTTGTTAGTCGTTCGCGAGTTCAACTGACGTTAGCGGCCAGTGGTGGTTTTTTAGGCGGTAGTGTCGATGCAAATTTTGATTCACTTTATGACCGAGACGCCACGGATGCGCGTATTGATTCACAACCAAACGAAGAATGGGGTTCAGGTGGTGGGCTAGAGGATGTGTACATGGTTATCCCTGATATGACAGGCTCCTTAGTTATGCGAGACTTTAATGATACCTATCGCTTTGTAACTGATAATGATATTTTTGCAGCCACAAAAACCTGCGTACATAATGGTACAGTTACCATTCCAAATGCAAGCATTAATGTCTACACCTTGTCAGACTCCATTACTCTAGGGGCTGCTTGTACATCTGTTGGCGGCACCACCGGCTACACCGGCTTTGCCACTGTGGTGGATATGGTTAACACCGATGACACGATGTGGTATGCCGTCACCAATGGCACGTATTCTGTTTTTGCCATACTAAATCGATAATAAAAATTAAATTTCGAATAAACCGTTGTTAAGGGCTGTGTAAAAGATAAAGCTCATCAATGAGCTGGGGAAGAAATATGGAACATTCAATGCTGCGTGCAATGCGCAATGTTAAAATGAATAGCATGCTAAAGCCGCATTCATTTTTAATGAGCGCCTTTTTATGCTCACACCTTGTGCTTGTTTCTAATGCCTATGCCACCCCCCAGGGCGGCCAAGTGGTCGGTGGTGTTGGCCATATCCACCAAAACAACCTTAACACCCGCATTAATCAGCAAAGCCAGAACATGGTGATTAACTGGCAAAGTTATAACGTCGAACAAAACGAACGGGTACAATACGTTCAACCCAATAGCCGTGCCATTGCTTTAAATCGTATTCTTGGCAATAACGCCTCTACCATCCGTGGGCAGATAGACGCCAATGGCCAGGTGATACTCGTTAACCCCAATGGCATCTTCTTTAGTGCCACCTCGGTAATAAACGTGGGTGGCTTAATGGCATCCGGTTTAGATATTAAACCCGATGACTTTATGAACGGTAACTATATTTTTAACGAAGTGGCCGGTACCGATGGTTTTGTGATTAACAGTGGCATTATTAATGCGGCCACCGGTGGCAATGTTACGCTGCTGGGCAAGCAAGTAAAAAACGACGGGATGATTGCTGCGCGGTTAGGGGCAGTGAATATGGCCGCAGGCAAAGCCGCCGTTGTTACGTTTGATAATACGGGTTTACTCGGCGTCAGAGTGACCGAAGAAGTATTACAAAACGAACTGGGCGTTGACCCGGCGGTACTCAATAGCGGCACCATTAATGCCGAAGGTGGGCGTATATTGCTCACCACCAGTACAAGCCGAGATATTTTTTCACGTGCCGTCAATACCGGCGATATGGAACAAGCCACCAGCGCAGTGGTGAATGCCGATGGCACCTTTACCTTAGGCGGTGGTGCCGATGTGGTCAATACCGGCACACTGGATGTTTCTACGAATACCGCAAACCAAACTGCCGGTAATATTGTTGTAATTGGTGAAAACGTCACAAGCAGCGGCGTGATAAAAGCCGATTCTGAAAACGGCAACGGTGGTAATATCGAACTGCATGCAAGCGAGACCACCTTGCTGACTGAAAACAGCCAAACAACAGCACGCGCCAACACTTCGGGCAACGGCGGTAATATAAAAGTACTCGGCAACAATGTGGGCTTGTTCGGCAACGCACAGGTGGATGCATCAGGTAGCAATGGCGGTGGCACGGTTTTAATTGGTGGTGATAGAACCGGGCAAAACAACCAAATCCGCAATGCCGAGTTTATTTACCTTGGCGAGAATACACAAGTTAACACCGATGCAATAGATAATGGTAATGGCGGTAAATTGATTACCTTTGCCACCGATACCGCACGAATTTATGGCAAGCTATCTGCACGGGGTGGTGCAAACGGAGGTAATGGTGGGTTTATTGAAACATCCGGTTTAAAAGGCTTTGAAATTACGAACACACCGGACATTGCCGCACCGAATGGGTCGGGTGGCGAATGGTTAATCGACCCATACAATATTAGCATCGTGGATGGCAGCACGAATAATATTAACGACAATAGCCCTCCCATTACCAATCCGTTTGTTTCAACGGGTACACCCGCTACGATTGACCGTGACTTAATATACAGTGCTTTAAATAGTGGTGGAGGCGGGAATACGGTCACCATTACAACAGGGGTGCCTATTTCGCCTGC
>JALTJZ010000064.1 GCA_027076325.1 Chromatiales bacterium | reverse complement strand
TATCACCCATCCTACGCCTATTATTAAAATAACATTGCCATCCCACACCCTCCCCGTAGGATGGGTGGAGCGATAGCGCAACCCATCAAAGCCAGATTAACATGATGGGTTATCACCCATCCTACGCAAAATGCTGTTTAAACACGGCAATAAAATTATCTAACTCTGAATCCGGTAACTCATTAATACCTGCCGCAGCCTGACGACCTCCACCGGTCTCAAATTGACGGCATAATTTATCTGCTCCCTTTTTGGTTCTTAAAGGTGCACGTACACTTACCTGATAACGATCCTTCCCTTTCGCTGTCAGTACCGCATGCGCTTTATTAGGGTACTTTTGTGCTAAATCATTGCCAAAAATACCACTCACGCGCCGAGCCCATTTAGTATCCGGCAAAATATACACTGCACTACTCTCGTTCTCTGATTCACAGTTAACTGTGGTTGCTTTTAACATATCTTCTTCATAACCATTCAGCAAAATATTATAAGCATCATCCTCATTTATAAAGTCGAAAGGATCTTCATAAGGCTTTATTTTTTTATATAAATCAACAGGAGGAAAAAATAAATCATCGAGTGAGGCGCCATATCCATTGTAATTAATACATGTACCCAATTTTTTCAGCAATGCAAGTTTGTTATTCGATAAGTTCAGAGGGCGAGCGGCTTCACAAGCACTATCGAACAAATTGTCACCAAAAGCCGCCGTTACTGCCCATACAAGATGCTTTCCCTGCAAGAATTCATTCACTAGCAGGCTCGTGCAAGTGTCTGGCTGAGTATCGATGACTCGCTGCAACCGAGGATGCTGTGGGATATTACCCGCAAAGTGATGATCAAAGTATGTAACCTCTGCTCCTGCATCTAAAAGAGCCATAAGAGCGTTACGGTTTTTGTCGAGAGAAATATCCAGAACGGTAATCTTATCGCCTTCGCCCGCTGATACTTGTGATAACAGCCCGATATCACGCTTAAGGCCGGTTACCAGCAAACTATCAAGCGGGCTAACCAGGCGAAGTTGCTGAAGTGCACAAATGCCGTCCGCATCACCATTAAAAACATCGATATACATATTTAACCACTGTTCTTTTTTCAGATAGGGGAATAGTATAAATTATGACATAATATCTACAAACATTATCAACTAAAGTAGCAACCGAATGACAGACAAAAAAAGCAGCAATACCGTCTGGCACCACGCAACCGTAACGCGTGAGCGGCGCGAAAAACAACATGCACATAAAAGTGTTATCTTATGGTTTACTGGCTTATCAGGTGCCGGGAAATCCACACTGGCTCACAGCGTTGAAGAAAAATTACACCAGCTCGGTGCAAGTACCTATGTGCTGGATGGCGACAACGTGCGCCATGGCTTATGCGGCGATCTTTCCTTCAGTGCAGCAGATCGAAAAGAAAATGTGCGCCGTATTGGGCAAGTTGCAAAGTTATTCATTGAGTCCGGCGTTATTATTCTAACAGCCTTTATCTCCCCGTTTAAATCAGACCGCCAAATGGTGAGAAATATGGTACAACACGGTGATTTTATTGAAATTTACTGTGATAGCCCCATCGAAGTCTGTGAGCAACGCGACATAAAAGGACTGTATCAAAAAGCACGCAATGGCGAAGTTAAAGAATTTACAGGTATATCTTCACCCTATGAAGCTCCCCCTAATCCTGAACTTGTTGTTCAAACCGGGTCAGATTCGCTTGAGAAATGCACCAGTGATATATTAAAACTTTTAATAGAACGAAATATCATTTCCAACAACCAATAGTGGTGTTACTCAACATCAAACGGACATTGATTAAACAAAGAGATAGTTTAAATGCAGGTAGAAGTTTTTATTCTGATTATAAGTTTAGTAGGGGCTATATATAGTTATTTTCTTTACCCGCTTATATTGCTATTACTCCCCGTTAAGAATAATTTTCAATTCGTTGATAAACAAGTTGATTTAGCCAGCCTACCTTTTGTTACCTTTATTATTACTGCTTACAATGAAGAAGCGCTTATTCGTGAAAAAATCCAGAATACAATCGCAACAGACTACCCTGCAGATAAGCGAGAAATACTGGTTGCATCAGATGGTTCAACGGATAAAACGAACCAGTATATCAATTCATTTGTAGAACAGGGTGTACAGTTAATTGAAGTTGAAGATCGCAAAGGCAAAGAAAATGCCCAGCTCGCAGCAATACAGGCAGCAAAAGGTGAAATCCTGATTTTTTCAGATGTTGCCACCCAAATTCCTGAAAAAGCAATTAAGCGCATTGCAACTACATTTAAAAACAAAAAAATAGGTGCGCTATCCAGCGAAGATCGGTTCATAACAGAAAAAGGTGAAATAGCGGGTGAAGGTGCGTATGTAAAATATGAAATGTGGTTACGCCGCCTTGAATCAAGAGTAAAAAGTTTGGTTGGCTTGAGTGGCTCATTTTTTGCCTGTAGAAAACAGATTTGCGCAAACTGGGATATTAATGTTCCCAGTGATTTTAACACGGCCTTAAATTGTGTTTCACAAGGCTTTGTTGCCATATCACAGCCGGACGTTTTAGGTTACTATCCAAATATTAAAGATGAAAGTAAGGAATATCAGCGTAAACTCCGCACTGTTATACGTGGTATGGCTGCCATTGCCCATAAACCATCGGTACTCAACCCTTTTAAGTTTGGCCTTTTTGCATTTGAAGTATTCAGCCATAAAATTATGCGTTGGCTTGTTCCCTGGTTTCAGCTAGCATTATTAATTAGCAGCATCATTGCATGGCAAGCACACATTTTAGTTACAGTCATTCTTGCTGGGCAAATTGTGTTTTATCTGTTGGCTACTATTGGTTGGGTATCAAAAGCAGCCCGTTCACATACTCTGGCTAAACTTCCATTTTTCTTTATGCAGGTCAATATTGCGATTGCACATGCCGGCATTCAGTTTCTTTCGGGGAAAAGAATTACCGTATGGGAACCATCAAAACGTTAATTCCCTTCCAATAACTTCATAATATAAAGAGAACTTGCTTTAGCAGCCAGATCTTGTCCTGCATCATTCCAGTGATTATTGGCACCTTTAAAGTAAAGTTCTTCAGGTTTATTCAGCCGATAAACATCATATAAATTAATACACGGAATATCCCTGGAGTGACAAAAATCTGCTATAAAAGAAGTTAAATTAACTGGTTTATAATCAGGGAACTTAGTAAGATCTTCATAACTAAACAGAATATTTTTTGTTAAGTCCACAGCCGATGGTTGGATTTGAACAAGAAATTTTATATTATTTTTCCTTGCGAAATTGTAAGCTTTAAGCAAAACGCCACGCATAAGTTTTATTTTTACCATCGAAGATTCACTACCAGGACTGGTTGCAACATCCAGGTCATAATAATCACCAAAATGTGAAAACTTTCCCGGCTTGTTATTTTTAAAGACTGCATAATACTCTTTATTCAGCTTTAACAATTCATCCACCCAGTCATCTGCTGAGAGTTCAGGCACTTTTTCTTTTGGAATAAATTTTTTAACCGCTTTTACAATTAAAAGAGAAGAGATAAAATGTTTAAAACCTTCTCGGTTTAAAATCTCGGGATCAACCTTGGTAGGCATACCAGACAATACAACCTCACCCTCTGGATTCAGGTTAAACAGCCGATTTTTTATAAGATCGCCGTAGTCATTAGCTGAAAAAATATGAAACACCACAACATCAGGCTTGAATTTTTTCGCATCACGCTTAAAACGCAGTAAACTCTGATCAGGTCCGGCGCCAACCAGTCCTGCATTTATTACCTCTATGCCAGAATCCTTTAACTGTTTGCTTAAATATTTTTTTAGCTTTTGTGGGTAGGTGTCTTTATAATCTGAAAACCTTGCCTGAATATTTGAATCACCATATACCATAATCCTTAAACCCGGATTTTTCTGTAACTCTGGTCCTCTAAACCCCTGGCTATTGGTTTTCCAGGTGATGATATTTCCACCATTGATCGCCTGCCTTTCAAATATTTTTTCAATATCAGGTTTTAACGAAACCAGTATTTCAGGATCAAAACGATAGGCTGATCTAGCCTCGATGACTTTTTCAGGATATATAAGGCGCAGTACAAATTCTATCGTTAAAAACAACAGCACCGTTACGACTAAAATGATGACTGCATCAATAATATGGCGCTTTATTACCATTCCCTTAACCCCTATAATGTCAGTATATTTATTGCAGAGTCTGCTACACAGAGCTGCAAAATTGATTGTACAACATAATATTTAAGGGTAAAACACTCTGCTCCCAGATTATGTCAAGGGTTTACAATATAAACTCAATTCTTATCCACCACACAACTAAAAATAAAGTTACAAAGTTCATATGATCGACTATATAAAAAAATTACGACCTGTTGGTAACACAATAAGCACTAAAGAGCAGAGTATTGATAAGCAACTCTTTCACCCTTTTCATATACAATTATATAGCTCTGGAACCGCATCTTTAGCAGCAACCATTATGGCAGCAATTAAACTAAAACCCGGCATCAGTAATCCTGAAGTGGTTGTGCCTGCTTATGGCTGCCCTGATCTAATCAGCGCAATCATTTATGCGAAAGCAATTCCTGTGCTCGTTGAACTGGAGCCTGATTCACCACAAATAGATATAAAACATTTTGAAAACCTGATTAATGATAAAACAGTTGCTGTTATTGCTGTTCGTTTTTTTGGTATTCCAGAACGAATTGAAGCCCTTTATCAAATAGCAAAAAAGCATAATGCCACACTTATAGAAGACAGTGCACAAGGGTTTCCTGTACATAATATGGCCTCGTACTGGCAGGGCGACTTTGTTGTTCTTAGTTTTGGGCGAGGAAAACCATTAAACCTGCTTGGTGGAGGTGCAGTTCTAACACGTAATAAAACGTTAATAAATTTACTTCCAGATGCATTACCCGAAAAAAATTCACTGAAAAACTATATTAAATATAAATTAAAGTTATTTCTGTACAATTTGAGTATCCACCCAATTGCATACGGTTTAATCACTAAAGCACCCGGATTAAACATTGGAGTAACAGTTTATAAACCTTTAAATAACTTAGGCAGAATGAGTGTTTGCGCCACACAACTCCTAAGCAGCAATCTAAACATTTACAGAAACAGAATTAACCCACAAAAAGAGTACTTCGAATTTTTCAAAAAATATAACCCTGAATTAGTTTATAATTTACCAGAAAAATTATCCTATGACATGTCACAACCACTCTTACGTTATCCTGTGATTATTAGAAATGAATCAATTCGAGACCAACTTTATAAAAGACTCAAACCTTATGGTGCGTCTGCCATGTACAAAAAACCACTGTATAAAATTGAAAATATTGATCGCTTGTTAAACCAACAAGATAACAACCACCCTAATGCCAGTAAATTTGCCCGTCAGCTACTTACGCTACCAACACACGAAGGGGTAAGTAGAAAAAATCTGCAATCAATTAAAGCTATCCTGAAAGAGTTTAACCGCCAATAAGGGCTATTTTTTTTTGAAATTTAACAATGTCATAAGTCTTGAAAACTGAAACTTCAGATTAAATCTGTCTTTCGAGGCTTTAGGGAACATTATCGCAACAGGAAGTAACAAAATTTTCATATAACCACGCGATGGCTCCAATAAATGCAGCCAGATAATTTCTATATTGTTCACTGTAAATACTCGACCAAACGACTTACCTGCAATGATATGCTTATCAATTATTGAATTTAGTATCTTTACGCAAACCACACCTAACGAATGCTGCAAACCATTAATATGCCTGTCTATTTTTTCTGATGATTTCAGAAAACCACTTCTTCTTAAATACTGAAACAATAAATAAACATAATTTGAAACATAAGGGCTATTTGACCACGAAGTTATTTTACCCCAATCAATTTCATCATCGTGTTTATTGATTATTAATGCTGCGTCTAACAAAGCAAAAACACCACCCGTTTGTTTAAATCGTTCAGCCCAGTGAGTTGCAATATAAACCAGTTGAAACTCTTTACTTAAACGATAAACCTTTAGCCCGTAAAAACTATCTACAACCTTTTCCTGTTTAATCACCTCAAACTGAAAAACAGGGCTACTATAACAGGGAGATGTTTCTGGAAAAAGCCTCTTATGCACTTCTACCCATATTTCATTTTTTCGATGTTGCCATGGCATCGTATGATGAAGTGAGTTATAAAATTCTGTTGAATAGGTTGAGCGCTGCTCATAATCCAGTTCTTGCAATAACTTTTCTACCTTTTCGATATCAACTTCATCAACAAGAATGTCAATATCACGCATCATTCGATAAAAGGGTTTGGGATAATAGCCTGTACTAATAGATATTCCCTTTAGCAAAGTGGGCACTACGCCTTGCTCATTTAGGACTGAAATAATTTTCTTTGTTGAATCAAGCTGAGTTTTAAACCAGAATCTGGAAGTTAAGTTGCTTGCTGTGAGTTGGTTAATTAATCCAGAATCCGTGATTGGGTTGATAGCATAATCATAAGCAATCGAGCTTAAACCTGTTTGCATCGACCACTTTAGAGCAGAATGCTCAATTTCGCACGGTTTTCTTCTTAAGCAAAAATTTTTTAATAGTTCATTAACGTGATTGTTTTTTTTACCTGAATTTTTTACATTCACGAACTTACCCGGCCAATACTATGATAACTAATACCATAATCAGACATCGATTCAGGGTTGTATTGATTGCGCCCATCGAAAATCACGGGGCTTTTCAATAATGCAATAATTTGTTCAAAATCAGGAGACTTAAACTGCTGCCACTCTGTGACTAAAACCATTGCATCTGCACCTTTTAAGGCTTCTTCTTTTGTGCCCATTAATTTCAGATCGTCTCTTTGTCTATAAATTCGCTGGCATTCTTCCATCGCCTCTGGATCAAATGCCTGCACTTTGGCTCCGGCTTTCCAAAGCGCCTCCATAAGAACTCGGCTAGGTGCTTCGCGCATATCATCCGTTTTTGGTTTAAAACTTAAACCCCATATAGCAAAAATTTTATCTTTCAGGTTGCCATTATAATAGTTATTGATTTTATTAAAGAGCTTTTCTTTTTGATGATAGTTAACTGACTCAACTGCTTTAAGAATTTCAGAATTAAAACCAATGGATTCCGTAGTACGAATGAGTGCCTGTACATCTTTAGGGAAACACGAACCGCCATAACCACAACCTGGATATATAAAACTGTAACCAATCCGACTGTCTGAGCCAATACCGTTTCTTACCGCTTCAATATCTGCACCTACCCGCTCTGCAATATTTGACATTTCATTCATAAAACTGATTTTAGTTGCCAGCATGCAATTAGCCACATACTTGGTTAGTTCTGCACTTTTTATATCCATGATTATCATTCTGTCATGATTACGATTAAATGGCGCATAAAGCTCGTGCATCTTCCGTACTACGTTATCATTATCGGTGCCGACAATAATCCGATCAGGTTTAGTACAATCCGCTACCGCAGAGCCTTCTTTTAAAAATTCCGGGTTTGATACCACATTAAATTCAATGTTTTCTCCACGTTGTTTCAGTATCTCGCTTATATGTGCTTTTACCTTATCCGCTGTACCAACAGGAACCGTACTTTTATTGACAATTATTTTTGGTGCCTGCATGTGAGTGGCAATACTTGCAGCTACGGCCAATACATATTGAAGATCGGCTGAGCCGTCTTCATCCGGTGGTGTACCTACCGCTATAAACTGAAATTCTCCATGCTGAACACCCTCTTCAAGCGATGTTGTAAAATGCAATCGGCCTTCTTTATAGTTCTGTTCTACCAGTGGTGTAAGCCCCGGCTCATAAATAGGAATAATCCCTTGCTTTAAATTTTCAATTTTTGCTTCATCGATATCAACACAAACAACGTCATGCCCACTGTCAGCAAAAACAGCCGCCTGTACCAAACCGACATAACCAATTCCAAAAAATGTAATTTTCATTCTCTACATAACCCAGGTTAATTTATTTAAACTGCAATGTTCCACAAATATAAAAAGAACACCAAATTTAATCTAAATGCGCAGCTCCATGCGATTCAACTTCAGCGGTTAACTTTTGAGCAAGGTCATCAACAGACATCTCGCCTAAGTCTTTACCCGCGCGAGTTCGTACGGCAACCGTTCCATTTTCCATTTCTTTATCACCCACTACTAACTGATAAGGTACTTTTTGTAGGGTATGTTCACGAATTTTAAAACCGATTTTTTCATTGCGTAAATCGGTATTCACGCGCAAACCTTGCTCTTTAAGTTTAGTGGCAACCTCAATAATAAAGTCATGTTGCCTGTCCGTAATACCCATGACAACAGCATGCACGGGAGCTAACCAAAGTGGAAAGTCACCTGCATGTTCCTCAATAAGAATACCGATAAAACGCTCTAACGAACCCAGAATAGCGCGGTGTAACATCACCGGCGTGTGCTTTGCACCGTCTTCGGCAACGTATTCGGCTTCTAAACGACCCGGCATAGAGAAATCAACCTGAATGGTGCCACATTGCCAGACCCGGCCAATGCAATCCTTGAGGGAAAACTCGATTTTAGGGCCGTAGAATGCCCCTTCTCCAGGTTGAAGTTTCCACTCTAAGCCTTTGGAATCTAAAGCAATTTCCAATGCTTTTTCGGCTTTATCCCATACTTCGTCACTGCCCACACGTTGGTCTGGACGGGTAGAAAGTTTAACAATGACTTCGGTAAAACCAAAATCGGCGTATACCTTATATAATAGGTCAATAAACTCGATGACTTCGTCCTGGATTTGGTCTTCGGTACAGAAGATATGCGCATCGTCCTGGGTGAAGTTCCGCACCCGCATTAAGCCATGCAAGGTACCCGAGGGTTCATTACGGTGACAGGAACCAAATTCAGCCATGCGCAACGGTAAGTCACGGTAGCTTTTTAAACCCTGGTTAAAAATTTGTACGTGGCAGGGGCAGTTCATTGGTTTAACGGCGTAATCCCGGTTTTCGGAATGGGTGGTAAACATCATGTCACCAAACTTGTCCCAGTGGCCAGATTTTTCCCAAAGGGTTCGATCCACCACCTGCGGTGTTTTGACTTCCTGATAGTGATGCAAACGCAACTGTTCACGGATATATTGTTCCACTTCCTGGTAAATCGACCAGCCTTTTTCATGCCAGAAGATCATTCCTGGTGCTTCTTCCTGCGAATGGAATAAATTAAGCTTTTTGCCTAACTTACGGTGGTCACGTTTTTCGGCTTCTTCCAATCGGCGCAGGTAAGCTTTTAAATCTTTTTTATTCGCCCAGGCGGTGCCATAAATACGGGTGAGCATTTCATTGTTGGAATCGCCACGCCAGTAAGCACCGGCCATTTTCATTAATTTAAAGGCCTTTAATTTGCCAGTAGAGGGCACATGCGGCCCACGACACAGGTCAATAAAATTGCCTTGCCGGTAGAGCGACAAGTCTTCGTCAGCAGGAATAGAAGCGATAATTTCAGCTTTATATTCTTCGCCCATATCTTTAAAAAACTGCACGGCTTCATCACGTGTTTTAACACTGCGCTCAACCGTGTCGTTTTGCTTCACCAGCTCTTCCATTTTTTTCTGGATTTTAGCAATATCAGATTCGGTAAAACCTTCTTTATAAGCAAAATCGTAGTAAAAGCCATCCTCAATCACCGGGCCAATGGTCACTTGTGCATCAGGGAATAAGGATTTTACGGCCTGAGCCAATAAATGCGCCGTTGAATGGCGAATAACTTCCAGCCCTTCGTCGTCACGGTCGGTAATAATGGCAAGATCGGTGTCGTTATTAATAACATAACTGGTGTCGACTAATTGGCCGTCGATTTTACCAGCAAGCGCCGCCTTGGCCAGCCCGGCGCCAATATCGGCAGCCACTTCCATAACAGTTAAAGGATTAGAATATTCACGACGTGAACCGTCGGGTAAGGTAATAATTGGCATGGTGTCCCCTAAAATCTTCAGTGGCGTTCTATACAAAAGAACGCATGTTTAATGTCCAACGGCCGCTACGAGTGGTCGATGCTATTGTGTTGACAAAAACAGATGTAACACTGGAGGTATTCTACTATTAAATGCGGAGTATCGGTAGTTTAATTTTTTGATGTTTTGACACTGTTGCCTCGTTAACTATGAAAACAGCTTTGATTCATGATATTTAAGCAATAAAAGTTGAAATTGTATTATGGGGCATAAGATTGATATTCGCTCGCAATGACTAAAACTAGAATATTTAAAAGTTACAGAACAACGGTGATTCCCACTCAACCTGACCAATCATCTAATGTATTTTTATAAAATGGTAGAAGTATTTGCACAAGTTATTATAAATAGAAGTGCAAGCTTTCTTTGATAAACATACTGCG
>JALTJZ010000063.1 GCA_027076325.1 Chromatiales bacterium | reverse complement strand
GTTAGCCTTATGAAATATGCACTCAATAAATGGATAGGAATACGATGAGTCACGAAATAAATGTCCCTGAAATGCTTGGAGATAAAAATCTTCAGAATTTTTTTAAAGGATGGAATTGGCATGATAATCCAGAATCTCCAGTTGAAATTAATATTTTTAAAGGTACGCATCTGGCTCCTTGGGCGGTTACCTTATTTGGTGCATATATATTATGGTTAAGAGAAGTAAGAGGAAAAGAAGTAAAACTTAATTATGAAGAAGGCACATATTTAGGCAGATTTTTGGAGAGAATGGGTTTGCCTCAAATATTAGGAGAAAAAAAAGGATTTCCTGAAAATAGTGAACAAAGAATATGTCCATTAACACGAATATCAACAAGTAAAGAAATAGCTCCATTTGTTAATACAGTCATGAAATTGCTAGATATTGAAGATATTGAAATATCTGATGCAATAAAATATTCGTTAGTTGAGCTATTGAGAAATGTAGTTCAACATTCTAGAAGCAGAATTGGAGCAATTGTTTCTGCTGTATATTTTCCAAATACTGGATTGGTTGATGTAACAGTTGCCGATATAGGGTGTGGGGTTAGGGTTGCTTTAAAAGAAGCTTATCCTGAATTAAATTCTGATCAAAAAGCAGTGAGGTTTGCTTTATTACCACACGTATCTGGAACATTCTCTGGAGGAGCCTATCATTCCATGCTTAATAATGCGGGATTGGGATTGTTTTTTATTAAAGAAATTGCAACACGTTCTGGAGGAGGTTTTTTCTTAGGCTCTGGTGAACTGATGGCTGATGTTTGGGGAAACAATGATGGAACCCCAGGGAAGAAATATATTCAATCAAGGAGCGGAGGTTGGCGAGGAACTTTCGCATTACTACAATTAAGAAAAGAATCTATCGGAGAATTTGATTCTTTATTAACTAAATGTAGAGAAATTGCAGCCGAAGTTAGAAAAGATAAGTCTGAGTTTCTTGTGGATTTTATCGATGAAACCCCAGAAATTGAAGGATTGAAAGTAATTAAGATTAAGGAATTTGAAGAGGATGTGGAGTGCGCTGCTGAAATTAGAGAAACAAAAATATTCCCAACAATTCTGGAGAATGAGTTAATCGTTCTTGATTTTCAGGAAATTAGAGCCGCAACTCAATCATTCATTCATGCTTTAATGTATCGACTATTTAGAGATGGTAAGAATATCGAAACCTGTCTCACAGTTGCTAACGCTGATAGAGCAACTATTGAAGCAATTCGTGCTGTATCCGCTTATGCTGCAGTAGAAAAAGGCTAACAAATAGCTGCACACGGACATTTCAAAGCGGCACTTATTTTGCTAAAAAACAGCAAAAACGTGCCACTTTGAATTGCCGGTGAGCACGGCGTTATGTGTAAAAAAGTAAAAAACCCGTTGGTAGCTTTAAAAACTGAACAAATAGAAAAAAATCAGGTAATTTGAAGCACGTACCCAGAAAATGGAATGGCGCATGCCTTTTTCCAACAATCACGGTAAACTGAAAAAAACAGAACCAGTAAGAAAGGACAACCCAGGAATATTTTTGGAAAAACCAATTTAAAGGTCGGGGTTAGCTAACAACTGCAAACCCCTTTTAAATATCTGCCATAAGTGAGTGAATCGGAACCAGAAATTGAGTACGTTAAAATCACATAACAAGGCGCTAAAAATCGCTCACGTTGTTCGCTGGGACAACCCACCTCTCGCTTTGCTCGGGCGGGTTGCCCCTTAGCTCATCGTTATGTGTAAAAAATACTCCTATAAAGGTGGAATATACTGATGACTCGACCTGGACGCCCTAGGAAATATGATCCTATAGCTGATGAAATATCGCTCGCAATTCAAGATGGAAATATTGATATTGCGCAAAAAAAAATTAACGAACATGATACCGATATACTAGATGGTGATGCACGCACACCATTAATATGGTCGGCATTTTATGATAGTAGAAGTCTGCTTTCATGGTTAATTGATAAAGATGCAAACCTTGATCATCAAGATCGTAATGGGTATTGCGCACTTCATTTTGCAGCACAGGAATGCAATGATAAAATAGTAAATATATTACTTAAGGCGGGAGCGTCAACAGAGTTAAGGGATGTATACGGCAATACGCCACTCTGGACAGCAGCGTTTAATGCGCGGGGTAACTATACTGTGTTCAGCGCTTTACTATCAAGTGGTGCATCTCTCAAGAATGAAAACAATGCTGGGAAAACAGTGGCAGAAATGGCTGCAATGTTATTCAAAGATGAATACGAAGTTATAGTAAAAAATGCCACATAACAAGCCGTTCAATTTGACCCTTAAAGCGCCGCTGCGCTCTGCTTTAAGGCCAAATTAACTTTAACGTTATGTGTAAAAAAGTAAAAAACCCCGTTGGTAGCTTTAAAAACTGAACAAATAGAAAAAAATCAGGTAATTTGAAGCACGTACCCAGAAAATGGAATGGTGCATGCCTTTTTCCAACAATCACGGTAAACTGAAAAAACAGAACCAGTAAGAAATCACAGCCCAGGAATATTTTTGGAAAAACCAATTTAAAGGTCGGGGTTAGCGAACAACTGCAAACCCCTTTTAAATATCTGCCATAAGTGAGTGAATCGGAACCAGAAATTGAGTACCTTAAAATCACATAACAAGACGCTAAAAATCGCTCACGTTGTTCGCTGGGACAACCCACCGCTCGCTTTGCTCGGGCGGGTTGCCCCTTAGCTCATCGTTATGTGTAAAAAAGTAAAAAACCCGTTGGTAGCTTTAAAAACTGAACA
>JALTJZ010000062.1 GCA_027076325.1 Chromatiales bacterium | reverse complement strand
GCCCCCGCTACCAAATATTACAGGGTTATCAACAAGTTAAAGCTTGTTGATGGCTCTTTTTTATTCCCGCCTTTTCCTGTTTAAACGTAGACCGCTTTTGCTTTATCAGCCATGTCAGGGTAGTCGGTATCCATTTCTTTATTTTCGTGGAAAATAATTCAGTTCGGTGCATGCTAATTTTGCCCTGTGTGATGTAACTTATCCCAACTAGGCGTGGCATGCAGGCAATTTTACTGGGTGGGGGAGAGTTCAACACATTAACAGGGCAAATAGCTGAAGTGGTGCCTGTTTTGAATGGTGTTAAGCTGTATTTTTAACAGACAGTGCATTTAAAACAAAGAGCCAACTCTGGCTCATGCCCTTGAGATATCGTAAGGAATCAATTGGTTTTCTATTTAGTGGTTTGATAACCTTGTGTTTAAAAGTCAGGAAATAGGGTTGTTTGCTATGTCGAACGCGATAAACAGGCGTTGTTTGTTTTCAATTATAGAGTCACCTTTGCACCCCCGCTTTTCCAGAATTTACCATAATAAGGCAATCGATGAAATTCGCTTTAGCTCAATGCGAAAGGCCTTGCTGGCATTAAAAAAAACACCACCGGATTTTATTGTCGCTGAATTTTTTTATGGTTATGGTAATAACTATGCGGGGATTAATATTAGTAATCTGGATGTTCTGCTTTATAGTTTGCAAAAGTATGCGCCAGAGGCAAAAGTGATCGTGTTAGTTGATAAAAAAGAACGTAAATATGTTGATAAATTAAATGAAATATTGATATTGCATGCCATTTTGACGTTTCCTGTTGAGGCGCATGATATTGAGACATTATTGTGATGAATACTTGTCTATATGCTAAGATTAGAGTATAAATTCTGGTATGAGTGATTGAATTTATTAAGGTTTATTGCACCAGATGCGCGCGTGAGCTTGTTGGATAATAATAATGAAATATACTGACCAAACTTCAAACAAATCGTGGTATTTGCTCTATACAAAGCCACGACAGGAAAAGCTGGCTCAGGAGAATTTGCAGAGTCAGGGGTATATGACATATTTACCACTTATTCAAAAGACGCGTAAACGTAATGGAAAGCGCATAACCTCTATTGAAGCTTTTTTTCCGCGTTACCTGTTTATTTCACTGAACACAACAACGGATAACTGGTCTCCTATTCGTTCAACACCGGGAGTGGCAAATATTGTTCGTTTTGCTCAGTATCCAACGGTTGTGTCTGACTCGTTAATATCCTTGCTGATGTCAAATGAAAATCCTGAAACTGGTTTGCATGATGAAGATTTTAACTTTAAATCGGGTGATAGTGTTCGTATTACAGATGGAGCATTGGCCGGTTATGAAGGTCTTTTTAAAGCACGTTCAGGAGAGGAACGTGTTATCGTTCTGTTAAATGTGATGGGTAATCAAACGGCAGTGAAAATTGAAGCGGATGCACTTGAGCTTCTTACTTAGTATTAAAATTTCAGGATAAAAGCATTAATATTTTTACCCAGGCTGATAATCTGCATATTGGAATTACCTTTCTCGTCTTTATTTTTCTGGTAGTCAGTGTATTGTCTTTTTTACTGACATGTTTTTTTATAAAGGCAAGTGACAAACTCGGAATTATGGATATTCCTAATCAACGCTCATTACATGATACCCCAAAACCTCGAACCGGTGGTCTGGCTGTTTTAATTGCGCTCTCTGTTGGTTTTTTCATTCTTTATGGTGAAATGAATATTGGATTACTATCCATTCTTCCTTATGGTCTGATTATTTTAGTGATTGCCTTTGTTGATGATGTCTATTCTATTTCGGCGTTGCTGAGATTTTTTCTGCAAATAGTGATCGCCAGTGTATTTGTGTCGAAAGGGCTTAATCTGGAAGTATTAAACTTGCCTGGGCTGGTTATTCCTTTAAATTATTTTGTTGCAAGTGCTATTACGGTTCTTTTTATAGTATGGGTGATTAACTTATATAATTTTATGGATGGAATGGATGGTTTTGCCAGTGGGATGGCGATAACAGGCTTTGGTACGTTTGCCATTCTTTCGGTAATACAGGGAGAGCCCGGTTTTGCAATTTTAAACCTGGTTGTTGTGGCTGCAACCTTTGGGTTTATTCTTTTTAATTTTCCGCCAGCAAAAATATTTTTAGGTGATGTCGGCTCAACGTTATTTGGTATATTAGTTGCTTTATTTATTTTATGGGCCGATGTGAACAGGATTTTCCCTTTTTGGCTGGGCATTATTGTCTTTATGCCTTTTTTTCTGGATGCATCGGTAACACTTTGCAAACGGGCATTCAAAAAGGAAAAGGTCTGGCAAGCGCATCGTTCACATTATTACCAGCGACTGGTACTTTTAGGACTGGGGCATAAGAAAACACTGATATTGGAGTACCTCTGGATGTTGGCTTGCTCTGTGGTTGGTATTTTCCTGTTGGGAAATAAGAATAGTACGGTGGAGTGGGTAACTGTTAGCTTATTTTTGGTGTTATCTATTATGGTATTGGTCTATATTGACATAAAGACCAGCAATGACACCAGAAATAAATAGACAAAATAAAACTTAGGAATAATTAACAGTATGGAATACAAATATAAAAAATACATGGATCTGGTACATAATGCATTTGATGTACACACAACATCAAGGTTGGTTAAACGTATTATTTTAATTCTGGTCGACCTGTGCATTATTCCATTCTCTCTGTGGGCTGCCTTTGCATTGCGTTTGGGTGAAGTTATCCCCAGAATGCCTGATTTCTGGTGGATAGTTATTGCTGCACCGCTTATCAGTATTCCTGTGTTTTATACGTTTGGCCTGTATCGTTCAATGCTGCGTTATATGGGAATACAGGTTGGCTGGGCTCTGGTTAAGGGAATGGCAGTTTCAACGTTACTTTTATCTGCTCTGGTATTCTTTACTCAAACACAAGGCTTTCCTCGCTCCGTTTTTATTATCTATTTTAGCTTTGGTGTTTTGCTGATGGGAGGGAGCCGTGTGCTGATGCGAGCTTATCTCATGGCGATTATAAGGTTACATGCTCCAAAAGAAGCGGTGATTATATATGGTGCCGGTTCGGCAGGGGTGCAATTGGCAACGGCGTTGGTTAATGCGAATGATTCGAAAGTGGTTGCATTTATCGATGATGATAAAACTGTTCAGGGTAACTTGATTCACGGGATAAAAGTATTTAATAAAGATAAACTGCAGTTACTGATTGATAAGTATAATGTGAAGCAGATTCTACTGGCGATGCCATCGATTCGAAAATCAGCACGCCGAAAACTGTTACAGTCGCTAGATAAATTTGGAGTACGGGTTCGTACTGTACCGGGTATGGAAGATCTGGTTTCTGGTAAATCAAGTGTTGAAGAAATTCAGGATGTGGACGTTCTGGACTTGCTAGGTCGTGACTCGGTTCCTCCGGATGAAAGTTTGCTGAAGGCCTGTATTGAAAATAAAGTCGTGATGGTTACAGGTGCTGGAGGCTCAATTGGTTCGGAACTGTGTCGGCAAATAATAAAGTCAAATCCAAATACTCTGGTTTTGCTGGAGCAGTCGGAATATGCCTTGTATCAAATAGAGAAAGAGCTACTAACCAGGCTGGATGAACAGAAATCCTCTATAAAATTAATTTCAGTACTGGGTTCAGTTCAGAATAAATTCCGTTTATCACAAACAATTAAAGCCTGTAAAGTGAAGACTATTTATCACGCGGCGGCCTATAAGCATGTGCCGTTAGTCGAACATAATATTATAGAAGGTGTACGGAATAATATTTTTGGAACCAGCTATGCTGCTGAAGCAGCACTTGAAAACAATGTTGAAACTTTTATTCTTATTTCAACCGATAAAGCAGTGCGCCCAACAAACTTAATGGGAGCATCCAAGCGTTTTGCCGAGTTGATTTTACAGGCATATTCAAAAATCAGTAATGTTAATACATGTTTTTGCATGGTGCGCTTTGGTAATGTGCTAGGTTCTTCTGGTTCAGTCGTTCCATTGTTTCGTGAGCAGATTTTATCGGGCGGGCCTGTTACTGTGACCCACCCGGATATTATTCGCTATTTTATGACTATTCCTGAAGCTGCTCAACTTGTGATTCAGGCCAGTTCATTAGGGCAGGGCGGGGATGTTTTTGTTTTAGATATGGGTGAGCCCGTAAAAATACTGGACTTAGCTTATCGCATGATTCGGTTGATGGGGCTAGAGGTTAGGGATGAGCAAAACAGTGATGCCGATATCGAAATAAAATTTACCGGCTTACGACCGGGTGAAAAATTATATGAAGAGTTGTTAATAGGCAATAATGTTGCAAATACGTCTCATCCTCGAATTCAACGTGCAGAGGAAGACAGTGTTTCATTTGATGATATTAAAGATTATATGGCAAAGTTAGATAAGGCCTGTAGTCACTATAATTGTGAATTAATAGTACGGTTGCTGACACAAGTTGTTTTAGAGTACACGCCAAGCAAAGAAATAATGGATACCTTATGGTTTAAGAATGAGCATAATTTAGAAAATTCTCAACTGGCGCCACGCAATGATAAAGTAGTAAAGCTTAAACCTTAAAATATTTCTTCCTCATTATTCGATATTAAATTTCAATTATATAAGATGAAACAATGATTGCTGCTATAATTAAAGAAATGAGAATTTATCAGTGGGTGAAAAATACACTGATTTTTGTTCCACTATTGTTGTCACATACGTATACAGATTCTGAACTGCTTTTAACTTCCTTAATTGCTTTTGTTGCATTCAGCCTGTGTGCATCAAGCGTTTATATTATTAACGATCTATGTGATGTCGAGTCTGATAGAAAACATCCTATAAAAAAGTTCAGGCCAATTGCTGCTGGTATGTTGTCTCCGTTAGCTGCAAAGATAGCCGCCCTGGTTTTATTTATTATTGCACTGGTTGTTTCATTGCAAATTAATCAGGAATTTGTTCTGGTGTTTCTGGCCTATTTTATTCTTACCTTTGCTTACTCTTTTGGTTTAAAAGAGCTGGCTATTATTGATGTTCTTATATTAGGTGGTTTATATACCTTACGCATTATTGCGGGTATTTATGCCATTGATGTAGATATGTCTTTCTGGTTGCTGGTGTTCTCGTTATTTATATTTATCAGTCTCGCAATGTTAAAGCGATTTATTGAATTAAAAAATATGGATGAGCGAAACGAGAAAAAAATGACACGGCGTGGTTATGTGGTTGGGGACGCTGATTTAATATCTAAAATGGGTATCGTTTCCAGTTATATCGCTATTTTAGTGATTGCACTTTATATACACGATCCGTTAGTGGCGGCCAAATATTCAACGCCAGCCTGGCTCTGGTTAGTGATACCAGCAATGTTATACTGGTTAAGCCGTATCTGGCTTATCGCAAATCGGGGGCTGTTACATGAAGATCCTGTTTTGTTTGCGTTGAAAGATAAGGCAAGTTATATTGTTGTGATTGTTTGCCTGATTAGCGTATTATTTGCGATATAGCTTACTTTATGGCTTCCGGTAATACATCAGATTTATCCACTCATTTTAATTTCCCTTCATGGGGAAATTACCCATCACATCAGCCAAAAGATGTTATACGTTATCCATGGTCAAGTTCAAAAATTGATTTTTCAGATGCACCTTATCTTGCATATGGAATGGGACGAAGTTACGGTGACAGTTGTTTAAATAAAAATGGTATCATCATCCATTCTTCTCAGCTTAATCATATTCTTGATTTTGATGGTGATAAAGGGATTATTCGTTGTGAGGCAGGGGTGACATTTGATGACTTACTGTCAGTCATTGTTCCCAGAGGCTGGTTTTTGCCGGTTACGCCCGGAACACGCTTTGTTACCGTTGCAGGCGCACTTGCAAATGATGTGCATGGTAAAAACCATCATGCTGTAGGTAGTTTTGGTAACCATGTTACTGCTTTTGAGTTACAACGTTCAGATGGACAGGCACTGTTATGTACCTGCGAAAATGAAAATAAGCAGTTTTTTAATGCAACTATTGGTGGTTTAGGTTTAACCGGTTTGGTTACATGGGTTGAATTCAGATTAAAAAAAATTGTAAATTCATATGTTTCAACATCAACGCAGCCATTCTCATCTATTAATGCATTTTTTGAATTAGATAGACAATACTTTGAACGCCATGAATATTCTGTTGCATGGATAGATACGACAGCACGTTTACGCCATTTAGGTCGAGGTCTGTATTTTTCAGGTGATCATGCAACAGAACATCCGGTTGCATACACAGAGATAAGGAAAAAGCAACGAAGTTTGAATTTACCCATCAATTTTCCTGGTTTTGTTTTAAATACGTTTGCTATTAAAGCCTTTAATCGGTTTTATTTTAATGGCCATAAGGATTCAGTTGGGCAAACATTATCACATTACTCGCCATTTTTTTATCCGCTTGATAATATAAAAAACTGGAATAGGATGTATGGTAAACGTGGGTTTTTTCAACATCAATGCGTTATACCACTTGAAAATGGCAAAGAGGTGATTACTGAAATTTTAAAGCGGGTTTCTGACAAAGGCATGGCTTCGTTTTTATCGGTTTTAAAGCGGTTTGGAAATATACCATCAGTTGGTATGATGTCTTTTCCACGAGAGGGGTACACACTGGCTCTGGATTTTCCAAATAAAGGTAAACGCACATTAGCATTTTTGACTGATCTGGATGAGCTGATTCAATCGGCAAAGGGTGCTATTTATCCGGCAAAAGATGCCAGAATGTCTGCTGAAATGTTTGTGTCATCATTTCCTGATTTGGAATTGTTCAAAAACTATATCGACCCTGCTTTTTCTTCAAGTTTCTGGCGAAGAGTAATGCAGCAACAAGAATGATAATACTATGAAAAATATCGTTATTATGGGGGCAACATCCGGCATATCTCAGGCGGTTGCAAAAAAAATACTGGCCGATGATGTGTGTTTTCATCTTGTTGCCCGTGATATAGAAAAGTTAAATATCGTTGCAAGTGATTTGAAATCACGCGGTTGCGGCGAGGTTGTTTGCTATCAGCTGGATTTTAATGAATTGCAACAACACACAGCTATTGTTTATGACATTGCGAATAAAGCTGGAGTTATTGATACCTTATTTATTTGTTATGGGTTGATGCACCCACAGCAGGAATGTGAAATCAATGTAGATAAAGCACTTGAACAGGTTAAGTCCAATTATACGAGTGTTGTATCTTTACTGGTTCTTTTTAGCCAGCTTATGCGAAAGCAAAATGCCGGTACTATCGCGGTTGTTTCATCTGTTGCCGGTGACCGTGGCCGAAAAAGCAATTATATTTATGGCTCAGCCAAAGCTGGCTTAACGACATTTCTGGAAGGGCTACGTTACCAGTTGTATGAGTACGGTATTCAGGTTTTAACAATTAAGCCGGGTTTTGTTGATTCACCTATGACGGCACATTTAAAGAAAGGTGCATTGTGGGTTTCAACCGATGTCGTGGCAGGCTACATTGTTAAAGCGATTAATAAAAAGAAAAGTGTTGTTTATGTACCTCCATTCTGGTTTTTAATTATGGCCATTATACAAATGATTCCTGTTTTTATTTTCCGAAAGTTAAATTTTTAGAAATAGTATTTCGAAGTTGAAGAGCAACATACGTAATGAATAAAAATAATAAAATTATCTTGCCTGGTGGCGCCGGGCTGGTTGGGCAGAACCTGGTCGTACAGCTGAAAAAGCAAGGCTATAATAATCTGGTGGTTATTGATAAACACCCTGCTAATTTAAAAATTCTAAAACAGCTACATCCGGATGTTACCTGTATTGAAGAAGATCTTGTTAATGAAGGTTCATGGCAACGACATATGGAAGGAGCCACCGCCATTGTTATGCTGCAGGCGCAAATTGGCGCTAAGTCGTCAGTCCCTTTTATTGCCAATAATATAAATTCAACCCGGATGGTTCTGGATACGGCCAAAAAATATGACATACCTTATATTGTGCATATCAGCTCGTCGGTGGTTGAGTCGGTTGCAGACGATGACTATACCGAAACAAAAAAGAAACAGGAAGATATGGTCAAGGCCTCCGGCATTGCGCATTGTGTTTTGCGTCCCACCCTGATGTTTGGCTGGTTTGATCGAAAACATCTGGGGTGGCTTTCCCGATTTATGAAGCGGATACCTGTTTTTCCAATTCCTGGCCATGGCCGATACATGCGCCAGCCACTGTATGTTGCTGATTTTTGTAGAATTATTGAAAATTGCCTACAGCGTCAACCGAACGGAAATATTTATAATATTTCGGGCAAGGAACAGGTTGACTATATTGATATTATCCGTGAAATAAAAAAAGCCCAGAATTTAAAGACCTGGATAGTTAAAATTCCATATTCATTATTCTGGTTGCTAATTGCAACCTATGGTGTTTTTTCAAGTGATCCACCCTTTACAACATCTCAACTGAAAGCCTTAACGGCAAAAGACGAGTTTGAATTAATTCCCTGGGATGAAATCTTTGAGATCACAGCCACACCTTTTTCTGAGGCAATTCAGGAAACATTTTGCGATAAGCGGTACTCGAATATTGTGCTGGATTTTTAAATACGCCAGACAGAAAAATACCACTGCAGTCTGAATCTGAACTTAAAAAATAAGATTTTTACTGCAAAATAGCAAAAACATTGCAAATTTATTGGTTATAAGCTTTTATGATGGTATAATTAGCGCGTTTTAAAGGTAAATTGAATTTAAAGAGTGGGCTTCGAGCCCACTTTTTGCTTCTTAAGATTAAGTTTTTGGGAAGCGGGTTATGTTAGATGAAAAAATGCTCCCCCCTATACGGGAGTGAATCAGGAACATTATGGCGCGAATACAGCAACAATTGGTCGAAATGCTCGCCCCAACCGTTTCTGCTCTGGGGTATGAATTATTAGGGATTGAATACATTGCCCAGGGTAAGCATTCGGTTTTACGAGTTTTTATTGACTCAGAGAAGGGGATTAATCTGGAGGACTGCCAGCTGGTCAGTGGTCAGGTGAGCGGTATTCTGGATGTAGAAGATCCCATTGCTGGAGAATACAGTTTAGAAGTTTCGTCACCGGGTACAGAACGACCATTATTTACAATTGAACATTATAAGCAATTTACAGGTCAGCCGGTGTTTGTACGTTTTTATGGCATGGTTGAGAAACGAAGAAAATTGAAAGGCCATATTGTTGCTGTTGAAGGCAACAATATTACAATAAGTGAACTGGATACCGAGTTGGAATTTGTAATTGATATTGATGATATCGACAAAGCTAACTTAATCATAGTGTAAGTCGGCCGAGTGTAATTAATAGTATTGTTGAAGTGTGATAACTACTCAGGACAAGGTAATGAATAAAGAAATTTTAATGGTTGTAGATGCTGTTTCAAATGAAAAAGGCGTTGACAAAGAAATTATTTTTGAAGCAATCGAAGCGGCGCTCGCCATGGCAACGAAAAAGCGTTATGAAGCCGATATTGACGTACGAGTGGATATTGACAGAGAAACGGGCGCTTACGATACTTTTCGACGCTGGTTGATTGTTGCCGACGATGCTGTTGAGCAAACTGAAAGGGAATATACATTAAGTGCAGCTAAGTTCGATGATGAAAATCTTCAGGAAGGTGATTACATTGAAGAGCAAATTGAATCTGTGGAGTTTGGTCGTATTGCAGCGCAAACAGCAAAACAGGTTATTGTCCAAAAAGTACGTGAAGCGGAACGGGCTCAGGTTGTAGAGCAGTACGAAGATCGAATTGGTGAATTAGTCATGGGCGTGGTTAAACGTGTTGAGCGTGGTAATGTTTACCTTGATTTGGGTGCCAATGCCGATGCCATTATTCCACGTGAGGAGATGATACCACGGGAATCTGTACGGCCTGGTGACCGCATTCGTGGTTATTTAAAGGAAATAAATAAAGAAGTTCGTGGGCCACAGCTATTTGTTAGTCGAACAGCACCCGAATTTTTAATTGAACTGTTCAAGATTGAAGTGCCTGAAATTGGTGAAGGTTTAATAGAACTGATTGGCGCTTCACGTGACCCGGGTTCACGTGCAAAAATTGCTGTTCACAGTACCGAGGCACGCATTGATCCGGTGGGTGCCTGTGTGGGTATGCGTGGTTCACGCGTGCAGGCGGTTTCAAATGAACTTGCTGGTGAGCGAATTGATATTGTTTTGTGGGACGAGAATCAGGCGCAGTTTGTGATTAATGCGATGTCACCGGCAGAAGTATTATCGATTGTTGTTGATGAAGATTCAGAGTCGATGGACATTGCTGTTGCCGAAGAACAGTTATCGCAGGCGATTGGTCGTGGTGGCCAGAATGTTAAGCTGGCGAGTGAGTTAACAGGCTGGACTTTAAATGTTATGTCAGAAACTGATGCGGAAGAGAAAGGTGAAGCAGAAGCAGAACGTATCCAGAAACTATTCATGGCTCAATTAGATGTTGATGAAGAAGTCGCTGTTATTCTTGCGCAGGAAGGTTTTTCAACCATTGATGAGATAGCATATGTGCCCGTTGAGGAAATGCAGGAAATTGAAGAATTTGATGATGATATGATCAATGAATTACGCGGGCGGGCTAATGACGTTCTTTTAACGCGTGCAATATCCAAAGAAGAAGATTTAAGTGTTGAACCAGCCGACGACCTGAAAGAGATGGAAGGAATGGAACTACCACTTGCTTATAAATTGGCAAAGCAAGGTGTAGTGACCATGGAAGACTTAGCCGAACAATCGGTTGATGAATTAATGGTAGTTGATGAAATGGATGAAGAGCTTGCTGCACAATTAATAATGACAGCACGCAAACCCTGGTTTGAAGAAGCAGAGCAAAACGAATCATAGTTTTATTTGTGATAGTGCGGTAATCGTTTTGCTGAATATTATTTGGTATTGATTTAAATTTTAGTACTGAATCTAGAGAAAGAATCGTTAATTAAGGTAAAAAATACATGGCTGATGTAACTGTCAAACAATTTGCTGAAGTAGTTGGAATAAGCATTGATAAACTGCTTGAACAATTTAAAGATGCCGGCATTAAAATTTCGGATGCTGACGCGATGGTTAGTGATGCAGAAAAAATGGAATTGCTTACTTTTTTACGCACTAAACATGGAAAAGAAGCTGAAAAAGCAGAAAAATCTAAAGCTGCAAAAATTACTTTAAGCCGGCGTTCAACTTCCGAGCTTAAACAGACAGGGTCACGTAATAAAACAGCAAAATCTGTAACAGTTGAGGTACGCAAAAAACGCACCTATGCGAAGCGAGCATCAGTAGAATCTGACGAATCAAGCATTGACAAACTTGCAGAAGTTCAGGCACAACGTGAGAAACTCGAAGCCGAACAGAAAAAACAGCATGAAGCAAACAAACGTCTGAAACAAGAGCAGTTATCATCACGTTTGGCAGCAGAAGAGGAAAAGCAGAAACGCGAAGCAGAGAAGCAAAAACGTGAAGAAGAAGCAAAGCTGGAAGTAGAAAAACAGGCTGCAGAACTGCAAGCAGAAGCCGAGGTGGCAGCGAAAAAAACAGATGGAACGACTGAAGTAAAAGTTAAACGGGAAAAACCGGCTAAAGAAAAAGATCAGGGTGGTAGAGATGGCGCTGATCATCGTAAAACAAAATATGGTCGTAAAGAATTACATGTTGCAAGCGATGGAGCTGGTAAAAGAAAACGTAAACAGAAAACATCTCGCAGTACCACAAAATCTGATGGTGGAGAACATGGCTTCCAGAAGCCGGTTAATCCCGTTGTGTATGAGGTTGAGTTGCCTGAAACGATTACCGTTGCCAATTTGGCGCAAAAAATGTCGGTTAAAGCCGCCGAAGTGATCAAAGCTATGATGAACCTGGGGTCAATGGTAACTATCAACCAGGTGCTAGATCAGGAGACAGCCACGATTGTTGTCGAAGAAATGGGGCACAGCGTTAAACTTATTAATGATGATGCGATTGAAGAGCAAATTTTAGAAACAGAAGATGCGGGTGATGCTGTTAAGCGTTCGCCGGTTGTAACGATTATGGGGCATGTCGATCATGGTAAAACATCACTGCTTGATTATATCCGTAAAACAAAAATAACGTCTGGTGAAGCTGGTGGCATTACCCAGCATATCGGTGCTTATAACGTGCACACTAAAACGGGTGACATTACCTTTCTGGATACACCGGGACATGCTGCCTTTACCGCGATGCGTTCACGCGGTGCAAAATCAACAGATATTGTTGTTCTGGTCGTTGCAGCCGATGATGGTGTTATGCCACAAACTAAAGAAGCCATTCAGCATGCACGCGCTGCTGAAGTGCCGATTATTGTTGCCATTAATAAAATGGACAAACCCGAAGCGGATCCTGAGCGGGTGAAGAACGAGTTATCGCAAAATGATGTTATTCCGGAAGACTGGGGTGGCGATACTATTATGCTTAATGTTTCTGCGCATACCGGCGAAGGTGTTGATGAATTGCTGGAAGCCATCGTATTACAGGCTGAAATGCTGGAGCTTAAAGCCGTTGTAAAAGGTGTTGCTCGTGGTGTTGTTGTTGAAGCACGTCTGGATAAAGGTCGTGGGCCGGTGGCAACCATTTTAGTACAGCGCGGCACGTTGAACAAAGGTGATATTTTACTGGCTGGTTTAGAGTACGGTCGTGTACGTGCGATTATCAATGACAAAGGCGAGTCACTTGAAAGTGCTGGCCCGTCTATGCCGGTTGAAGTATTAGGCTTGTCCGGTACACCGTCAGCCGGTGATGAAGCCACGGTGGTCGAAAATGAGCGCAAGGCGCGAGAAGTGGCGGTGTTCCGACAAAGTAAATCGCGTGAAGTGAAGCTTGCTCGGCAGCAAGCAGCTAAGCTTGAAAATATGTTCTCACAGATGGAAGAAGGTGATGTGAGCACCGTGAATATTGTACTTAAAGCCGATGTACAGGGTTCGGTTGAAGCGATAGTGGATGCGTTGTTAAAACTATCGACGGATGAAGTTAAAGTCAAAATCATTGCCAGCGGTGTTGGTGGTATTAATGAGTCCGATGCAAATTTGGCCGTTGCTTCTAATGCGATTGTGGTCGGTTTTAATGTGCGCGCAGATGCGGTTGCAAAACGCATCTTAGACGAAGAAGAAATTGATTTACGTTACTACAGCGTTATTTATGATTTAATCGATGAAGTTAAAAGTGCCATGACAGGTATGTTGGCGCCGGAATTCAAAGAAGAAATCAGTGGTTTAGCTGAAGTGCGTGATGTATTCCGTTCACCCAAATTTGGCGCAATTGCCGGTTGCATGGTTGTTGAGGGCACGATTAAACGTAACAACCCTATTCGGGTATTGCGTGACAATGTGGTTATCTATGAAGGTGAGCTTGAATCACTGCGTCGTTTTAAAGATGATGTAAATGAAGTGAAGCAAGGTACCGAGTGTGGTATCGGCGTTAAAAATTACAATGATGTAAAAGAAGGCGATCAAATCGAAGTGTTTGAGCGTGTTGTAGTGAAACGTGAACTTTAATTTTCTATAACGTTCTATCTTACTAATTTTTAATATTTAAGCCCCTATGCCAAAAGATTTTAGTCGTGCCCGTCGAGTTGGTGAACAAATTCAGCGAGAAATTGCTGAGATGCTTCACAGTGAATCCAGAGATCCTCGTTTTAAGTTATTAACCATTTCTGCCGTAGAGGTTGCAAATGATTTAGCTTATGCAAAAGTATTTTTTACTTTATTAGACGATTCGCTGGATATTGACAATGTGCAGCAAGCTTTAACTAAAGCCAGTGGTTTTATGCGTAAGCAATTGGCGAAAAGAATGTCATTAAGAATTGTACCCAATCTAAGGTTTGTTTATGACAAAAGTATTGCTTATGGCGCCAGCCTTAGCAACTTAATTGATGATGCGATCGAAGCGGACAAGGCAAAACAGGCAGGCGATGAGAATAACACAGAAGAAAATGCTGGGCGTGGTAAAGATTAATGGCACGTAGACGTAAAGGCCGTGCGGTGCATGGCATTATTTTATTAGACAAGCCGACCGGTATTTCATCGAATGCAGCACTGCAACAGGTGAAACGGTTATTTAATGCACAGAAGGCAGGCCATACTGGCAGTCTGGATCCGTTGGCAACGGGATTGTTGCCCATCTGTTTAGGTGAAGCGACCAAGATAACCAGCTATCTTTTAGATGCAGATAAAAAATACCAGGGCGTGGCTAAATTAGGTGTATGCACCAATACAGCGGATGCCGAAGGTGAGATTACACAAACACGATCAGTGCCTGTTTTGTCGGATAATACCATTGAAATGGTACTGGATTCTTTTCGGGGTGAAATTTCTCAAATCCCTCCAATGCATTCCGCCCTGAAGTTAAACGGCAAACCGTTATATGAGTTAGCGCGGCAGGGCATCGAGGTTGAACGTAAAGCCCGCAATGTCTCAATATTTGAACTTAAAAAGCTGAGCTTTGATAAAGACGAGCTGGTGTTTTTTGTTCACTGTTCCAAGGGAACATATATTCGTACCCTGGTTGAAGATTTAGGCGAGATACTGGAGTGTGGTGCACACTTAAAATCATTAAGGCGTGTCGCTGCTGGCCCCTTTGATATTAACCAGGCGGTCAGTCTGGACAAGCTAACAGCACTGGCTGAAGAAGGCTGGGATGCCCTGGATGGCCTTTTAATTCCCATGCACACCGCATTGGCTGATTGGCCTGAAATTAACCTGTCCGATAACTCCGCCTATTATGTGCGCCAGGGGCAGCCGGTTCTGGTTCCCAAGGCACCCAGCAATGGCTGGGTGCGTTTAATGGGCGAAAAACCAGATGATTTTATCGGTATTGGGCATATTCTGGAAGACGGACGCGTTGCGCCAAAACGTCTGGTGAACCTTTAGCAGGTCTAAACGGGTGAGAACAGATTAAATCATCGAAAATAGTCGAATTTAGTCGATTATTAGCATAAAAGGCCGGATTTTGCTTGTGTCAGACTACTGCGCGCAGGTACAATACGCGCCTTTAATTTTGTAACATTTTTTGTGTAATAACAGGAGTTTGTGATGTCCTTAGGCGCTGAAGAAAAGGCCAACATTGTTAGTAAATACGCTCGCTCAGAGGGCGACACCGGCTCACCTGAGGTTCAGGTAGCTTTACTGTCAAATCGTATCAATGATCTGTCCGGTCATTTTAAAGAACATATCCATGACCATCACTCGCGTCAGGGTTTATTACGCATGGTTAGCCAACGTCGTAAGTTGTTAGATTATCTGAAAAACAAGGATTTACAACGTTACCGCGATTTAATTACTTCTTTAGGTTTACGTAAGTAACACAGGGAATAAGTTGGCTGCTATCTTAATGGTTTAGGTCAATAATAAATAACAAATACAATTTTATATCCGGCAGCTCTCTGCCGGAGTGCATACCGCTAGCAATAAAACAAGAAACGAGGATACTCGATGACTCCTGCAAAACATGAATTTAAATTTGGTGAACATACTCTAACGCTGGAAACAGGTGAAGTTGCACGTCAGGCAACGGGTGCTGTCTTTATTAGCATGGGTGATACGAAATTACTCGTTACCGCTGTTGCAGAAAAATCCGCTACACCTGGCCGTGATTTTTTTCCATTAACCGTTAATTACACCGAAAAAACCTATGCAGTGGGTCGTATCCCCGGTGGTTTCCTTAAACGTGAAGCCCGCCCAAGCGAACATGAAACACTTACCTCCCGTTTAATTGACCGCCCGATCCGCCCTCTTTTTCCGGAAGGCTTTACCAACGAAGTTCAGGTTATTGCAACCGTTATGTCGCGTGACCCGGAAGTTGAGCCAGACATGCTGGCTTTAATTGGTGCATCCGCCGCACTCACCTTAACCGGGGCACCATTTAATGGCCCTGTCGGTTGCGCACGTGTTGGCTATAAAGATGGTGAATACATTCTAAACCCGGCCACATCGCTTATCCCGGAGTCAGACCTGAATCTTGTGGTCGCCGGTACAGAATCTGCGGTGTTAATGGTGGAATCAGAAGCGGATTTATTATCTGAAGAAGTTATGCTTGGTGCGGTAACCTTTGGTCACGATGCGTTCCAACCTGTTATTGCAGGCATTAAAGAGTTTGCAAAAATGGCCGGTACAGTGGCATGGGACTGGGCACCTGAAGAAAAGAATGAAGCTGTTGCTGCGGTTGTTGCAGCTGAATGCGAAGCGGGTTTTAAAGCCGGCTACCAGATTAAAGAAAAACTGGATCGCTACGACGCGTTATCGAAAGTACGTACAGCAGCGATTGAAAAATTGACAGCCGACGACGCTTATACTGAAGAAGATGTGCGTGATGCAATGGAATCACTTGAAAAGCGTATCGTTCGTAGTCAGATTTTAGAAGGTCAACCCCGTATTGATGGTCGTGATACACGCACCGTTCGTCCGATCACAGTTAAGACCGGTATTTTGCCTCGTGCACACGGCTCAGCGTTATTTACCCGTGGTGAAACGCAGTCTATTGTTGTTACAACTTTAGGCACCGAACGTGATTCACAAGTGATTGACGCCTTAGAAGGCAGCTACCGCGAACCCTTTATGTTCCAGTACAATTTCCCTCCATTCAGTGTGGGTGAAACAGGGCGTACCGGTTCACCCGGTCGTCGTGAAATTGGCCATGGCCGCTTAGCCAAGCGTGGCGTATTGGCGATTATGCCGGATATGGAAGACTTCCCGTATTCACTACGCGTAGTTTCTGAAATTACTGAATCAAACGGTTCCAGCTCGATGGCATCGGTTTGTGGTGCCAGCCTTTCGATGATGGATGCAGGTGTGCCGGTTAAAGCGCCGGTTGCAGGTATTGCAATGGGCTTAATCAAGGAAGGTGATAAATTTGCCATTTTGTCTGATATTTTGGGTGACGAAGATCACCTTGGTGATATGGACTTTAAAGTGGCCGGCAGTAAAGACGGTATTACCGCCTTACAAATGGATATTAAAATCGAAGGTATTACCAAAGAAATTATGGAAATTGCCTTAGACCAGGCGAAAGAAGGGCGTTTGTTTATTTTAGGTGAAATGAATAAAGTAATTTCAGAGCCTAGCGTAGAAATGTCTGAACATGCCCCGCGTTATGTTACCTTTAAAATTAATCCGGATAAAATTCGTGATGTGATTGGTAAAGGGGGGGCAACAATCCGCTCTATTACCGAACAAACCGGTACCAGTGTTGATATTACCGACGACGGTATTGTAAAAATTGCCTCGACTGACGGTGCAGCGGCTGAAGAAGCCAAGCGCATGGTTGAGCAAATCACTGCTGAAGTTGAAGTGGGTAAAATCTACGAAGGCAAAGTTGCCAAGCTGATGGACTTTGGCGCTTTTGTGACTATTTTGCCAGGCAAAGATGGCCTGGTGCATGTTTCGCAAATCAGTGAAGAGCGTGTCGAGAAAGTGAGCGATGAGTTAACGGAAGGTGAAGTGGTTAAGGTAAAAGTACTCGAAATCGACAAGCAAGGTCGAATTCGCTTAAGTATGAAAGCGGTTGCGGCGGAAGCTTGAATTGCTAAATAGCCTACACTGAAAAAGACCCGCTTTTGCGGGTCTTTTTTTGCCTGAAATTATGATCTTTCACCTATTGCCTGATTCTGGCTAATTTTAGCCCTGCCGGCGTTATTTTTACTGCCAATAATGCGTATTGATACGTAAAAATGGTCGTGTCATGGTTATAATTTTATCAAAATTAGCCTGACATCTGAAAGATCAATAGTCCCTGGCGTGTTGTGTGGTTTTATGGATAAAAGAGTACATTTCGGCTTGCTAAAACATACATAGTTGCATTATCATGCAATTATGCATGTTTTAGCTGTTCAGCCAGAAACCCTGTTTAAAGCCCTGTCTGATAGCACCCGTCTGCGTATTATTCGTTTACTTGTTATGACAGGTGAGGAAATTTGTCTGTGTGAACTAGTCGATACGTTATTTGAAGCGCAATATAATCTTTCCAGACATCTTAAAGTACTGCGCCAGGCGGGGTTATTGACCGCTCAGAAAGATGGCCGCTGGGTATATCACCGATTAACAACCGATCCGGCCTATCTACAACAACTCTATAATTTAGTGTATTCGTTGCCCGATCCAGACGCTACATACAGTGCCGATCTTCAGCATTTTAAAAACCGCATGGCGCTACGTGATGATGGACGCTGCCATATAGGCGTTTTATCTGATAATTTAAAGGTAAGAGCTAAATAATGGGTTGCCTAAGTTGTGGTAGGTTAGGTAGTACTCAAAGCACATGCCACCACTGTGGCATACTGTTGAAGTTGTGGGATTAGCCCCTGCCAGGTTTGTGACTAATGCTGGCATTGAAACGTTACTGGAAGAACGGCAGATTGGTATTATCCTATCCATACTTACAGTATTAGATAAGGAATTAAAAGTGTTTGTTTTATATTTAAAAGACGACAAGCAAGAGAAGAGTTAAATATAATTTATTATTCTGCAACTATTTTTAATTAAAGCTGCTATTGAATTTGTGAACAGCCATGATATAGCTTACCACTAACAAAGAAGATAACACTTTGGAGCAAATAATTATGACACCCCGGCAATCTCATATGATATATCGAATTTTGTTACTCTTTTTTTTATTGCTTAGTAATCATGCTTTCGCCGAAGAAGTAAATGAAGAAAAGCAGGGTATTCCTGAAATGACGGCTGAGCAACGTCTGGCAAAGGGTATTGTTACGTCGATAGTAAGTATGCGCAAATTAACTGAGGATATTACTGCACCAGGCGAAGTCAGGGTGAATGTTTATAAAAGCTCACAGGTGACAAGTCGTATAAGATCTCAGGTGATAAAACGCCATGCACGTATGGGGGATGTGGTTAAGAAAGGACAAAAATTATTAACCTTGTCGAGTGTAAAAATGGCTGAGGCTCAAAGCGAACTACTGATTTCTGACCGTGAATGGCAGCGGGTAAAAAAACTGGGGCGCAAGGTTGTGTCTGAGCGACGCTATATTAAGGCTCAGGTGAATCGCCAGCAGGCTTATGCCAAGACTTTGGCTTATGGTATGACCGATGCACAAATTAAAGCTCTGTTAAAGCAGGGCGATGCATCAAAAGCGACTGGCATGTTTGTTTTATTGAGTTCGCAGAATGGAACAGTTGTCAGTGATCAGTTTGTGTTAGGTCAGGTGGTGGAGCCAGGGCAATTACTAATGGATATTATTGATGAGTCTCTGCTTTGGGTTGAAACACGTATTAACCCAGAAGATGTGAGTGGTATCAATATAGGTACATTGGCACGTATTTATACAGGTAATGATAAATGGCTAAATGGTCAGGTGGTACAGATTCATCGCCGCATTGATGAAACAACTCGTACCTTACCTATTCGTGTTGAAGTTGAAAATATACAGGGGTTATTGCGTCCAGGTCAATTTGTGAAGGTTGCTTTGCAGACATTAGAGAGTAGCAAGGTCATAGCTGTTCCAAAATCAGCAGTTACTTTATTGCACAGTGACCAGGTGATTTTTAAAGTAGAAGGAAAGGAAACACATTTGCAATTAGTGGAAACAGGTAAAATTCGTGGTGACTGGATTGAAATTAAAAGTGGCTTGAAACAAGGTGATACTATCGTAACTCAAGGGATGTTCTTGCTGAAATCACTATTGCTGAAATCACAGATTGGTGATGCAGATTAGGAGAATATGCAATGTTAAATAAACTGGTTGAAGTCTCACTGCGCTATAAATTTCTGGTTATCATAATTTTTTTTGTAATTGCATTTCTTGGTTGGCGTTCAATTAATACTATACCTATTGATGCTTTTCCTGATGTTACTCCTGTTCAGGTTAATGTTTACACCGAAGCTGCAGGGCTAGCAGCTGAAGATGTTGAGCAGCTGCTTACTTTTCCTGTGGAGTCAGGCATGGCGGGTTTACCGGGTGTACAGGAAATACGTTCTGTCAGTTTATTTGGCTTGTCTTATGTTTCAGTTTACTTTAAAGATGGTATGGATATTTATTTTGCACGTCGATTAGTAATGGAGCGTTTGCAAGAAATTGGTGACCGTATTCCAGAAGGATATGGTACGCCGGAAATGGGACCAAATACTTCAGGATTAGGGCAGGTGTTTTGGTATACCGTTGAACGTGCTGATGAAAAAATCAATTCAGATATTTCTGATATGGATCTACGTACTGTACAGGATTGGAGTGTACGTTTGATGTTGCGTACTGCACCTGGTGTTGATGATGTAATGTCCTGGGGCGGGCAAGAACGGCAATTCCAGGTAGTGATTAATCCGCTTAAATTGATCGAATACAATCTCAGTTTTCGAGAAGTCATTGAACTACTGAAAACTAATAATCGTCAGGTTGGTGGGCAGTACATTAATCAGGGTGCAGAACAATATTTGGTCCGGGGTTTAGGACTGGTAAAAGATGAAACAGATATTGCTAACATAGTGGTAAAAGTTGATGATGGTTCACCCGTTTATTTACGGCAGATAGCAACGATTTCGCAACAACCTGCATTACGTTCAGGTGCAGTTACTCGTGATGGTAAAGAAGTTGTGCTAGGCATGGCGCTAGCGCGTATTGGTGAGAATGCTAAGAATGTTGTGGATGCGGTTAAGGATAAAATGGAGGTTGTTGAATCTACATTGCCAGAAGGTATGGTTATAAAACCGATATATGATCGTACTGATCTCGTTAAAAAAGCAATAAATACAGCCGTTAGCGCCTTAGTGGAGGGCTCTATTCTGGTTGCTATTGTATTGTTTCTATTTTTGGGCGAGTTGCGCTCAGCACTAGTGGTGATTGCTGCTTTGCCATTGGCAATGTTAATAGCTTTTATCATGATGGGTGAAATGGGATTGAGTGCTAATCTAATGTCATTGGCAGGTTTGGCTATTGGTATTGGAATGATGGTTGATGGTGCTGTAGTGTTAACTGAAAATGCTTTTCGCATTATGGCTGAACGGAAGAAAAAGGGCGAGCAAGTGGCTCGCACTGCTGCTGTGCTGGCAGCGGCTCGTGAAGTTGCTAACCCAATAGCATTTGCAATTTTAATTATCATTGTTGTTTTTTTACCCTTATTTAGCTTGAGTGGTTTGGAAGGCAAATTATTTAAACCCATGGCCTTTAATATTAGTTTTGCTATGGCAGGTTCTTTATTGTTAACACTAACAATTATCCCTGTACTTGCAGCAATGATTTTAAAACCAAAAGAAGAGCGAGACACCTGGTTGGTTAGCTGGATTAAACGTGGCTATTTACCAATGTTAGCCTGGTCATTAGTGAATAAACAGAAAGTAGTGGTTGCAGCTATCGCTTTGTTGATAGCAAGTTTGGCACTATTTCCTTTGTTAGGTAAGGAGTTTATGCCACAGTTGCAGGAAGGTTCCATTATGTGGCGTATTGTTTCTATTCCTTCTACTTCATTAGAAACATCCATTAAAATTTCAAAAGATGTAGAAAAGGTTTTGAATGAATTTTCTGAAGTAAATAGTACTATTGCCATGATTGGCCGTGCTGAAAAAGGTGAAACAGCTGATGTTAATTACATGGAAATTTTTACCGACCTTAAGCCTCACGATGAGTGGCAAGTCGATCGCAGTTATGAAGACTTAGCCATAGAAATGCGTGAAAAGCTGGAACGGGCTGTACCAACTTCAGTCATCAGTTTTACACAACCAATTCAAATGCGAGTCGAAGAGCTTATTTCCGGGGTACGCGCAACGCTTGCTGTTAAACTCTATGGTGAAGATTTAGGTGAACTCGATCGCTTGAGCCAGGAAATTAAGGCGTCGATATCAAAAGTACCAGGTGTGGCAGATCTTTCGTTGGAGGCTAATTTGGGGAAACCGCAAATTCGCATTAAAGTTAATCGTGAGGCACTTGCCCGGTATGGTATGAATGCGGATGAGGTACTTACGGTAGTGCGTACAGGTATTGGCAATGATCCGGTATCGAGCTTGATTCGGGGTATTAAGCGATTTGACATCACAGTTCGACTAGATGATGCTGCCAAACTTTCAGTTGATTCTATTCGTAACATTCCTCTGCGTACGAACAGCGGCGCTATTGTGCGTTTGAAGCAGGTGGCAGATATATCGGTGGCTGAAGGGTATTCCTTTATTCGAAGAGAACAACTACAACGCTATGCCGTTATACAGATGGATGTGCGAGGACGTGATATAGACAGCTTTGTTACTGATGCCAATACTTTGATTAAAGAACAGGTCAATATGCCACCCGGTTATTGGTTGGAGTGGGGAGGAGCTTTTGAAAATCAGCAACGTGCGCTTAATAAACTAGCATTAATTGTTCCTCTAACAATTTTCTTTATTTTTGTATTACTTTACACGGCTTTTAACTCAGTAAAATATGCTACATTGATTATTGCCAACGTCCCTTTTGCAACCATCGGCGGATTGATATCCCTGTTCATTACAGGTCAATATCTATCTGTACCTTCTGCTATTGGTTTTATTGCAGTCTTTGGCGTTGCCATGCTAAATGGTATTGTATTGGTCAGCTTCCTGAATGAGCTTCAAGAAAAGGGTATGTCGGTTAATGAGGCCGTTAGAAAAGGAGCCGAGTTAAGATTGCGTCCTGTGATGATGACGGCAAGCGTGGCTATCCTTGGGCTTATTCCAATGTTACTTTCTTCTGGTGTTGGTGCAGAAACCCAACGCCCATTAGCCACGGTTGTGGTCGGTGGGTTGATTACCTCAACATTACTAACGCTGATATTGTTACCCGTCATTTATGAGTGGATTGAAACTCGAAATAAAGTAAAGGAAACCGGTTAGTCGATATTCCATTATTACAATTAATAAAGTGAATTACTTTGACAAAGGATAGCAACCATGAAAGAAATTAAAGCATTTATTCATCGCAACCGCATTGCAGATGTACTTCATGTCTTGAAGAACAATAATTTTTGTGGTGTGCGCTGTAATTTATCCATTATTGATGTTGCAGGTACTTTGCAGGCATTGGATAGCAAGGAAAAAAATTATTCCATTGAGTTTGGTGAAGGGGTTATTGCTGAAGTTAAATTAGAGCTCATATGTGAGAATGAGCGTGCCAGTAAGGCCGTTGAACTCATTAAGGAAAACGCAAGAACAGGCCAGGCTCTGGCTGGCTGGATTTATATATCAAATATCGATGAAGCAATCCCCATAGAAGATTAGCCTTGTTTGAGGACGGTTAGTGTATTTTTTTGAACTGAGGAAGCCAGTAAGCTATATATTCTGATAAATGGCATGATAGTTGCATTTTTCAGCTAGTTAGCATGGCTTTTAAGGTGAAATAGGTACATTCTATGAGATTACTATCCGGGCAAACAATACGATATATTCTGTATGGTTTTTTCGCCATTAGCATTTTAGGTGCGTGCGCCGCGCCGGCACCACCGCTGGAAATTAGAGAGGCCAATCGCAGTATGATTTTTGGCCATGTGACTGCACCGGAAAAAGTCATTGAAGTTGAATTGCGTGAGTATGGCAAGTTTTATATTCCACCGTTTAAAAAACCACCTCGCGTGCTTATTTATAATAATGGTCACTTTATGGCAGAGAACTTAAAACCTGGTAAGTACATTATATCCGCTTTTAATACTAAAAATAGCGAGTTTGTATTAGTTAACTCAAGACGTACGGCTTATCAGAATATTATCCATGTTGAGCCGGGTAAAGCAAAGTTTATTGGTTCGTATCGCATTACCGATGTTAAGCGGGGATTGCTGGATAAAGGTGAATTTGATGTACGCCGGGCACGAAAACCGAGTGAGCGGCGGGTGATTAAAGACTTATTTAATGCAACTTATGGAACCGTCTGGCAAGCGATGCTGGAACATCGTATGCAGGAATTGCGGCAGTAACTAAAACTAGATAAAAGTTCCATATACCCGATCATCCAGGGAGTATCGTTGCCTAAACTCGATCAGATCTTGTTGCAAAACGAGAAGATAGAGAAATGGCAGCGAAGATGTCATTCAGTTTAAATGAAATAGCATCGTGCTGTAAGAAGTCGGCAGTCACCTATTATAACAGCTTGCTATCACAACGAACGGAGTATGGACATGAATACACTGAAAAATATTTTTTCTGTCATTGGAGTGTTAGCGATTATCGCATTTTTTATATTGCTATATAAAGTGGAGCCGGCATATCAAACTTTTAAAAGTTTTGATGACAAGGCGCTAGATACTTATATACGTCTGACAACAGAGATTCTTGCAACAGGTAATGCTGCTGAGGCCACTGTCTGGAAAACAAAAATACAGGAAGGGCTAACGGCTGAAGATGTTGAAGGTGCAATGCGTTCAGTCGCTAATGAGCACAACATAAAAAACGTGGGTGAGTTGCCTTTATCTAAACAGGTAGAAGCAATGAGTGGCAAGCCTTTTCGTTATATGAAGATATTTATGTTTTGCAATGCATTAACTGCTGCAAAAATGGTTGACTACAATGATGCCTTCTCTGCTTATCTGCCATGTCGGGTAACCTTGCTGGAAGATAAGCAGGGGCAGTTATGGTTGTACAGTTTAAATATGGACTTAATGATTCATGGTGGAACACCCTTACCAGCAGAACTTAAACAGGAAGCGCTAAAGGTAAAAATGATTATTCAGGATATTATGGCACGCGGTGCATCCGGTGAATTTTAGACAAGGCAGCTTTTATTAGTATATTTATTTTACAGGGCAATCCTGCAGTTTCTTCATTAATAGCACTTTTGGGTATAATGACTATTCGTAACAAACGGATCGATGTTCTTGCTCATATAGAGATAGTAAAGCACATAAGGTATTCTTTTCTGGTGTATTCTTTTTGCGTATAAAATAGAGTATAGTGACCAGCATTTGATAGGTTCGATTGGTTTATAATGCTCCGAATAAATACAGCACGAATCCTCCCAGTGCTTCTTTTTTTTGCCTGTTTGCTTCTAAGTACAAACCTGCTGGCAGCCAATATCCGTGTCGCGGTGGCAAGTAATTTCGCAACACCGATGGCGGATATTATTAAACGTTTTGAGAGTACAACAAAACACAGGGTAACATTAATTATTGGTTCAACTGGGAAGCATTATGCCCAGATTAAAAACGGTGCACCCTTCGATATTTTTTTTGCCGCAGATGCGTATCGTCCGCAACGCCTGGAAAAAGAAGGTATAATAATAGCAGGTAGTCGTTTTACCTACGCAATAGGGCGCCTGGTTTTATGGAGTCCAGCCTCCGATTATTTTGGCCAGAATGTATTCTCACAAATACATTCAGGTAAACTCAAATTCAACCGACTGGCTATTGCAAATCCCCGACTTGCACCCTATGGTAAGGCAGCAAAAGAAGTTTTACTAAAGCATGGTTTATGGAATCAACTTAGTGGGCGACTTGTGCGGGGCGAAAACATTAACCAGACTTTTCAGTTTGTTAAAAGCCGTAATGCACAGCTGGGCTTTGTTGCCTATTCTCAGGTTAAGCATGTTTTACAAACAACAAAAGGGACATATTGGCTTGTTCCTCAATCGGATTATCAGCCTATTATCCAGCAAGCCGTGTTATTAACCAATACGCAAGCCAGCCAGTCATTTGTTCGTTTTGTGAAAAGCGAAAAAATATTACAACTTATCTATAATTATGGGTACGATATTCCCTGATGTTTACTGAAGCTGATCTTACTGCATTATTTATTACACTTAAACTGGCCGTAATAACGACCGTTATCCTTTTATTAATCGGCACGCCTGTCGCATGGTGGCTGGCTCGATCACGTTGGCGATTTAAATTTATATTTGAAGCCATTGTTGCCTTACCGTTAGTATTGCCACCTACGGTACTGGGTTTTTACTTGCTTATCACATTGGGGCCTGATGGTCCCGTTGGTAGTGTAATGGCATTTTTTGGTGCACAACCATTGGCTTTTACCTTTACTGGTCTGGTGATTGGTTCGGTTATCTATTCCATGCCGTTTGTTATACAGCCGCTACAAAATGCCTTTATGGCAATTGGCCAGCGACCACTCGATGTGGCGGCAACATTAGGTGCTTCACCACTGGATCGATTTTTTAGTATTGCAATCCCATTGGCTCGCCCGGGGTTTTTTACTGCGGCAGTGCTGGGTTTTGCTCATACTATTGGTGAGTTTGGTGTCGTCCTGATGATAGGTGGGAATATACCTGGCGAAACACAGGTTGTCTCGATTGCGATTTATGATCATGTCGAAAGTCTGGACTATGCCAATGCGCATGGGTTATCTGCCACACTCATGTTGTTGGCCTTTGTGCTGCTTATTGCTGTTTACGCCTTTAACCGAAAGTTAGGTTATAAAAAGGGTTGTGGCCTGTGACCATCAAAGTTCGCTTTTATCGGGTAAAAGAAAATTTTACTTTAGATGCCAATTTCTCTATGCCATCGAAAGGTATTACTGCCATCTTTGGTCCATCGGGTTGCGGTAAAACAACCTTATTGCGTATGGTGGCAGGGCTGGATGATTGCGCAAACGGCTATATAAAGGTAGCTGACAGTCTATGGCAAGATCAACATTCTTTTGTTCCTGCCCATCAACGTTCCATTGGTTATATTTTTCAGGAACCCAGCCTGTTCCCACATTTAAATGTACAGCAAAATATCAACTATGGCGTTAAACGCTCATGCGCTGCAAGTCAGAAAAAATCAGCTGATAATGTGGTTGAGCTTTTAGGTATTGCGCATTTATTACAACGTATGCCGGACAAGCTATCAGGTGGCGAAAAGCAACGAGTCGCCATTGCACGGGCGTTGGCGGTTAATCCGTGTTTATTATTAATGGACGAGCCACTGGCCGCACTCGACCAAAAACGTAAAGATGAATTTATGCCTTACCTGGAAGCATTACATGCAGAGCTGGATATTCCCGTTATCTATGTAAGCCATTCAAGTATGGAAGTTTCTCGGCTAGCCGATCACCTTGTGCTTATGGATGCAGGCCATGTTATTGCAACAGGTGATATCCACACGATGATGACACGGCTTGATTTACCCGTTGCACATGATGCGGATGCTGCTGCCATTATCGAGGCTCAAGTGAGTGGGCATGACGAGCAATACCACTTAACACACATGGAGTTTGCAGGTGGGACAATCAACGTAACTCAAAAAGCATTGCAAGTGGGGGACACAGCAAGGCTGCGACTGGCTGCACGAGATGTCAGCTTAACATTGGAACGCCAGTCGGATACCAGTATACTGAATATTATTCCTGTAACAGTTGATGACATTATTGACGAGAGTGCATCTCAGGTGATGGTACGTTTATCGGCAAACGGTGTTCCCATGCTTAGTCGTATTACACGAAAATCAGCCAGTGAACTTAAATTAAAAAAAGGCAAACACGCCTATGCACAAGTAAAAAGTGTGGCGTTATTGGCTTAATTGCTTTGGATTTAATTTTTCCACAACCTGTTGCGCAGCTATAAAAAGCAAAATGCATTTGTTCGCTTGTGGCAGGGTTATTTATTAGCCCGATTTTCAAGCAGTTCTTCAACCACTGCAGGGTCAGCCAGGGTACTGGTATCCCCCAGTTCATCCACTTCATTAGCCGCAATTTTGCGTAAGATACGCCGCATAATTTTACCTGAACGGGTTTTTGGTAACCCCGGTGCCCATTGAATAATATCCGGTGAGGCAATGGGGCCAATTTCATGGCGGACCAGTTGAATGAGTTCCTTGCGCAACTCTTCTGTTGTTTCAACGCCAGCAATAGGAGTGACATAGGCATAAATGCCCTGGCCTTTAATATCATGTGGGTAGCCAACAACGGCGGCTTCGGCAATGGCTTCATGTAAAACAAGGGCGCTTTCAACTTCGGCAGTACCCATGCGATGTCCGGAGACATTTAACACATCGTCCATCCGGCCAGTAATCCAGTAGTAGCCGTCTTCGTCACGGCGAGCACCGTCACCACTAAAATAATTACCGGGGTAGTCTGAGAAATAGGTTTGAACAAATCGATCATGGTCGCCATAAATACTGCGCATTTGTCCTGGCCAGGGGTAGGTCATGACCAGCGCGCCTTCGGCAGGATTACCTTCAACCACTTTGCCGTCGGTGTCCATTAAGGCTGGTTGCACACCAAAGAAGGGGCGGGTGGCTGAGCCGGGTTTAAGTGCGGTGGCACCAGGCAGGGGGGTGAGCATATGGCCGCCGGTTTCCGTTTGCCACCAGGTATCGACAATCGGGCAGCGTTCTTCACCTACGATACGGTAGTACCATTCCCATGCTTCGGGGTTAATGGGTTCGCCCACCGTCCCCAGCAGTCTTAAGCTTTTACGGCTGGTTTTAGTGACGGGATCATTGCCTTCACGCATCAGTGCTCGAATGGCTGTTGGTGCGGTGTAGAAGACATTCACCTGATGCTTATCCACTACTTCCCAGAAGCGAGAAGCCGTTGGGTAGTTGGGGATGCCTTCAAATGAAATGGTGGTGCCACCAATGGCAAGCGGGCCGTAAACCAGGTAGCTGTGGCCGGTTACCCAGCCGACATCGGCCGTACACCAGAACACATCACCATCGTGTAAATCGAAGGTGTATTTGGTGGTCATGGCTGCATAAAGAATATAGCCGCCCGTTGTGTGTAGCACGCCTTTAGGTTTGCCAGTGGAGCCGGAAGTATAAAGAATAAATAAAGGATCTTCGGCATCCATTTGTTCAGGTGGGCAGTCGGCCGAGGCATCGGCCATCAGTTCGTGATACCAGACATCGATTTTATCATTCCAGCTAATACTGCCACCGGTACGTTTAACAGTAAGTACCGTATGCACATTTGGGCATTGTGCAACGGCTTCATCGGTATTGTTTTTAAGGGGGATTTTTTTATTACCACGCACGCCTTCATCAGCGGTAATGACAATCTGACAGTCGGAGTCTAAAATTCGATCTTTTAGCGATTCCGGTGAGAAGCCACCAAAGACAACCGAATGCACTGCGCCAATGCGGGTGCAGGCCAGCATGGCATAAGCTGCTTCGGGAATCATTGGCATGTAAATACAAACCCGGTCGCCTTTTTTAACCCCGCGTGCTTTTAAAACGTTAGCCAGCTTACTGACTTGCTGGTGCAGTTCTTTATAGGTGATTTTTTTGTCATCATTCGGATCATCTCCTTCCCAGATGATCGCAACCTGATCAGCGCGTTTTTCCAGGTGCCGATCAATGCAGTTGTAGCTCACATTCAGTTTTGCACCTTCAAACCAGCGAATGTGCCCTTTGTGGTAATCCCAGTCGAGTACCGTGTCCCAGCTCTGATACCAGTCGATAAAATTATTGGCCTGTTCGGCCCAGAAGTTACTGGGCTCAGTGACCGACCGCTGATACATTTCTTTGTATTGTGCTTCGGTGATATGTGTAGTGGCTGCAAAATTTTCTTTGACGGGGTAGGTCTTTGCCTCTGACATGGTGGCTCCTGAAATTTAAACACGGTGGCTATTATTTAGTTTACATTATCAGCTAAACATATGACTTCCTGTTATAAACCGTTGCTTAAGTTATTGAATAACATGCTGTTTAATGATAATGCTCTACTGTTATTAAATCGGTATTTTACGCTGAGGTCAACACACAATTAAGTTTTAATAGCAGGAATGCAAGCATTAGTCAGAAAGGGTTTTACGGTAGTGGCTGTCGAGTAAGTTGATATAGCGTTGCAAATCGGCAGAAAAGTCGGCGAGCAGGGGATGAAAGTGGCAGCCAATGCGTTGTCCCGCAGCAGGTTTGTCAAAGTGTAAAGGTAATGTGTTTTGCACGGTTAAGGCGGTTGTGCAACTGAGTTCATTACTAAAGATAAGGTTTGCATTATTAAATTCGTCGCCTGCTTCAACTTTGAGCGTAAAAGATTCGTCTGCAATGGCAATACCGCCACCACTCACATCAATAATACGGTATTCCGCAAGTTCACCTTGTTCTGTTTTGATTTGGGCAAGGGCGTTATTGCTTAGTGGAATATGTACACGAAAATGTTCCCGGCGTTGTACCCATAATAAATCATCGGGTATTGCGCAGGCTAAAAGCTGTTGCCCCTTGAATTTGGCTGTCTGGATCGATGATGTCTTAAACTGTGCAGTAATCCCAAGGTGTTTGGCTTTAAAGATAATATTTTCGGCACTGGTAATTTTTTTATTCAGCTCAGTATCTGGCGTGATGTCGAGTACTAATATATTTTTGTCACGGAGTACGTCAATAACCGACGTCAGGAAAAAGTCGTTACCGTGGTTAAAGTAACCACTGATAGAGGATTTACTTTTACCAAGTAAGCGTAATTTTTGAACAATTTCGCCTTTGCTATGCAGAAGATATTTTTCAATATCGGTAATGCCCTCTAAATCAATATTAGAAGAGCCGGTAGTGTTAGAAGAAGGATTATTTAGATTATTATTAGTCATACATTTTAAACAGGTTTATTCAATTAATACTAATCGAAAAAACAGAGGGATGCTATACGCAGGCTTTAAGTTTGTTAAAACTTTTACTTAAAAGGGACTTAAAACAGATTGTGCTTGAGGTACGCTGCTTAAATTCCAGTTTGCAAATCCCCACTGCCAGAGGTGTTTTAAGCTCTGTGTTTTAAGATTTGCTGGCGGTTGTTGGCCTAAAATAGTGAGTGCCTGCCACAGGACTTGCCGGGGTGGCTGGGTTGCGATGTCCTGTGCAGCGGATTGTTTGCTCAATTTTATACCATCAGGGGTCACTGCAACCGGAATGTGGGCGTAGTCGGGGGAGTCTAATCCAAGCACTTGTTGGATGTATTGCTGGCAAAAGCTGGACGCATGCAAGTCGTAACCACGTACGATTTGGGTCATTCCCTGCGTGCTATCGTCGATGGCAACCGCCAGTTGGTAGGAAAATAGCCCATCGGCACGCTTAAGAATAAAGTCGCCGGTTGTTCTGGATAAATCGCTGGTTTGTGAGCCCTGAATAGTATCGTGAAGGGTTTGTATGGGCGCAGTTATTTTAATTCGAATGGAGCGAGCCATTTTGCCGTTTAAACCTGAGCGGCAGGTACCAGGGTAAAGCCCCGCTGGTTTTGACTGTTGCGCGTTGAACTGCTGGATTTCTTTGCGTGAACAAGCACAAGGATAGGTCAGGCTGGCTTGTTGTAGTTTTTCAAGATAGCCTTGGTAAAGAGCAAGTCTTTGACTCTGGTAAGTCAGGTTATCCCACTCAAATCCGTAAAGCGCCAGTGTGTCGATTATCTGTTGGCTGGCGCCTTTGACTTCGCGTGGTGGGTCAATATCTTCTATTCGTAGCCACCATTCGCCCTGTTGCTGCCTGGCCTGTAGGTAGCTTGCCGTTGCGGCAAGCAGAGAACCAAAGTGCAACGGGCCGGAAGGCGAGGGTGCAAAACGGCCACGATAGGCTTTTTTATGGTTTGCTGTGGGCATTATCGTATTTTGGTTGCTGAATTAATACCTGAATATCTAAAGTTTATTGTCGCATTGTCCGTTACATAAGTATAAGAAATTGGAGGGTTTATTTTGTCAGACGCACTCAATGGGGAAATTCACGTCATTAAAGGAATAAATGAAGACGGCGCAAAATTGCGCCCAAGTGACTGGATTGAAAGACTGTCATCCACACTAGCCAGTTTTGGTCAGGATCAGCGTTTAAAATACAACGAATGTGTGCAACCTTGCATAGTAAACGGTGAGAAATGTCTGGTTGTTGCGCGGGGTCTGTCAACAAAAAACCCGGAAATGTATGACTTTGTAATGGGCTTTGCTAAAGGGAACAAGCTGCAAATTATAACCGATCGCCGGGTTGGCGATCGGGCACTTAAAGTCAGTTTACAATCGGCTACAGGTTGATATCTAGCCGCGTTGACGTTCGCGGATTTCTTCCAGACTTTTGCAATCGATGCACAGGTTAGCAGTGGGACGTGCTTCGAGACGGCGAATGCCAATTTCAATGCCACAATCTTCACAATAACCGTAGTCACCACTTTCCAGATTAGCAAGAGACTCGTCAATTTTCTTAATCAGTTTGCGCTCACGGTCCCGTGTACGTAATTCCATTGCAAATTCAGACTCCTGACTTGCGCGGTCATTCGGGTCGGGGAAATTAGCGGCTTCGTCCTGCATATGGTGAACCGTTCTATCCACTTCCTGCATTAAACCTTGCTTCCAGTCATTGAGAATTTCCTGGAAATGCGCAGTTTGTTCTTCGTTCATATAATCTTCACCCTTGACTATTTTATAAGGTGTAAAGCTATGAACTTCATCAACTGAACCGCGGCGACGGGCTGTTTTTTTAGTTGCTGCTTTTTTCTTTGCAGTGGTTTTCTTTTTCGCTATTTTTTTAGCGGGTGTTTTCTTTGCCGCTGCTTTTTTCTTCACGGGTGGTTTATTCGTGGCAGCTTTCTTTTTCGCTGCTTTTTTCTTTGCGGTGGTTTTCTTTTTAGCTATTTTTTTAGCGGGTGTTTTCTTTGCCGCTGCTTTTTTCGTGGCAGCTTTCTTTTTCGCTACTTTTTTCCGAGCAACTTTCTTTTTAGCTACTTTTTTCTTGGTTGTTTTCTTCTTCACTGCCATGCGACAAATTCTCCAACATTTAAAATTCTTAAGCTTTATCTTGCCATTAAAGCGAGTACAAAAGCAAAATCGACGCTTTTAATACCAGAAAGTGTTATGCAACGCAACAAAAACAATCAATATAGTTAAACTATCTACAAAATAAATTAACCGATTTAGTATAACTTGTTGTATTTTATGGGATAATTAAGTTTTGTTGTTTTCTGGATTTAAACTGAGGGTTTGGTAGTGTCAAAGTTAAAAGCGTTTATTTTTGATGTGGATGGTACGCTCGCCGATACCGAGAAAGACGGTCATCGGGTGGCATTTAATCGTGCTTTTGAAGAAGCAAATCTGGGCTGGTGCTGGTCGGTTGATGAGTACGGTGAGTTATTGTCGATAACCGGTGGCAAAGAGCGTATCCACCACTTTTTAAGTTTGCGGCATCCAAAATTTTTAAAGCAGCAACAACAAGCAGGTACGCTGGATGATTTAATCAAAACACTGCATGCGCGTAAAACGCATTTTTATGCACAGTTATTATCTGAAGGTGCGATACCGTTGCGTACAGGTGTCAAACGCCTGTTAAACGAAATGCGTGAGCAGGGTTTTCGTCTGGCAATTGCAACAACAACGACACCAGAGAATGTAACGGGCTTACTGGCAAGCACGCTGGGTAAAGCGTCAATCGGCTGGTTTGAAGTGATTGCAGCAGGGGATATTGTTCCAGAGAAAAAACCTGCAGCCGATATTTATCACTATGTACTGGAAAAAATGAATCTGAAGCCAGAAGATTGTATTGCGTTTGAAGATTCTTCAAATGGCATTCAGTCATCATTGGGGGCTAATTTAAAAACCGTGATCACGCAAAACCATTATACGGAGACGCATGACTTTACTGGTGCAGTGTTGGTACTGGATCATTTAGGGGAACCGGATAACCCCTGCCGGTGTATTGCGGGCGATCTGGGTGGCGCAACGTTTGTTTCGGTAACTGAGCTAACAAAATTAGTTACAGCTTAGGGGCTGTTGATATCAGGTTTGTTTTAGCTGGATGCAGTCTGTCAGGCAAATTTGCCAGATGCATTGTTTTGACCTGCAATCCAGGCAACGGAAGTCTGCCGCACAAAGCGCGCCGCTGTTGAGTAACTGGCGCAGTTTGCTGGTACCGATTTCCAGACGGATGTAGTCAGTTTGTTTTTTGTCGGAGCGGTAGGGCAGGGTTTGTCCAACAGGTATGACGGTGGAATGATTGTGGTTCATTTAGCTGGCTACCCTGGTTAGGCCCTGCGCAAAGGCGGAAAGACTGCCGCGAGGCAACATGATCAGTGGTTTGCCATGGCGGTTACAAAACTGCTTTATTCGGCGCACCGCATCGTGGCTAATGCAATCCAGTGGGCACAGCACGGCATCGGCGCGTGGTAAAACCGAGCTTAGATAGTGACGGCTGTCTTCTTTACCGCCATCATGGTGTATAAAACGCCCATTGTAGCGCTCCACCAACATACGAAAGTGGCTCTTTTGATTAGAACGGCCACCAACATAAAGGATGCAACGATTACACAGATCGAGATTTAGCTCAGTTGCTGTGCCATTCTCAATAGGGCAGCTATCCTGACAGCTGCCGGAAAGAAAACGTGCTAGTAAGGCTTCCAGTGCGTCACGCTCCTGCTGGCTTTCTGCAAGCGACTGTTCCAGCCTTAAATTTCGGTCTTCGCTGGACAGTGCCAGTTGTTGCCATTCTTTCGCGGTATTCTCAGCACACTCTTTTTGTGTTTGTGATGTATCGAGTTTTGCTGATAGTGATGTGAGTTGCTTGCGCAGCTCTGACAGCGTACTCCCCTTCTCAAACTGTAGCAATTGCTGCTCAGCTTGTTGTAAGCGCCGTTTTACGGCCTGTGCCTGAATCAAACGTTCAGACATTGACTGGATAACTTGTTCCTTGTCCTGTGCAATGCGTTTTTTATCCTGCCGCATTTTTATCAATTGAGATTCAAGGTTCTCCGCTCGCTGGCATTGCAGGGTATATGTTTGCATGTCGATGTGTGTTGACGCACCGGCAAGGTGAGACAGCATATGTATGTCGCCATAGATTTGATCCAGCAGTGCATCGTCAATGCAGGGATGGGTACTGAGCGCCCATAGAGCTCCTGCAACATCCCCCTTTTTTACGGCTTTAAGCCAGTATTGCTTAAGCTCGGTGTTTGCACAGATTTTTCGGCATTGTTGAATGGCTTGCTTATATTTATTGTCCAGGTGTTTGTGTAGCAGACGGGACGGGTAGGCCGATTCCTCAGCCAGATTTACAAAACTACGGTGTAACTCATAATCACTGACTTTTAAGTTAACAACAACATTGGCTTTGCGGCAGAGCTGTCGTAATTCCCGGCGTGTCAGACAGGTTCCAATGACGCTGCAATGAAAGCGGGGCTGAAGTTCCCAAAGCTTTCTGCGTTGCGGGGGAGCCGTTCTGGATTCGTTTTGTGTTGTCTGTTCTGCTGGCATAAAAGCCTCCTCGATTTACAGGTTTCCAGGTCGTCATTTCAAACCGGGCTGGCTACCTTTGCCGGGAGGCATGGGTTGGCTGGCATGATGTGCTGAATAAAGCCGTTTTATTATTTGGTTAAAATCAGTTTGTTCTGGCGGGTTATCCGTAGTAGGTATTGGTAACCTTCATGTTCTATCGTGATTTCCTTTTGACCACGAAAAAGTGCCTCGCTGGTATAAAGGTTATTCATAGTTTGTGCCACAGCCACGGGCTTGCCAGCTAATGTCTCTTTCATTTTAGTATTTATGGTTAGGATTTCGTTAGTGGAAGTGCGTATCACCTGTTTAAATCCCCAGGCAGGCAGCGAGTTCCAGAAACTCCTGATCGGACAGTTGTTGCTTGAAGTCTTCAGAGCAGATTAAGCCTGAATCCAGTGCTTTTTGTACCGTTGCTTTGTCCCAGGCGATCACTTCCTTACCACTGTATTGATCCAGAATACGTAACTGGCCATTGCTTCTTTCTAGCCAGGCATCAAGTAGTAGTTTCATTGTTTCTCTTAACCTCTATTTCTAAATAAGAATCATTCGTATTTAGATAATAGCAGTTCCCGCTATGGTGTCAACAATAATCTTAACAATTTAGGCTTATATCCTGGTTAGGGTTGCGTCACTTATTTCACTTTTTGTTGCACCTAGCCGCAGGAGCCCAGAATAGGCTCCTTGATAGTACGTATTTGCCTACGCCGTGCCTGTGTATCCTGGTATGGCTTTATAACCTCACAGATGCGGGTTTTTCTTGTCTGATCAGCAAATTCCTCATTAAGAATGTCAAACAGTTTTAAAAGCAGGTTGTTTAAACGGTTATTTGATGTAAGATTACTTTTAATAGTCATAATGACCTCCAGCAGGTTATTTTGTTAAACTCACGTTCAGAATATATAAAAAATAGTTACCCGCAAGTGATTTCGCTAATTTAATTGGCAAAATAACCTATAAAGGTGCAAGTTCTTATGATTAAGTGTCATTTGTCGCGCATGATGGGCGAACACAAAATGAAAATTGCTGATGTAGCTAGGGCGACCGAGCTAAATAGAAACACGATTGCCAGTTTGTATAAGGAGGAGGCGGTAAGGGTTGATCTGTCAGCAATTGAGAAGCTTTGCCGCCTATTCAAATGCCAGGTGTCTGATTTGTTCGAATATATAGATAACTAAAGAGAACTGATTAGTTAAGGGCTCTGACTCCTTTAACCTCTAATAACAAAAACACGTATCCAATTAGGAAAAACATAATGACAAGTACCCAACAACGCGCCGCCCTGCAACGCCAGATCTGGCAAATTGCCAACGATGTGCGAGGCGCAGTGGATGGCTGGGACTTCAAGCAGTACGTGCTCGGCGCGCTGTTTTATCGTTTTATCAGTGAAAACTTTGCCATCTACATCGAAGGCGGTGATGAAAGCGTCCATTATGCCGAGCTGGGCGATGAGGTCATCACCCCGGAAATCAAGGACGATGCCATTAAAACCAAGGGCTACTTCATCTATCCCAGCCAGCTGTTTGCCAATATCGCCAAAGGCGCAAACGATAATGACAGCCTGAATACCGATCTGGCCGAGATATTCGCTGCCATTGAGGCCTCTGCCAACGGTTATCCCTCGGAGAGCGACATCAAAGGCCTGTTTGCCGATTTTGATAC
>JALTJZ010000061.1 GCA_027076325.1 Chromatiales bacterium | reverse complement strand
AAATACCGTTTAACTTTTTTGATGTGGGCAGTGCGTTGGCCGGAGAGCAATTAATCAAGGTTGAAGCACTTGAAGACATTGACCCGGCTATTTTCTCGGATGTACGAAATTACACCTATGGCCAAATTGCTATTCGTTTACCGCGTGACCAGTTGTTTGAAGATGAGTTGCAGGAGCTTGAATTGAAAGAGTCGCAAGGGAAGTAACGGGTTATGGATAAAATTGCGGTCATTGCGAGCGATAGCGCGGCAATCTTATTTGTGTTGGCTTTGTCCTTGCAAAATTCGTTAGCCTGCGATGTTTTACTCGCGGCTAAAGACTCACCGCAATAACGAATGTATATGGAGTTAATTTCTATAAAATTAGATAGTTAATATCTCGGCTGCCCCGTTAACCTAAGATTGAAATACACTAAGCGTTGATTAGCAAGGTGGTTAAGGTCATTACTGACATTCAGGGCATAAGGTTAGCTTAGCTTTTAATTGGAGTCGTTCCTTCTCTCTCAGGGAGAAGGCCAGGATGAAGGGGGAATAAAACAATACGTTATTTTATTCATTTAGAACCCCTCACCCCAACCCTCTCCCGAAGGGTGAGGGTGTTAGCCGTCAGCTTCGATAGAAATATTGGGTTAGTTGTAAGTAGTAAATAAAATAAAAAACAAACTGGATTTAATATGTTGTACCAAGAAGTAAAAACAAATTTTTACCGTGTTGTTCTTATATTAGGGTTGTGTGTTTTTCAACAAAACAGCTTCGCAGGCTTTCTTGATCTACCTAAGATAACTGAAACCCCTACACTTGAGCGAAAAACCTATTTAGAAGACATGGATATTCCCAGTGTGCGTGAACGAAACCCCGACCCGCAGGCTGGCCCTCGTTTAGCAGTAAAAGAGTTCCGCTTACAAGGTATTGTTGAATTCCCGGAATTAGGCATTACCCGTGAAGCGATTGGCAAGTTAGTTGAAAAAATTCGCTTCGATATGATGGCAGAAGATAAACTGCTTGAATCGGGTTATACACTAGAGGAATTGGGTGAACTCTCTGATCTGCTAGTTCAAATAGAAGAAGAAACCCCCGACAGGCATGCTGGACCACTTGAAGTTCAACGGCTGGTTTGGTTAATACGCGAACAACGTGCAAAACGCGGTATCACCTTAGGCATGATCGAAACCATTGCCGACAAAATTACAAACTTTTATCGTGAGCGTGGTTTTATTTTAGCAAAGGCCTATATTCCCAAACAGGAAGTGCGAAAAGGGGTGGTAACGTTAACATTGTTGCTGGGAATTATGGGTGAAGCCGACGTTAAAAATAATGCACTTTATAGCGCAGAGTCTATTCGCTCCGTTTTTGATGACACACTAACACTGCCAGTAACAAACAGCGTTATCGATGAAAAGCTTTACCTGATAAATGATTTCCCCGGCTTGTATGTAACCGGTTTTTTTGAGCCTGGCTCACAGGTTGGCGATACAAAACTTAATATTAATGTTGTGTCGGAAAAACGCTATGATTTCAATATACGCCTTGACAATCATGGTACAAACGAAACAGGAAAGAACCGGTTGTATGCTGAGGCATTAATTAATAACACGTTGGGTTATGCGGACTTACTTCATCTGGGTGTTTTACGCACTGCTTCGCCTAGCAACTCAACATACTGGCAGGTTAAATACAGCGCAAATGTTTTTAGCCCGCGCTTTAGAGTAGGGTTGGGTAGTTCAAGGAATGAATTTGTGTTGGGTGCCGGTAATTCTGAAGCGATTTCATCTTTAGATTTAAAAGGTGCAACCAATCAATCCGATATTACACTCACTTATAAATTAGAACGCAGTCGTGCATCAACACAATCGATAGATTTGGTATCACAAAGAATTGAATCAACCTTGCGAGTTGGTGCGTTGGATGCATCAGGCGATATTGGTCTTGATGATGAAATTGAGAATACATCATTAACCTATAATTATGATATTCTGGAAGAAAAAAACCGCCGCTTACATCAGGGTTTTTTAAAATATACAAACGGTAAGTTCATTAAAGGTGCCGCCGACAACCAGAAAGAAAATTATAATATTTTACTGGCCGATTATGTGTTTTTAACGTTCTGGAAAATTCCTTTCTTCGGTTCAGAAACACGGGTTATAGCGCGTTCATCTTTGCAGTATTCCGGCCAGTCTTTATCTTCTATTAGCCAGTTCGCACTTGCTGGGCCAACCCGTTCTCGAGGGTTTCCTGTTAACAAGTTTTTTGCAGATGATGGTGTGCATATTGGTGTTGACTGGATATTTAAGGCTCCTGACTTTTTTGATGTATCCATTGGTAACAGTAACCTTAAAAAAATACTTCAACCCTTTTTATTTGCCGACTTTGCATATGGGAAAACATATTCACTGGACATTACCAAAGGTGATTCCAGCGCAACTTTAGCAAACATAGGCTTTGGTTTTAAATTTTCGTATGGTGGTAATTTAAATTCAAATTTACAATTTGCGTTTCCTGTCCAAAGTGATTTTTCACCGGCCGATTTAAAAACACCAGATGATAATATGAAAGTAGTTTTTGAAATAGATTATCGGTTTTAGTTTGATATATTACTAAGGTAGGCCAGGGTAATTACTGTCATTCAGGTGATGAGGTTAGCTTAGCAGTTAATCAGAGCCGTTCCTTTGCCATCAGGGAGAAGGCCAGGATGAGGGGGTAAGTAAAACAATGCGTTATCAATTCAGATCCCCTCACCCCAACCCTCTCCCGAAGGGAGAGGGCGTTAACAAGATAGCAGTGGTTATTTTTTTATTGGTTACTTTATTGGGAGGCATCGCAGTGGGTTTAACAGATATTGGTAAGGTTTGTGTTTTTTCTGCCATATCAGGCGTTGTGACACTCAATGGCCAACCTGTTGCCCATGCCAAACTGGTTAGAACCGCAAGCAAAGAAAGAGAGCAT
>JALTJZ010000060.1:11094-38177 GCA_027076325.1 Chromatiales bacterium | reverse complement strand
CACGTCATACACCCATCCATCTTAATCACAGCTTTTGTCGAACACTTACCACACAACTGAGCCGACTCAGGAAAATCCTTAGCTTCCGATGTGCCAGCCTGCTCTACCGCACCCTCAAACTGCTTACGCTTTTCGTCAACCAATTTCTGTTGATGTTCATCCAGGCCTTCGTCTTTTATCATGCCTATCATGCGCAGGTGGCATTCAATCGAGTCACCAATTTCTGCTACGATAGAAGGCATATACTTGCCACCTTTTTTAAAGTAGCCGCCGCGCGGGTCGAACACGGAGCGCAGTTCATCAACTAAAAAGGTGACGTCGCCACCTTTACGAAACACGGCTGAGATAATTCTTGTTAATGCCACTATCCACTGGAAGTGGTCCATGCTTTTGCAGTTGATAAAAACTTCAAACGGACGACGCAGTTCGTTTTCAGTGCCGTGGTTTAAAATAATATCGTTGATGGTAATGTATAACGCATGCTCGGATAACGGCGTTTTAACTTTATAGGTTGAACCAATAAGCATTTCCGGACGCTCGATTTTTTCGTGCATCTGGATAACATTTTCTGGCTGTTGTTCGCCTTGCAGTGCCTGCTCTGCTGCTTTGTCATCTTCGTCTTCTTTTGCAACGGCATAACCAACAATGGGACTGTCGATTTTTATAGGCATGTTTCTTTCTCTCCTGCGCTCGAGCGCTTTTTATTTTTTGCACCCCTTTTTAATTTATTATCGTGGTACAAGTTTATGTTTTTTTGTTTTGTTTAAGTAAGGCTAATTATATTCAATAACGGCAAAACAATGGTAACGGCAACAATAATGGCCAGCACCGTGTTTAAGATGAATAAAAGATTAACAGTGGAACTATTCCGTAACAATTTGAACGGTGTTGTTAAATAATTCATCAGTTATCTCCTATTGTGTGTTGATTTTAAATAAAGGGTAAGGCCAGCACATACAAAAAACCGGCTAGCAAGACCACATTCACCAGCACTAAAATACGCCGAGTTGCTGGCTTGCGTTTTACCTGTGTATTCGGGTGATAATATTGCATGGCTAACATCCTTCTGTATTTAAAATGCCTCTATAAAGTTTAGAATTTTCCGTAATAGCCTTCTTTTAATGCATCGAACAGGTTGGCGGCCGTATGCGTTTCGCCATCGTATTCAATTTCTTCGTTACCTTTTACTTCTACTTCTGTACCATCTTCCAATGTAAAGCGGTAGGTTGTGTCTTCCAAATCCTGCTCTTTTACCAGTACGCCCTGGAATGCTTCCGGATTAAAGCGGAAGGTGGTGCAGCCTTTTAAACCCTGGTCGTAGGCGTACATATAAATATCTTTAAAGTCTTCAAATTTATAGTCGGTTGGCACATTGGCTGTTTTTGAAATAGAGGAGTCTATCCATATTTGTGAAGCAGCCTGAATGTCAACATGTGCTTTTGGCGTAATGTCGTCTGCGGCTATAAAGTAGTCTGGCAGTTTGTTTTTTTCGTCTTCGGTGTAGGGCATGGCTTCTTTATTAACAAGCTCACGATAGGCCAGCAGTTCAAAAGAAAACACATCGACTTTCTCTTTGGTTTTTTTGCCTTCACGAATAACGTTGCGCGAGTAGTGGTGCGCGAATGAAGGTTCAATACCGTTACTGGCATTGTTGGCTAACGATAAAGAAATGGTACCAGTAGGTGCAATGGAGGAATGATGAGTAAAACGTGCGCCAACTTGCTCTAGTTCATTAACCAGCTCGGGCGCCACTTCGGCAACTCGTTGCATATAGCGACTGTACTTTGCATGCAACACTTTACCAGGCAGTTTGTCGCCAACTTTAATACCGTCTTTTTTCATTTCCGGGCGCTGGCGTAGCATTGCAGCGGTGATTTCAAATTGCTGATCCATTATTGGCGCGGGACCTTTTTCTTTGGCTAGATCCAGCGCAGCTTCCCAACCAGCCAGTGCCAGTTCTTTACTGACACGTTCAGTAAACGCAACAGATTCTGGCTCACCGTATTTCATGCGTAACATGGTTGTAGTGGAACCCAAACCCAGAAAGCCCATACCGTGACGGCGTTTATCTAAAATCGCTTCTCGCTGGCCTTCCAGTGGCAAGCCGTTAATGTCCACCACGTTATCAAGCATGCGGGTAAAAATTTTAACGACTTTTTTAAATTCGTCCCAGTTAAAAGCGGCATTTTCTGTGAATGGGTTGGTAACAAACTTGGTCAGGTTGACTGAACCTAACAGACACGAACCGTAGGGGGGTAATGGCTGTTCGCCGCAATTATGTGCATGTAAGCCATTCGCGTCAAATGTATTGATGCCGGGGATTTGTACGTCATAGACATCTTCAATCCCATCTTCGGTAATACATTCTACACGTGCAACGAAACGCTCCCGGTTTAACTTACGTTTGTATTGCAATAGGGATTGCTCTAAACGTTCCATCTTATCGGTATCTGCAAAACCAACTTGCGAACTAAACTGCAATAAATTTTCACCACTAATAACAAGCTCATGTTGCGCTTTTGTAATGTATTCGGCTTTACCACCTTTACCATCGGGTAATAACTGTGTTTGTGCGGGACGACGATTTTTATAAATTTTAGAGGCAATACCTAAACGTAATAACATACGTTGCACTGCTTCTAAACGTGGTAAATCTGACTGCGCCAGTCGCACGCTCAAACCCTTTTCCTGGGTTCCTTGAACTGAACCATCGGCATCGAAGAAACCACGTAAGAAACCTTGATAAAATTGACTTGAAGCTTGTTCCATTCGAGATGTAATCGCTTTATCACCAGCTTGCATACCGACTTCATTCGCTAACTGTTTTATAGCTTCTAGCTTTAAGCGGTATTCATTACGGCTTGATATTTCTGACCAACCCTGGAAATCACTACGATGTGGCATGGTTTGCGCTGCACGTAATGCTTCGGCCATAACCGCTTGCGCACCACCGGCCAATATTGCATCTACGCCATTCGCAACCGCTGCGGGTTTCCATACGGATAATACAGCAGCATCTTTTTTTAATGTCCCGTCACCCACTAATAAACCTAACAAGTAACCTTGTTCTTTAGTATATTCTCCGCTCCAACGTGCTTGCTCACGGTGATCATTTAATAAAACACGATCGCCTTGCTTTAATTCGCTAGCTGCACACCATTGAGTTTCTGTTTTATATCGTGAAAAATCGGTTACACGTCTAACACGATGGTCATGCGTTAAACGTAATTGATAACCTTCGGTTGTTTGCAAGCGAACAACTGCTTTAGTCGCCGTTTTAAAGAAACCTTCTTCTCCCGAAGCATGAGATTTACCATCGACTTGAGCAATAAAAGATGAACCTACCAAGTCACTAACTTGTTTTGGGCCATCCTCTGTTTGCACCCATGTATCTGCTGTTACGCACGGATTTGTCGCACGAATATTTTCGCAGAACCAGTTGTTGTTCATTTCGTTGACTTTATCGATAAGAATAAAACCCGGTTCGGCAAAGTCGTAAGTGGATGTCATGATCATATCCCACAGGCGTTTTGCTTTAATGGTTTTATACACCTTGCAGGCCACCAGACCTTCTTCGTTGCTAACGTAGCCTTCGGTAATCGGCCATTCGCGCCAGTAAATTTCGTCGCTGTTATTTAAGTCAATGCCATCCTGTTCAACTTCTTTTTCTTTAACCGGAAAACCTAAACGCCACAGTGCATCGTCTTGCACGGCTTTGATAAATTCTTCGGTGATTAAAAGCGACAGGTTAAACTGCCGCAGCCGACCGTCTTCACGTTTGGCTTTGATAAATTCCATTACATCGGGATGGCCAATATCAAAGGTGGCCATTTGCGCACCGCGACGACCACCGGCACTGGAAACGGTAAAACACATCTTGTCGTAAATATCCATAAACGACAACGGCCCGGACGTATACGCACCGGCACCGGAAACATACGCGCCTTTACCGCGCAGGGTAGAAAATTCATAACCAATACCACAATTATGAATGACCATCAAACCATGATTTCCAGCAAGATAGTTGTTATGTTTTTCTACAGTAAAGTCATAAAATGTTTCAGATAAGTCTAAATTACGATTGATTGCTTCTATCGGCCGTAGTGTGTACACAAATTTAATCAAGTCTGTTAAATGTGGAAACCGTTTACGCCAACGATCTAACCAGATGCGGCTAACAACCCGGGCTTGATGATAAGCATGATAAAAGCCATATTCCTGGCGCTCTGAATGTGAGAGTGAATCAATTTCTTTTAATAAGGCATTTTGCAGTTCTGCTGTCATAACATAACGATCATATTGACCTGCGTTTGATGCATAGTGATGAATACGATAGCATTTACCACTATCAGCCATAAATTTAGAAACTTCCTTTAAAAAGGCCGAATCTGAAATCTTAAGCATTGCTCCACCTGTGTCGCGAATAATATTACCGTTATATTTATGGCTTCGTGGTTTTCGTAATGTAATAGAACCATGAATACCAAACAAACCTAAGAGTGATTTAAGTTCCTCCGCAAACAGAGGATTCTGCATCGCAATAATTGCGCTGCCGCATTCTTTACTTACCGTTCCATCTGTATCAATTAATCCTGCAAGGAAGGGTAAAAAATGTCGTTCGGGATGCTGAGTCACCCATGCAGGCACTCGCAGTGTTTTTGTCTTTTTACCAATTTGATCATCAATTAATGATGCAGCTCGACTTGCTTCAAAACTGGAAACAGTATAATCCCAAACTGAAGTGCCATTTTCTGTCTGTGTTGCCACAACGCGAGCCTGTGTATTGCAAAATACCTTAAAAAACTCTGCATAACGCTCTACTACTTCTCTTTCAGCGGCTCGAATTTTAAACACCAGGCGCATACCAGCAGCACTCGCACGTTTAGCCCAGGCTGTGCGTTTGGAGCTATATTCAAAATGTTTTTCATAAGCACTACCATCACCAAGATGTGCTCCAGCAAACCACGCATTTAATGAATGTGAGGTATCAGCACTCCATGGCAACTGATGATGCACGACTGCATCATCTTGTTTTATTTCATCCGCCCGAACATATTTTAACTTGTCGTTACGACAAACCAATACAGGATGCTTAATTGATGTCTTAAGTGAGACGCCATTTGAAACAATTTCTATATTCTCGTCCTGAGCAACATGCGTTGTTAAGTGTTGTTCAATTTTACGCAACTCAAACTGTTTTGTTTCTCGGTCATAACACAAAATCTGCTGATGCTTGTTGCATACAGCTGAGTCTGCGGTAACCAGACCTTGCTCGGTATAAACCCATGTTCCAGAAGCGACACAACCGGCTTTAAGGGTAAGGCCGGCTTCGTGCACTTTGCCTAAAATATCGTCCATTGAATCGGTAATGGTGCCCGAAACGGTGCAGTTAATGGTGGAGGTGGCCGGTTTATGTTCCAGTGCACCGGCATTGGAGGTAATGCGACCGGCCGGGATGGCACCGTGCTGCAATGCCCAGATAAATTTTTCTTCCCACTGTTTACGCTTGGGCTTTTTTTCGACTTCGGCGAGTGCTTTGGCAACACGGGCGTAGGTTGCGTCAATGTCCTGATCGACAATGTCGCCATCTTTGCTTTTTAGGCGGTATTTCTTGTCCCAAATATCGAGCGAGGCATCTTGAAAAGGAATGTTGTGGGTATTTGTTATTTTTACAGCTTTCAAGGGTGCGCGGCTCATGGTTTGGCTTATCTCCGTGTTTTTTATCTATATTATTGATTTTATTCACTTTATAAGCTATTTCGGAGGAGGAAATAGCACCTTAGTGATGAGTTTTTTGCTCAACCACAACATCTTGTGTGGTTGAGCAAAGTTACTCCTTAACAGAGATCCCGTCAATAACTATTTGCCATTTATTTAAAATATTTAAGTTGTTGTTTTTTATACAATTCACACCCATATATTACTCAACCGCCTATACACAGGGTTATACACAGGTCATCCACAATATACTAGAATTACTATATATTGTGTTTCTAATACAGAGAATCATAATACAGGTATCAATACGGGAATAAAACGCGGTCATTGCGAAGCAACAACGTGAGGGCGGCAATCTTAAGTTGATAACCTTTAATGATAAGTTTGCCGCGTCAACACTGAAAAACACCTGTTTTTCAGTGTTTCCTCGCAAAGACAGGCAAGGCTAAATTTCGCGGAGGATCCCTCGGCACCCGATAACTTGAAAAAGGACAATCGATCAGCAATGGGGATAAAAAAAACCGTTTTCAATTCTTGTATTCAAAAAATACAGGCCTATATCCATAACACGCAGGCGTTATTTGCCATTTAATTTTGATTAAGAGGAGAAACAACCATGAGCTTGATACGTTACCAACCCTGGAATACCGACCAGTTTCGTAAAGAATTAACCAATTTCTTTACTAGCGGTACTGATCTTGACCCCAATTCACATGCTGCAAGCAGTGTTGTTACCAGCGACTGGACACCAGCAGTGGATGTAAAAGAAACCGACAAAGAATTTATTTTGCATGCCGACATCCCTGGCGTTGATCCTAAAGATATTGACGTCCACATGGAAAACGGCCTGTTAACCATTAAAGGGCAGCGCGAAAGTGAAAAAACCGAAGAGCATGATGGCTATACTCGTATAGAACGCAGCTATGGCAATTTTTATCGTCGCTTTAGTCTGCCTGACACAGCCGATGCCGAAAAGATTAATGCTAAATGCAACAATGGTGTTTTACGTATTACAATCCCTAAACACGCCAAATTACAGGCACGTAAAATTAAAGTAGAACATTAATCTTTGTATTTAATCTGGTAGCGGTAAAAGAGGTTGTTCTATTTAAAAAATAGGACAACCTCTTTTTTAATTTAAACTAATTTCTGTACATATTGAAACTTAAGACGTTTTTTATATCTAAACTTTCATTGAAAAAAACACAGGACATAAAAAATGAAAACTCAAACTAACCCCATGTACAAAGCAAAGCTATATCCCGTACAAAAAAAGCTAGCGTACTTTCGCTTTCATTTTTTTATTGTTCTTGTATTAAGCTTGCTTACAATCGTTAATGTGAATGCAGCATTACCAGTACTCGACAGCCAGGGTAACCGTTTACCAACACTGGCACCCATGCTGGAACGTACCATGCCTGCAGTTGTAAACATTGCAACCAGCAGCACCATAACAATTCAACAAAACCCGTTGTTAAATGACCCTTTCTTTCGCCATTTTTTTGATGTTCCCGACCAGCCACAAACTCGCCGCTCACAGAGCCTCGGCTCAGGTGTGGTCGTCGATGCAGAAAAAGGCTATATACTCACAAATAACCATGTTATCGACCAGGCCGATATTATTAATGTTACGTTTACAACAGGTCATACTCTGAAAGCCAAGCTGATTGGCACCGATCCGGCCACCGATATTGCCGTTATTCAGGTGCAACCAACGGATGATCTAAAACTTACCGCCTTACCATTGGCCAACTCCGATCAACTGCGTGTTGGTGATTTTGCGATTGCCATTGGTAACCCGTTTGGGCTTGGGCAAACCGTCACCTCCGGTATTGTTAGTGCCTTAGGCCGCAGTGGTTTAGGTATCGAAGGTTATGAGGATTTTATCCAGACCGATGCTTCCATTAACCCCGGTAATTCAGGTGGTGCGCTGGTCAGCTTAAACGGTGAACTGATTGGTATAAACACCGCAATATTATCAAAAAGTGGCGGCAATGTGGGCATTGGTTTTGCCATACCAATTAATATGGCACACGCTATTATGCAACAACTCATTACCCACGGTGAAGTACAGCGTGGCCAGTTAGGCGCACAGGCACAGGATTTAAGCCCTGACCTTGCCAAAGCATTTGGCATTAGCAATGCGAACAAAATAACAGGCGCAGTTATCACCCAGGTCGATTCCCATTCAGCCGCTGAAAAAGCAGGCTTAAAAGCCGGTGATATCGTAATACGCTTTAATGGTAAGCCGGTAAGAAATGCCTCTGCTTTACGCAACCGTGTTGGACTGCTACGCATTGGTGAACGTGTTGAGCTGGTTGTACTACGCGAAGGCAAACAAAAAACGCTGATTGCAAAAGTAGAAGGCGAACAAAATATTAACCAGCTCAAAGCCACACACCCACGTCTGCAAGGGTCAACTTTCAGCAATATTATTAAGGGTTCACCCCTGTACGGACGAATCAAAGGTGTGATTGTTTCAGGTATTGAACGTGGTAGCCCGGCTTGGCAAGCAGGTATACGCAAAAATGATGTCATTACTTCCGTTAACCGGATACCTGTTAACAATTTACAGGACTTTAAAAAAGCCACCAATACCAGCCCAACATTACTGCTAAATATTAGCCGTAAAACAGGCTCTTTATTCCTGTATTTACAATAAATAAAAATTGGGCATCGCCGGCGAAGGTAAATGTACTTTATGTCCCGTTATCTTCGCTGGCGTTATTAGTTTTGATAGTGTTCCTCCCCCTTAATCCAGTGGAACTGACCAATATTACTTACGATATTCAGCAAAACTTGAAAAAAGCGACTTATCTGCCTGGCAATCGCCATTAAAGTGATAAATAACAATAAGTTACATTCATTATAAATTAATTTATATCAACACTTGATTTTACTAATAGCAATATCTATATTAGATATTAATAATCTACTAAATTACAGAGGTATACCTATGTCTTTAATTAAAAACTTCCCTGCGGACGGTATCGTTACAATTAACCGTGTTATCTTAAAACCGCAATATACGATTGATGAACTACAGGAACGGGTTGCTTTCCTTTGTGAAAACGTTAAAACCTACCATTCAGAAACCGGTTTTGTTGGTGGTTTTGTTGCACTTAATACAGGTCGAATTTCTAACGAAGGTTCTACCGTTGGACAGGCTGTCGACAGCCCGTTGAAAGATAAAGAAGCGCTAATAGTCACTTTCTGGAAAAGCTTTGCAGAGCATGAGGAATCTCATAAGTCTGAAACTTTCCAGCCTTTATTCGAAAAAGTGCTGGAGCTTTGTGAAAACGGCAATGAAGAAATCGCTTACGACATGATGTGGTCGGGCGCAGCTTATGACGCAGAGCAGGCTAAAGCGGCTAAAAAAGCAAAAGAAACACACGCTGCCTAGACTTAACGGATCCCCCCCTTTTACTCATGGATGAGTAACATTACGCTTTTCATTTACAGTTAGAATAACCGTTTAATTTTGCGCTATCACTGTATTTACAGGCAAAACAATATTTCCCCACCCGGTAGAAGTAACAACGTTTAAAACTCAGATAGCTTCTATTTAACCTTCCAAGCCATTCCTTGCATGGTGATTTTAAGCGTATTATTAGATTGTTAGCTTTCATTAGAACAAATTCCTTTTGCTTGAAATTCTTTCTATGAATCGGCGTAATGGATTTCAATAAAATCTAGACCCCACTTTTTATTTTCGTATAAATATTTAATGCTTAATATAATTGGTTTGTCATTTTCCCCATAACCATTAATAGTTAAACACCCTATATTGCCCTCTAATTTTTGGTAATGACCTGCAATTTTATACAATATGTTTGGGAATTCACTTAAAACAGGAAACTGTGTTTCACCTAATGAATTTATTTGATTTACTCTATTGCTTGAAAGCATAGGCAGGATAAATTTGGATTTATTTTTCTTTGCTTCGCTTACATATGTATTGTAATTATCAAATAGAACCTTACTTTCTTTTGTGGCCGTACACGAAACTAAAACAAGAGCTAACGTTAATATAAAAATATGCTTCATTTTAATTCCCTATAATTCCTTTTAAGCGCTCTTCATTTCTTTTATTATTTCCTTTAAGCAATCCCGCGGCTTTACACAGTAATCCAGAACATCAAGTGATAAGCTTCTCAATATAAAACCTTCCAGAAATTATAACTGATGCTTGTTCACCGATTAATGAAATATTTGCTCTATATATAGGTATTATATTCTTCTGTGTTTGAGAAGTGGATAGTTCCAAATTTAATTTTTGAGCCAATTTCTTCTAACGCAGCGCTACCATTAAAAGATAAAACACCAGCACTTCCATACAGCTTGACCCTCCCGTTTTCAGAAATTGTTATTTTAAATGCCCCTTTTTTAGAACAATATTAGTAGGGAGCCCTTTATTTTTTGTATATGCAACTTGAATAAGTTTTGCAATGGTGATCTTTATTCCAGTTTCTGGATTCATAGTAAACTCCTTTTATTTATTAAATCTAACGAACGCTAAACAGCCCTAGTGCATTTGCCCAATATAAGCAGCTAAGGCCTTAATGTCGTCATCCGAAAGTACTTTTGTTACCCCTTCCATAATCGAACTCCGACGCTCGGCCTTCTGGCCTAATGGCATATTTGCATTTTGGCGGAAACGGCGTAACGTGGCTTCAACATATTGAACCTGTTGACCAGCAATACGGGCAAAGTTGGCTTTACCGATGCCGTCCTCACCGTGGCACACACTACACTTACTTGCATACAAAGGCTGCCCTTTTGCCGCTAACTGGGGATCTGTTTTAACTTGTTTAACTCGCATATTGGCATAAAAAATGGCCAGGTTAACTTTATCTTCATCTGATAAATTCTTTGATAATGCATTCATTACATAATTTTTTCGGCTTCCATCTGCAAATTTATTTATTTGTTCAAGTAAGTATATGGGATTTTGTGAAGCCAGATTAGGCGTATATGACTGCACACTGTTCCCATCTTTTCCATGGCACTGGCTACACAACAAAGCACGTTGCTTACCCATTGCCATTGCATGCTGTTTGAGCTTTGTGGATGATTGTTTGTTTTTCAAGTCATTAAGCATACGTGTGACTTCTATATCTTTTGCATACACGATTAAACTGGAAAAACAAAATACCATAATAGTAATGATACGACTGATTAAAGCAAACACCTTATACCTCCTGCTTTTTATCTTTCTGTGAATCAATAAAATATTGTTCGATCTGAAATATAAGATCCGAATAGTCTTTATTACCAAGGTAATAACTGGCCTCTTCTAATGCATTACCGGCAATATCAGAATGTAATTTGGCTGCATCTATGTCCCCCTGTTTTGCATAACGAATAGCAGAATGAAGATGTTCCCATGCAACCGATTTCAACTTGTCACCTAAACTATGATTAGTAATTAAACGTTTCTTTCTATTTTTTAAATGCCGGACAAACTCTGTTTCAATGCCACTACTATTCTCAGATTCTTTTTTCTTATCTGTTTTAGTATAACTAATCGCAGAAGACTGCTGTTTAATGTCACCCTCGGATTCTTTTTCTTTAGAACCAGAAAATACGAATTCATCAATTTGTTTAGCCAGCACCGAAGTTATATCAAGTCTGGTATTTTTTTTAATCCCCATGCGATAAGTACGCATACGAATTTTTACAAGAACCCGGCCTAATTTAGTATAGAGACCCTGTAATGCTGCAAACAAAGAATGAGTATTTCTATTTTGTCCCATTATAGTTTTACTGTATTAAGTAACCCTTTTTGTCTGTTGTCAGACCGTCCTACATTATAAAATAACTGCCTTGTTTATATAGCGGATATTTTTTCTGCAAACTTCAACATGGAAGCATCTATACAAAATATCACATCTGTACCATACGATTTACACAAACCGTACGCTCATCCAATCAAAAGCAAAGAACATTGATCCATATCAACTCTGAATTTACTTTGCTTATTGCCATGTTAATCTACAGAAATACCTGGCCAAAACCTAACTTTAGGTTATCAACCACATAAAATTTAGAGATAAAAAAACCCGAGCAACCTTTCGGCAACTCGGGTTCTCTAACTCAATTAATTAAGTAATTGCTTACTTAAATAATTTTGATTTATCAACTAAATCAACGTGAGCACGCTTGAAGCATGTCCATTCTTTCGTTTCTTTATTGTAAATTGAGTTTACGAAGCAATGCCAGTTTTCTTCATCGACAAAGTTTTTATCTGTACGATAGTAGAAACCAGGGTAACGAGATTCCTGACGGAACTCGATGTGCTTCATATGCGCTTCTGCTGTCAGGATGCGGTGATAGTTTTCCCATGCACGAAGTAATTCGTGAAGGTCTTTAGCACGCATTTTCTCAGCATCTTCTTTCAACATGTTCAGCTTCTCACCAGCAACTTTCATCATTTCTGCGTTAGTCTGGTAGTAAGTCGCAACACCCGCTACATATTCATCCATAATTTTTTGCAAACGGAATTGCAGCATTTTTGGAGTAATGTAGTTAGGGTTAACGTCGATAGCAGTAGTGTAATCTTTATGTTCCAGGAATGTGTTAACTGGACGCATCACTTCAGCAACCAGATCTTCTACAGAAGTATCTAATTCAGGTTTAAAGTCTGCATTATCGAGGCAGTATTTAACCATTGCTTTTGCAGCCATACGGCCTTCAGCATGTGAACCTGAAGAGAATTTGTGGCCAGAAGCACCCACACCGTCACCCGCTGTGAATAAACCAGAAACCGTTGTCATACCACGGTAGCCCCAGTTCCAGCCAGAAGGCAGATGCTCAGGTACGCCTTCTTCTGTTTCTTCTGTTGGCGCGCCAACATCAGTCGGACCTGAAGTCCAGATACCACAACAACCTGAGTGAGAACCTAACAGGTAAGGTTCGGTAGGCATTAACTCAGAGTTTTTCTTCTCTGGTTCAATGTTTTCACCAACCCAAACACCACATTGGCCAACGCACATGTCAAGGAAATCTTCCCATGCTTCAGCTTCAAGATGTTTCACTTCACGTGGCGATAAAGTTTCACGTAAGTTAGCAAGTGCAGTCACGGTATCCATATAAATTGGACCACGACCTTCTTTCATTTCTTTCAACATTAAGTGGTTACGTAAGCAAGATGCAGGCACAGCCGCTTGGCCGTATGGAGGGTAATCATCCAGCATTTCTTTATTGCGAACCATGTATTTTTCGCCGAAAGCATTCGTTGCCTGTGCTTTAAATAACAGGAACCATGCGCCAACAGGACCATAACCATCTTTGAAACGTGTTGGTACGAAACGGTTTTCCATCAACGTTAATTCAGCGCCAGCTTCTGCTGCCATCGAGTAAGTTGAACCCGCATTCCAAACTGGATACCAGGCACGACCTGTACCTTCACCCACTGAACGTGGACGGAAGATGTTTACACAACCACCCGCTGCAAGAAGAATGGCTTTTGCAGTGTAAACGTGAACAGTGTGGTTACGTGTTGAGAAACCAACCGCACCCGCAATACGGCTTGGGTCGTTTTTGTCGTTGATTAATTTAACGATGAAAATACGTTCTTCAATGTTTTCCATGCCGAGTGCTTTTTTAGCTGCTTCAGCAACGATCCATTTGTAAGACTCACCATTGATCATAATTTGCCATTTACCAGAACGTACCGGTTTACCGCCGTCAGCTAATGAAGGCATGCCTTTAGAACCGTCATAACGTTCACCGTTTTCGTCTGTTTTCCAGATAGGTAAGCCCCATTCTTCAAACAAATGAACAGATTCATCTACGTGACGACCTAAATCGTACGCTAAATCGTCGCGAGTAATACCCATAAGGTCATTTGAAACCATACGCGCATAGTCCGCAGGATCCTGTTCAGTACCAATGTATGTATTGATTGCAGATAAACCTTGTGCAACAGCACCTGAACGATCCATTGCCGCTTTATCAACAAGTTTAACTTTAAGGTCAACACCGGATGCCTGGATCCAACGTGGTATTTCAAACGCTGTACCGCAACATGCCATGCCGCCACCGATAAGAAGAATGTCTACTTCTTCCTGGATTACATCAGGATTACCAAATTCGGCCATCTTAATTTCCTCTATAAAATATAATATTTAAATTCTTATTCAAACGATGCTTATACCGGCATTACTTGCAGATAAGTTCGCTTGGGTCGCCAGCACGGTAGCCATTGTTTTGGCAGAAAAACATGGGCTCTTCAATTTTGCTCATGTCCGCTTCTGGTTTACCGCCGAAAGGATCGATAGAACCTTCTGGAGTAGTACGAATTGGGAATTTGAAACGCTTCATCGTGCCGTTACGGAACTTGATAGTCCACATAATTGAGTCTGTACCACGTAAAGGCTGAACTGAACCACCTAAAGGTACAACGTCGGCATAGTGACGACATTCGATTGCTTGCTGAGGACAAATTTTAACACAGCTGTAACATTCCCAGCATTGCTCTGGTTCCTGGTTATACGCTTTCATTGCGTGGCCAGTATCAGAACCGTCTTTGTCTAATTTCATTAAATCGTGTGGGCAAATATACATGCAGGCCGTTTTATCTTGACCCTTGCACCCGTCACATTTATCTGTACGTACAAATGTAGGCATAGTGACTACTCCTTTTCTTTTTACATATTTTTAGTTAACTAACTTTCATAAAACTTCTTTGTATTAATTGCCTCAACAACACCTGCCCAGACAATATTAATTCCTAAATATCAAGCTGACTTTCTGCAAATCTGACGATTTAACAATCAGCCAACCTGAACCCCGTGACCACCGCAGACCCCGAAAAACAGATCTAACTACAGAATTCTAGGGATGGCTAATTTAGCTAGTTTTACACGTAAAATAAAGCGGTTTTTCTCTTTAAAACCATAATATTACAATGATTAGCATAAGTTGAATTTATGGTGGATAAATACCGTTTTACTAAGGTATGTAAGTCACTCATATCGTTACAGATCATCCCTTAAACACTTAAGGAATAGTTTTAGTAATACCCACCCAAAAATATTTAATACATTGATTTTAACGCAAAGACACCACATAACAAAAATTAAACCGCCACAACAACTGAGTTCATACTCAAAGTTAACCAGCCTGCTCAACCTTAATGTTAAGCTGGCTTTTTCATTCAACCTGACGCAAGGATAAAAATGTACAAATTACCTCGCCCTACATTTAAGCTGATACTCGCAGCATTAGCCACCGCCGCGTTTACCAGCTCCGCCACCGCAAGCAATAAAAACAGTGACGAACGGCAGGCACTGCTATTAACCACGGCTGAGCGTGCCTTGGTTTTAACTGAAATGCGGCTCTTTCTTGCCAGCGTACAGGCCATTGTCGAGGGTGTCAGCAAAGACAACCTGCCTCTCATCATAAAAGCAGCACGCAAGGTTGGGGCACAGGCTCAACCGGAAATGCCAGCTTCACTCACACAAAAACTCCCTCTTGGTTTTAAAAAACTCGGCCATGACACGCATAAAAAATTTGACATGTTGGCACTGGATGCCGAGCAACTTGGTGACCCGCAGTACAGCCTCCAGCAGTTATCCAAACTGATGAATAATTGTGTTGCATGCCACGCCACTTACAAAATTAGCCTTAAACAAAACTAGCAAAACGGCAAGTCTAGACACTGAGAATTTAATATATTATATATTTCAACAAGTTACATTGTATTTTACCGATTTGGTGTACTGACACCCCCCACTATATTTTATTCAATATAAAATCTTCCATTGTTAACTGTTATAGTTCATGTATTCTTTGAGCAATAAAAATACTTAAATTAAAGAGGAAGCACATGGATACTTCGCTGATTATTTTTCTTGTTGTTGTCGCTGTTTTGGTTTTCTATCTCATTTCAATTTACAACCAGCTTGTGGCGCTTCGCAATCGCTACAAAAATGCGTTTGCACAAATCGAAGTGCAGTTAAAACGCCGTTATGATTTAATCCCGAATTTAATTGAAACGGCCAAGGGCTATATAAAGCACGAACGCGAAACACTCGAAGCCGTTATCGCTGCACGTAACTCAGCCGCGAATGGCCTGGCTGCTGCCGCAGCGGATCCCGGTAATGCCGATGCGATGAAATCGCTCAATGGCGCAGAGGGCGCATTAGCGGGCGCCATGGGAAAATTCAATATGCTGATGGAAGCCTATCCCGACTTAAAAGCCAACCAGAATATGATGCAGCTCAGTGAAGAGTTGATCTCAACCGAGAACAAGGTGAGCTTTGCCCGTCAGGCCTTTAATGATCAGGTGATGGCTTATAACACTTATAAGCAGAGCTTCCCCCAGGTTGTTCTGGCTGCCAGCTTTGGCCATGCGCAAGATGCCACCTTACTCGAGTTTGAAGACAGCAAGGAAATTCAGGCCGCACCCAAGGTTTCCTTTTAATGCAGGTTGGGGTGAAGCATAACCCCCAACAACCTGGAACAATCAACAGGTTGGGGACAGCAATAACGAATTAACCAGAGATTTTATTTATGGACTTTTTCCAGTCACAAGATATAGCACGGCAAAACACCAAACGGCTGATTGTTTTTTTTGCGCTGGCCGTTATCGGGCTTATTGTTATTACCAATTTATTAGTTATGCTGCTGTTTGGCTTTCTCGGTGCGGATGGACAGGGAATCACTCTTAACTCGGTTATGAGCCAGTTTGACTGGCGTGTATTCCTTACCATTGGCGCACTGGTGTTAACCGTTATTATCGGTGGCAGTACCTACAAAACTCTGGCCTTATCCGGCGGCGGTACCACCGTCGCCGAGTCACTGGGTGGCCAGCTGATTGACCAAAACACCCGTGACTTACACGAACGCAAAGTGCTGAATGTGGTAGAAGAAATGGCCATTGCCTCCGGCTCACCCGTGCCCCCGGTTTATTTACTTGCAGACGAAGCAGGCATTAACGCCTTTGCCGCTGGCTACTCACCCGGCGATGCGGTAATTGGCGTTACCCGTGGCACCATTGCTTTTTTAAGCCGAGATGAATTACAAGGTGTGATTGCACATGAGTTTAGCCATATATTACACGGCGACATGCGGCTGAACATTCGTTTAATTGGTATCTTACATGGTATTTTATTATTAGGTTTAATTGGCTATTTTGTGCTGCGTTCTACACGGGGGAATAGCAAAAATGCGGGGCCTATTATCGGGCTTGGTATTGGCCTGATTGTTATTGGCTATGCTGGTACTTTTTTCGGCAACCTGATTAAGGCATCCGTTAGCCGGCAGCGTGAATTTCTTGCCGATGCTTCTGCCGTGCAGTTTACCCGTAACAAAGATGGCATTGCCGGTGCGTTGAAAAAAATCGGTGGTTATGTCCACGGCTCGAGCCTGACCTCCCCTGAAGCCCCGACCATGAGCCATGCTTTTTTTAGCAACGGCATTAACTCCATGCTGGGGTCTTTGTCGGCAACCCACCCGCCACTGGAAGTCCGTATACAGCGCATTGACCCAACCTGGGACGGTGTTTTTGAGCCCGTCACACAGGAAGTAAATGAACAGGCAGATATCGACAACCGCACATCAAAAAAACAACAGCAACAGGCGCGCGCTGAAAAAGCCGTTGAGGTTATCACTGGCGCGATAGTAGTCAATGAAATACTCAGCCGCATTGGGCAAACCGATGCCACACAATTAAACTATGCCGCCACACTTATCAACGACATTCCCGATACTGTTCGGCAAGCCCTGCACGAACCCTATGCAGCACGCGCTGTGATTTACTGCTTAATTATTGATAACAACCCCGAAATACAGCAAAAACAATTTCAGCACTTAAAAAAATTTGCAGATACTGGTATTTATGAGCTCAGCCGCAACTTGTTTAAAACCATCAGTCAGCTTGATATTAAATTTCGCCTGCCGTTAATTGACATTGCCTTACCCATTCTGCGCCAGTTATCTAAAAACCAGTACCGGTTATTTAAGAAAAACCTGCGCCAGTTGATAACAGCCGATGGCAAAGTGGATATTTTTGAATGGTCCCTGCAGAAAATACTGCTCTCTAACCTGGAAAAAGAGCTGGGCGAAAAGAAAAACCATGCCAGAAAAAAAACAGCTCGTTATAGCTCACTCCATAATGTTAAAAAACATGTTGAGGTATTAATAAGCATGCTGATTTATGTCTCCCAGGGGAACAAAACCCCACAAGAGACCGAGCAAATCAAAACAACCTTTAACAAAGCGAAACAGGAATTAAATATAAATGACTTAACGCTGCTACCCTATGAACAAATAAATTTTGACAACCTTGAACAGGCCATTGATACACTGACCTTACTAAAACCGTTGCAAAAGCCCCGGTTGTTAAAAGCCTGTCTTATTTGCATGACACAGGATCAGCAATACTCAACACAGGAAAAAGAACTGATGCGCGCCATTGCGAACACGCTTGATTGCCCGATCCCTCCGTTTATTGAATAATGACCGCCGCATTGCCCAACCCCGGACAGCCTCGGGTGTGATGGCTATTATTTCAACTTAAGCAATAACCCTATTTTGAAGGCTTTAAAACTTAATGCTTATACCTGCAAACAAACCCTTACCAGATAAATCATACTTATTAAAAGTAACCGGGCTAATAAAACGGAAGCTTGATTCAACTTCTAAATCCATCTGCTTATATTGTACATAAACACCAATGCGTTCCCATTGATACGCAATACCAGCAAAGATCTGATAAGCAAGACCATCAATACGGTTATCGGTGTCACGCCCAAAGGCATAACCTGCACCTAAACCAATATAAGGTAACCAATGTGATCCGGTTTTATAATTAAAATAATATTTTGCATCAAAAAACGCCACATTAACCTTAAGTTTTCGATTTAGATTATTGCCAGCAAAAGAATTTTCGAAATACATGTGTTCGACACCAATCGTTAAGCCATTGGTAAAATGGTATTCATATTCAAAACCCAGAACACGGTTCGACTTCGTGTCAAAGCGATAACCGGCCATTACCGTATTATCCATTTCATAAATCCCTGCTTTCGGGATAATAACGTGCTTCCGCTGTTTAGCCGACACCACATGGAAAGGTAAAAACAAAATACACAAGATAATAAAAGAATTAAATATGTTCATAGTTCCCTCTATTGCGCCATAAACATTAAATATAGCATACCGTTACCAATCAGCTCAAAGATAGCCATTAAATTGCAAAATATATGCGTTAGGGTATTAATACTCCCAGGGGAATCCCCCTTGATTACCCGATACCTTCGTTCGTTGAATAATAAGCGCCGTATTACTTAAACTCGAACAGCCCATAAGGTGGTGGGTGGTTATTGCCAGGTAAAAAAAAGCCCTTACTTAAATCTTTAAGCAAGGGCTTTATAGCAACAGCACTGTAAAAAACTCAATCTGACTCCGCTTTTCTTGCTGCTCTTTCTTTTCTTTCCTTTTCTTCCTGTTCCCTTCTCGCCTTGTCATGCCGCTCTGTTAATTCACGCACAGCAACCGCCTTGGTACGAAAAATATTTTCCTTACCAATAACAGGAATAAGTTCACCACGCTCAAAAGAGTTAACCACCTGTTTTTTCAAACTACTAAACGCTAACGTAATACCTAGCTCGCGTAAGTTACCGGCAACATCACGAATCTTTTCTTCACCACTGGCATCAATCCAGTTAATACCACTGCCGATAACAAGAATGGTTCGCGCCTCAGGGAACGTCGCATGCGCTTCTAAAATCGCATTTTCAAAATAAGCCACATTGGCAAAAATTAACGAACCGTCAAAACGGATGGGGACAAAACATTCACTAATGGGTGGCAAGCCATAGGTTTTCATCCCTTTTAATTCACCTTCATCACCGTGCCCCAATACCTCGGCACGCGGTTTCATCACCTTCAATACAAAGGCCACCATGGTCAAAACAATGCCCACCATAATACCGTTAGCAATGGCAGGTGCCATCACCAACGTTGCAATAAAAGCAGTAATACCAATGAGTGCGCCGGTACGATCCACCCGCCAGGCATGGATTAAAGGCTGGATCCGAATAAGACCAAACACCGCCATCATTACAATAACGGCCAGTACCGCCTGCGGCAGGTGATAAAGCAGGGGCGTGAGGTAAAGCAATACCAACACCACAGCCAGGGCACTCACAATGGCAAACAAGCCGGTACGAGCACCGGTTCGTGCTGCAACGGCAGAGCGCGAGAAAGAACCACTAACGGTATAAGAACCAAAAAAACTACCCACGGCATTCGCCAGCCCCTGGCCAACCAGTTCTTTGTTTATGTTGACCCCTTGCTTGGTTTTAACCGCAATGGCTTTGGAAATAGAGGTGGCTTCTAAGAAACCGATCAACGCCATAATAAAAGCGGCAGGCAAGAGCATAAGCATAATTTCAAAATCGATAACAGGCACAGCAAAATGGGGTAAGCCCTCGGGAATATCTCCCACGACCGCCCCGCCAGCAGAGAACACCGCTTTGTTATCCGAAACCGTGAGGAAGCGCCAGGTTTTGCCGTCAGTTACCTGTCCGGGTGGCACATTGCCATGCACAAAATAATAGTGAGCAACACCTTTATCGGCATCAACGCGTGCAAAATCCACGCGAAATAGCTCAACCCGACGCTTATTATTCGCCTGCTTCAAATCTTCCTGTCGAATACGCAAAGTCACTAACTCACCTTCTAGCTCTGCAATCGCCAGGCGATTATTATCTTCATCCTGATACAGCTTGTGCAGCTTATCGTTATTACTTGCAATGCGTTGGCTCAGCTCGCCCACTTCGGCTTTAGCCGCCGCGTAATTACGAATAAGTTCGGCCTCGGTGGTATCGTGTATTGCACTAAGGGGAACCTGCTCTTTATCTTCGTAATGAATAAAAGCACTAACGGCCGTGGCAACAGTCACTGCAATCAACACGCCGGGCAAACGCTTAAAATAAACATTGGTAATCCGAATAAGCAAATAAGCGCCTACCGCAAAAGCCAGCGTTAGCCAATGCGTTTCTCCAATTTGCAGCACCACAGCCCATAAATCGGCAATATAGACATCGCTGCGCGGGAAGGGCACACCAATAATCTTGCTCAATTGTGAAAGACCAATAATAATAGCCGCAGCATTGGTAAACCCCACCAAAACCGGGTTGGAAATAAAGTTAACCAACACCCCTAAACGCGCCAGACCTAATATTAAACGCAGCACGCCAACCATCAGGCCAAGCATAATCGCCAGCTCAACAAACTTTTCGCTACCCATCACCGCAAAAGGTATAAGCGCCGCGGCCGACATCATCGAGAGCATCGCCACGGGTGCAGTGTGAAGCTGGTTACATGAGCCCCACATAGAAGCAATAATGACGGGAACAATGGAGGCATACAAACCATAAACCACTGGCAAACCAGCAAGCTGCGCATAGGCCATACTCTGTGGTACTAATAACAAGGCTACCGTAATCCCCGCAACCACATCGGCACGCATACCCTCCGCCGACATTGGGAACCAACGCAAAAAGGGAAAGTAGATATGTAATAAACTCGTTTGAGGTTTTTTAGTTTTCATCTCTTTTCTCGTAAAAGGATAACCACTTGCTTGACTGTCATCTGGCCTAACAGGCCAACGATCATCTGTCGATGGGATGTGGGCGGCATTATAACCAAAAGGTAATATACATAGAAGCAGATAGTTTCTATAATTTCTATAGGCTATTATCTATGTTAAAGGCACTCAGTCGCGGCTAAGACAGATTGCCATAAAGACACACCTTTATTTCCGCCGTACAGGGGGGAAATAAAGGTGCCAGGGGCTGTTGCTCTTTAGGCAAAGAAAGTGCCGACCGCTGCTTCAAGCGTGTCACGCATATCAATGTCATCGGTCAACGGCTCAACCAATGCCATTTGGCAAGCATCGGCAGGGCTGATGCCTTTAGCAATAAGCTGGCCAGCGTAGATTAACAGGCGTGTTGACATACCTTCGTCAAGGCCATGACCTTTCAGGTTGCGTGAGCGCTGTGCAATTTGCACGAGTTTTTCAGCGGTGGGCACATCAATACCGGTTTCATGAGCAACAATTTCCATTTCCATTTCGCTCGGTGGGTAGTCAAACGACATCGCACCAAAACGCTGTTTGGTTGATTGCTTCAAATCCTTCATCATTGACTGATAACCCGGGTTATAGGAGATAACAATCTGGAAATCAGGATGTGCATCCACCTGCTCACCTTTCTTTTCTAATGGCAACTGGCGACGGTGATCGGTCAGCGGGTGAATCACCACGGTGGTATCCTGGCGCGCTTCAACCACTTCATCCAGATAACAAATAGCGCCGATACGTGCCGCCGTCGTGAGTGGCCCATCTTGCCATTTTGTGCCGCTGGCATCGAGGAGGAAACGACCAACCAGATCCGATGCGGTCATGTCTTCATTACAGGCAACGGTAATTAATGGCTTTTGCAGTTTCCACGCCATGTATTCTACAAAACGCGATTTGCCACAGCCCGTTGGCCCTTTCAACATCACTGGCATGCGCACTGAGTAGGCTGCTTCATAACGCTCTACTTCTTTACCAATTCTATGGTAGTAGGGTTCCTGGCTTATCATGTAGTCATCTTTATTATCTATCATCTTAAGGTCCTCAATATTCTTAAATTATTCAACTCGGCTTGTCTGGCTATTTTTGCATCCACTATTTTGTCAGGGATAAATACAGCTCAGGCAGCTTTTCAGGCAAGCGTGAAACATCATCTAAAACTAAAAAGTTTTTTGCCCCGAAAATGCGCGAAACATAGTCATCTGCGTAGGGGTCAAGGGTTAAACAAAACGTGCTAATGCCATTACGCGCAAGCTCTTCCACCGCTTTTTTGGTGTCAAAGCGCAAATACTGCGGATCGTGTTCGTCATTATCCGCGGGTTCACCATCGGTTAGGATAAACAATATTTTCTTTGCACTAGGGCGTTGTTTCAGCAGCGTGCCCGCGTGACGGGCTGCCGCTCCCATGCGCGTGGACAGCTGCCCCGTCATCCCCGCAAGAGCCCCTTTTACTTCTTCATCATACGGTTCTTCAAAATCTTTAAAGCGGTAGTACTCAACATCATGTCGGCCATTCGAATCAAAACCGTGTATCGCAAACGGATCGCCAATTTTATCCATCGCATCCGCCATCAAGGTTGCGGCTTCTCGCGACAAGTCAAGTATGGTGACTTCATCACTTTCTTCTGCGTCAGGGTCATCGCTAAGAGTCGATTCCAGACTTGCCGTTTGCAGGGTGTCGGCCGTCAGCATTGATTTTGAGCCGGGCAAAGGGTCATTGGTTGATTCAGACAAATCGATTAACAGCAGCACCGATAAATCACGAATTTGCAATGTGGTACGAATACCAATGCGCGGATCAGGCTGCATGCCACGGCGAATATCTGTCATCGCGCTAATGGCCGCATTAAGATCAATTTCGTCACCGTCTTCAATTTTACGCTGGCGGATCACGCCTTGTGGCTGAACTGCTTCAATTAATTGTTTCAGACGACGCACCACCGGCTTATGGCGTTCAAGAATGTCTTCAACCATCTCCGGATCGCCCATTTTCGGGCGCTTTTCTAACAACGTCACCCAATTTGGACGTTCTAACTGTGTTTGGTAATCCCATTCATGATAATGAATCGGTGACGAGATGGGTTCTTTGCCTTCCATATCATTGTAGGACTTGCCTTCGTCTTCATAGGGGAACAACTCGGTTTCCAGTACCCAGATTTCCTGCGCATCGTCACCCGCGTTTTCCACTTCAACTTCATTGATCATTTCCATGATACTGACATATTTTCGAACTTGCTCCACTTCTCCTGGCAACCGTTCATGGCCTTCTTCTCGATAATCAGGCGATTGCCAGAGACAACGGTTATCATCACGATAAATGCTACTATAATGATCGGTTCGTGAGTTTAGTGGAATTTTTTGTGCAACCACCTGCTCAGCAAGCTCCAAACCAATTTCGCGCGCCAAGCCGGGCTCGCCCAGACGTGCCTCATTGGTGGCAAACGCATTACGCGCCTGCACCACCAAAGGGTGATCGTCAATGTAATGCTCATCTAATAAAGCACGCGCAAGCCGGTCGAGTATCGGCTGCAAACCTTCATCGAGTGATGGGTCGGCAGGCAATAATTTAATCCACAGCGATTTCATGCCGGGGAATTTACGCACCGCCAGTGCTTCTACACGCGCGTCTTCGATGACGCCTATCATAAGCTTTTGTAAATTACTGAGTTCTTCTGCATTCGTGTCATACGATGAAAAGACAATATGTGCTGCCGCATGCGCGGAACTGGCACGATAAATATCCATACCAGAGACAGTCTGCTCTGAATCGGCCTCTGCACCCTCGGGCACATAGTCATCAAAGGCATCGGGCAGATGAATAAAATAATGTTCGATATAAGGGCGGTAACCTTCGCGGGTTTCAAAATCCCCTGAGGTTGGACGGATAAAAAAATCACGCCCCCAGAGTGAGCGCAAATACATATTAAGCCGACGCTGCACATTAACAAACAGCACACCCCGTTGTTCTTGCAATAAAACGGCTTTCGCCTGCTCGCTGCTCAAGCTAAAGTAGTCGGCCTGTGCTTCGAAGTCATTACGGTAAGCGGACACGCCCCAGGCAATCCAGCGACGCAGGCCACCCAGGGTAAGCTGGCCTAATAAAACATCCAGGTTTTCAAGAAAAGGACGTAGCGCACGCGGCGCTTTACCCACAAGATTATCAAGTAGACTTAAATAAGCGTTAAATAAATCGAGCTCACCAAGACGGTTGGCCGCCGTCGGTGCAGTCGAAAAAACCAATGTTAAGACTTCTGCACTGGTTCTGGAATACATTTTAATCGCGAGTGAGAGCAGTTCGGGAACTGCCTGCTCGCCAATTTCTTTGGCGACCAGAGGGGCGCTTTCTATATAGGAAATAACCAGATCGGTGCCACGACCAAGCGACTTTAAACCCGTTGCGCCTTTTAAGTAAGCTTCCAGGCCACGCGGACTGAATACGCGCACAGCATCATGCCAGGTCGCTTCAAGTACATCGCCCGCCTGCTCGCCCAGGTCTTCTAATAAGTCCTGATAATCTGTTAATTGAATAGCCAAAAATCACCTTAACGTTGAACTGCAATAAACCACGAAATGTTAATCGGGCCAAATACGCTGTGGATGTGTAATTAAATAGCGGGGGGCTGGTTGGGTTTTTGCTTTTTTTGCGCCCGATTTTGCTTTTGGCTTAGCCGCTTTTTTTGGGCTTGCCGATGCTGCGGGTTTTTTTGCTGCGAGGTTGCTGTTAGTCTCAGGCTTACTTTGTTCGCTGTTACTAATACTGGCAAGGAGCTTATCTTTTAATTTAGTCATGATTTAAAACCTCTTCAATTATGGATTCGATGTCACTAACAGCCTTCTTACCACGTGCGCCAAAATGATAAACACTGAGACCTTCCAGTGCTGCCCAACGGTAAGCGGCACGTCGTCCCAATGAATTTTCAAGTAACGGCAAGCCGCAAAACTGAAGTGCCTCACGCATGGCGTGTGACAAGGCGCTTTTTGGTTCAATCTGGTTACGCACAAAATAAGCACGCAATTCGGGGTTAACCTTGCGCGCCTGTTCTACAGCCTCAACCATATGGAGGCTACTCCACAAATCAGGAGGCGAAGGTAAAACCGGCACTAATAATATATCCACCTGCTCCAGCGCTACCTCGGTGTAGCCACTTGCAAGCGTAGGTGGGCAGTCCACAACAACATATTCATGTGTGCTCTGCGCCCAGCGTATTTCTTTTAATACTTCAGAACCCGTTGCGACGACGCGAGGCATGCCCTTTATTTTCTCGTGGCTGCCCCAGTGCTCTGCTGTCCCTTGCGGATCAGCATCAAGCAGGACTGCACTGCCACGCGCCACTAAACCCGCCGCAAGATTAATAGCCAGGGTAGACTTACCACAGCCCCCTTTTAGATTAGCCACCGCAATTTTGGTGCTAGTCATTGTTTTTCCTATTTAGAATCATCAGCTAGCCCATCTACCTTTGCAGAAAAATCAAAGTCCGGCTGAGCTAATTCATCAGCACGCGCCTTTATAGAAACATTAACATGCGTTCGGCTAAATGTCAGATCAGGATAGTAGCCCTCACTTTCCGACAGTGCTTCGAGTTCATCTAAAAAATCACGCATTGTATCATAGTCAGGAAAATCAAAGCGCCGAGACAGCAGGTGGGCGCGCTTTTGCACTTTCCATGCAGGATTCAGCGGTTTTTCTGACGGCTCAGACATGATTGGCTCCGTTTTGCTGTGACTCAGACGCCGAGAGATCATTTAACCAGGACTCCACATCCTTTAAATGCGCCCGTTCTTCCTCTAACAAACCAGCAAACAGATGGTAAGCCGTGTCGTCCTGCACCCGAGTACAATACAGGCTTGCATCCGAATACAGCTGAATTGCTTCGGCTTCCAGGTGCCAATCTGCCATCAGCATGTCTCGCAAACTGCGCACACGGTGAACAGCGGGAAGCTGTGCGCCATTAGGTACAATACCCAAAGTGAGCAGATAGCGGGTTAAGCGCTTAGCATGCTCCAGTTCATCCACTGATTCGTGCTGGAACTTCGCCGCCGCATCGTCTAACCCCCACAGCTCGCAAAGTGTTGCCTGTGTAAGGTACTGCTGCACCGCCGCCATTTCGTGATTTAAAGCACGACGCAGATAACCAACCAGCTTTGGATCCATTAGCATAACCGGCCTGCCTGCAATTGGTAACATCTAACAATGTTATTCATTGGCAACCAGATAAACTAGCTAGGGTTAGGAGTTTTAGTATCGCCTGGTTTGCTCGGCAGTATATTTTCTACTTCGCCATGAACACGCGCAATAATGTGGGCTGCAACCAGACCATCACCTACACGTTCACAGGCGTCAGCACCTGCACGAACCGCTGCGTTTACCGCACCTGTTTCGCCACGTACTAATACTGTAACGTAACCACCACCAACAAATTGACGACCAACCAACCGAACTTCGGCTGCTTTTGTCATCGCATCTGCTGCTTCAATAGCAGGAACCAGACCACGGGTCTCGATCATGCCTAATGCAATTCCAGATATATCACTCATTTTAGTTCTCCCAGCTTTCCATTAAATCCCAGGCACTAAGGCCCGGGGTTTTCTGTATCGCTTGCTACTTTTTAGCCTTCGATAGCTTTTGGTAGGACGTTTTCTACTTCACCATGGACGCGCGCAATGATGTGAGCTGCAACCAGACCATCACCTACACGTTCACAGGCGTCAGCACCTGCACGAACCGCTGCGTTTACCGCACCTGTTTCGCCACGTACTAATACTGTAACGTAAC
>JALTJZ010000060.1:0-10994 GCA_027076325.1 Chromatiales bacterium | reverse complement strand
AGGCGTCAGCACCTGCACGAACCGCTGCGTTTACCGCACCTGTTTCGCCACGTACTAATACTGTAACGTAACCGCCACCAACAAATTGACGACCAACCAACCGAACTTCGGCTGCTTTTGTCATCGCGTCAGCTGCTTCGATAGCAGGAACCAGACCACGGGTCTCGATCATACCTAATGCAATACCTGTCACATCATTCGCCATATTATTCTCCGTCTTTAATTAAATTGTTAAAAAAATAAAAATTTGTTACTCATCCCAATCGTCGATAATGCCGGCGATTGTGAGATCCGTTAAAATGCTATATTCGGACATCGCATGGCGAGCGGCCGAGCCGCTTACCGTGATGACCCACTGCCCAGGTGGAACACCCACCGGGTCAGAAGCAACACAAAGCTTGCCGTGATAATCACTTAATACCCGCAGTGACACACTCTTTAAGCCATCAACACGCCGCGTTGTTACTAAATCGTCGCGCACCTGCATGATTTCCATTTCAGGATTCCTGCCAGTAATCGATGATGCCGACGATGGTTAAATCGCTTGGGTATTCTTTGCTGCCAGCCGCTTCACGCGCCGCTGAACTACCCACACAAATAACCCAGTCACCTGGAATACAACCCACTGAATCCACTGCAACCAACGGTGTACCATTCGGCTTGTCGCGTACAACAAGCAGAGGGCGGTGACCAAGGCCGTCAATTCGGTTCGTCGAAACCAGGGTCTTATCTACCTGCATAATTCTCATGCTGAGTCCTCATCAATGATTTCCAACGCGCTGCCAAGTGGTTTATCTTGCAAGCTCATCTGGCAAATCAATTTCTTTTGTGCAACCAGTTCCGGATAACGATTTTCAATTGCGGCCTTAACACGCCGGCATTTATCAATCATACGTTGCCTGGAACCCGGTACTTTCGAGTCGTAGCAATAATGTATCGCAATCGGTACTGGCAGGCCTTTGCTAAGGTTCAAACCAGTAAAAATTTTAATCCCGATATCAAGATCGGCTGCGCCTTCTTCTACCGTGTGCAAATGTGCATAATAAGCAACATTTCGCAGCTGTATTTCCTGAAAACCGTCACCCACACTGATATAACGTTCAGCATGGCCAATGTCTGGATAGCGGCCTTCGTATAAATCATTGACATACTCAATTTGCGATAAATTATTAACTAACAAGTTAACAATCAAACGGCTAATGCCTTCATCCGGTTCACCTTCGCCTGCACCCCAGCCATCTTTCTGACCGGCTTTTTTAACCGCTGCGTAAACCGCAATGCGCGCCTGATCGGCTGTCATATTTAACGTGTCATGATAAAGCTGTGCATTATCAATATAACGATGGATACTTATTTCACCCTTGCTATCCGGTGTATGAATGCGTACCGCATCGGTATCGGTATCAACACCAATCAATAAAATATCAACCGATGCACCACAACAAAAACTGTTCTCAATTGCTTCACGGAACTCGTGCAAACGCGCCAGCCCGGCTTCTGCCGCCACATGATCATTACTGCCATGTGCCGCGCAACCCTGATGTGATGGATCGGAGCTACTGCGATGGTATACCACCACTTTCAAATAATGGGTTCCTGCATCCGCAGTCACCGGTTGGCCGGTACGAAAACGTGCCAGCTCAACACTTTCCCAATGACGAACATTGGCTTCTACATTAAACATCGCACCCGCATAAGCATTGCGCACGGTCAAAGCAGACAGCGGTAAACGCAATATGTACTTGGACAAACCTTTTAATCGCCCATCCGAACACGGCGTTATATCGACGCAGTGAAAACCACAGTCAAGAAAAAAGCTTTGTGTATCTAACGCATTTTCAGACTGAGAACGTAAATTATTTGCAAACTGCTCAACCGAGTTTTGCAACGCACCAAACACACAATGTGCGTACAACGCCTGCATATCCAAACCGTTCAACCAGGCATTCTCTAACAAGCTTGCCGGCAATTCATGCCCCAGCATTTTGCTGGCGTATGACTGTGCTTGCGCGATAAAATCTTTTTCATGTTGCAAATTTGCCAAAACTTTTAGCGTTGGCTCAATCGCTTCAAAGCGAGCCTTGATCGTTTCTTCGCAACGCGCTAACTGTGCATTTGCCTGCAAATCCGTTAGCGGGTGCCGACAGGAACGCTGCGGTAAACTGTCACAGGCAACCGCTTCAACAGCCGGTGCAATGGCTGCTGCAGGCGCTAATGCTTCTATTTCAGCAGGCGTTGCTTCTTTAACAGCAGCCGGTGCAACCTGCAAACGATCTTGCGCGGGGGCAACCCTCGCCTGCGGCTGAGCCATACCCACAGGCGCTTGCGCATAGCGACTTGTGTCGTTAGCAGCTCTTCTCCTGTAGGCGTTTCTTGTGTTCATTTACCTGGTCTCTATCGTCATATAACTTTGTGTTGCATACTCATGCTGGTTTCTGTATCACAGCGCTGCAAGGCGGCTGCGATAACAGAAAACCATCAGCCGCTTGCGCCACCCGATAAGGTAACCGCAGCCGACTCACTACTCGTGCCACCACTGCTACCCGTTACTCTGGACAGCTTTGCTTCTGGTCGCGCACGATCTTTCAGGGCACGTGCACCGATGTTGTTTCGTTCAACCGCAGTACCTTGTTGAGTCTGGTTACGTTTAGCTGAAAACAAACCTTCTGTTCCTGTTACTAAACCACCGCGAGACCAGTCGTCACCCGTAATGTGGGTGCCCGCTTCACTGCCTTCGCCAGTGACTCTGCTTTGTTGCGCAGCCTGTACCTGTGCAGGGGCAACCGGTTCCAACTCTTGCTGATGACGAAACTCAGGCGTACCCGAGATAACCCCTTCCGCTTTATTAACGACACCCGTAATGGATTCCCTGCGTGCATAAACACTGCTATGCACGGGGTTGTTAGTACGTTGCTGCCATGCGGCTTTAGCGGGCGATATGACCGAAAAATCGGCTTTATACTCGTCTGCTACGGCCATGCTGGCTGCTGTTGACTGTGGCAAAGCCTGATCAACTGGCGCCTGCGCTAAATGATGCATCGCACCCGTACTGCATACACCGCTATCCTGCTGCCCCTGATAAGGCGTACCTGTCACATCCTGGCAAATACCACGCTGCGAATTACCCGCAAAGCGCTCATCTGTGCCCGGCCCGATACCTGAAACAGGCATAACGGAAGTCGCGTGGCGCGCTAAACGTTGCTCAGCTTGAGCAACAACGGGCGCATCACAAAATTCACTTGCCTGATCACGACCCGCATAAGAACTGCCCGTCACCGTGCTGCAGATGCCGTGTTCATCACCTGTGATTTTTTGAGAATGTCCAGTTTGAACACCACTCACATATTGGTTATGCCATGTTTGGCCCATGCCGGTCCTCCTGCCATTTGGTGCAGGCGTTTGTGAACAAGATTGTTTAAAATACTCCTGGCTGACATACTCGCTACCAGTAACGATCGCACAGCCACCGCGATCGTCACCTGTCAACTTTGGGGAAGAACTTGCCTCCGTTCCCGTTAACATTTTGCCTTGCGAAGTGTGCATTTGTTGCACCTTGCTAGAACGCTGGTCACACAAACCTGAGCGAGCGGCTTCGCCATATTGGCTCCCCGTCACGCGTTGGCAGCTTCCCGGTTCATTACCCGTCACATGCTCACTACGGTCAACCAGGTTGCCCGTAATACTCATGCCACCACGACTGACATCGATACCCACCTTGGCAGCGGCACTTTCAGGCACGCTACCGCAAACACTTTTAAAGCGTTCACTGGACATATATTCAACACCCGTCACTCGCTGACAGCTGCCCTGGTCACCGGTAACTCCTGCAGTACGCGATAACTCGCCACCGGATACCGACACACCTGAAGCCGTATGACTCAAGCCCACTTTAGTCGGCGCATCAACTGCGGCTTTTCTCGGTGCGGCATTTGAATAATCCGAACCGGTAATAATCGCGCTAGCACCTGATTCAGAACCCGTCACCGCATTATCACGTGCCTCATCAACACCGGTAATACGCATGTTTTTCTCACTGCGGCCTGAAACAACTTTGCCTTCCGTTTTTGTGATTCCCTGAGAGCCACAAAAAGCACCAAAGTGCTCAGCACCGAGGTATTCACTACCTGTTACCGACTTACAATGACCTGCTTCGTCACCGGTCACTTTGTCGTTACCTGCCGTTTTACTACCTGTTAATAGCTGGCCACGCCCTGTTTCACTCAAACTCACTTTGGCTGCGGCTGGCGGTGGTGTAGTAGAGCAAAACTTAGCGAATTGCTCAGCACCTAAATACTCGGTACCTGTCACTGTACGGCAAACACCTGACTCGCTACCGGTTATCTTCTCTGTTTGTTCCACCTGTGTTCCAGTGACCGCCTGACCTGATAATGTCGTACCAACTTCGACCTTAGGTGGCGCATCACCTGAACCTGAACGTACTCGGCCACTTGGTCGGCAAGCGGCTGAATCACCGCGACCAAATTGGCAACGTTCTTCACGGCGTAATTTCGCCAATGCTCTGCCTGTTAATGCGGAAGTAGCCGCGCTGCGCACTAATGACTTACGCGCCTGACTTCCTGCTTTACCCGGCAAACCAAGTTTCCCTTTTTTCGAAAGCGTGTTTCGCCGCTCACGGCAATACGCTCTTACGCTGGAAGGAGCATTCGCTGCTCCACCCGAAGTATTCTCTAGAATGTCGCAAAGGTTATCCAATGCTTCATCTTTTGCGGCATCTGTTTCAACCGCACCGCCACATGGTTCACATGGCTCGGTATTACCTGCTTCTGCGCAGGCATCACAACAGGCTTCTGGCTGTTGCGTTTCTGCTGGTGCCGGAGCGGCAGCAGGTTCTGACCTGGACACACTCGCTGCCGGTGCAGCTGCTGTAGCACTGGCTGCAACAGCGGCTTTGCCGCCTTTTGCCTGCATTGCCCGACGTGCCATCGAAAGCGCTTTACCACTAAGACCTTTAGTCGACATTTCCGCTGCCGGCGCTTGCTGTGTTGCAACTGGGCTTGTACCGACCGCAGAGTTCGCAGCACCCGTCCGAGACATTGCACGTCGTCTTGCGCGTGATAACTCACGCCCTGATAGCGCTGGTGAATGTGATTGATCTGTCATACTGAATTCCTTTAATAAAAAGGGTTCTAAATATGCAGAGATACCCTGCCCCCTGATTTAGCGGGGCAAAGATGCTCTTACACGTTATATCTACATGCGTCCGCGATGAACAACAAATGACATACCTTGACTCTGTGAATAGTTATCATAGCCAATCAAACGAACATGATGACCAGGATATTCACGGTGACAAGCTTCTAACTCAGACAAAACATGGTCAACGGACTGCTCACCAAACATTGGCAATTTCCACATGTACCAGTAGTAGTTAAAAGCACGGCCTGGTTCCACATGCTCAATCGCAGGGTTCCAGCCTTGCTGAATAACGTATGCGATATGTGCACGCGTTTGATCAGCTGTCATTTCTGGCAAGTATGAAAATGTCTCGAACTTCGGACTTGACTTATAATCTTGCATTTCAGCCATTTTAGTTACTCCTAAATTTTGGTTAACGGTTAACGTTGTCTAGTTTGTCAACGGTATCGAATTCAAATTTGATTTCTTTCCATGTTTCCATAGCGATTTTCAATTCTGGGCTATGAGCCGCAGCTTGAGTTAATACCGCTTTACCTTCACGTTCCACATCAATACCGCGATTACGTGCGTCAACACAGGCTTCAAGTGCAACACGGTTGGCCGCAGCACCTGCAGCATTACCCCAAGGATGGCCTAATGTACCACCACCGAACTGTAATACTGAATCATCACCAAAGATGGCAACCAGTGCAGGCATGTGCCATACATGAATACCACCAGAAGCAACTGGCATAACACCTGGCATAGAACCCCAATCCTGATCGAAGAAAATACCACGACTACGATCTTCAGGAATGAAAGATTCACGCATCAAATCAACCCAACCTAATGTTGCTGCGCGGTCACCTTCAAGCTTACCAACCACTGTACCTGAGTGCAGATGGTCGCCACCAGAAAGACGTAACGTCTTACATAGTACGCGGAAGTGAATACCATGATGTGGGTTACGATCAACCACCGCATGCATAGCGCGGTGAATGTGTAGCAACACACCATTTTTATGACACCAACGCGCCAGACCCGTATTGGCACAAAAACCGCCAGTAAAGAAGTCATGCATGATAATAGGTGTACCAATTTCTTTAGCAAACTCAGCACGCTCGTACATTTCTTCCGGTGACGGTGCCGTTACGTTTAAGTAATGACCTTTACGTTCACCTGTTTCTGCCTGAGCGGTTTCAATCGCATCTTGCACAAACAGGAAGCGATCACGCCAGCGCATGAATGGCTGAGAGTTTACGTTTTCGTCATCTTTAGTGAAATCCAGACCACCGCGTAAGCATTCGTATACTGCTCGACCATAGTTTTTAGCCGACAAACCTAATTTAGGTTTAATCGTACAACCCAACATTGGACGACCGTATTTGTTCATTTTATCGCGTTCTACCTGGATACCATGTGGTGGTCCATTACACGTTTTAATGTAAGCAAGTGAAAAACGGATATCTTCTAAACGTAAAGCACGAATCGCTTTAAAGCCAAACACGTTACCAACTAAAGACGTTAATACGTTTACAACCGAACCTTCTTCAAACAAATCGATTGGGTAAGCAATGAATGCGTAGAAACAAGTATCGTCACCAGGTACATCTTCAATTCGGTAACAACGCCCACGGTAGTAATCCATGTCTGTTAGTAGATCGGTCCAAACCGTAGTCCACGTACCCGTTGAAGATTCTGCAGCAACCGCAGCAGACGCTTCTTCACGATCAACACCCGGTTGTGGTGTAATCTTAAAACAAGCCAGTAAATCAGAGTCAAGCGGAACGTAATCCGGTTGCCAATAAGTTTCGCGGTAGTCTTTAACGCCCGCTTCGTATACCTTAGCCATAGGGTTCTCCTAATGAGTTGATGACCAGTTAATGCATCCAGATACTCAGTGAAGTCATCAGCATCACTAACCTCTGGGTTAAATTCAATTTACGGTATTCACCGCTTGGGCGACATTATGGATAAAAAGACCTATAAATTGAAATTGATAATTTCTATTTTTGGTATAGACTAGCCTCTATGAGCCTAGCCATTAGCAACCTTATCCGTCATGTTACCCTGCGCCAGCTGCAAATCTTTGAAACGGTGGTACGCCTTGGCGGCTATACCCGTGCAGCACAGGCCTTACACCTGACGCAGCCTACCATTTCCATGCAGGTAAAAAAACTCAGCGAAACCATCGGCTACCCCTTGCTTGAAAAAGTAGGCAACCAACTACACACAACCAGCGTTGGTGACGAAGTTTACGCCTCGGCTCAAAGCATTCTTGGCAGCGTGGTTTCGCTGGGGGAATCGGCTGCCGCACTTGAAGGCGTCGTAAAGGGGCCGCTGCGGATTGCGGTTATTACAACCGCCAAATACTTTATGCCCCATTTATTAGGGGCTTTTATCCGCCAGCATCCCGATGTTGAGCCTATATTAAAGGTTACCAATCGCTCACGGGTACTGGAACGGCTGAAATCCAATGAAGATGATTTGTTGATTATGGGGCAAGTTCCCGTTGAATTTGCCGTCGAAGCCCAGCCCTTTGTGGATAATGAGCTGGTGGTAGTAGCCAGTAGCCACCACCCCCTCACCCAAACCAGTGCCATATCGTTACAACAGCTAAGCAAAGAACGCTTTTTAGTACGCGAAGCTGGCTCCGGCACACGCCTGGCCGTCGATCGCCTGTTTGCTGAGCAAAACCTGAAAATCCAACCCTATATGGATTTAGGCAGCAGCGAGGCCATTAAGCAAGCGGTAATGGCTGGCTTAGGCATTTCTGTCTTATCTCGGCATAACCTGCGACTGGAACTTGCTAGCAACCATATTGCCGTTTTGGATGTAGAAGGCTTTCCACTAAAACGCCGCTGGTACGCCGTGCACCTGAAAAGCAAAAAACTGTCACTGGTGGCACGCACCTTCCTGGACTTTCTCCTGAAACAAGGCAAAGACATCTATGTCACCGCCTACCCCGGCAGCGCAAGCGCCTACCCGGGCATTGGCAACAACAAAACCAGCCGCAACAAACAATAACCGCTAAACACAAAAGCCGTATTTTGCACTTTAACACCTTATGAAAACAACAACGAAGGTTACGGTTTAAACAAGAAATAGAATGATTATCAGAGTAAAGAGTAAACCCACTAAACAAGACTCTAAAGAATCAATGGGGTCAGAAAGTGTGGTGGTAGTAAAGTGAGCATGATATTCAAGGGGTGCAAAACCAACTCGGTATTCGTGCTCCTGGACGACAATGCGTTAGCGAAGGAGAAGAGTTTGTATTAAGGGTAGAGGGCGTTGCTTACAGTGCTGTTTTTGGTACCCAAAAGGCCACTTTAAGCCAGTAAAATAGCCTTTATTTCAGGTTTTCTGTGCATTATTAATCACTTAGCATGGCTCGACCCTTACCTAATTACCTATAAGCGACCCTTGTCTACAAGCCCATAACCCGTGTCCGTTACACGGGGTACAGGTCACAACCAACTTTCTTAACTCAATAACGCCCTTAACACTTTACACAGCTTTCCCGTTAACCAGCACATGATTTAATGCTTTGTTGGCATGGTTAACTAAACGGTTTTGCAATTCTATAAATAAAGATCTTATCATCATCTGGGTATATTGCGCTCCATGAACCATGTTGGGGCTATAGCCCAGCATAAGCATAATTTTATTAAGCAACTGCACCACCCAGGTCGATATCGATTTGGAAAGATCAATTCCTTTGTTCAAAATATAAGCAATTTGATCCATCAAGGTAAAAGCCGATGTAAAAAAGTTCGATATTGATTGCCCGATAGCATCTGCACACTTTTTTAATACATAAACAATGGCATCGTTCAACCATTCGATACTCGATAACGTAAAACTGATAACCACATTTTGTTTTAACCAGTTTTCAATACTGGCATCTGTATGTGCGGCAGGCTTTTTGCCAATTGCTGTCCAGGAACGTCCACTCACTGAACGAATATACTCATCCATGCTATGAAATTGACCACCGGGTATAATACCCGCAGACGGCAGATAATAGTCTCGGCCTTTGTCTGGTGTATGAATAAACGGCCAAAGGGGTACAAACGGCACAATATCTGTTCGATGATAAGCGCGAAAAATTCGAGCGGCTCCTAAGCGACGAGTACAGGAACTTGCAAAACCCATCAGGCCAACGCGTGGGCTGCCGAAGGTGTACAAATACGGCGTTAGGTTTGATTTTGCTATCCACTCAGCACAAATGGTAGCGATAGCACCACCTAAACTATGGCCGATACAATGTATCGAATGAACCTGCTGGGTTTGCAAATACTGAGCAAAGGCCTGAATTTTGGGTTTCATGGTATTAAACGTGGTATTAAAACCGTCGTGTACGGGTTGGCCACAGGCCGAACTCGAGACACCCGCATTGAGGTTGGTTAGCCAGTCGGCCAGGAATTTGGTGCCTCGGAATAAGATAAAGGCATGGCCATCAAGCCGGCCTTGGCCTATCAGGGTAAAACCAAAAGCGGTACGACATTTGATAATGCCTGGGCCACCGGTTTTGCCTTTAAGTAAGTTGTTGTTAGTAAATTGAAATGAGTTGGAATATCGTTGATTTAGCCTGTTAAATGCTTCTTCAATTGAAGCCGACTCTGTTAACAAATACACATTCTTAGCAAGACCCGCAACAAAACCAGGGAGCATTTCTTTCATTATTATTTCCTTATAATTTACAATTTCACCAATTTCAAAATCTATCTATTCAAGATCTGACTCAAATACTTTATCCATATTAACTGGAGGATCAGGATCAACATCCCATTTACATAATGTTGAGAATACCGAACCATTAACCCATATATGGCTTATGTCATTGTTAAGCTCACATTCAACAATAAGCGGTTTCCCTCTAGCTTCAACATTTTCATCAGGCTTCCCCTTTACCCCTGACCAGAGCTTATAAGATTTTCCGTTATACTCAATCATTATTTTTTGCTTTGCCACAAACTCCATCGGTAAAAACTTGGCAATACTCCGTTCATACATTGCTGGAAATGAAAAATAACCATTTTCATCCGTGGTGGTTTCATCCTGATGCTCTCTTTCTTTGCTTGCGGTTCTAACCAGTTTGGCATGGGCAACAGGCTGATCATTAAGTGTCACAACGCCCGATATGGCAGAAAAAACACAAACCTTACCAATATCTGTTAAACCCACTGCAGTGCCTCCCAATAAAGTAACCAATAAAAAAATAATAATTCGCAGGCCAGATTTCATTATTATTTCCTTATAATTTATTCATCATATATTCAATTGTACAAATATCTAATTATTCAGATCTGATTCAAATGCTTTACTCATATCAAAGGGAGGATCTGGCTCGACATCCCAAGTGCACAGATTGAAAAAAACAGAACCATCTACAGCTATGTGATTTAGTTCAGCTTCAAGCTTACAATTAACAATAAGTGGTTTACCACGAGCTTCAACATTTTCTTCGGGCTTACGTTTTACCCCTGACCAAAGCTTATAAGATTTTCCGTTATACTTAATCATTATTTTTTGCTTAGCCACAAACTCCATCGGTAAAAACTTGGCAATACTCCGCTCGTACATCGCTGGAAATGAAAAGTAGCCATTGTCATCCGTGGTGGTTTCATCCTGATGTTCTCTTTCTTTGCTTGCGGTTCTAACCAGTTTGGCATGGGCAACAGGTTGGCCATTAAGTGTCACAACACCCGATATGGCAGAAAAAACACAAACCTTACCAATATCTGATAAACCCACTGCGGTGCCTCCCAATAAAGTAACCAATAAAAAAATAATAATAAATCGTAAGCCAGCTTTCATCGTGATTAAAACCTTTAAATATGCAGGACAGGGTACAC
>JALTJZ010000059.1 GCA_027076325.1 Chromatiales bacterium | reverse complement strand
GCCTGTTTTTTTAAATAAACCAGAATAATCGATATTGCAGCGGGTGTTACACCGGATATGCGCGCAGCCTGACCGACTGTTTGCGGTTTTATACGGTTCAGTTTTTCACAGACTTCGGCCGACAAGCCTTTAACATGAGAGTAATCCAGTTGTTCAGGAATCGTTGTTGATTCATGGCGTTTTTGTTTTGCAATTTCGTCGTGCTGGCGATCAATATAGCCGGCATATTTTGCCTGAACTTCAAGTTGCTCAATCACACTGGCCGACAGGTTTTCCGGTTTGTTCACACAAGCTTCTTCTAATGTCATTAAGCCGTTATAAGACACTTCCGGGCGGCGCAGCAGGTCGAGCAGGGTGGCTTCTTTTGTAATGTGCTGTCCTAATACTTTTTCTGCACGGGTTTTATCCAGCTTGCTCGGATGCACCCAGGTTAACGCCAGTCGTTGCTGTTCGGTTTCAATCGCTTCACGCTTGGCTTCAAAAAACTGCCAGCGTTCGTCATTAACTAAACCCAGCTCGTGGCCTTTTGTGGTTAAGCGTAAATCGGCATTGTCTTCACGCAGTAACAAACGGTATTCTGCGCGCGAGGTAAACATGCGATAGGGCTCGATAGTGCCTTGAGTAATTAAATCGTCGATTAACACACCTATATAGGCTTCATCACGCCGAGGTGTCCATGCGTCTTTACCCTGTACTTGCAAGCTGGCATTCATACCGGCAATTAAACCTTGTGCAGCGGCTTCTTCATAACCGGTGGTGCCGTTGATTTGCCCGGCAAAAAACAGGCCGTGCATATGTTTGGTTTCCAGTGACGCTTTTAAATCGCGTGGATCAAAATAATCGTACTCAATCGCATAACCTGGTCGGGTAATGTGGGCATTTTCAAAGCCTTTTATCGAGCGTACAAAATCAAACTGCACATCAAAGGGCAGGCTGGTTGAAATACCATTGGGATAAATTTCATTGACGGTTAAACCTTCCGGCTCAACAAAAATCTGGTGTGCGTCGCGGTCGGCAAAACGCATCACCTTGTCTTCTATCGACGGGCAATAACGCGGGCCAACGCCCTCAATAACGCCGCTATACATTGGTGAACGATCCAGGCCACCACGAATGACATCATGTGTTTTTGCGTTGGTATAGGTGATATAGCAGGGCACCTGTTGCGGATGGTCGCTTACCTTGCCCATATAGGAAAACACCGGCACCGGTTTATCGCCCGGCTGCTCTTGCATTACCGAGTAGTCCAACGTTTTACCATCAATGCGTGGTGGGGTTCCGGTTTTTAATCTGTCCACTTTAAAGGGCAGTGCGCGCAAGCGTTGTGACAAAGCATTGGAAGGCGGATCACCGGCTCGGCCACCCTGATAGTTTTCCATACCGATATGGATCAAGCCCCCTAAAAAAGTACCGACGGTCAGTACCACCGATTTAGCTTTAAACTTTAAGCCCATTTGGGTCACCACCCCAACAACCCGATCATTATCAACAATCAAATCATCCACGGCTTGCTGGAACAAACTTAAATTCGGGGTGTTTTCTAAAACATGCCGCACGGCATTTTTGTATAAAACCCGATCCGCCTGCGCGCGCGTTGCACGCACGGCCGGGCCTTTACTGGCATTAAGAATTCGAAACTGGATACCGGCCAGATCGGCCGCTTTTGCCATTAGACCACCAAGCGCATCCACTTCTTTCACTAAGTGGCCTTTGCCAATCCCGCCGATAGCCGGGTTACAGCTCATTTGCCCCAGCGTTTCGATATTATGCGACAACAACAGGGTTTTGCTGCCCATGCGCGCAGCCGCCAACGCGGCTTCCGTACCGGCATGACCACCACCGACGACAATGACATCGAAACTATTTTGGTAAAACATGGGCTTGATAAAACATAATGATTAGCTACAAATAGGGAAATAGATTTACAGGTTAGTACACATTTTACCTGTTGCAGAGGAAATCACCAACTTGAAGCCGTGTAAACCGGGCAAAACGTGCGTTTTTCTCGTTAAATCGACACAAATAAAGGCTATTTAGGGATAAAAAAGGAGGGGTATTCTTTAGTAATGCGGAGGGCGCTCATTCGCGGGTTGGTCACTGCCACCCATATCGGACAACGTTTGCAGCCTGTCCATTAAATGTTTACACATAATTTCAACTTTATCGATTTGCTGTTGCTGCCGATAAATTTCATCATTTAGCGCCTGAAGGGTATGTTCCTGATACGCCAGTTTGGTTTCAAGTTCGGTTATACGTTTATCAGTCATTATTATTACCTAAAAGAAAAAAGGCGCTTAGCCAAAAAGTTAAACGCCTTTTTTTATTTTTTTAATTAATCGCTACGATTCGTAATATCAATCAAATGATAGCCAAACTGTGTTTTTACCGGGCCGTGTATAACACCCACCTCGCCCCCAAAAACAACATCGTTAAATTCTTTTACCATTTGGCCTGGTGAAAACTCACCCAGGTCACCACCGCTTGCACCGGATGGGCAGCTTGAATGTTCTTTTGCAACATCGGCAAAATCAGCACCGCCTTCAATTTGGGTTTTTAGTTCATTACATTTTTCTTCTGTATCAACCAGTATATGTCTTGCGCTTGCTGTTGCCATTGTATTCTCCAGTTATGAGTTAAATCGGTTTAAAAAATTTGATTTCTTCGCTTAATAATTTTGTGATCGCTTCAACTTGTTGTTGATTGTATTTGATCTTTGCCGTTGTTCCCCAGACAACACCCGGCCAGGCTGGATCGTTTTTGTTTCTTGCTACCAGGTGGAAATGCATTTGTTTTACTATATTACCAATCGATGCAAAATTAATTTTATCCACACGGTAATGTTTTTTTAAGAATGCCGAAAGAACCTTGACCTCGTTTAATATTTTCTGTTGGTGCTTTTCATCCAGCTCGTCAATATCAATGACCGTTACATCCATCGGTACAATCACAAACCAGGGGATCGCGGCATTGTTCATTAGTAATAAAAGACTCGCTGCAACGGCCGATTTATTTTCTGAATGCTGGCCAGACAAATAACCCAGTTGAATACAATCATCAGCAAGGCGCGGGTCGAGTTTAAAAACCGGGCTACTCAAGAATTTCCACCGACATACCAACCTTCAATTCGCCCGTATTTTCCGCTATCACATTCTGACCAAACAGTATTTTTTTATCCTGCTTGCGATAAGTGCGCAATGTTTTAAGCGGCTCATCGCCTTTGATGCCCGTATCAGGATCTATTGTCGGGATAACACAGCGCTTACAGGGCTTGACTACCCGTAAAACAATATCGCCAATCCGGATTTTTTTCCACTCGTCTTCAGCAAAGGCTTCGCAGCCCTTTACCACTATATTAGGCCGAAAGCGACGCATTTCAAGGGTAGTTTGTGTACCGGAGTCTAAAATACGGGTATTCAAATCTTGCAGTGATGCTTCAGAGATCAACAAAAAAGGAAAGCCATCGCTAAAAGCTGTACGCTCTCCTTCTCTGGCAAACGCCAGATCAATCTGCCGAAATTCCTCTTCCGGAAAATACACCAGGCGGCAAGTTTGCTGTAAAAAACCGGATAACCAGTTAGCCGCGTTATCACCACAGTCCAGACCAGAGCATTGATCACCCCAGACCACCACTTGCTGCCTTTGTTTTAAATTTGCCACCGTTACTGTACACGGCGATATTTCTGGTGCCGTTAAAACAACACTGTTTTCTGTTAATGCCACGGAAATTAAACACATACGCGCTAATTGACGCTGAGTTAAAAACTTTCCATTTTCGTCAACGACCATCCAGCGCCGATCCATATGTAAACCAAAGCTGTCTACTTTTGCTGCCAATACTTGTAATTGCGCGCAGGACTTAACCGGATAAATGGCCAACTCCGATATTTCTATATTCGATGTTATTTGATTAGACATTATTTTGTGTTCTTAATCTGCTTTAATATTTGTTTAAAAAAACCGGCGCCTTCTTTTTTAGCCCGCTCAATATTACGCAACGGTATCTGCTCAGGATCAGGATACGTTTCTAACGCTCCTTCCAGTCGGCTTTCTCTTATCAGATGCAGCATGGGATAAGGTGAACGATTGGTATAATTTTCCGCCGCCTCCATTGCCACCCCGTCAAAACAATAGTTCGGATGGAAGCTGGCCAACTGATAAATGCCTGCGTAATTTTGTGTTTCTAATAATTGATTTGCCAATTCCAGAAAATCCAGATAATCATTAAAATCTTCCAGCATATCAGGATAAATAATAAGCGTTGTTTCTATTTCTTTATTGCTATCTAAGCGCAGACATTCATCAATTACTATTGACAATCCTTCTTCTGTTTTTTCAGACTCAACAACTTTATAAAAAAGCGTTTGCTGATCAAATACTTTTTTTGCAAACGGGCAAAAATTTAAATCAATAATAACAGCTTCTATCCAGCGTTTTGTTTGTGAAACAACAGCACTGTTATTTACTTTCTTTTTAGAGGGCATTTTAGTAAACCCTATTTTAACAATGCTTTTAATGCATGAACCACTTCAGGGTCGTCCCAATGTATTGCCGCGTTTACACCGTATTTAATCTTGCCGTCGGGCGCAATAACAAATGTCGAGGGAAAAACCAGTACATTCCATTTACTGGCCTCTTTGCCACTAGGGTCAAGCAAAACAGGAAAATCTACATTCACTTTTTTCATAAAATTTAAAATGGCTGCTTTATCTTCAGCATAATTAACTGAGATTAATTCAAATTTTTCCTTTGCCATTATTTGTCGTAAATTATTAAGCGATGGAATTTCCTGCACACAGGGCGGGCACCATGTTGCCCAGAAATTAACAACGGTGACTTTATTTTTGTAATTATTTTTTATATATCTTTTGCCAAAAACATCCAGCAAATCCAGCGACGGTGGTTTTGGGTTTGCTTTATAGGCTTTTAATTTTATATCCAGCGAGCTTGCCTGCACCTTTGTTTTAATTTTTAAAGGAGCGGCTTGCTGCGGTTTTTTTGTTTTGGCGAGCAGTTTAATGGTTGCCTTGATTTTTTTTGGCATTAATTTTATTTGTTCAAGTGTTGTTGCCTTCCTGTCTCCACTGTAAAAAACGCCCGTTACACCTTTTAGTATCCTAAAATAAACATCTGCTCCCCCCGCCTGTAACCTGGCCAGCAATTTTTCTACTTGCCAACGATTACCCCGCTTGCCCCCCTGAAAAATCATTAGCGGTATATTGGTTGCACCAACAATATCAACAAATTCTGGCTCAAGCCCCAGAGCCGGCACTTTTGAATAAAGCTCAGGTGAATAGAGTATTGCTCCATTTAAATAAAAATTTCTGGTTTCAGGGTTTTTTAACTGCCATTGTCTGGCCGCCCTTAAAACCGGGATGGCACCATAAGAACGTGTTAAAAGTGTAATCCTTTTATTTGTTTTTTTGTGCACATATTCAATTAAGCCAGCCAGATATTGCCCATCAAGTTTGCGCATGGTTGAGGTGCTTTTTGGTAAAAACAGGCTTTCAGCCAAATCAATATGCCAGATTTCCAGACCCATCTCACTCAGTTTTGCCGACATATCCATGGCACGTTGGTTTGTTCCATAACCTGGTGCAACCCAGATAATCAGATCTTTGTTATTTAATTTTGTTGCCGGTGTTTTCGGTTTTATCCTTTTTATTGATAAATCATGATTCTTTACCTGTACTTCTATTTCTTCATAATTCGCCAATACAACAGAAGGCATAGCAAAACTGATTAAAACCATTGCCAGTATAATAAGTAAAGAGAATTTAATCATGCGCGACCATTAATTCTTCAAGTTGCTTTTTACGTTGTATTTTATCCAGCTCAGCCAGATGTTCAATTTTTTTATAAAAAATATTGTAATCTCCGTTAGCCTGTTCAAACAACCGACTAAAAGCAGGCAGCCAGTTGTTATACGTTGCTACTAGCGCCAAATGTGCATTATTTAAACCTTGTGCCATCCAGTTGTCATACCCGGCATAGTTATTCCATTTTCTTTTAAATGCTTTATATGACGACTGTAAATGTAAAAATATTTTTTCTTTTGCCATCTGTAATTGTTGTGGTGTTTTATTACTTTTATATAATTTTTTTAAGTCATCCCGTGTACGTTTTAATAGGTTTTTAAAATCTTTGTCTCTTTTTTTTGCAACCAAATATTCTTTAAATTTTTGGAGGTTTTCTGTTTGCTCAAACCAGGCTTTGGTTCCTTGTAGCTCCACACTTGTCGCAAAAGCTTCATTAAAAGCCGTATCATTTTCAACGTATATTTTCTGGTGCGCCAGCTCATGGAAAATAATACCCACTCGATGCGCTTCAGATTTATACAGCATGGTGCTTAATAATGGGTCGTCAAACCAGCCTAACGTTGAATAGGCTTTAACACCGGACACATAAACATCCATCCCCCGATCTTTTAATGTTGCAGCAAAGTTATCCGCCGCCTGTTTTGAAAAATAACCTCGGTAACTGAGACAGCCGACAATTAAAAAACACCATTCTTCTGGCTTAATAGAATAGGGCGGTGTTGCCACAACCGTCCAGACAACATAATCACGATCCACATCAACATAATTACGGTAACTGTTATTATCAGGCAACAATAAAACCTGGCTTGCAAAGTTCCGAGCCTGCTGTGTATTTATTAATAGTGCTTTTGTTTCAGGCTCGGTTTGCGGATTGTTGATAACATCCTGCACGGGCTGCTGTTTATTAAGCAGCTCAGCATGACCCTGTATTTTTTCCCAGTAGTAGCTCATGCTTGAGCAACCCTGCAAAAAAAGGCTGGTTCCAATAATAAGGAATAACTTCGCCACGTTTCGTTTATTTTCCAATACAAAAACTCGAAAATATCTCGCCCAGTAAATCATCACTGCTGTATTCACCGGTAATTTCGGATAAAGCCTGTTGTGCCAGACGGAGATCTTCAGCCGCTAGTTCGCCCGCCTTAACGTCGACCAGCTGCGCTTTGCTTTGTTGCACATAATGATGCGCCCGCTCCAGGGCATCCAGATGCCGCCGCCGAGCTAAAAAGGGGCTTTCGCCCGTTTTTTCAAAGCCCATACTCTGCTGTAAATGATCCCGTAAAATATCCAGCCCCTGTAAAGTTTTTGCTGATAGCTTAATATGCTGCTGATTATCTTTGGCTGTTATTTCTGGCTGCTGGGCTGACAGATCTATTTTGTTATGGATCACCGTTATTGGTAAACGCTCAGGCAATTGCTGCAAAATGTTTTTGTCGGCTTCGGTAATGCCCGCACGATCATCCACCAGTACTAAAATTCGGTCAGCCTGTTCAATTTCTAACCAGGCACGACGGATCCCTTCTTTTTCCACCGTGTCCGCGGACTCGCGCAAACCCGCGGTATCAATAATATGCAGTGGCAGGCCATCGATATTAATTTCTTCTTTTAAAACATCGCGTGTGGTGCCCGCTATTTCGGTGACAATAGCCGAATCCCGTCCCGCGAGTGCGTTTAACAAACTCGATTTGCCGGTATTAGGCTGCCCCACCAGCACCACACGCATGCCATCACGCAACAAAACCCCTTGCTGCGCTTCTTGCATAATATCTGCAAAGTTCTGCAAAATAGCCTCGATTTGCTGCAATATCTTGCCATCCGATAAAAAGTCGATTTCTTCTTCGGGGAAATCAATCGCCGATTCCACGTACATTCGCACCCGAATAACCGCGTCAACTAAAGCGTGAATTTTGCTAGAAAACACCCCCTGTAAGGATTGAATCGCTGAACGTGCCGCCTGCTCAGAGCCCGCCTCAATTAAGTCGGCAATCGCTTCAGCCTGGGTTAAGTCCATTTTGTTATTTAAAAAGGCGCGCTCAGCAAACTCGCCAGGATGAGCCAGCCGCGCACCTAGTGCAAGAGTGCGCTTTAACAGCCTGTCCAGTACCACTTTGCCGCCGTGCCCCTGCAATTCCAGCACATCTTCACCGGTAAAAGAATTTGGTGCAACAAAATACAGCGCCAGGCCCATATCAATGGTTTCGCCATTCTCGCCAAGAAAAGGACCATAATCAGCAAGCCTGGGCTTAGGAATGGATTTTAATAGTTTTTCGCCTATTTTAGCGGCGTTTTTACCGGAAATACGAACAATTCCAACCCCACCCAACCCTGTCGCCGTTGCAATCGCAGCGATAGTGTCCTGTTCTAAACGAGACTCGGGTTGAATGGGCATTGTGTTTGTTTTCTCAGGCTGATGTTTGTGGGATCGATAAGGCTGACTATCAATTTACACGATCAATTTATTATATTGAAGGGTTGATTAAAGATAGGGCTTTGTACCGATTTTTATTGCAACCCTTAAAAGCAGACACCCGGCATAAACCATTACGCCGGGTGTTTATTTTAGGGGCTGTTGATCTTTCATCTATTGTCTTATTTTAGCCCTGCCTTCGTTATTTTTTACTACCAATGGAATGCGTTGGTACGTAAAAAATGCCTTGTAGGACTAAAATTTTCTCACTAAAATTTGAAAGATCAACAGCCCCTGGCCACACACTATCTAAATTAAGCTTTTTTCTCTTTCATCACTTTGTTGGTGATATACCATTGTTGCGCAATGGATAATATATTATTAACGACCCAGTACAATACGAGACCGGCCGGGAAAAACATAAAGAAGATAGTAAAAACAATTGGCAACATCATCATTACTTTTGCCTGTATTGGATCAAGCGGTGCCGGATTCAATTTTTGCTGAATAAACATACTCACACCCATTAATAATGGCAGGATGTAGTATGGATCTTCGGCTGACATATCTTTAATCCATAAAATCCACGGTGCCTGACGCAACTCGACACTTTCCAGTAATACCCAGTACAAGGCAATAAATACTGGGATTTGTACCAGAATAGGCAAACAACCCCCAAGCGGATTTATTTTTTCTTTCTTGTACAGCTCCATCATAGCTTTGTTCATACCAGCACGATCGTCTGCAAAACGTTCTTTCATTGCTATCATACGTGGCTGCACGGCGCGCATTTTTGCCATCGACTTATAGCTCGCTTCAGACAACTTGTAAAACAATGCCTTGATTAAAATTGTTAGAAAGATAATCGCCCAACCCCAGTTACCCACGACACTATGTATTTTGGTCAATAACCAGAAAATGGGTTTTGCAATAACCGTTAATACACCATAATCAACCGTTAACTCTAATCCTTCCGCAATCTTTTCAAGTGCTTCCTGATCTTTTGGTCCTGCATAAAAAACTGTATTAAATGTATAATCTGCTCCAGGCGCAACCACCGTTTCATTCTTATCTCTAAAACCAAGAGTATAAATAACGTTCCGCGGTTTATAGTTTGTGTAATATGTTTCGGTTTTATCCTTTTCCGGTACCCAGGCCGCTAAAAAATAATGCTGAATCATCGCCGCCCAGCCACCGCGAATATCTCTTTTTAAATTACTTTCCTGCATCTCTCCAAAGTCAATTTTTTCATAGCGCTCGTCCGGAGAAAAGATCACGCCTCCCATGTAGGTATAAATAAACTGTGACTGATCAACTTCAGACACTTGTGTACGTTGCAATTGATAATAGGTGTTTCCGCGCCATATTTTAGTGGTTTTGTTTTCTACTTTTTGCTTTACATCAATTTTGTGGCTACCACGGTAGAAGGTATAGGTTTTAGTAAACTGTACGCCATCTTTGCTTGTCCAGTACAAATTCACATCCATTGAATCTTTTGATTCATCCAGAACATAGTTTGTTCGCTCTGTTTTATATATATCTAAATGGTTAGGTGCTGCAATAATGGAGTTTGCGTCAGCTCTCTTGCCGGTAAAACCACTTTGAGCGACAAAAACGCGCGGTAAAGTTTCATTCATTAATAAAAATGGATTATCGGGTTCATTTAATTTTTGTGGGTAATCTAAAAGTTTAAGCTGGCGAATATCACCACCAACCGTGTTAATAGTAACGTCCAGAACATCGGTAACAACATGGATGGTTTGACCTTGTTTAAATATATCTCTGGTTTGTTCTGTTGGCACTGTAGATGAAGGCTGAATGGCACTGGCTGTTGATGTTACTGTTGATTGCTCTGGTGCAACCGGAACTTCACCATTTGTATTTGCTGATGACGTGGTTGTGGTTGGTGCAGACTGTACTTGTCCCGCAGGTGTTGTCGCAACTTTTTTAGCAGCTTGATCCTGTTGCCATGCATCAAACATTAAAAACACGATAAATGCCAAGGCAACAAATAACAGCAAACGTTGTTGTTCCATACTCTTTTACAACCTTTATTTTTTAAATTTACAACTCAACTAATAATTACTTAATGTTTATCTGGTATTTTTTCCTGCTTCTTTTCTGGAACAGGATCAACACCACCTTTATTAAAAGGGTGGCACCGACCTATTCTTTTTACTGCCAGCCAACCACCTTTTAGCACACCATGCATTTTAATCGCTTCTTCTGCATAGCTTGAACAACTTGGATAAAACCGACAACGTGGCCCAAGTAACGGGCTGATCAAATAGCGATAACTTCTTATAATTAATAAGAAGGGATATTGAATTGCTTTGCTAAATGTTGCCATTGTTGTTCAAGTACGTTTCGAAGTTGTTGCGACGTTGCATTATTAGCAGCGTGCTTTGCAAGTACAACAATATCCAAACCCGCTAATTGTACCTTATGTTGACGAAAACTTTCTCGAACAATACGTTTAAATCGATTTCGGCGAACAGCGAGTTTAATATTCTTTTTGGCAACCGCCAAGCCCAGCCGTGCAACCGAGTTATTATTGCTCTGATTACCCTGCACAGAATTTTTTCGTACAAGAATAAGCAAATAAGCATGATGGCGCTTATAGGGGTTTTCAAAAACGTTGCTAAATTGTTTTGCGGTGAGAAGCCGGTTGGCTCGAGAAAAAGACCCTGTTTTTCTATTTTTAAGCAAATCAACATGTTGTTGGCCTGAACAGGGTATACCCACAATATTATCCTTCTCGGACATAGAGGGTCTTTGGCTCAAGAATTATGCGCTTAAGCGTTTACGACCTTTTGCACGACGTGCATTGATGATTGCTCGGCCACTGCGAGTTGCCATACGCGCACGAAAACCATGTGTGCGAGCACGTTTTAATGTACTAGGTTGAAATGTACGTTTCATTTGAATGTCACCCGTTAAAAATCAATAAGTTACTGGCAATCGTTTTCGCCAGAAAAGGCACGCAAGAGTAATGTTTATCGGCCTGAGTGTCAACCAAATGAGTGAATAAATTCGATTCTAACCGTACTTTTATTCTTTGCCCATCAAGGTACGATTTTAAATATTTATCGCACATAACTGTGGATAACTTTTTTCTCTGGTGTTAAATTAAGGCCTCGATAAAATGGCTGAAACAATAATTATGATGCCGTTATTTATTACCTAACACACTGAAATTACTGTAATTTTCCTTATTTTGGGGTAGCACGTGCAATCAATCTGGGATCAATGTCTCGATCGCTTGGAAGGCGAACTTTCGCCTCAACAATTTAACACCTGGATACGCCCTTTACACTTTGTGCTGGATAATGACGATGCCCGCCTGCTCGCCCCAAACAGTTTTGTGCTGGACTCCGTAAACGAGCAATTTATTTCCCGAATTAATGAAATTATCAGCCAGCTCGATTCAACTTTTCCTGCGCCAATAAAAATTGAAGTTGGCAGCCATGAAGCCGAGGCTCTCGATACCCAAAGCCAACGTCATCCGCCGGTAAAAAACCCACCCAGCTCTTTTCAGCGTAAAAACGGTTTAAACCCTAACTTCACCTTTGATTGTTTTGTTGAAGGCAAATCCAATCAAATGGGGCGCGCGGCTGCAACTCAGGTTTCTCAAAACCCTGGCACCGCCTATAACCCACTTTTTATTTACGGGGGCGTAGGCCTTGGAAAAACACATTTAATGCATGCTGTTGGTAATTTAATTAAAGATCATAACCCGGATTCCAATGTGGTTTATTTGCATTCCGAGCGCTTTGTTTCTGATATGGTTAAATCATTTCAGCACAATACAATCAATGAATTTAAGCGTTATTACCGTTCGGTGGATGCGTTGCTTATTGACGATATTCAATTTTTTGCCGGCAAAGGGCGCTCACAGGAAGAATTATTCCATACCTTTAATTCGCTACTTGAAGGTAATCAGCAAATTATAATGACCTGTGATCGTTATCCAAAAGAAATTGACGGTCTGGAAGAACGCTTAAAATCCCGTTTTGGCTGGGGCTTAACTGTCACCATTGAGCCACCAGAACTGGAAACTCGGGTTGCTATTTTAATGAGTAAAGCTCAGCAATCAAATATTGAATTACCCGAAGAGGTGGCTTTTTTTATTGGTGAGCGTATTCGCTCTAATATTAGAGAGCTAGAAGGTGCTTTACGTAGGGTGATAGCAAACGCTCACTTCAGCAATAAAACAATTACTCTTGATTTTGCTAAAGACGCTCTGCGTGACCTGCTGTCTTCACACGATAAAATGGTTTCGATTGAAAACATTCAAAAAACAGTTGCTGGTTATTATAAAATTCGTGTTTCAGATATGCACTCCAAGCGCCGTACCCGCTCGGTAACACGACCTCGCCAGTTAGCAATGGCACTTTGTAAAGAGTTAACTAATCACAGTTACCCTGAAATTGGTGATGCATTTGGTGGGCGAGATCACACCACAATTTTACATGCCTGTCGTAAAATTGAAGAGCTAAAAGAAGAAGATCCCAGAATTAATGAAGATTACCGTAATTTATTGCGTACATTAAGCACTTAAATTTAAACCAAAATAACCTGTAGAGAAAAACTGATTTTAATTTGAATAAGCTGTGAATAACTATTTTAATTAAATAAAATCGGAGTTAACCACATTTTATACACAGGGAACAAGATATATGAATGCGAGTTATCAACAGATATAAATTTAGTGTAACATATTAATTTATATATAAAATATAGAGTTGTTAACAGTTTTTTTTAACCTAATAACAGTAATAATAATGATATATATAGATCTATTAATTAATAAAACCATTACCTGCCAAGTTTAAAAAAATAAGGACAAGTAAATTAAAATGAAAATTAATTTATCCCGCGATAATATTTTAAAGCCACTCCAGCATGTTGCCGGTGTTGTAGAAAGAAAACAAAATTCTCCGATACTTTCAAACTTATTACTTAAAGTTGAAAATAATCTTTTAGCTTTAACAGGGACAGATTCAGAAGTTGAAATGATCATTAATACTCAGGTTGAATCAGATGAAACGGGTGAAACCACCATTCCGGCTAAAAAGTTTTTAGATATTTGTCGAACTTTACCTGATGGGGCTCAAATCAATATTAATGTTGACGCTAATAAAGCGATTATTCGTTCAGGTAAAAGCCGTTTTACTTTATCGACTTTACCAGCAAACGAGTTCCCACAAAGTGATGCACTGAATGTTTCTCAGGAAGTCCGTTTAAAACAATCCACGTTTAAAAAACTGATTGAACAAGTCCAGTTTTCAATGGCGCAGCAAGATGTACGTTATTACTTAAATGGCTTGATGTTGGAGATTGATCCGCAGCACATCGTAACCGTTGCAACCGATGGCCACCGCCTTGCTATTTCTAAAGAAGAGGTTGCAACGGGTATTACTGAAAAACGCCAAATTATTATTCCGCGCAAAGGGGTAAGTGAGCTTTCAAAATTACTGGAAGACACTGATGATTTAGTCACTCTGCAATTGGGTGACAATCTAATTAAAGTAACTTTAGGTGATATAACGTTTAGCTCAAAGCTGATTGATGGTAAATTCCCGGACTACAACCAGGTCTTACCTATTGATAATAATGCTGTTTTAGAGTGCTCCCGCGAAGTTTTAAAACAGGCCTTTAGTCGCACTTCTGTTTTATCGAATGAAAAATACCGAGGTATGCGTTTATCTTTAAGTGCGAATATACTTAATGCAACCATTAATAACCCAGACCAGGAAGAGGCAGAAGAAGAAATAGAAGTGGTTTATTCAGGGGATGAATTTGAGATTGGGTTTAATGTGGCTTATTTCCTTGATGTACTTAACACGATTAAAGATGATAATGTTGTGGTTAAATTTAAAGATGCGAACTCAAGCTGCATTATTCAGGCAAAAAACGATGACAGTGCCCGCTACGTTATTATGCCAATGCGTTTATAAACCTTTTATTTACCAACATTTGTGAGTATTACCCGATTATCGTTGCAATCAGTTCGGAATCTGACCGAATGCCATATTAACCCCGATCCACGCTTTAATATTATTGAAGGCGTTAATGCTAGCGGAAAAACCAGTATTTTAGAGGCTATTTATTTAATCAGTCAGGTAAAATCATTTCGTACCCACCGGATCAACCATATTATTCAATACAAGAAAGAGGCGCTGCAGGTTGTTGCCCAATACCTGGATCATAACCAGTATGCGCACCTAATTGGTTTAAGCCGTAATCGCAGCACCACTAAAATACACTTAAATAAACAACCTGTTAATTTAAGCTCTAAACTCGCTGCGCTCGTTCCCGTTCAAGTTATTACACCAGAATCACACCGTTTATTAGAAGATGGCCCTAAATTTCGTCGCCAGTTTATTGATTGGGGAGTGTTTCACGTGGAACACGGTTTTTTACAAACATGGAAAGATTATCACCGGATACTCCGACAACGAAATGCAGCTCTTCGACAAAAGCAACCCATACAACAAATTCGAAACTGGACTTTACCACTCGTTGAAATTACACAAAAATTTCACCATGCAAGAGTTAAATACCTTCATGCTTTAACCCCAATCGTTAAATCATATACAGAGCAACTAATAGGGGAAGCGGTTTCGCTAGAATACGTACCAGGTTGGCCAAAAGATCAAAACTTTATTGATGCGCTTGAAAGCAGTTATGAACAGGATTGCCAGTTTCGGCATACTCGGGTTGGGCCACACCGCGCTGATCTTAATATGACGTCACGTGGCATTGCTGTTCAAATTGGACTTTCCCGTGGGCAACAGAAATTACTGGTTTGTGCGCTGCGTTTAGCACAAATTCAATACTTGCAGCACTTATCACAGCAATCATGCATTATTTTAGTTGATGATTTACCGGCGGAGCTGGATAAAGCCCATCGAGATCGCTTAATGACTTTACTGGATGACACGGGGGCACAAATATTTGTGACGGCTACGGATCCCCGCTTGCTGAATGTAAATCCAAAAACATCGAAAAAGGTGTTCCACGTGGAACACGGAGAAATAAAAGAAGTGGTATACTAAGCCTCATTCTTACTGGATGGTTTAATTTGAACACATCGGTAAAAATAACTTATATATAAGGTACAAAATAATGGCTGATCCAACTTATGACTCAACAAATATTAAGGTCTTAAAAGGCCTTGATGCGGTTCGAAAACGTCCCGGTATGTATATTGGCGACACCGATGATGGTACCGGCTTACATCACCTGGTTTTTGAGGTGGTGGATAATTCAATTGATGAAGCTCTTGCTGGGCACTGTAGTTCGGTCGATGTGGTTATTCATTCGGATGGTTCAGTTTCGGTTAAAGATGATGGACGCGGTATTCCAACGGATATGCACGAAGAAGAAGGTCGATCAGCGGCTGAAGTTATTTTAACGGTACTGCATGCAGGTGGTAAATTTGATGATAATTCCTATAAAGTATCGGGTGGTTTGCACGGTGTGGGTATTTCTGTTGTAAATGCATTGTCAGAAACCTTAAAACTCACTATTTGGCGTGAAGGCAAAAGACACGAGCAGGAATACTCTAATGGCGATCCTGTTGACGCATTAACAGCGGTATCGGATACCAACCGTACTGGCACAGAAATTCGTTTTTATCCCAGCCGCGAAATTTTTTCCACTACGGAATTTCATTACGATATCCTTGCGAAACGTTTACGTGAACTTTCTTTTTTAAATTCGGGTGTCTGTATTACGCTAACCGATGAACGTGACGACACTAAAAGCGATAAATTCGAATATATTGGTGGAATTAAAGCCTTTGTTGAACACTTAAATAAGAATAAAACACCGTTACATGAAACCGTTTTTTATACGGATACGCTTAAAGACGGTGTGATGGTCGAAGTAGCCATGCAGTGGAACGACTCTTATCAGGAAAACATTTTCTGTTTTACCAATAATATTCCACAGCGTGACGGTGGTACCCACCTGGCTGGCTTCCGTGGAGCGTTAACTCGTAGCCTGAACAACTATATAGAACAAAGTGGTGTCGCGAAAAAAGCAAAAGTCAGTGTGAGTGGCGATGATGCGCGCGAAGGCTTAACCGCTGTTTTATCCGTAAAGGTGCCTGATCCTAAATTCTCGTCTCAAACAAAAGACAAACTGGTTTCATCTGAAGTGAAAGGTATAGTGGAATCCACAGTGGGAGAAAAATTACAGGAGTTTTTGCTTGAAAGCCCTACAGATGCAAAGGGTATTGCAGGTAAAATTGTAGATGCAGCCCGAGCGCGTGAGGCCGCTCGCAAAGCAAGAGAAATGACCCGCCGAAAAGGTGCTCTGGATGTGGCGGGTTTACCGGGTAAATTAGCCGACTGCCAGGAAAAAGATCCGGCATTGTCTGAATTATTTTTAGTGGAAGGGGACTCCGCTGGCGGTTCTGCCAAGCAAGGCCGAGACCGAAAATATCAGGCCATTTTACCACTCAAAGGTAAAATACTGAATGTTGAAAAAGCGCGTTTTGATAAAATGTTATCGTCGGTTGAAGTCGGTACATTAATTACTGCATTAGGTTGTGGTATTGGTCGGGATGAATTTAATTTAGCGAAACTGCGTTATCACCGCATTATTATTATGACCGATGCGGATGTCGATGGCTCGCATATCCGTACCTTATTGCTTACTTTTTTCTATCGTCAAATACCCGAGCTAATTGAAAATGGATATGTCTACATTGCGCAACCGCCTTTGTATAAGGTTAAAAAAGGCAAGCAGGAGCGTTATGTCAAAGATGATAACGAGCTAAACGAATATTTGCTACAAATAGCGCTGGACAATACGGAATTATTTGTTAATGCATCTGCTCCTGCTATGTCGGCTTTAGCTCTGGAAGAATTAGCAAAACAGCATGTGATGGTAATGCAAAGTATTAATCGTCTGGCTCGTCGTTACTCCGCCGATGTTTTAAAAACCATATTAACATTACCTGTTGTTAGTTTGGATGATTTAAAAAATAATGAGGTAATGCAGCACTGGTTTGAGCAGTTAAATAACAAAATAAAACTCAATAATAAACTGCAAATTAATATTGAGTTTGAAGCGCAAACAGAAGCCGGTGACTGGCGTGCGAGTATTATCCAAACCCGGCATGGGATTAATTATGAAAAAGTCATGAAGCCTGAATTTTTTGAGTCGGGTGAATACGCGGCAATGAAAACGTTAACCGAACAGCTTGATGGCCTGCTCAGCGAAGATGCTTATGTTAAGCGTGGCGATAAACAGCAGGCCTTTAATAATTTTGCCGATGTTATGCACTGGCTAATGGAAGAGTCAAAACGCGGTTTAAATATTCAACGTTATAAAGGGTTAGGTGAAATGAACCCCGATCAACTTTGGGAAACCACATTGGATGCCAATAACCGGCGTTTACTGCAAGTGCAAATTGAAGACGCAATTGCAACCGATGAAATCTTTACTACCCTAATGGGTGATCAGGTGGAGCCGCGTAGAATATTCATCGAAACCAATGCGCTCAATGCAAGCAATATTGATATTTAATTTTTAAGACAGAATTATTTTTGAGTTTTTAATATTACTTCAAGCCTTTGTCATACTAACTTAAGTAAAGCCGCTATACTTACTTTAAAACGATAGCAACTAAAGACAAATGGAAAGATGCGGTATATTATTAACTTTGCTGATATAGGCTTGCATGATCTTAGTCGGGTGGGTGGTAAAAACGCATCACTCGGTGAAATGATTGTCAATCTTGCCCAAACGGGTATTCGTGTTCCAGCCGGCTTTGCGACTACTTCAGAAGCGTACTGGTCTTTTCTTGATTATAATAACCTCAAAGCACGCATTAACGATCAGTTAAAAGATTTAAATACGCATCATATTTCTTCATTAACTCGTGCGGGTAAAACTATTCGTGACTGGATTATGCATGCAAAAATGCCAGATGATTTAATCGAGGAAATTCGCAGTGGCTATAAAAGTTTAGGTAATTGCACAGTTGCTGTTCGAAGTTCAGCAACAGCGGAAGACTTGCCTAATGCTTCCTTTGCCGGTCAACAGGAAAGTTACTTAAATATTAAAGGATTTGAAAACCTGATTTATACCTGTAAACGGGTTTATGCTTCTTTGTTTACCAATCGCGCTATTTCCTATCGGGTTGATCAGGGGTTTGCGCATATGGACGTTGCCCTGTCTATTGGTATTCAGAAAATGGTGCGCTCTGATCTAGGTAGTGCCGGGGTGATGTTTACGCTTGATACTGAAACAGGTTTTCGAGATGTGGTCTTTATTAATGCGGCCTATGGCCTGGGTGAAAATGTCGTGCAGGGGGCAGTGAACCCAGACGAATTTTATGTGTATAAAAAGACCCTGCATAATGGCAATCGTCCCATAATCAAGCGGCAACTTGGCGATAAGGCGCTGAAAATGATTTATGCCAACGACAATGCTGCCGGTCTTTCAACACGTAATATTCATGTACAACAATCCGATAGAAATACGTTTTGTTTAACCGACGACGAGGTTTTAGAGCTTGCTGATTACGCAGTTAAAATTGAGCGGCACTATACTTCACAGGCAGGTAGCCATAAACCAATGGATATTGAATGGGGTAAGGATGGCGAGGATGGCAAGCTGTATATTTTACAGGCAAGACCCGAAACGGTGCAGTCGCAGCAAACTACCTCATTTATCGATAGCTACAAACTGGAACAAAAGGGAGAAATATTAGCGAGCGGTAAAAGTATTGGTAACAAAATTGCGCAAGGCGAAGCAAGAGTCATTTTGGAAGCAGCCTTTATGCACGAATTAAAACCGGGTGAAGTGCTGGTCACCGATATTACTGATCCTGACTGGGAACCAATAATGAAAATTGCCTCAGCCATAGTCACTAATCGCGGTGGTCGTACCTGCCATGCGGCTATTATTGCACGTGAATTAGGTATTCCTGCCATTGTGGGCTGTAATGATGCCACACATCGGATTGAAAGCGGCCAAGTTGTGACCGTTTCTTGTGCCGAAGGAGATAGTGGGTATGTTTACCGTGGTAAGCTGGCTTTTAGCCACCATCAGTATCAGGTGGATCTTAACAAGAAGCCACGAACTAAATTAATGATTAATTTGGCTAACCCAGAAAAAGCTTTTGAGGCTTCTTTTTTACCAGCAGAAGGCGTTGGACTGGCAAGGCTGGAATTTATTATAAATAGTATGATCCGAATTCACCCTCGTGCCATTGTTTCTTATGACAAGGATGATGGGCTGGATCCGACGGTGCGTGCAAAAATTAAATATTTGAGTCACGGCTATTCGAATCCTCGCGCTTTTTATGTGGATAAGCTAGCAGAAGGAATGGGCACGATAGCAGCTGCCTTTTACCCGCGCCCGGTTATTATTCGGCTCAGTGATTTTAAATCAAATGAATATGCAGCATTAATTGGTGGCCGGGCGTTTGAGCCCAAGGAAGAAAATCCCATGATAGGTTTTCGCGGTGCATCACGTTACCCGGAAAAGAGCTTTCGTGAATGTTTTGCAATGGAATGTGACGCCATTAAACAAGTACGCAATATGATGGGTTTAAGCAATGTGTCGGTAATGATACCGTTTGTGCGCAGTGTTGATGAGGCCAAACGCACATTGGAATTAATGGCGCAAAATGGCTTGAAGCGCGGTATTGATAATCTGAATATATTTTTAATGTGTGAATTACCCGTTAATGCATTGCTGGCCGAAACTTTTTTAAATTTATTTGATGGCTTTTCAATCGGTAGCAACGATTTAACCCAGCTTACTTTGGGTGTTGATCGGGATTCGAGTTTATTGCAAGGCTATGATGAACGTAATCCAGCCGTTAAACAACTTATGTCACTGGCCATTGAAGCCTGTAAAAAACAAAAAAAATACATTGGTATTTGTGGCCAGGCGCCGTCAGACTTTCCAGAAATAACCACCTGGTTGGTGGAGCAAGGCATTGAAAGCATCTCACTTAATCCCGATTCAATTCTGCCGATGTATGATGTGGTATTAAAAGCCGAGAAAAATCTCGTTTAGAAATTAACAGAACATGGTTTTTAAGTTTTATAGCCATTACCACAAAGATACGCACGTTTTTGGTCTTAATATCCTGTTTTTCGATAATTTTCAAATATCGTCTTTTCTTGCCTTTCCCTTCAAGTTTTTTGGGTGGGTCGGAAAAGTAGCCCCATTACTAAATTCAATGGATATGTGATTTTTGTGGGGAAATACACCGCCTATTAACGTATTGGATAGATTAAAAATCAGATACCGTATTTATATCTTCTTTTAGCTTTTTATAGGGGCAAAGCACCTTGGTTTTTATGTTTGTGAAAAAGCATATTGGCTTAAGTTAAGATGCTTTTGAGGTGTACTTTCTGCTTAAACAATGACACTCAATTACCTGCTAATGCTTTTAGCTTTTCTGTTTGACCAAAAACAGCGGCAAACTGTTCCAGTGTTTTTCCGCTTGAATGCGCTTTTTTACAGTTTTCTTTATACAGGCGTTTAGCGATATCCCATTCTGCTTTTACAATTGCGCCCATCATTGCTGTATGGCCGCGCTTGTCTTTTAAGCAGGCATTAGCTCCATAGTTTAGCAATATTTCGACTGCTTTTTTATTTCCATAATAGGTTGCCATCATCAGAGCGGTATAACTCTGGTTATTTCGCAAGTTTACCGGGAAACCCTTTTCAAGAAACTCGGTTAGCACCTCTGTTTCACCTATTTTTGCTGCATTAAAAAAATACTCTTCTAAGGGTGGGTTTGCCTGCACGGCAAATGAGAACATTAACAAGTTCAAACTTAAATATAAGTTTTTCATATTTATTCCTCACAGTATTAAAAAATAAGGCGGCATCCCTGCTGCCTATCGTTTTTTGCCTTATATAGATAAACGTTTTACTTCGCTCAAGTCACCTTTTACAGCTTTAGTTACTCTTGTACCAAAGTCTTTATCTGCACGGTAAAAGTAGCTCAGAATAATATGCTTTACTTTGCTGTCTTTTACCTGGTTTAAGTCTCCAGCAATATTGCTAACAAGGTTTGCCTTTTCAGATTTACTGAAGCTGCGATAAAGGATACCTGCCTGAGAAAAATTATTTTCCTTGCTGATTTTCTTCTGCTGGCTTACACCTGACAGTACCATGCTGGAATAACGTGCCTGTTTATTTTCAACACGGTTATCTTTGCGGCTAGGCTGATAGTTAACATCTGCGGTTTGTGCGCCCTGATTCCCCGCGCCATCCTGATTCCAGTTATTAACAGCAACCTTTGCACGGTTAATCGGCAGTTGTTGATGGTTTGCGCCTAAACGGTACATTTGTGTATCGGCATATGAAAATACGCGACCTTGTAACAGTCGGTCTTCTGATGGCTCGATACCCGGTACAATATTCGAAGGTGCAAAGGCAGCCTGCTCTGTTTCCTGAAAAAAGTTGGTGGGCATGCGATTAAGCGTCATGGTACCAATTTTTATCTCTTTGCTGTCTAACCACATTTTGGTTGCATCCAGGGGGTTGTAATCCAGGCTTGCAAACTCCGATGCTTTTTTAACTTTGATATACAGATCCCACTTCGGATAATTACCTGCCGCAATGTTTTCGTACATATCATTAGTTGCATGGCTAAAATCTTTTGCCTGAATTTCAGCCGCCTGTTTCACTGTCAGATTTTTAATGCCTTGCTGCGATTTCCAGTGAAACTTAACATAGCTGATATCACCTTTGGCATTAACCAGTTTGTAGGCATGTACACCCCAACCGTCTGTTTGACGTAAATTAGCAGGGATGCCGTAATCAGAATACAACCAGGTCAACATGTGTGTTGACTCAGGCACATGGCTGAAAAAGTCAAAAAAACGATTTGGATCCTGCTTATTGGTTACTGGTGACGGTTTAAGTGAATGGACCATGTCCGGGAATTTAATTGCATCACGAATAAAAAAAACCGGCAGGTTGTTACCCACTAAATCCCAGTTGCCTTCATTGGTATAAAACTTGGTAGCAAAACCCCGTGGGTCGCGTAATGTTTCAGGCGAACCTTTTGAATGAATCACGGTAGAGAACCTGACAAAAACGGGGGTAGTTGTGCCTTTTTTAAATACCGCTGCTTTGCTTAAGTTGCTTATGTCGCGGCTTGCTACATATTCACCATGGACACCGGTGCCGCGTGCATGCACAACACGTTCGGGGATGCGTTCACGGGCAAAGCGTTGCAATTTTTGAATCAGCTGAACATCCTGGAGCAGCACACTGCCATGTTCACCGGCTGTATAGGAATTCTGGTTGTCGCCAACCGCTGCGCCATTGTCCCGTGTTAGCGTTTTTACTTCCGCATGTGCCATGCCAATAAAAGCAAAGGCAACACTTGCTATGCCTAATTGTTTCATATGTGTATTCATAATTTTAATCCTCATGATTTAAATGAAGACTTTAGCGGGCTGATAATGGAACCATTCTTCCTTTATCACTGTATTGCTAAAATCTATGCTTAAGCATATTATTGATAGAATATGGCAATAACAAATCGGTTGTTCCATTGGTAATAATAGGTTTTACCGATATGAGGGCGTAAATAAATATTTGAGATCGTAAATGCCTGTTATGCTAAAAATAAAAGAGGGATATACTTATGACTACTTTTGATAAGTTATGGAACAACTTTCCAGATGAAACAAAGATAAAGAAATTATGCATCAATAAGCAAATCGATAGTCAAAAGCCATTTGAGAATTATTGTGCAATATTGTTAAGTGATAGCTTTAATAAATCAGGTGTAGATTTAAATTCATATAAAGGGAGCAAGTGCTGGTCTCACATAGGAAAAAAGCATGCACTTCTGGCTGCTGACTTTGCTAATTGGCTATCCAACAGTCCCCCGCCAAGTTTTGGAAAAAAGAAAAGATATTCCCAGGTACTTTCCAGGAATTACTAAAAGATCGAAAAGGCGTTATTTATTTTAAAGATTACTGGCAAAGAGGTAAAGAAAGCTTTTCAAGACGAAGTGGTGATCATATTGATCTCTGGAATGAAAATGAAATCACAAGTGGCTCCATGCTATACCGTTCTGTTATCGAGTTGTTTGGTTTTGTCTCAGACTTAAATAAAAGCAAAGAAATTTGGTTTTGGGAGGTGGAATAAATTGGAGTTTTTAAAAAGCAATATTATTATATCTATATTAGTAACTTTATTTGGTTTTATTTCTAATTTTCTAGTTTTTGTGTATAGCTACAGCAGATTGGCAACACCATTTATCCATGAAGAACAGCGCGTAGAAAATGCTGATTTTATAATGACCATATCTATTTCAATGTTTGCTGGTGTATCACTTATAATAGGTGTAATAATATACTTTATACTAAAAAAGCATAACAAATAAATCAATCTGATATTAAAAGAGTTAAATTAACAAGGGAGAGAATATTGCCGGTATTTTTTGTTCCTTCTCTATTTGTCGGATAAGTTTAATAATTTATTTTTTGCTCGATTGTACTGGCCGGTAGTGATTCCACCTTGCTCCTGTACTCTACGAATGGTTTTAAGTTCACCTGCACGCTGTTGTTGCAGATTTAGTCCCAAATGATCAAAGCGTTGTTGACTTGCTGTTTGTATAGCTTGAATAAATTGCTTGAATTCCTGCTTGCTTGGCAGGTTGTTATAAAACCGAATCAGTGGAACTTTTGAATGCCGAGATACGAATACACGATCATGTCGAGTAAAAACCATAAAGATAATCAGGCTGGTTAAGGCTAGAATAATAGCCACAGCAACGACCCAGTTTTTGTAGGTTGCAGGTAAAAAATTCAGGGCGGGTGTTAAATAAAATATTAAGCTTAAATTGATAAAAATAATAAAACTGATCAGCGGTTTTTTTGCAAAAATAAAATGGCTTCTTAGTTTTGGGTCTATGGCAACAATATCAATTAAATATTCTTTATGATTGTTTAATGTTTTCGATATAACATTAAGTGTTGACTTATCCTTAAAACAAAATTGGCGCTCACCGGCAAATAATTTTTTCTGTTTTAGTTCCCGCTTCATTCAATTCGCCACTTCATTAACTGCTGCCGGTAAAGCCGCACTGCCGCCATGCCTCAAATACAAGTATTGACACAGTATTCGATAAATTCAAGCTGCGGCTCTGTGGTTTCATGGGAATGCGAAGTACTTTGTCTTTCCCCAATTCAGCAAGTACCGATTTGGGCAAACCACGTGTTTCGGGGCCAAATAAGAAGGCGTCGCCCTCGGTAAAGGCCGTGTCATAGGCACTTTTTACGCCGTGTGTTGATAGCCCAAAAATTCGTGCTGGTTTTGCCTGGGTTATATAGTCATCTAAATTGGCATAGGTTTTGACACTGGCATATTCATCGTAGTCCAGGCCTGCGCGGCGCAGACGTTTATCGTCCAGCTCAAAGCCAAGGGGCTCAATTAAATGTAACTGACAGCCGGTATTGGCACACAAACGAATAATGTTGCCGGTGTTCGGTGGAATTTCGGGCTCAAATAAAATGATATGAAACATAATTTTTTCTTCATTATTAAACAAACGCCACAATACCCTTTATAATGTGACACTGACAATCACATTCTGGGTACAAACAGCTTGAATAAGCCAAACAGTAATTTACAAAGCCAATTTTGCGGTATGACCTTTAGCACGCCACTGGTATTGCTTTCCGGTTGTGTTGGTTTTGGCGAAGAATACACTCGCGTTAAAGGCTTTTCGAATCAGGATGTGGGTGCGGTTTGCTTAAAAGGCACCACACTGGAACCTCGTCCTGGCAACAAACCCCACCGTGTTTATGAAACCCCGGCCGGCATGCTCAATGCCATTGGTTTGCAAAATCCGGGCTCGCAGCATGTGGTTAATGAGATTTTACCGGCACTGGATTTTAACGAAACCCGCTTTATCGCCAACTTGTCGGGTAACACCGTTGAAGAATATGCTGAAATTGCCAAAATTTTTGACGATTCGCCCATTGATGCAATGGAAATCAATATCTCTTGCCCAAACGTAAAAGAGGGTGGCATGGCCTTTGGTAATGACCCGGATATGTCGGCACGCGTTGTCGCGGCCTGTCGGAAAATGACTAAAAAGCCGCTTATTACTAAACTTTCACCAAATCAGACCGACATAGCCGAAAATGCGCGCCGGTGTATTGACGCGGGTAGTGATGCCTTTGCTGCCATTAACACCTTAATGGGCATGGCGGTGGATATTGAAAAACGCCAGCCGGTGATTGGCAATAATCAGGGTGGTTTATCCGGTCCGGCGATTAAGCCCATTGCACTGTTAAAGGTGCAACAGGTATATCAGGTGTGCAAGCCACATAATATTCCGATTATTGGCCAGGGTGGCATTGGCTCAGCACAGGATGCGCTGGAATTTATTATTGCCGGTGCCAGTGCGGTGGGTATTGGTACCGCGCTATTTTATGACCCGTTGGTCTGTAACAAAATAAACGCCGGGATCAGTGAGTATTTAAAACAACATCACTTTAATAATGTGGCTGATCTGGTGGGTACGCTTGAACTCAATGTGTAATAAAGTGACGCTGAATTTAAACTAAGTGAAATGCGCCGGTTCAATATGTGGACGGATAAAAGCCTCTGCTTCGTCCAATATCTCTTTTGCTTTACGGCCTTTGGTGGGAATGGCTTTGCCAATATGAATGGTAATTAAGCCGCGTTTTTTTAGAAAACCACGCTTTGGCCAGTAGTAACCGGCATTGTGTGCAATGGGTACAACGGGGTAACCGCTTTTTTCAGCCAGTATGCCGCCACCTATTTTGTATTCTACTTTTGTATCAGGTGCAACGCGGGTGCCTTCAGGAAAAATAATCACAATAATATTTTCTTTTAAACGCTGAATCCCTTTTTGGATTAATTGCTTTAAAGCATACCGCCCCGTGCCTCTTTTTATGGCCACGGGTTTTAACATAGCAAGCGCCCAGCCAAAAAAAGGTACGTACAGTAACTCTTTTTTAATCACATACGACAAAGGGGGAAATATTAACTGTAATGTCAGCGTTTCCCATGTTGATTGGTGGCTGGAAAAAATAATAAAGTTTCCATCCGGTATGTTTTCTCGCCCTTTAACTTCATAGCGAATACCGCATAATACCTTGAGAGACCAAACATTAAAAACCGCATAGCTACGGATAAATTTAGAGCGAACAGGAAAGGGGAATAAAATAAAAAAACTGGAGCCTACGGTGACAATAATAGTGCTCACAATCATACCAATGCTGAACAACAACGAGCGAAAAGCCTGCATAATTTTTAATCTTTATTCTAAAATAGTGTTAACATAATCAGCTAAAGAATCATAAACCGGAATACCGGTTATTTCTTTGGCATGGTTTTTAATGGTTCGTTCACCTTTACCGGTTCTGACCAGTATGGGTTTTGCCTTAACGGCGATTGCTGCCTGTAAATCTCGGAGTGAGTCACCAACAACAGTAACGTCGCTTAAATCAATATTATAGCGTTTGGCAATATCCAGGTACATGCCCGGCCTGGGTTTGCGGCAATGACAATTATTGTCCGGACCATGTGGGCAATAAAAAATACCGTCTAAATGCGTCCCTTCATTCTGTAATAATCTGCTTAATTTATCATGTATTCGATGTAAGGTATCCAGATCATATAAGCCGCGAGCAATACCGGACTGGTTGGTTGCAACGACAATGTGATAGCCAGCCTGTTTTAATTTTGCAATGGCGGGCAGGCTGCCCTCGACAGGAATAAATTCTTCGGGAGATTTGATGTAATCATCCGAATCCTGATTGATTACACCATCTCTATCCAGAATTATAAATTTCATTTGTTTTACTTAACAGTTATTAATCTTTAAATTCAGAAACACGAATTTTACCATTCACCATTTTTGATTCGCGTTGCATTATTTTATCCATTTTTTTCCAGAAGGCATCTTTTAAATCAAATTCTGCCGCTATTGCCGTGCCGAGTAACAGGATATATAAGTCAGCAACCTCTTCAGCCAGGTCTTCTTTGCTTTTGCCTTTGGTAATTGCAGAAGAAATTTCACCGAGTTCTTCTGCCATTAAGGCAACACGGTAAGGCAGGTCTTCGCCACCACTGTTTTTAAAATCATGTTTATCATGAAAGGCCTGAACTTTTTCAAGCATGGCATTATAGGAATCCAGATTAGACATTTTATATACCAGTATTTAATTAATAGTTACAAACATAATCGCCTGCAATGACATTATTATAATTTCGACAGATCGGCAATTTGCATAAATAAACCACGCAAGTTATTTAATAATGCAATACGATTATTTCGTACGGCCTTATCATCGTCCATTACCATCACATTATCAAAAAAAGAATCAACTGGATCACGTAATTCTGCCAGTTGATTTAAGGCTTGCTCATATTCTGAGGCTTTTACACTTTGTCGCACCTTGTCAGTTAAATTATTTAATGTTGTATAGAAGCTTTTTTCTGCTTCGTCGGATAATAATTTTTCATCAATACTTGATGGCAACTCACCTTTTATTTTCTTCAAAATATTACCGCTGCGCTTATTGGCAGCCGCCAGGCTTTGTGCGGCAGGTAATGCCATAAAGGCTTTTACGGCATGCACGCGTTTGTTCAAGTCCACAGGATTACTTGGCTTGATAGCCAGTACCGACTGGATAACGTCCACTTCAATATTTTGGTCACTGTAATAGGCGCTTAATCTGTCCAGACAATAATCAAACACCAACGGAATGGCTTTATCTGCATTGAGTTTCTTATCAAAATTTGCAGCCGCCTGGGTTAGCAGTTCTTTTAAGTCAATGTCCAGGTTTTTTTCGATCAAAATTCGGAGCACACCTAAGGCCGCACGTCGCAAAGCAAAGGGATCTTTAACGCCGGTTGGAATCTGCCCAATCGCAAAAATACCAATTAACGTATCAACCCTGTCCGCCAGTGCAACGGACTGGCTCACATAACTGGTAGGCAAGGTGTCGCCAGCAAAGCGTGGTTTGTAATAGTCGTCCAGTGCGTCAGCAACTAGAGAGTTTTCACCCTCATGCTGTGCATAATAGCGCCCCATCACGCCTTGCAAACTGGGCAGCTCCCCGACCATATCGGTAAGTAGATCGCACTTGCATAATTCAGCGGCACGTTGCGCCAAACTTTTGTTTTCGCCTAATTGCGTTGCAACCCAGGCGGCCAGGGTTTTAACCCTTTGCGTTTTATCATAAAGCGTACCGAGTTGTTTTTGAAAGATGACCGACTTTAAACGCTCTAATTGTGATTCGAGCTTAACTTTACGATCCTGATTCCAGAAAAATTCAGCATCGGCAAAACGTGGCCTGATTACTCGCTCATTACCTTCACTCACCTGAGCGGGATCTTTACTTTCAATATTGCTGATTGTAATAAAGTGCGGCAGCAGTTTACCGTTGGCATCTTCTAAATGAAAATACTTCTGGTTTAACTTCATGGTATAAATAAGGGCTTCTTGCGGAACCTCTAAAAAACGTTCTTCAAAATTACCTTTAATGGCAACCGGCCATTCAACCATTGCGGTGACTTCGTCTAGTAAATTTTCATCGATCACAGCTATTGCCTTCGACTCGGCTGCAATCGCTTTAATTTGACCGCGAATAATTTTTTTGCGGGTATTAAAGTCGGCAACGACCTTGCCTTTTTCTTTTAAAAGCGTTTCATAATCAGCCGGTTTTTTAATACGGATAGCCGCTGGTGCATGGAACCGGTGGCCATAGGTTTGATTACCTGCAGAAACCGATAAAATGTTGCAGTCGACCACCTTATTATTAAACAACACCATCACCCACTGAACCGGGCGAACAAACTGTGCTTCTAAATCACCCCAGCGCATTCTTTTTGCAATCGGTAATTTATCCAGCGCGGTTTTAATAATATCGGCCAACAGCTGTTGTGTTTCTTTGCCCGCTTGTTGTGCGCGGTACATTAACCAGGTGCCTTTGTCGGTTTCCAGTTTTTCTAAATCAGCAATCGCTACACCACAGGATTTAGCAAAACCTTGCACGGCTTTAGTTGGGTTGCCGTCTTTATCATAAGCCGCTTTTAATGCGGGGCCGCGTTTTTCAACTTCTTTGTCGGCCTGCTTTTCTTCCAGCGCTTCTATCCATATTGCTAAACGACGGGGTGTTGCATAGGAATGCACATTTCCATATTTTAAATTGACATCGGCTAAGGCTGTCGTTACATTTTTAGTAAAAGCACGGGATAAAGTTAACAATGTTGTCGGTGGTAACTCTTCGGTGCCAATTTCTATTAGTAAGTCCGCTGTTTTCATTTTGCTCACTTTGCACCTGCCTTTGTTGTCGAGTCAGTATTACAAAGTGGGAAACCCAGCTCTTCACGGCGTGCATAATAAGCTTCTGCAACAGCGCGTGATAAATTGCGAATACGCAAAATAAAACGTTGCCGCTCGGTTACGGAAATAGCATGACGTGCATCCAGTAAATTAAAGGTATGCGATGCGGTTAGCATTTGTTCGTAAGCTGGTAACGGTAAATCTTTTTCAATTAGTGACTGGCTCTGTGCTTCGCACTCATCAAATTGCTTAAATAATTCTTCAACATTGGCATGTTCAAAATTATAAGCAGACTGCTCCACTTCGTTCTGATGAAATACATCACCGTAAGTCACCACACCTTGTGGGCCTTCGGTCCAGACTAGATCAAACAAACTTTTTACACCTTGTAAGTACATGGCAATGCGCTCTAAACCATAGGTAATTTCACCGGTTACTGGTTTACATTCCAGGCCACCGACTTGCTGGAAATAAGTGAACTGGGTCACTTCCATACCATTAAGCCAGACTTCCCAGCCCAAACCCCATGCCCCGAGCGTGGGCGACTCCCAGTTGTCTTCAACAAAACGAATATCGTGTACCAAAGGATCAATACCCAGCATTTCGAGTGAACCCAGATACAACGCCTGTATATTTTTAGGCGAAGGTTTCAACATCACCTGAAATTGATAATAATGCTGCAGGCGGTTCGGGTTTTCACCATAACGGCCGTCGGTCGGACGACGGCAGGGCTGCACATAGGCTGTATTCCATGGTTCAGGGCCAATTGCGCGCAAGAAAGTGGCGGGATGGAAGGTGCCTGCGCCCATTTCCATGTCATAGGGCTGCAAAATTACACAGCCCTGATCTGCCCAATATTGCTGCAAGGACATTATAAGTTGTTGAAAAGTCATTAATTTTTATCCGTTGTCTTTGTTGCGGCGCTTGCCGTCATTGTTACAGCTGTATTATACCTGAAACACTTATTGGCCGATCAATAACAGGCTAAATTTGTTGCTGAATTATTAGCAATTAAAACCTTGCTGCTGGCTTGTTTTGGTTGGCGTGCGCAATGAAGTTCGTTGTTGTTTTGTCAGATAGCTAAAATTATAAAGCCTAAATTGTGAAGCAGGTCTCGAAACCGGTACCCATATTGAAATTATTGTGCCAATGACGACCCGTTATTTGATTATCGCTGTTTGCTTCGATACTGTAAAAGAAAAATAATTTTTCTACGCCGTTTATTTATCGGGTCATTCAATGAATGAGTAAATCTGCTTTTATTGGGAAGAAGTTAAATGCAAAAAAATAGTCGTGTGCTCTTATTGTTACTGCTCACTTTTTATAGCGCAGCCGTGCTTGCAGGAAAAGGGGCTTACCCTTCTTTTAGTTTGCCCCGTTTAGGTGACAATAAAAAAATTGAGTTATCTAAACTGCGCGGTAAAGTCGTTTATATTGATTTCTGGGCCTCATGGTGTGGGCCATGTCGTCAGTCTATGCCCAAGTTTAATGTGATTTACAATAAGCTACCCCGATCGAGTTTTGAAATTCTGGCCATTAATCTTGATGAATCCAAAGCTGATGCGCTGCGATTTCTAGAAGATTACCCTGTTGATTACCCTGTGCTGTACGATGCAACGGGCAGTACGCCGAAGCAGTTTGGTGTAAAAGTGATGCCAACCGGTTATCTGCTGGATCGTTTTGGGATGGTGCGCCATGTCCACCAGGGCTTTCGCAGTGGTGATGATCAGTTATTAATGAATGAAATTAAAAAGTTACTTTCTGAATAAAAAGGGTTGCTTAAAATGATTATGCGTATCAGTTTATTGTTGTTTGCGTTGTTAGCATCTGCCTGTAGCACGACCATTCAACCCTGGGAACGTGGAACGTTAGCTAAACAGGAAATGCAGTGGGTGAGCGATGCACAGGGCTTTTCTTTATCAAAGCATGTTTATTTTAGCAAAGAAGGCAGTAATGGAGGTTCAATGGTTGTCGGTGGCGGCTGTGGCTGTAATTAACCCCAGGTTTGGATAAGCAATCTGGCTTCTTAATACCAAGCTGAGGTTGATTAAAAATAATAACGAAAGAAGTAAATCAATATGGATCAGTCTAATAATAAAAACAATAAAACGGCATTAGCGGCTTTAACCGCAAGTGCGTTGGCGCTGCCTGCTTTTCAGGTTGCAGCGGCCACTGCTCCGACCGAAAGTGAAATCGGTTATCGTTACAGTTCTTATGAGGAAGATGATGCGCCGGCATCGCTTGTGGCAACCGGTGATACAAAAAGGTACTCTATTGATACACAGCAATTTCGCCTGTTGTCACCAGTTGGGAAAAATTTTAGTGTGAGCCTGGACATACTCACTGAAACTATGAGCGGTGCTTCGCCATTGGGCACGCAGGAGGGTTCGGGGGGTGAGCCGCAACTGGTTATGAGCGGAGCCAGTATTAGTGAAGATCGTGAAGATGTCAGGGCAAATGTAACACATTATGGTAGCCGTGTTGCAACCAGCGTTACCGCCGGGCAGTCAAATGAAAATGATTATGCTGCAACGTATTACGGGGTCGGTTGGGAGTGGGTCTTTAATCAAAAAAATTCTGCTTTTCAATTTGCCCTTAGTCGTTCTGATGACAAAATTACCCCAACGGATGCTGTTTTGTATGGCCGCATTCAAAGTGCGAACAAAAATACAACCGGGATGAGCGTAGGTTTTTCACAGGTATTAAGCAAAACCAATCTTATTCAGTTTGGCATGGAGGTGTCACAGGATAAGGGTTACCTTGCGGCTCCCTACAAAACAGACGATATTCGTCCTGATAGCCGCCTGCGCACCGCAACCATTATGCGTTATCGCCATTTTGCTTCTGAAAGTAATGGCGCATTGCATTTTGATTATCGTTTTTATTGGGATGATTGGGATGTTAGCTCACATACTTTTGCTTTGGCCTGGTATAAAAACGTAACGAATCGGTTTCAGTTGATCCCTTCGGTGCGCTATTATTCTCAAACCGAAGCCAGTTTTTATGAGCCGTATAAAGTGGCATCGAATACCAACCCCTATTATTCCAGTGACTACCGGCTTTCGCCTTATGGTGCTCTCTCTGCTGGTTTACAATTAGTGCATAAATTCAAGAGCTGGTCTTATACACTAAAAATTGAGCGCTACGAAGCTGATGCAGACTATTCACTAGAGAAAGTTTCGGTGGAGAACCCGGGTCTGGTTAGTTTTACACTTCTTACGGCTGGGTTTAATATTAAATTCTAGGGGGTGTTGATCTTAAGGAGAATACAATATGTACGCGAAGGAAATAGCTTTAGCCGTTTTTGATGGTATAATTTCTATACCAATCGATTTAGCTTATGGTGCTAGAAGAACATTCGAAGATTTTGGTGGTAGCGGAAATGCCTCTAGACTCAATAATGTTGCAGAAAACAAAAGAGTCATGATCATAATTGAAAATGCCATTAAATTTGCCAATACAGATGCTGGTCCTATAACAAAGATACTGAAAATTATCTTAGAAGAATTTTATCAAAGTATTCCAGATGAGGTTGTTGAAAAAATAGCAAAAAAAACTGGTATTGGTACTACTTATATGACTTCCCGTGTAGCAACACAGGTAGCCTTAGTCAATCTTATAGCTAAAAAATTAACGATTCAAATTACTACAAAAGTAATAGCGCGCCGTTTAGCAAAAATGGGAGTAGGTTTTGCTCTTGGTGCGTTAATAATACAGGGAATGATTGAAAAAGCTTCAAACTCAGCAAAAAGGTTAATGTTAGCTCATCCCAAAATATATCAAAAATTACGAGCACAAAATATTGATATGGCTTATTTTCTAGTAGAAGACTCAATGTCAAAAACTATGGAGGCAATTAGAATTAAATCAGGTGATCCTCAAAAATTCAATAAATTACTTAGGGAGATTGAAAATGAAGTCATGGTTGACTAAGTTCTTCATCGAATTTCTAGATACCGTCTATATATTAATCGGGTCGATTGTAATCATCTTAGCTTATATCTACGCGAGTGATGGATTGCTAGGTATGTCTGCATCACCATGGGCAGGTCTTCTAGGTGTGATTATTGCTTTTATAATTTTATTATTCCCTTACTATGCAATTTTAAAATTAAAACATAACAAAAAGCTCAACAAGGATGCATAAAAATACACGTCTGTTAACCTTGCCGTTGAGGCTGTAGAAAAAGGCCTTGTCAGAGTTAAAATTAGCTAAAAGCAGACAATCGGTGAAAGATCAACAGCCCCTAACGTTCGTGGTACTCTTACATTTAGAATTTCAATCTCACCTTATCGGCTGGCTATGTCGCTTAAACGGATAATACATCACTTTAACGTTATGGGCGGCCCTGCTGAACTGCAGCTTTATCTGGACGCACCTGATAAAAATCAATCTTCACTGGTGAGGCAGGCAGAAGCTGAAGCCTTTCGTCTGGAAAAAAAATATTCACGCTATCGTAACGACAGCGTGACCGCGGCCATCAATGATTCATCAGGCAGGCAAGAAGGTATTTCGGTTGATGATGAAACAGCAGCTTTACTCAACTATGCACAAACGGCCTGGCAGCAAAGCAATGGTTTGTTTGATATTACATCCGGTGTATTACGAAAAGCATGGGATTTTAAATTAAACCGTTTACCTGATAAAAAACGGCTGGCCAGATTATTAAACAATGTAGGCTGGCAAAAACTGTTATGGCAGGCACCCCGCTTACAGATGCCGGCAGGCATGGAGATTGATTTTGGTGGTGTTGTTAAAGAATATGCCGCGGATGCCATTGCCGCTCTTTTACGTAATCAGGGTGTACAACATGGCCTGGTTGAACTGGCTGGTGACATCAGTATTATCGGGCCGCACCCAAATGGCAAGGCATGGAAAATAGGTGTGCGTAATCCTGACAGGCCTGAATCGGCAATAGCCACTATTGACGTATTTAAGGGCGCGGTTGCAAGCAGTGGTCATTATGAACGTTTTATAACGGTGGATGGCCAGCGCTATTGTCATATTTTAAATCCTAAAACCGGCTGGCCAGAAAATAGCGTAGCGGGTGTCAGTGTGCATGCTTCCACTTGTCTGGTCGCTGGCACGGCTACTACCACAGCGATGTTGTTGGGTGCGGCGCAAGGTCGCAAATGGTTGCAAGAAGGCCAGTTCCAGCACTTATTGTTCGAAGTGTGAACTCTATCGCTTTGTATAACGCGGCCTGTAGCAGCAAAAAAATCTTGTAAGATATTGTTTATGTTAGTGATTGTTGCTTAAAGCCACTTACAATAAGCATAAAAACGCCCTGCCCCATTTTAGTGAACCAGTTACCTGAAAAAACCCCAGTAGCTCGCTACACTTTTTTCAAATAAAAACGAATGATGGCAGCACACTGCCGCATTATATAATTCTAAGAAAGGGAAGGGGGGATATTATGAACCTTGTTGTTCGGTTTTTTGCGATTAACCTGATAGCTTTTGCGCTCACGGCTTGCGGCGGTGGCGAGGGTACAGGTGGTATTACCGGGGGGGCGAACAATAGCAATGGCTCAAACCCACCAAACTCATCAACGGATCAGAATAATACGACTAACTCGCAAGCGGTTATGGCGGCTTATGGTAACGTCAAATCTGATATGACGGCCTGTTTTGGCTGTCATGCGGTCGGCGGTATTGCTGGCAGTACAAATTTAATACTTGATGTCAATAACGACTCTTTTACCCTTGATGCGCTAAAAAATTATTCAGCTACTTTTGGCCGGAATACGTTACTGTCTAAAACGGTAGGCCAGCCGTTTCATGCGGGTGGCGCAGTCTTTAGTTCTCGAAGCTCTCAGGCATACCTGAACCTTGAGCAGTTGTTAATTTTATTAGAGTCATCTCAACAGGTTGGTAATCCGGGATCACTGGCTTTTACTATCGAGTCGCCCGCGCAGACGTTTCGTCGTGCTTCTTTGTATCTTACAGGCACTATCCCTGATCGAGGCCAGGTACTTAGCTTACAAAATGCCAGCGATGAAACATTAAGAAACCAGATTTTGGGCTTGATGAATGGGGAAGGATTTAAAAACTTTTTAAAAAATGGAGCAAATGCACGCTTAAACAGCCGCCACTTAATTACCAGCTCGAGCGGCGTTACCTTCTATAATAAATATTACCTGCCCAATGCAGATAGTGCAGAAAACCGTAATACGGTACGTCGAGATCTTGCCGAAGAACCATTGGAAATTATAGCTAATGTGGTGATGAATGACCGACCTTACAGTGAAATTCTAACCGCTAATTACACCATGGTTAGTCAGTATACCGATGAGTCTTATAATACAGGTTTAAATCTGGCTGCGGGTGAATGGCGTGAGGCGCAAAACAGAGGGCAGGATGTTAAAACAAGCGCCACTTTTTTCCGTGATGCAACGGGTGAAAACCGGATAATGGATTTTCCACATGCCGGTGTCCTGTCAACCTGGGCCTTCCTTAGTAAATACCCAACGACCGCGACAAACCGAAACCGCGCACGTGCTCGTTGGACTATGCAACATTTTCTGGGCTTTGATATTGAAAAATCAGCAACACGTGCAATCAGCATTTCAGATGTGGCTGATGAAGTGAACCCAACAATGAATAACCCGGCCTGTACCGTCTGCCATCAAACGATGGATCCGATTTCCGGTGCTTTCAAGTTTTTCCATGAACGGGTGGGTTATAAAGCCAGTGGAACCGACTCACTGGACAGGCGTTATCGAAGCCAAAACCCCGGCGTAGACTGGTACCAAAATATGCGCCCTGCCGGATACGGTAGTAGTCAGGTGCCCGCCGGAGCCGATCCATTACAGTGGCTGGCACAGCGCATTGTTGAAGATAACCGGTTTGCTATTGGTGCGGTGAAGTTCTGGTGGTTTGCTGTGTTTGGTGAAGATGTGCTGGACGAAAGTGCACCACGCGCGCAACTGGATGCGCAAGCCGTGCTGATTAATAGATTAGCTAATAATTTCCGTCAGAATTTAAATCTTAAGGAATTATTAGCGGACATGATGATGACGAATACTTTCCGCGCCAACAAAAAAATAGATGCCGCTCAGGATGACAATACATTAAGCGTACACATGGGCGCGCGCCGCTTATTAACAGGCTATGAGTTAAAACAAAAAACGGAATCACTCACCGGCCTGGTCTGGGGTAGAAACCGACCCAACCTGGAAATAGCCTATAAACTTCTTTATGGCGGTGCCGATGATGTCACCATTGAAAGGCGGGCAACGGATATGTCGTCCATGATGTACCGCGTCGCCGAGCGCCATGCTTATAACATGGGTTGTGCGGCTGTATTACTGGACTTTAGTGTGCCAAGAAGCCAGCGTCGATTATTCACTGAAGTTGAAAACAATACGCTTAATGAAACCGCCATTCGCAATCAAATTGTTGTGCTCTACGAGCGGATGCTGAATCGACTCGTTACGATTAATTCAGTTGAGGTTAATCAGGCCTACCAGCTTTTCCTCGATTTACGCCAGGCACGCATTAATCTTGGGGGCAGCACGCGTATTAATGAAGGGGTTCGTTGTGACAACCGTCAGGACGGGGGCTCACTTAACGATCCAAATTTTGTTCTGTCACCCTGGCGCGGCATGCTCATTGCGATGATGACCGACCCTGATTACCTTTATGAATAAGCGAGATTTGCCATGAAAAGAAGAGACTTTTTAAAAATGACGGCAGCAACGAGCTTGTTTGCCAGCTTTCCAACACTGTTAAAAGCCAATAACGATTACCAGGGCATGTTGGTCGTGACCGTTTTTGCCCGCGGCGGCTGGGATCCAACCAGTTTCTGTGACCCTAAAATGAATGTTGCCGGAGAGCGCGTTATAAATAATTGGGCAACGACAAACAGCATTCAAACTGTTGGCAATATCAACTATGCCCCGTTTGCAGATAATGATGCTTTTTTCAGGGCGCATTATCAAAAAATGCTGGTGATTAACGGTATCGATGTTAAATCCAATGGCCATAGTACCGGCACATTAAATAACATGACCGGCATAATGAAAGACGGCTATCCTTCGTTAGCCGCTTTGTTCGCAGCCAGTAATAAATCACAGCAACTTATGCCCTGGTTGGCCGGCAACTCACGGCCTAATAGTGGCAAGTTACTTACCCCGTCAACCATGGCCAGCCGTAGTGAACTTGAGCGGCTCAAAAGGCTTGCACTGACCAACCGCTTTCGAACCGGTCGAACCGATGTTTATCTGCAAGATGAGGAACTGGCATTGATTCGACAGTTCCGCCAGACTCAGGGTGCAGCACGTATGAACGACCAGCAGCAAATGCCCAAGCAGCGCCGACAATACCAGAACTTCCTAGCTTCGACCTATTCCGATGGCAGCTTTGAAAACTTTATAAACCTGCTTGAAACCGCCGACACTAAAGGCTTAAACCCGAACAACCGATTTTTTGGGCAGGCAGCTAGCACCATGGCTGCATTTGCAGCGGGTATCAGCTTAACGGCCGATATCAGTGTGTCTGGTTTTGACACACATAGCAATCATGATACCCGACACGCAACGGCAATGACCAATCTAACCAGTACTGTGGATTTACTCTGGTATATGGCAGCGCAATATAATATTGCGGATCGACTCATCGTCGTTATCGGTTCAGACTTTGGCCGAACTAACCGTTACAACAACGGCGATGGTAAAGATCACTGGAGTATAACCAGCAGCATTATTATGGCCAATAATCCACCCTGGGGTAATCGTGTGGTTGGCTCAACCGATGGTGCGCACTTTGCCAGTAATATTAACTTCACTAATCTGCAACAAGACAATACAGGCGGTACAACCATTGAACCAAAACATGTGATGGCCGCAATGCGCTCGTACCTAAATATTGATTCTCAACCTGCCAGCCTTAAGTTTGATTTAAGCGCGCCAAGCGTGCCCGACTTTTTTAACCCCGCTCTTATGACTTAAGTTTTTTTATAAAGCTTTGCTAAGGATCTGCCACACCGGACTGGTTGTGGTGGATCCTGTCACAGCATATACTTTAAAATCTCAACGCTTTTAGGCCTCTCGCTGGCCTGAAAAGTCACCATTAATTAAAAAGTTACCGCTAGTTTAAGCGTATAACCGAACATTATTTCGACCAAAGCCGTCAATCTTGGTAAATTGGGTAAAAAACAAGCATTTATTGCTTAAGTTTTAGCCAATAAGAGTAGCTTTATTGTAAAATAATATTTAGGGTTAACTGTAAATTGCCGATATAAGACTATGATCTTAACGGTATTTACTCAATATTTTGGAAACAGTTTAGTGAAGGGTCGAACTATCATTCAGCTACTGTTATTGCTATGGGGTGTAGCAGTAACAACAAGTGTGCTAGCAGTTGAAACAGAGCAACCTTTATTGCCTAAAAACGGCAGTGAAGCTTCGCGTCTATGGCTGCAAATCCAGCATATATATAACACCGTACAAAAAACAAGTCAGGGTACGGATACACTTCAACCGGCGGTGCGCCTGTTATCAGCATCATGTGATATCCGGCATCCCGGTTACAAGCTTGTGCAGGCATTGCAAATAGAAGCACAACAAGCGGAAGAAAAGAAGGGGTTTAGTTTTCGTGGCGGCTATACTAGCGACAATCTCGCTGACCAGACAAACGATGCCAATGCCTACCTTGAATTGTCATGGGATCTTTGGCGGCAGGGTTTAACGGAAGGCCGCCAGCGCGCTCGCACACTTAGCTACCAGTCGAGCATTGCCAGTCTGCGAGCGGAACAGGCACAACAAAAGCTGGATTTTCGTTGTCGGCGTTATGCTGTAGGGCAAACTTTTTCTGGTTTGCTTTCACATTTATTAACTTTAAAACTGTCATTAATGGAGCCTGTTTATGAAATAGAAAAACGTGCCTATTTCAAAAACTGGAGTTTTCTTGATGACTTACTGGTTTCAGAGCAGGACATCCTCCTGCTACGTCAGGAGCTGGAATATCTGCATAGTGATCCTTACCGGGATACCGCGATCGATAAAGTAACCAACCTACCTTTAATTGATGTTGATATTCAGGCCATCATAAAAAAGATACGAGAAGACAATCATCAGAGCAAAATCAATACGCTTGAAAAACGTATACTGGCTGAAAAAAATAATCGCCGCGAAGGGGATCGCTTGCGGCTATTTGTGCGCAAACAATTTGATGTAGGTAATCGCAATGACAATGGCGTGGTTGCCGGTTTTCGTTTTATAATTCCGCTGGAAAAACAACGCAATCAGGGTGAAGCCTTTCGCCTTGCATATATTGACCAGCAAACCAGATTACAGACATGGGAACGCATCACGCGAACTCGGGCGGCGTACCAATCTTTACGGGAGCAAATGCAGCGTAGCATAAAACAACAGTACCGTTATCGTCGTGCGCATGAGCGAGTAAGACGAACACTGGTAGAAAAAAAGTTTGATAAGGAAATTCAATTGGCATCGGCCGTCACTCGCCTGCGTGCACTGCTTGATGCGGGTATTGAACTGGTAAGAGCGAAAGAAGAGTTATATCGTCGTGTTAACCAGGTTTTTTTAATGGCTAACATTGAATTTAAGCCATCATTTGTGCAACTTGTTTCTTTGTCAGAAAATAATAATCGGGCGCGCACTGGCGAGCGAAGTATTTATTTATGGTCAAAAGGGTTTAATAAATTCAGTAATGATCAAATTTTTGATTTTCTTGAAGCTAAAGGCATTAAGCGTGTTTTACTTACCGCCGGGCGTGCAGTTAATCGCGAAAAAATGCAACAGTTCATTAAGCGAGCTCGTAACAAATCGCTTTATATTGAAAGTATTATAGGCTCGAATAAATTTTTCTTTGCTGAAAACCATCCGGCAGCAGCCCTGGCTGTTGAAGTAGCCAGTACCATCAGTGATGCCGTACACCTTGATATTGAACCACAGACTTTCCCTGAATATAAAAAAAATAAAATTAATTATCTGCAACAATATCTTGAAATGCTGCGTGCTATTCGTAAACAATCACCGGATATAACTTTAACCGTTGCCGTTCCTTTCCATTGGCCAGCAGAAGTTTACTCGGAACTGAATAAAATGGTTAACCGTGTTTATATAATGGCTTATGGTAGCACCAAACCGGAAACGATTACGCGGCGGTTACAACCAGCCTTAAAAACAATGGCGGCAGAGAAAATCGTTATCGTGTTAAGGGTGACTGACTTTGCAGATGAATGGGCTATCGAAAAAATGATGGCTGCGCTAAAACAACAAACCGGTATCGAGAAGTTTGGTCTGCATACATTTAGAACATTTGTTACCAGGGCAGGCAAAGAATGAAGTTACGCAACCGCAAAAGTTACATAACATCATTGCCGGAAGGTGCGCCTCCCCAAAATATTCGTCCACGTATAACTCAAATCATTTATTACGCTATTTTACTGTTAGTTGTGGGTTATATTCTTTATGTTATCGGTTCCCGGTTTTTTTATTTTAAGGCCGCGGGCTTTGTTGAAGTTGAAAAAACCATTATCAGCGCAAGTCATGGTGGCCGTGTTATAAAATTACCAGTAAGTGAAGAACAAAAAATAAAAGCAAAGGAATTATTAGCCGTGATTGCTGCGGTAAAAAACTGTGCCCCGGTGGGTAATGGTCAGATTGTAAAATTACAATATGAGCTTGATTTTAATCGCACTAAATTGTCTTTACTAAAAAGAGCCATCAAAGACATAAAAGCGCGTTTGTCTGACTTTAATCTACGGCGGGCGCTTGAAACCGGTCAGTCTCGTGAATCGGCCGGTCAAAAATTAAAACTTGAGCTATTAAAAAAACAAAATACGGCTGATTTACTGGAAAGCCAGATTATTTTACAGCAGCAGCAACTGATCAAAACAAAAAAATACCGCCCAGCGGCTATGGTGTCATCTGAATGCTTTAATGAGAACCTGGTTTCGCCTTTTGATGGTACCGTACGTTCGGTTAAGCGTAACCTGAATGAATTTGCCGCACGTGGTGTACCCTTAATTATACTCACGGCCAATAATGCAAAGGTGCGCATTGAAACTTACCTGAAAAACAAGGAGCTTGCCTATTTACACAAGGGAGGCATTGTTGATGTGGTTTTTGCTGACGGTGTGAAGAGCGAGGCAAAAATAACGGCTATTTATTCATCTGCCTATGATGTTTCTGAACGTGAATGGGACAGACCCGCTGAAACACAGGTGCGTGTTCATCTGGAACCGCTAACAAAGCAGGATGCCGCTTTGTGGAGAAAATATGATCGAATGGAAGTCACCGTACGGGGGCGTAAATGAGGCAGCCTTATTATATACAGTCAGCTAATTCAGAAATTAGCTGTGCGGGTATACAAACTATTGCACAAGACGAATTACAAAATATTAACAGTGATGATGTTGCCTACTGGCTTATTGATATGCGTATCTGGACGGAAGGCTGGGAGCAACTATGCAAGATCCGGCGGAACCTTGCACCGGCTGTTTATTTAAAGCCGGTTCTGTTTCTGATTGACTCAGATACTATCCCACAGGAAATTGTGACGGCTTCTGATGGTAATATCCATCGCAGTAGTTGCGATGAGCGTATACTGGAAGACTGGGTTTCCAGAGTAGAGCCGATTAATCAGTGGATTGAACATTTACCCAATGCCAAAGTAGGCAGTGATGCCAATATTGCTTTTAAAGTATTACGCATTATCACTAGCCGTAATGTTGAGCTTGAGCCAATTACGACCATCCGGCGTCACTCTGGTTATGTTTACCCCCTTCTTGAGCCGATGTTTGGTAAGCGTGATACCGGTGTACTAGAAACATTGGCCTTTCTTGAAAGCCAGCATCTTTTAAACGGGCGTTTTATTTCAAGTGCACATTTTTGTAGCCATTGTGGCAGTGCTTTTCTCAACTTCAAAGAGTCCTGTCCACAGTGTAGTTCGGACGATATTCGCTCAGATGAACTGATACACCACTTTAAATGTGCCTATACGGCTGAAATGGCCGATTTTAGAACAGGCGACCGGCTGGTCTGTCCTAAATGTGAACGCGAACTGAAACACATAGGTGTTGATTACGATAAACCATCGATTGTTTATCACTGCAATCAATGCAGCCATACTTTTCAGGATCCTAAAATTATGACCGCCTGCTACAACTGCGGTCGTACCGCCGAACCGGAACACCAGGAAGCACGCAGCATACTGGCTTACACGGTTTCTGCAATTGGACAAAATGCAGCAGATTATGGCCTGGATGCATTGTTTACCAATATTCTCGATCATGAACTGCATTTATTTTCTGAGCATGCCTTTCGTGACTTCTATCGTATTGAAATGTCACGTATTGAACGTTACAAACGCTCAACAAGTTCATTGGTTATGATTCGCTTTCATGACCTTGATAAGTTGTATATCAAACTTGCTGGCAAAGCGCGGGAAGTATTTTATGAATTAAGCACCATTTTTAAAACCGTATTACGTCAGTCCGATGTGATTACTGCAAAAAATGAAACTATCTTTTTTGTTATTATGACTGAAACATCGGCAAAGCATGCCGAAAGAGCAGCAGAAAGGTTACAGGAAGGTGTTAGTGCCTTGTTTGAAAATAATCTGGACTTTAAGCCAGCGATGTCCGTCAGGATCAGGGAGATTCATCCGAAACTTGATATTGATGCAGCGCTGGAGGATTTTCTAGAAAATGATAATTGAAGATCTTATTAAATTTATTACCAGCCTGAGCCCGGGACAAATGGTGGCCTATTTCTGGCCTTTTTTTCTGCTCGACATGACACGTTATGTGTTTCTTGATTTTATCGTTATCATTTTCTACGTACCACGCCGTATTCTTCATCGCCACAAATATCAGCAAGCACGTAATCTGCTTTATAAAGAGCGCCCGCTTGTTTCGGTTATTGTGCCCGGTAAAAATGAAGGCAAACATATTCCCAAGCTAGCGGATTCTCTTAGCAAACAAACCTATAAAAATTTTGAGCTAGTGATAGTTGACGACGGCTCAGATGATGACACCGCGGTTATTTGCCGTGAGCTGGAAAAACAGGGGAAAATAGACTGTTTTATTCGTAATGAAATACGTGGTGGTAAAGCGTCTGCTGCTAATACGGCCTTTCGTTATTCAAAAGGAAAATACATTGTTCATCTTGATGCGGATTCACATTTAGCACTTGATTCTATTGAAACCATACTATTGCCTTTTTATATGGACAATAATATTGGTGCGGTAGGGGGTGACGTACGTGTTGCCAATGCTGAAAAAGATATTGTTACTCGCTTGCAGGCAATTGAATACCTTAAATCGATATCAACCGGGCGAACCGTCTCATCTGAAATGGGTATTTTACGCATTATTGCAGGTGCTCATGGTGCCTTCCGCCGTGATGTACTTGAACGTTTACATGGCTGGGATGTGGGCCCCGGTCTAGATGGTGATATTACGTTAAAGATACGCAAACTTGGATTTCGTGTCGTGCATGAACCCATGGCTATTTGCTACACCAATGTGCCGGAAAAATTCCGGATACTGGCTAAGCAGCGTTTCCGTTGGGATCGATCCATGATCCGTTTCCGTGTTCGCAAGCATCGTGACATTCTCATGCCATCCGCTAATTTCAGTTTGACTAATTTTTTAGCCTCGGCCGAAAATATATTTTTTAATTTGGTGCTCGATGCAAAGTGGTGGATCTATGTGGTACAAATGGTCATTATCAATCCATCCTTATTAGGTTACATTTTTCTTATTAACTTTATATTGTATTTTCTTGCCAATGTTGTTGAATTTATAATGGCTTGTGTTTTATTGCATTCATCTCTGCGCCGCAAAGATTATGCGTTGGCCTTTTTCCTACCGTTAATCCCAATTTATACGGGTCTATTTTTAAGAACGGTTCGAACCTATGCGTATATTATGGAATTTATTCATGGCGCATCCTACTACGACAAATGGAATCCCTGGAAAGTCTCGCGTATTGCAAAAGAAGAAAAACTTTAAACAGGTTTATTTATAAAATATGAGGCATTGGCAGTAAATAAAAAATCGTTACGGATGTGAAAAATGTCCCAGCTTAAGAAATACACAAACCTGTTCAGCAACCGCCTTGTTGTAAATTAATCCCATGTGTGAACAGGGTGCAATGGTGTGCTCAGTTGCCCCGTTTAATATTGTTTCAGATACTGCAACCGTGCCATCATTTTCCCCCTTAAACTGGGTAAGTAACCGTCCAAGTCCCATTCGTCCTGCGCCAGCAATCACACCTAATGGATTGTTTGCCCGCCATTCGGGTACACCCCCCAACAAGCCCTGTTGTACACTTTTTCCAAGTATAAAGCGACCCCATGCGAATTGAACAAGATATTCAGCCACTGCGCTGCCTTCATGTGGCGTACCTAAAGTTAGCACATTGCCGTAACGTTGTTGAGGATAAAGATGAAACAAATGGCGCACAATCAGGCCACCTAAACTATGCGCAACGAAGTGCAATGGTTGCTCAGGGTTAAACTGCTGTATATAGGCCTGAAGTTGAGTCGCGCTTTCTGCCGGGGTGTTTCTAACCGTAGAATAACTAAACTGGTGAACCTTAAAACCACATTGCCTGGTACGATGACGCAAAAGTGCCATATCAATGCCCAGCATCCACAAGCCATGAATAAAAACAACATTTTCCATTACACCTGCTCCTTTGTGTTTGTGCAGGTTAATAGCTTATTGGTTATCTAAGCCTTTAAAGCCTGGCAGCTAACCAACGAGTATAGCGCTTTAAAAAATACTGTAGTTGCTTAAACTCAACAAAACGATCACTACCAAACTGTATTTCAATTAACATATCGTTAAGCAAAATAAAACCTACTGCAAAAGATGCATTGTCATCCATCAATAGAACATTAAAACCATTCAAATATTCTTTTTCTACACGTGTATATTTTTTCTGGTTCGTTTTTCTGTTCCATGCATTCCATTTATTTCTTGCATGCTGGCGGGAATAGTATTTTGATATACCGATGCCAATATAGCCTATATATTTTCTATCTTCTTTTTTGAATACGCGTTTATATCCTGAGTGCCCAATATCATAGATTTCTTTATTGATTATTTTGCTTTTTTCCAAAGCAAGGCACTTTTTTCTCATAGCCGAAAGAAACCGTTCTTTATCTGATTTTTTTGTTAGCCTGGACTTATCCAGGCTAATTTCTTGCTCCAGTAATCGTTTTTGTCGATAGATGCGGTTTTCTGGTTGATAATTTGACTCCCGTATAGCGTATTTCTTTTTATATTTCCTTAATTCCCGTTTTTTCATCGTAATTTTATTTTGTAATAATCTGAGGGCGGCTTTTTTATTACAATAGGCTTTTTTACTTTCTTTTAATATGGCAGCAGAGCCAAAGGGATATAAGAAAGATTTTAGTGATGCTGTATTTATTTTTTTATTATTTGTTGATTTTATTTTTAAATGTGCAGGCTTTTCCTGGCTAAAATGTGTTTGCCCATCCGAGTCAACCCATTTATATATTTTAGCGCTGCTTTGCGCACAAATGAGTAATAAAGCAAAGGTTAGGGTGGTTGCCTTAAGAATATTAAATGTCAATTATATTTGCCTGGAGTGAGCTTTAAATTTCCCTTTTACTTCATTTTAGTCAATAATTTATTCAAGTCTATGTGCTTTTGGCCGCTTAATATAATAAGCATGTGAATAAAGGTGTATTTTATGTCTATAAATCAGCAAACGGGTATTACAGCCCAATGGCATGAGCTGATTGCCGATGCGCAATCTGCAAACGGTATTCAACTGGATATACCACTTGAAAGTTACTTAGTGCATACCCTGATACATTATACACAGCGCCCGGAAATTGCTGCCCGTATTTTTGCTATTGACTATATGCTGGCACAACATGAGCAAGGCCAGTTGCGAGATACACAGCTGCGAGAGCTGGCAGATCAATGTTTACTGTACGCCGGACTTTTTCCCCAGTATGCCCGGCAGCGCCATGTGCGAGTTAGTTATTATGTGGATATTGGCCGCAGTGCTTATCGGGATCTTGCCAGTGGCGAGCATGCATGGGCAGAGATTTTTATTGAAGTAAGCGCTAAGTTTGTTACTTTAATGGATACTTTGCTGGCCATTCACCAATTGAATGTATCGCAAAACACGAGCTCACCAGCCACCTACCCATTAGATCCTTTATTGGCACTACAAACCTGGCAAGATACACAAAGTCAGCAGGCCTTAAAAATATTACAACAACAAACTCATTCAAACAATATTGTTAATTTTCGAGCATCGCAGCGAAATAAAAATACAAAGCACTGATTTTTCTGTCAACCAAATCCGCTCCTATACGTTAATAACGGTATTAACGTATAGGAGTAATACATCTTGAAATACCCAGTAGTTTATTTAGCATTAGTGTTTATAGTATTTTTGAAGACATTTACTGCGCAGGCTAGCGAGATAGGATTGAGCTACTCAACTGACTCCAATAACACCCAAAGTAATTTGATTGATATCAGTTTTGATGCAAATGAGCAAATACAGCTTTATCTGGGTGGCGGTGAATCGGTTATCAAGGATAATAGCGGTGAAATCACCGTCACGAGTTATAATATTGGCCTAAGCGGCATTGGCAATGAGCAAATTGATTATGATTTTGGTTACAGCTATTGGGGCAATAGCAATGAAATCAGTACAGAAACCTTTCATTTAAGCCTGTCTTTATATACCGAAGACTGGAAATTTATGATGCGTCCTGAATTACAACAAATTGTGCTTTATACCAAAAATGCACGTCGTCAGGTAGATATTGATGGCAGCGGTTTTTACAGTAGTATTGAGTATTTTGGTTTTGACATGTTTGAATTTTTTTATGCTCGCAGTAATTATAGCTATAATAAAAATCTGGCACTACTTAACACCCGGTTGGCAGATTTATTTTTTAGTAATACCTCACTATTACTCAGTGGCAGCTTTATCGAAAAACGTGATCAGGCCGAAGTGGCTTTTATTCCTGGCAGTGACAAAAAATGGCTGCCAAGGCGCATAGCGGTATCTTATTCTCAGGCGCTTATCGCTATCGACAAAAGCCACAGTGAAACTCTCACCTTAAGCCTGCGTTTTGACCTGTCTAAAAATATTGAGCTTACACTTGAAGGCGGTGAAGTTCGGCCGGAATTGAGTGACAAATTGAACTATGGAGTGGCAGCACTGCGCTACAGATACTAAAATTACTGTAAAAACAAATAGTTAATATTTAAGTGTTTTTTTATAGACATGATAACTATTATATAAGGTGTAACGTTAATTTTGGTATAGCAATGGCGACACATGATTCAGATAATCCGGTGCAATCAGCAGCAACAATGGATGTGTTTACGCAGCGCTTAACGGATATTCAACGTCGCTATATTGATAGTTTGCCGGATAAACTCGAGCAGATAGATCGTTTATGGAATAAGTTACGCTTTTTTAACTGGACTGATGACAGCCTGAAAAATGCTGTTTACCATGGTGCACACACTTGCTGGTAACGGTAAAACGTTTGGTTTTGACAAATTGTCAGAATGTGCAAGAAACGTAGCTGAACAGATCAACACTTATATTAAAAGCTGTGACATACCGAATACGTCACAACAAAATGAAATTAGCGATTTAATTGAGCAGCTTATTCGGTCAGTTGAGAAAAAGAGAGCGTCATCGAGCCAGCAAACATCGGCTGAAATAAGAGCCAGTACTTCCCTTATCAGAAATGCACACTGCATTTATATTGTTGATGACGATGAACATATTACCGATTTTCTATCTGCCCAGCTTGAGTCGTCAGGCTATCAGGTGGAATCATTTTATAATATAAATGACATTCTCCAGCGGATTAAAGAAAAATCACCCTCGGCACTGGTTATGGACATAATGTTTCCGGGGGATCCAAAAATGCAAGGCATCATGGCAGCTGAACAAATCCATAGCATTGCCGGAAAGCATATTCCCACTATTTTTATTTCTGCACGTTGTGACATAACTGCACGTTTAAGCGCACTACGGGCGAAGGGCAATGCCTATCTCAATAAACCGGTTGATCCTGAAAAACTTATTTATAAGCTGGACGATCTGATTATTTCCAAAACCTGTGTTGGGCGTGTGGCTATTATTGATGATGACAAACAGGTATCCGAGAGTAACGCGAGTATTTTGCGTAAATACCATTATAAAACCCTGGTTGTAAATAAGCCATTACACGCGCTTGAAGAAATACAACGATTCAAACCTGATTTGATTTTATTAGATGTTCATATGCCCGATATTAACGGACTTGAGCTTGCACAAATTATAAAACAGGACGAAGCTTACCTGGCAACCCCCATTTTATTTTTATCCAGCGATAAAACAGAAGCGGTCAGACAGGCATCTATGTCGATTAGTGGTGATGAATACTTAACAAAAGATATTACTCAAAATGAGCTATTACGAAAAATCCATAATCGACTAATTAATGCGTCTTTGGTTAAATCGCAGATAAAAGAAATAAGCAAAAAAGATCTTACAACCGGCCTGGTTAATCGAAAATATTTTTTCAGCTTACTTGAGAAAAGTATTTCGGAAGCAAGCGAGCATTCAGAGCTGTATTTACTGCAAATTAATGTAGACCACTTTGAGTATATAACAAAACAGATTGGTGTCATTTATTTTGATGATTTTATAAAGCATATTGTCAGCACGGTGACTCATTTTCTGAACACGGCAGATATTGCATGTCACTTAACAGATCAAAGTATAGCTATTCTTTGTTCGGAAGATCTGGAAACCGTATCAGCCATTGCTGAAGATATTATACAGGCCACCGAAGAAAAACCTTATCAGCGAGATGATGCTCATATTGAATTTACAGTCAGTATTGGCATTGTACCAATCAATCATGACTCAACGACCGTTGCCCAAGTATTGACTCAAGTTGAGCAAGCAACTATGCAGGCACAATCTCAGGGTGGGTGTCAGGCGCATCATTACAGCATCGAAGCGCTTGATGATTCATCTTCCAGTGTTGTCTCGCCGGATCTGGTTACGCGTATTTATCATGCAGTTGATCAACAGCGCTTCAAGCTTGTTTTCCAACCTATTATTGGAATGGGTGATAAAAATGATGAATGCTACGAAGTTCTGATTCGCCTTATTGATAACAAAGATAAACTTTACCTGCCCTCCCAATTTTTCCCGGTCATAAAACAAAATGATCTGGTACATGAGGTTGACAGGTGGGTGCTTGAGAACACGCTTGATGTTTATAACAGAGACACAAAGATGAAAATACGCGGGAATTTTTTTATCAAGCTTTCGGGTGAGTCGCTGTCCCGGAGTGCTTTTTCAATTTGGGTGAATAATTGCGTCAACAGTATTGGTTTAGTTGGTGCCAACCGCATTACCTTTGAAATTCCTGAAGCCGATATTTTAACCCGTGAAAGAGATACACATAAATTTATCACCCATCTGCCTCGTCCAACCTGCCTGTTTGCTATTGACCATTTTGGTTCGACAGAATATAGCCTGAAATTGCTGGAAGAATTCAAGGTTGACTATGTCAAACTCAGTGGAGCTTTAATCAGTCAAATACAATCAGATACGCAGATACGCAAAAAAGTGCAACAACTGGTCGAAAAAGCGCAACAGGCGGATGTTGCCGTTATTGCTGGGTCTCTGGAAGATCCAAAAACCCTGACCATATTATGGTCATGGGGTGTTCGATATTTTCAGGGTTATTTTATTCACTCACCCAGCGCGGAGCTTAATTATGACTTTGCCAGCAATGATTACTCGCTGGGCTAATATCAATGAACAAGATTTGCGATAATAATCTGTTATAATAACCGCATCGATTTTTATTTTCTTCCTCAAACTGCATAATTTTTCAGACAGGTTTTTTAAACCAATGGCAAAACAAATTAAAGCGGTCTCCCTTATATCCGGTGGCCTTGATTCGCTCCTTTCAACCAAATTGATTATGGAGCAGGGGATCCATGTTGAAGGAATTAATTTTTTTACCGGCTTTTGTGTTGAGGGGCATACGCATGCCATCCGTAAAAAAGATAAAGCTAAACCCAAACGTAATAATGCTTTATGGGTTGCCGAGCAACTTGGGATTAAATTACATATTATCGATGTAATTGAAGAATACAAAGATGTTTTGCTTAATCCCAAACATGGTTATGGTCAGAATATGAACCCCTGTCTGGACTGTAAAGGTTTTATGGTTAAAAAAGCACTTGAGTGGATTAAAGAAAATGATTTTGACTTTATTATTACCGGTGAAGTGATTGGCCAGCGGCCAATGTCTCAACGCAAGGACACCATGCCGGTTATTCAACGCGAGTCCGGTGCAGGTGATTTACTGGTTCGGCCATTATGTGCGCAGCATTTACCTGCCACTTTGCCTGAACGTGAAGGCTGGCTGGATCGTGACAAGCTGCTGGATTTTTCCGGTCGTACCCGTAAGCCTCAGTTTGCACTTGCGGAACAATTTGGTTTTAAAGATTATGCTACCCCCGCTGGCGGCTGCTGCTTTTTAACGGATAAATCTTATTCGGTTAAGCTGGTTGACTTATGGCAGCATCGAGGCAGCCGTGAATATGAACTTGATGATATCATGTTACTAAAGGTGGGTCGTCACATTCGCCCCAGTGAAAAATATAAAATTATTATTTCACGCGAAGAAGGTGAAAATAAATTTATGGAAGGCTATAAAAAACAATTTACCCACCTTTATATTAGCAGCCATCCCGGGCCTCTGGCATTAATCGAGGGTGAAATAAGTAATGATGAACTAAAGCGAGCTGGCCAAATTGTTGCGCGATACAGCCAGGGGCGTGATGCTGAGGAAGTTGAAGTAACAGCAAAGCCTTTAAATGAAGAGGCCATTGTATTTAAAGTGGTACCAATGTCAGCTAGCGATATTCCTCAGGACTGGTACGTTTAAATGAAGATAGAAGAGTGCCGGCAAATTTTAGCGTGACTCTTGCTGACTCGTGCTATGGTTAATAGTAATCTTTTGGGTAGTTTGAAGAAGCACTGGAGAAATTGAATGATTGTAAGCAACCTTGAAGTGGTACCTGGTAAGCGGATAACAAAACACTATGGGCTGGTGCAGGGCAGTTCAGTGCGCGCTAAACATGTTGGCCGGGATTTTATGGCTGGTCTTAAAAATATTTTTGGTGGTGAGCTTAAAGGCTATACTGAGCTGCTGCAGGAGTCCCGAGAAGAAGCATATAACCGAATGCTTGAAATGGCAAAATCAACGGGTGCAAATGCGGTTCTCAATGTTCGATTTTCCACATCCAGTGTCGCCGCCGGTGCAGCCGAGTTATTTGCTTATGGTACCGCGGTAACATTAGAGTGATATAGCAGAAAAGCGGGAGTGATATAAGATGTATGATTTAATCTTGTTTTTTGTCTTGCTTGCATTAGGCTATGGTTTTGGGCGCTATGCAGAAGCCCGGCATTACAAGTCGATACGTAAACGCGAAAGAGCTTTAAATGTTCTCCCTGCCATTGCTTCGCGGGTGCCGCCACCGGGACGCCCGGACTTACACAGCCAACTGGTAACGGGCAGCGTTGTTATTTCTGTTGATTATTTTAAACGTTTTCTGGCAAGCCTGCGTAATATTTTTGGCGGGCGCATTAGCTCATATGAAACGTTATTAGATCGTGCGCGTCGTGAAGCTATCTTACGAATGAAACAGGAAGCTAAGTATCTGGATGCCGAGTTTATTTTTAATATAAAAATGGAAACGGCAAGCATTCATAAAGGACATGGAAATTCTGTGGGCTCAGTCGAAGTGCTTGCTTATGGAACCGCACTGATACCGACATAAGCAACAGTAATGTATATGGAATATTCAAACCCTGAACTACCGGAAAATATTAATACCAGTAAGGCACACCCATTAAAAGAGTTTTTTATTTTAACGGCAGGTTTAATTGCGGCTGTTTTTATTTTAATTTCGATACTTATACTTGTTATTGATAATTTTGCCGACAAAATCCCCTTCGAACTTGAAAAAAAATTGCCCATTGCAGGTGTTATAAAAACACAAAAGACCGAAGCTCTACCACCTTACCTTGAGCGTGTTACACAAAAAGTAGTTCGAAGCTTTAACCTTGATGATGCAATGAAAATTACGGTGCATTATGTTAATGATGATACGGTTAATGCTTTTGCAACATTAGGCGGGCATATTGTTTTATATCGCGGCTTGATTGAAAAACTTGCAACCGAAGATGAGCTTGCAATGGTTATCGGCCACGAAGTGGCACACATTAAATATCGCCACCCTATTTTAAGTGCCAGCCATGGTATTGTAGTTGGTCTTGTTTTATCGGCTATAAGTACATCCGCAGGTGATTCAGTCGTTAGTGATTTAATGGGCTCAACGGGGATGGCTAGCTTGCGGCGTTTTTCAAGGGAATATGAATATCAGTCAGATAAAGATGCCATTGCAAGCCTGGTGAAAATTTATGGTCATGCAAACGGCGCTTTGGGTTTATTCAAGGTTTTTGAAAATGAATTTGGCAAGGACAATTCATTTGAATTTTTTGCGACACATCCACTGACTAAAAATCGTATTGCTCAAACAAAGAATATGATTGCAAAGCACTCTTTGCCGGAAAATAAAAAAATGACAGCGCTCCCTGTGGAATTTAAAAACTGGCTAAGAGACCAGAAAGAAAAAGCAAAGCTCAGTCCTGAAGCAAGTAAATAAAATAAAGCGCCCTGCTGTAAGTTGCGTGGAGCTAAAGTTAAAATGATTAACTTGTTTTAGCTATCCTGTATTTTTGGTTCAATATCAGCAGCTGGCATGGGCTTGCTGTATAAATACCCCTGGATATAGTGACAGCCATTGGCCAGCAAAAAGTCTTTTTGTGCCTCCGTTTCCACGCCTTCAGCTATCACTGTTAAGCCCATATTTTTTGACAGCGCAATAATAGACTTCGATATCATTGCATCATCTTCATCCTTCGGCAAATCACGTATAAAGGACTGATCAATTTTCAGCTTGTTTATAGGTAAGCGCTTAAGTTGCGACAGTGAAGAATAGCCTGTTCCAAAATCATCAATTGCCAGACTAATTCCCAGTGCTTTAAGCTGATTTAATATCTGTATTGCCAGATTAGAGTCTTGCATAATCTGTCCTTCGGTAACTTCCAGTTCCAGCCATTGTGGTTGACAGCCGGTTTCGGCCAACAGTGCCTGCAACGTGTTGACAAAGCGTTCATTTTTTAATTGCACCATTGTGAGATTAAGCGCGAGTACGCCTGGATTTAAGCCTGAATGATACCAATGTGCAAATTGCGTCATTGCCGTTTTCATCACCCACTCATCCAGCGGAATAATCAAGCTGGTCTCATGTGCAAAGGTTAAAAATTTAGAGGGTGATATCAGTCCCATATCCGGGTGTTTCCAGCGAACCAGCCCTTCCATTCCAACATACCGACCAGTTTGTGCATCGACCTGTGGCTGGTAATGAACTATAAATTCTTCACGACTTAGCGCACTTCTAAAACTCGCTTCCATTGCAATGCGTTCAAAAGCTTTTTCAGTCATGGTTTCGGTATAGAATTGATAGGTGTCTCGGCCATCGTCTTTGGCATGGTACATGGCGGCATCGGCATTTTTTAACAATGTTTCTGCGCTATCGCCGTCGTCAGGATAAATAGCAATACCAACACTGAAGGTGACATAAAAAGGTTTGCCTTGCAGTTCTATTGGGGTGTGCATTAATTTTAGCAGGTTTTGCGTTACATCAACCACGACGTCATTCGTTGCCACTTGATCCAGAACAATTGCAAACTCGTCGCCACCTAACCGTGCAAGGGTATCTGTCTGTCGGATTTTACTTTTTAAGCGTCTGGATACCTCAATAAGTAGTTCATCACCTACTTTATGGCCCATTGAATCATTCACGCCTTTGAAATGGTCAAGGTCAAGGAATAACACTGCTATCTTTGTTTCGCTGCGTTGTGCCTGTTTAATTGCCTGTTCAAGACGATCATCAAACAGAAAGCGATTTGGCAAATCTGTTAGGCGATCATGGTGTGCATGATAGTGCAGTATTTCTTTTTGCTGTTTTAATTCTTCCTGTGCTTGCTGGCGTTTCTTTATTTCCAGCGACAATGAAAGGGCATTGACAACGGAACTGGCAAAATCCTGTTCATCGAGCGCCCACTCCCTGGTCTGGCCTATTTTTGCATGGCGTATTACACCAACTGGTTTGCCATCCTGAATAATGGGTAAATCCAGCACCGAATAAATATTAAAAGGCCAAAAAAAATCTTTATTAAATTCACGGCTACGCACATCTTCTCTGGCGTTATTTGCTACCAGCATTTCACCGCTTAAAATGGTTTTAAAATATTCAGGGTAATCTTTTTCTAGCAATACGGTACCGCTTTCGTGTTTGTCTAAATCACTTAAATATATGTCAACACAACGCAACTCTGTTTGTTCATCATTGAATAACCATATGCTTACTCGTTCGGTATGCAGAGCTTTCGCAGATAATTCTGTTGCTTTATGAATGGTAAAATGGTCATCTAGATAATCTACCTTGGACCACTCTAGCAAGGCGTGTTGATAATCACTTTTTCTATCCAGGACATTCTGAATTTTTATAATATTCTCGTTCACCACTTTGGCCATAACTGAAATTTCATCATTGCCTTCAACCACAATGGGTTGTGCCATTTTTTGTTGTTGATTAAGGTAAGCAAAGAAATTCAGTAACCCGTTTTGAAAAGAGGCGACAACAGATGAAATTGAGCGTGCAATAACTGCACCAAACAAAATACCTAATATAATGGTAACAATGCTTACAGTCGTTAATGTTAGTGCGATGTTGTTACGCTTTTTTGCCATATGGTTAACTGAGCGCTCAGCAGACTGAATGGCATTGGCAATAATACTTTGCCCCAGACGTTGCATTCCCGGCAATACAGTTGTTGTTAACTGCTTGTCAAAATTAGCCCATACTTGCATGGCTTTTTCATATTTGATAGCCGAGGCATGAAACTTTTCAAGTTTGTCAAATTCAAAGGGTTGATCTGACATTTTTTTCAGGCGAGACCATTCACTCATCATAAAGGCAAAATTACTCTTGAACATCCTGAAAATAGCTTCATCAGGGCTCAAGCGATACTTCTTTTCATCCAGCCGTGTTACATAAGTGTATTGCCAGATATTTGAGCCATTATTGATTTTTTCAATGGTTTTTTGTTTTAGATTTTTTTTAATTTCTATGCGCTTGGCTTCAACGTACTCCTGAATTTGCAATGTAATGGTCTCGCCTTCATTCACCAATATTGCTGCTTGTTTGTTGAGGGCAGTAAGTAATGATACGGCTTTAAGGTAAAGGCTTTTATACTCATCTGTTGAGCGCCGAGTTTTATCTATGCTGGTTGACAGATCCTTATGCCCCAGATCACGGCTGCGGTTAAGAATAAGGTATATTTTATCGACATAACTCAGTGCATTGTTAAATGCACGATTTGCGGCATCAATATCATAAACTGACCCATTTGCATTTAAACGGTATTTTTGTTCTTCTAATATTAGCTTGTTGGTATAACGTTCAATCTGGGTTGATGCGATCAGCTCGTCCAGCTCATGGCGAAGCGTGTGCAACCCGTCATTGGATACCAGCGACAAAACTGACGCCACAACAACAATAAGCGCTACCAGTAAATATGTTTTATATTTAATGGATAGCTGATTGATTATATTCATGTAAAATTTATACTTCTTAAGAAACAGCCCCTATCAGCAAAACAGAGTATATAGGAATATAATAATTTCGATAACCTTTCAAGGTGCATGCTGTAAATTGCCACAAAATCTATAGCATACCACCCCACTTGGGTAAAAACAGATTTCTTTCAGGGCGAACAAAGTGAGCAGAGTATCGCGTTAGTAGCAGAAAATCCCTGTTTTTTTGTTGTCTTTACAGAATAGTTAAGTTTGCCCCATTTTGTGGGCATGTTTTTACGATTAACGAACCTTAAACTCAGCGACTAGCACCTGAAGCTGTGATGCAACCTCTTGCAGTGAAGTACTGTTTTCTGCTGTTTTGTTTGCATTGCCGGCTGTTTGCCCCGCAATATCGCGTACGTTAACCACATTACGATTAATTTCTTCTGCTACACTGCTTTGTTCTTCAGCGGCGCTGGCAATTTGTTCGTTCATCGAAGTAATATGATCAACGGCGGCTGTAATCGATTCCAGCGTTGCCCCCGCCTCTGCCGCCTGAGTAATCGTTTTTTCTGTTTGCCGAGTTCCTTCATCTATTACCGTTACTGCTTTTTGTGATCCTTGCTGTAACTTTTCTATCATTGCCTGGATTTCCTGAGTTGAATCCTGCGTACGGCTGGCCAGGGTTCTTACTTCATCTGCAACCACGGCAAAGCCACGGCCTTGTTCACCTGCGCGAGCCGCTTCAATTGCTGCGTTAAGCGCGAGTAAATTTGTTTGCTCGGCTATACCACGTATTACATCGAGCACACTGCCAATGGTTTCGCTGTCTTCCTCTAGTTGTTTGATAACACCGCTCGCTTGCTGCATTTCATTGGATAGTGCATTAATGGATTCAATTGTTTGATTAACAACGGCTCGACCGGCTTTTGCTTCCATGTCTGCGTTACGTGTTGCTTCTGCAGTGCTGGAGGCGTTATTAGCGACTTCATGCACGGTGGCAGACATTTCATTCATTGCCGTAGCAACCAGTTCCAGCTCCTGATTTTGCTGGTTTACGCCATCACGCGTGTCTTCTGAGGCCGCTCCATTCAACTCCGCTGAGCTCACGACCTGATTTGCAGAGCTGACCACCTGGGATACAAGAGCATTTATTTTATCTATCATCATATTCATGTCTGTTGCGATAAGTTGCATTTCATCTTTTGCTTCCAGTTTAACGTGCTTTGTTAAATCTCCTTTGGCCATTGTATGTACCGCAGCCTTTACGGCATTAATGGAGCCCATCAGGCTGCGATAAAAACCGCTAAACAAATAAAGTGTGGTAAACAATAGTAGCAAGCTTAAAATAAGATGAAGTCCCATTTCACTCGTGGAATTATTGATGCGCTTTTCGAGCACGTTGTTTAACACGGGCATTACAGCATCATACAGCGCCAGATTCGCAGTAATCGCCTGTGTCCCTTTTGAAAAATAATCAACAGCATCCATATTTATTTTTTCAGCCTCAAGCACTTTGGTTTTGGTTAACTGAATAAACTGGCGGGTTGCTTCATTTGACTTTTCCCTTAGTGAGGTTAACTTTTGGCGTGCCGTCATGTTATTTTCAAAGACCACATTAAAACCATGCATCATCATCCTGTTTGCATTTTCAATTGTTTGAATAAAGCCCATTACCTCCAGATGTGCTTTCGGAGTAAAGTTGCCAGCCGCTATCATGCCCGCGCCGAGCCCTCGTAGCTTGCCCATATTTTCCACCAGTGTTGGAATGCGTAAGCTTAAAGAGCTTGCCATAAAATTACTGTCTAATGCAGGATCCAGTAATAATCTTGAGGACTCCAATATATGCTCTTTAAGTTCAAGTACGTCTTCGATAATGACGGTATGAGCAGTAAACGCTTTATCCTTTTCCATCGATAAAGCATTTTGCACCAGGCTGTTCCAGTTATCCTGAATACGCTTTACCCGTTCGGTTGTGTGCAGTATTTTGCCTAATCGTGCGTCAATATTGGCCAGGGCTGCCAGTTCTTTGTTAATGAGTGCATGTTTGGTTATTATTTTTTCCTTGAGCTCTGTTTTGCCATGAAGATAAGCATTCGTCATTCCGCGTGTTTGTGCCATATGCTCAAAAAGAGGGCGAATTTTTATCATATATTCGGTTCCTTTTCTTTCCAGCTTTGCATGCTCGACACCTTTCGCATCATCAGTTATTAATGCAAAAACAAAATAAACCATAGGGATTAAATAAATAATAAAAATAAGTGCAAATTTCTGGGTGAATTTAAGCTTGTTCAAAACAGCGACAGAGGGTGAAAAAAAGATTGAAGATAAACTACTCATAATATTGGGGTCCTGCATAAATACGATATGCAGGCTATAGCGACTAAAAATGGAAATTATTTAGAAATTAATCAAATTAAAATAGTAGGGACTTTTGATCCAGATCACCATTAAGCAAGTTTTAAATGACGTACAATTTGCAGGGGTTATTGCGATCGGGATAAGGTCTAAAAAAATGCAGTAAACACTGCTAAGTTAGTCGCAAAATGCTACTCTGATGCTGAGGGTTCCACACAAATTTCCGGGAAAGGGTAATCAAAAATAATGGCTTAAAAAGACAGGTATCAATAGCTGGAATAAAATACCGGTATGGTGAAGCAACAACGTGTTTCCTTGCAATGACTGGCAGCGCTAAATTTTGAGAGGTTCCCTCAGGTTCGGATGCCCGTTGTTTACCTCAATTGAAGAATCACTTAGATGACAAATCCTTATTTTACAACAAAAACAATGGCCTTTTTAAAACAGCTTGCACAGAATAATAAGCGCGACTGGTTTAATGCACATAAACAGGATTATGAAGATGTGGTGCGCACACCGGCACTAAACTTTATTCAGGATTTTACTGATGAGCTAATGATGATATCGCCACATTTTCAGGCGCGACCAAAAAAAGTGGGTGGCTCGTTAATGCGTATTTATCGTGACGTGCGATTTAGTAAAGACAAGTCACCATACAAGCTGAATATCGGCATTCAATTTCGCCACGAACGTGCTAAAGATGTGCACTCACCAGGCTTTTATATACACATTGAGCCAGGCAATAATTTTATCGGTGTTGGTATCTGGCGACCGGATGCCGATTCGCTTGGTCGTATCCGTGACTGGATTTGTGAAAAACAATCTTTATGGCTGGAAATTAAAAAAGACAAAGCGTTTAATAAACTTTTTTCTCTGGGTGGGGACACGCTTATCCGGCCACCCAAAGGTTACGACAAGGCACATCCTTTAATTGAAGACTTAAAGCGTAAAGATTTTATTGCCATCGCGCCGGTCAGCAATAAGTTTGTTTTAGATAAAGATTTTCGTGATGACGTGTTTAGTTTTTTTTCAGCCGCCGATATCTATATGCAGTTTCTGTGCGATGCGTTGGAACTGCGCTACTAAATGACAAATAACGGCTTTCTGACAGACAGGCTGTATCACTAAACCCGGACGTGTTTTGTTTACAGCTCATCCCCTTTAAAAGCCAGCAGATGAGCCGCATTCGTTTCAATGATTCGCCCGTTGCCAATCATCGGTGCAGCGGATAGGGCGTCACGTAAATGTCTGGCGATCGAATAGGGTGTGTTATTCAAATAACCGGCAAAACCACAAATAGCCATTGCACGTAGACAAATATCGGTAACCAGCTGTGAGGCATTCAGTTTTAGCGCATTTATCTTTAGACTAAATGCCATGCTGGATAAAAGTGTTTCATTATCTTCTTTATGCGCTTTAAGATAACGTTCACCTACGCTTTTAACGGTATCCTTAAATCTTTCCAGTCGGATTTCCAGCTCGGCTAAACGTCTTGCATTTTCGGGCAATTGTGAAGGGTTTTTATGGGCGTGTTTTTGAACCAGTGCCCGCGCTCTGGCTTCGGCGTCACAAGCAATCCCCAGCCAAATGTTTGACCATATATAATGCGTGTCGGGTACCATGGTTCTGGCTGCAATGGTTGCAAAATCAGGCTCGAAGATTTGCCACATACTGGCGTCGACCGTTACCGTAAAAGGTGGACTACAGGTACCACGCATGCCCATCGCATCCCACTCACCCTGCTGCTCGAGTGTAAAGTCATCTTTTGTTGCCAGCACGACAACCTGATCAGATGCTGCTGCCTCTTTATTTCTTCGACAGGTTATCAGTAAATCATCGGCTTGGGCACCATAAGACAAACAGGTACTGTACTTGGTTAATTTAAATCGGTCTCCTATGGTTTCAACCGCAGCAATGCTGTTTCTTAGGTTGCCGCCCACCCCTTCTTCAGAGGTGACAGAGCCAACCAGTCGCTGTTGTTCAGCCACGGAGCGAAGATAATTTTCAATCTGTGCGTTGCCTTTTCCAAAATGTACAATGCTTGACACCTTAATAAAGTGCATTCCAAGTACCATGGCACTGGAGGCGCATTTTGTTGCAAGTATTCTGCATAACTCTCCCTGTTCAAGAATATCAAGGCCGGCGCCGCCAAGGTTTTCAGGAATACCTGCGCTAAGGATTTTTGACGCTTTTAAAGCCGCCAGGGTTTCGACAGGAAAGCGTGCATTTTTATCCACATCATCTGCGCATGGCCCTGCAATATCAGCAGCGATACGCTCCACTTCTTCGACTATTTTATTTTTGCTCGACATCCTTCGCCATTCCTTATTTATGGTTGCAACAATTTGATATTAACTCTGATACCCCACTCCAGAATCATCCTTGATTAGTGGCGGGTTGTTATTGATATGGATCAAATAGAGCCTCTCCAAACGTCGGGTGTTTTATATGTTTTAACCAGGCGACAGCGCTATTTAAATGCCTGGCTGGCCTTAAGGGTGCTGATTGAAAATAATAAAAATATTGTGCCGACAAGCTGCTATGATCTGAGCTATGTCGAATGATTTTTATATACTTGATACAAGCCGCCTACTCTGCCCAATGCCGGTTATTCGCACTCAGGATAAAATTAAAACATTAGCAAGCGGTGATATTTTAAGGGTAACCTGTACCGATCCGGGTGCTTTGCTTGATATCCCGGCGTGGTGTCGTATCAATGGCCATGAGGTGATAGCAACGGATAAGCAGGATGATGATATTTTTATTACGATTAGAGTCGGTTAAATTTACAGTTTAAATACTTACTCGTTCCCAGGTTAACAGCAGCCATAAACAATGAATCAACCTCAACCTACCAACAGCGGCGAACAATCACAGCTCCAGCGTAGCGAGCGGTTACGTGACACAACTCGGATCACTTTAATTGGCGCGGTCGTTGATGCGTTGCTGGGCTTCTTTAAAATTGTGGTCGGTTATGCTGCATCATCACAGGCATTAATTGCCGATGGTATCCATTCCCTCTCTGATTTAGCCACCGATGCGATTGTTTTATACGCCAGTAAGCATGCCCATCAGGAAGCTGATGAGGATCACCCTTATGGGCATGGCCGCTTTGAAACGGTTGCTACCGTTGTGCTGGGTGTTGCCCTTATTGCCGTGGCCGGTGGCATTGCCTATGATGCCATTTTGCGGTTATTACACAGTGAATTGCTTGCGACACCCGGTTACTGGGCATTAGTGGTTGCCTTTATTTCGGTTATTTCTAAAGAAGTGATTTATCGCTACACCATGGCCGTGGCTGAAAAATACAATTCCAACCTGTTACGTGCCAATGCCTGGCATTCTCGTAGTGATGCCATTTCGTCAATCATCGTTATTATCGGTATTGTCGGCAGCATGTTCGGGTTCTGGTATCTGGACAGCATTGCAGCCATTGGCGTGGCATTAATGATTGCAAAAATCGGCTGGGACTTGCTGTCTGCGAGTATGCAGGAGCTGGTGGATAAAAGCCTGGAGCCTGAACGCGTAGAAGCGATTCGGCAAGCCATTTTGCAGGTAGATGGTGTTGATACACTGCACATATTACGTACCCGCCGCATGGGAGGCGAAGCGCTGGTGGATGTGCATATTCAGGTGAACCCTACTTTGAGTGTTTCCGAAGGCCATTACATTAGTGAAAGTGTGCGCAGCGCGATTATTCAGCAAATCGATGAAGTGTCTGACGTGATGGTACATATTGATCCGGAAGACGATGAAAGCATAACGGACTTTGCCCACTTGCCACTTCGCCACGAACTGCAGCCCAGGCTTGAGGCCGCCTGGCAGCATATCGACGCTAGCGAGCATATCGAAAATATTACCCTGCACTACCTTAACAGCAAGATCCATGTCGAGCTTAGCCTGCCACTAAAAATATTAGACAATCCACCTCAATCAGTACTTGAGCTACAGCAGCAAATTGCAGTAGAGTTTAAGCTTGTAGCGGATTCCATAGATGAAGTAGAATCCATTAAATTATTATTTCAGTAGCCATATTAAAGTGGTGCCAATTTAGGGCATCGCCCTGTGTCTTTTGCACCTTTATAGTGCCTTTTTAGCCGCTTTAATAAGAATATTACAAAAAATATATAGTTAACAATTACTTATAGAGTGGCATATTGCTTGCACCATAATATGCCATTTACAAACTTACACATACAAATACATATCTAGACTCTGGAGAATAAGAAAATGTCCGATAACGTTATGAAAATGATGGAAGATAACGGCGTTAAATTCGTCGACTTCCGTTTTACTGATACCCACGGCAAGCAACAGCACGTTTCAGTTCCACACCACCAAATTGATGCTGATACTTTTAGCGCCGGTAAAATGTTTGATGGCTCGTCCATTTCAGGCTGGAAAGGCATTAATGAGTCCGACATGATTTTAATGCCCGATGCAGCAACGGCTTTAATGGATCCATTCTCCGATGAGCCAACTTTAATTTTAACCTGTGATATTTTAGAGCCCGCTACTGGCGAAGGTTATGAACGTGACCCGCGTTCTGTTGCAAAGCGCGCAGAAGCTTACCTCAAATCAACCGGCATTGCCGATACCGCTTTTTTTGGTCCAGAGCCTGAGTTTTTCGTTCTTGACGATGTTAAGTGGGGCGCAGATATGTCAGGCGCTTTTTACAAAGTGGACTCTGAAGAAGCCGAATGGAACTCAGCGAAAGTGTTTGACGAAGGCAATATTGGTCACCGCCCAAGCGTTAAAGGGGGTTATTTCCCGGTTCCACCCGTTGATTCATTAAATGATTTACGTGCAGCTATGTGTTTAGCAATGGAAGAAATGGGTGTGCCTGTCGAAGTGCACCACCATGAAGTCGCAACGGCTGGTCAATGCGAAATCGGTACCCGCTTCTCTACTTTAGTAGAACGTGCGGACTGGAATCAGACATTAAAATATTGCGTACACAACGTTGCCCATATCTATGGAAAAACCGCAACCTTTATGCCTAAACCTTTAGTTGGCGATAATGGCTCGGGTATGCACGTTCACCAGTCTCTTGCTAAAGATGGCCAAAACCTTTTCTCTGGTGACGGCTATGGTGGCTTATCTGAAACCGCTTTATTCTACATCGGCGGCATCATTAAACATGCTCGCGCATTAAACGCTTTTACTAACTCTTCAACTAACTCGTACAAACGTCTTGTCCCTGGCTTCGAAGCACCTGTTATGCTGGCATATTCTGCACGTAACCGTTCTGCTTCTATCCGTATTCCTTTCGATTCAAATCCAAAGGGACGTCGTATCGAAGTGCGTTTTCCTGATCCAATGGCAAATCCATACCTTTGCTTTTCTGCACTAATGATGGCTGGCCTTGACGGTATCCAGAACAAAATTCACCCAGGTGAAGCAATGGATAAAGATTTGTACGACTTGCCAGCAGAAGAAGCCGCGGCGATTCCAACCGTTGCAAGCTCATTTGAACAGGCGCTTGATTGCCTGGAAGAAGATCGTGCATTCTTAACGGCAGGTAGTGTTTTCACCGACGATATGATCGATGGTTTTGTTAGTCTTAAGCGTGAAGAAATTGAACGTTTGAATATGACAACTCACCCTGTTGAGTTTGATATGTATTACAGTTTGTAATACCTGTTCAAAACCAGATCCTTAATTTATTAAGGATGTAAAAACGCCTTTTGTTCTTAACAGGAGGCGTTTTTTTATACCTAACCTTAAAGTTATTTATGGCGCTTACTGATGCATTTATATTTTGCTGCCAATACCATATTTATGTTGGCTAATACAAAACCACAAATGACATAGTATCTTCTAGAAAAAAGAACTAAACTATTCATGCACCATTCATTTTTCATTGATATGATTTAGCGATGCTTAAAAATATTTATACATTGGTTATTGTTTTATTTTTTGCTGGCAGCCATGTTGCACAGGCGAGTGAAAAAACAGTCTATAAAAAATATAACAAGGATGGTGTGGTTGAATTTAGCGATTTACCGGGTAAAAAGTCAAAACCCGTGCATGTCCCGCAAATGAACACGTACAAACAAAAACCGTTTCCAAAAGCAGCCAAGCAAACCACAAAGCAAAAACCGGCTACAGGCTATAGCCAGTTTAATATCAGCTCACCGGCTAATAACAGCACTATTCGCGCTAATGATGGCCGTGTCACCATTACCCTCGATATAAAGCCGGACTTAAAAACCGAAGACATTATTAAAATTGTACTCAACGGTGATGAGAAATCGGCTGTTACCAGTAAAAGTTCAAGTATTTCTTTCCCTAATCTTTTTCGTGGCACTCATAAAGTGCAAGCCTATATTATTGGCCAGGATGGCAGCATTCTGGCGCAGTCACCCCCCGTTGTATTTTACTTATTACGAGCCTACGTTAAGCCCAAAGTGACGCCTTAAGCGCACTAAAACTGTGCGCGCGCACTATTATTGTGCTATCATGGCACCGCTATTTCGTGTTATTTCTAATTCTATTTAAAGAGTTATTTTAACTTATTGAAATAAAAGAATTTATTTGTTTTTTTAACGCACCCTCTTTTGGCTCAGGTGGCCGAAGGACTGGTTTATTTCTTGCTATATCTAGAGCATGAATGCTGTGGCAGCCAATATCCCTTCTCCTTATCAACGTATACTCGACGGCTTGAGCAGTGCTGTGCTGCTATTTGGTGCTAATCTTCATTTGCGTTACATCAATCCTGCAGGTGAAATGTTATTTGAGGTGAGTGCACGCCATTTGCTCGGCCAGAGTTATGAGCAATTATTCAGCATGACCAGTATCAGTAACAGTGACTTAAAACAGGTGCTAAAAACGGTGCACCCTGTTACCCAGCATGAAGTGCCGGTTTCACTTTTAAATGCGAAAAAGATTACCCTTAATATGTCCATCAGCCCCTTGCTAGACTCGAAAGACGATCCGGAGATTTTACTTGAATGCCACCAGGTTGATCACTTGATTCGTATTACGCGTGACGAAAAACGTGCAGAAGACCAACAGGCAACACAGGAAATTTTACGTGGTCTTGCCCATGAAGTTAAAAACCCGTTAGGTGGTTTGCGTGGCTCAGCTCAATTATTGCAGAGGCAACTGGATAACGATAATTTAAAAGAGTATACGCGCGTTATTATTGATGAAGCTGATCGGTTAAGCCTGTTAGTGGATAGAATGATTGGACCGGCAAAAAAACCAAAAATTTGTGACGTGAATGTACACGAAATTCTTGAGCATGTTCGTCAGCTTGTGCTGGCAGACAACATGCATAAAATTAATATTGTGCGTGACTACGATCCCAGTATCCCCGAGCTAAACACAGATCCGGGACAATTGATTCAGGCTATTTTAAATATAACCCGCAATGCAATTCAGGCATTAACATCACAGCCAGCTAAACAGGCCGGTAGTATTATTTATCGCACACGAATTTTAAGAAATTTTACGATAGGCAATTGCAGGCACCGTTTAGCGTTGTTGCTGGAAATTGAAGACAATGGCCCGGGTATTCCTGACAACCTGCAAAAGAAAATATTTTTCCCGATGGTAACGGGACGTGCAGAAGGAACAGGCTTAGGGTTGTCGATCGCACAATCCATCATCCAGCAGCACCACGGTTTACTGGAATGCAATAGCAAGCCGGGTAAAACTATTTTTACCATTAATTTACCAATCACCACATAACAAAGGATGTCATTTAAAAATGGGTAATGAATCAATTTGGGTCGTCGATGATGACCGCTCTATTCGCTGGGTACTTGAGCAGGCGTTGTCACAAGCAGATATGAATGTTAAAACATATGAAAACGCAACGGATGTTTTAGCCGACTTAAAAATAGCACAACCCGATGCTATTATTAGTGATATAAGAATGCCAGGCATTGACGGGCTTGAGCTGCTGTCGCAAATACACATTGAGCATCCCGAGCTGCCTGTTATTATTATTACTGCTCACTCTGATCTTGACAGTGCGGTTTCGGCTTATCAGGGGGGCGCCTTTGAATACTTACCGAAACCCTTTGATGTTGATGATGCGGTTAACCTGGCGCAACGCGCCGTTAGCCAGAGTCGAACTGTTGCCGATTCTGGAAAAGAAACAGCTGCCCCTGTCAGTGAAATTATTGGTGAAGCCCCCAGTATGCAGGAAGTTTTTCGTGCGATTGGCCGTTTGTCACAGTCAAATATCACGGTTTTAATTAATGGTGAGTCCGGTACCGGAAAAGAACTGGTTGCCAATGCATTGCATCGCCATAGTCCACGTGCAGATAAACCTTTTATCGCATTAAACATGGCGGCAATCCCGAAAGACTTATTGGAGTCTGAACTTTTTGGCCATGAAAAAGGTGCTTTTACGGGTGCACAAAATACCCGCCATGGTCGCTTTGAGCAGGCTAATGGTGGTACTTTATTTCTGGATGAAATTGGCGATATGCCTGCTGATTTGCAAACCCGCTTGCTGCGCGTATTGTCCGATGAAGAATTTTACCGTGTTGGCGGTCACCAACCTGTTAAAGTCGACGTTCGCATCATTGCTGCAACCCACCAAAATCTTGAAGAACGTGTGCAACAAGGCGACTTCCGTGAAGATTTATTTCATCGCTTAAATGTTATTCGTATTCATATCCCGTCTTTGAAAGAACGCAAAGAAGATATTCCTTTGCTTGCTCGCTACTTTTTAAGTACAGCCGCAGCTGAACTAAAAGTTGAAGTAAAAATATTAACCAAAGAAACAGAAGAGTTTTTAACAAAGCTCAACTGGCAGGGTAATGTGCGCCAGCTTGAAAATACCTGCCGTTGGGTAACTGTTATGACACCTTCGCAGGAAGTAACAATTAGTGACTTACCACCTGAACTAACAGCTAAATCCAAATCGACAAAGCCCGAAGGTTCATGGACTGACTTACTTAAAGCCTGGGCTGACCAGCAATTCAGTAACAATGAAAAAAATCTGCTGGATACAGCAACCCCGCAATTTGAAAAAGTAATGATTGAGTCTGCATTACAGAAAACCGGTGGCCGCCGCCAGGATGCAGCTGTGTTATTAGGTTGGGGACGCAACACCTTAACACGAAAAATTAAAGAGCTGGATTTATAGCACTTTTATTTTATGCTTACATTAAGACGTCAGTCACGACTGTCGCAGAGATTGTTGCTTGCTAACAATAAAACTTAAGCAATTTTAATACGGACAACCTTCATTATCTCAAAAGAAAGATCGCCAATTGCTTCAGTTGCAGGGTAATAAGTTAAGTTAACACGCCGCCCTTTCAAATCTTTATACGTTTTCTGGCGCTTGTATTTGAAAGGAACACTGCAACCTTCAATCATTAATGAATTAATTATCCAGTCACCCTGTTTGCGCTGTACATGTGAATTCACTTTTACATTTTCAGAGTGAACCATTTCATGGTGTTTTTCTAATAATTTTTCCGGGCTGCTTTTCATATTAATATCTCGCTATAAATACAGTGGTTGTTACAGACAGAAATGCTTTGTAACAACCACTAACAAGGTTAATTAGATATAAAAACCTTAAAACGGGTGCAAATTAATTCTGGGCGGCAAGCTCGGCTTCAGATTTCATGCCAAATTTTTTCATCAGCCAACCAGGGGGGCAAATGCCCGTAAAGACACTTTGAAACATATTAAACCCAACAAAAACCGTTGCCCAGCTCCATAGTGGGTTATGGTATAGAGCGAGTAACGAGGTTAACACCACCATCACACCGGCAAAAGCAAAAACAGTTTTTTCGATAGACATTATATATTCTCCTGTTTATATTTTAATTTTTTAGATAATACCTGTTTATCTACGTGAAATACGGGTCTAGTATATCTGCCAAACGTTACCAGAACTGCATTCTAGGATACATACAGACGGTATTTTTAATGCCTATGGCTTTATGAGCTAGTTGTGCGGTGAGTTTTTTGCTAAAAATCGGTCTAAATGGTTGGCAAACGTCTGTCGGTCACTCTGGCTAAGCGGTGGCTGGCCGCCGGTGTTCACTCCACTAGCGCGCATGGTATCCATAAAATCGCGTATATTTAAGCGTTGCTTAATGCTATCCGTAGTATACATCTCTCCTCGTGGGTTGAGTGCGTGGCCACCTTTTTCAATCACTTCGGCTGCCAGCGGGATATCGCCCGTTATCACTAAATCACCGCCGGTCACTCTTTTAACAATTTCGTTATCGGCCACATCAAAACCCGATGCCACCTGCAGCATTTTAATATAAGCCGAGGGGGGTGTTTGCATATGGCGGTTTGCCACCAACGTGACGACTACTTTGGTGCGATTCGCAGCCTTAAATAAAATTTCTTTTATCACCACTGGACAGGCATCGGCATCAACCCATATTTGCATTTGTCCCCCCCAAATTTATTGCTGCTAATATATGTTTGCCCCAAACTGAGGTATTATCAATATTATAACAAGACAGCCTCGCTACTAATATATAGATGCACAACGCAACAGCAAAATTATCTTCTTTTCTGGCTCCCAAATACTGGCCAACCTGGTTTGGGCTTGCTGTTTTACGAGCCTGTAGTGTTTTACCGTACAGGCTGCAAATGTGGCTTGGTCGCCAACTTGGCAATTTAACTTATATTTTAATGCCTCGTCGTCGACACATTGTTAAAACCAATATTCGTCTTTGTTTTCCTGAACTCAGTCCCGAAGAGCAAAAACAGCGGGTTAAAGAATCATTTGCATCTGTTGGCATGTCGGTTTTTGAAATTGGGCTCAGCTGGTGGGGTAGTCACGCAAAGCTGGTACAACTGCATAAGCCGGAAGGACTCGAACATCTCCATGCCGCATTGGCACAAAATCATGGTGTGATTATACTCGCCAGTCATTTTACTACACTGGAAATTGCCGGTACGCTTCTAGCTAAACATACCGAGCTGCTTAATATTGTTTATAAGCGCGCACATAACCCTTTATTTGAATGGTTTATTCGTACAAAACGCAGTGAAAATAATGTTAAGCTGGTGAAGCATACTTGCGTACGCGAGATGATTCGTGCCCTTAAAAAAGGGGAAATTCTATGGTATTCACCTGATCAGGATTTTGGTGAAAAAGATTCGGTTTTTGCACCTTTTATGGGTGTTTCAACCTGCACACTTATTTCTACTCAACGCCTTGCCCGAATTACGGGTGCGCTTGTTGTACCCTTTTATGCAGAACGTTTAAGCGATAACAGTGGTTATGTTCTTCATTTTAGTCCAGCAATAGAAAATTTTCCAACTGATAACGATATTGTAGACTCAACCGCCATCAATCACGCTATTGAACAACAAATAAAAGAAACCCCTGCCCAATATTTATGGGGACATCGGCGTTTCAAGTCGCGCCCGGCCGGCGAAGCAGATGTTTACAATAAAAACTAACCTCAACCTGTGGGTAAGTTATTATATGTTTTTATTTCTGTGGCTTGTGGCAGATTTTTCTTAAAGTCTGAGGGAGCCTCACGAAATTTAGTGTTGCCTGTCTTTGCGAGGAAACACTGAAAAATATCTGTTTTTCAGTGTTAACGCGGCAATCTTATGATTAAACGTTATCAACTTGATATTGCCGCCGTCACTTTGTTGCTTTGCAAAGTATATAAATGAGGCAAAGATCAACAGCCCTGGGCTATTCTTGTGAGCTTCGGCTCTTTGCCTAAGCTGAACTACCGACCCAAAAGCTGATATTTTTATCGATAAATTCCTTGTAAGGCATATAGTGTGAACCGTCACATGAGAAGGTCAGGCTGACCATACCATTGAATATATTAATTGAGGCTGAGCGTAAATAAATATTCTCATCGGTAAAGCGGAGTTGCTTCATGTTGTCCAGAATTGTTTTGATTGCATTAGCTGGTATGATGGCATCTTTTGGGTATTCATGAATGGGGTAAGCCAGGCAAATATCAGGATCGGTTAGTTCGTCCGCCTGTAATATGTGATAACGATAGGGGTCTTTCATTAGCCAGATGGTGGCTCGACTGCTGGAAAAATGAAGTACTAACTGGAACATACCATGAGCAACACAAAGTTCTTCCAAAATGGCCATGACCTGATCGATTTCTTTGTCAAGCAAACTTTCTGCACGTGTTTGTTGAAATAAGGTGCCACGAATGGCGGCATCGCCTTTAATTTGTCGCCACTGTGCGGGTTCTTCATACATTTCTGCAGTAACGGGCAGGTTGCGTAAATCGAAATCGGCACCGATAAAGCCAACCACTTCATTGCCTTTGCGTACGACTTGCAGCGCAGTGAGTGACGGGCGGGCAACACGCAAACTGATATAGGCTTCTGATAGTAAAAAGCCACTTACGGGAACAAGCTCATTCATATAGGGCCGTCTGGAACGATCACGGCCAAAATGTTCAGATAATATTCCGGACTTGGAAATATTATCACTGATTTGTACACCGTTGGTATCCAGTGCGTATAAAAAGGTACAGTTGGGTATGGTATCGAGTAATTTTAATAATACATCATCTAGCGCTTTTCTGTCTGGCCAGACAGACTCACAGGCAAAGGCTATTTTTGCCAGTGGTGTGGCCAGGCTTTTTTCAAGTGACTCGCGTTGTTTTTGTATACTTTCTTTTAGTGTTTTCTTCATTATTCGGTTGCAGTTGATAAGTGGCTTGTTTTAATTAAGTGGTGCGGGATAATGAGCGGATTACAAACGCCATGTTTGTCATGGTTTTGTTTCGTTTGTTGTTCGGGGAAATCGGCTCGCCAGTCCCATAAAGATTGTGCAATACGGCCAAACATGTAATCGGCAAAAGGTCGTAGCCAGCCATGATTGACAAACCAGCCAAAGGTTCGAACGCCCATCCACACAAACATGCGTACAAATCTATCATAAAGGCTGAGTTTTAAACCGAGAGCTGCGTAGCATTGTTCAGATATTAATTTAGAAGTAACCAGTCTTGCCAAACGCCGCACATGTAATATACGACCAAAAGGAATTAAGCGGCTTGCATTGTCTGAAAAAACATCTAACAGGGATTGTTGCAGTAAAATACCATCCTGTGTTTGACCAAAACGACGCTCAAGAATTTGTTTGTAAATAACTTCTGTGTTTTCGTAGTTGTTAAAATGTTTTAAAAATTCTTCATCAACACCGAGTATATAACCAGCAATATTCCAGCTATGTAAATATGCATTTTGTTGTTTTGTGTTGAGGCGCACACCAATTTTTTGTAAACCATGTAAAATTAAAAAGGAGAAAGTGAGCAGCGTTTCGGCAAGCGCTTCTTTATTAATGGGAACACCATCTTTTTTTTCATCCCATGCGTCCGGTTTAGCGTCACCGTACCAGTTACATTGATCCTGAATTGAATCATACACATAGGCCAACAGGAAATTTTTTGGGTCGATGTCGTTTGCATGTGGGTGGGCAGCGAGTAATTTCTCTTTTTGTAGCAGTAAGTGGCGAATTGAGGCATGGATTAAGCGAATTTTTAAAATTGACTGTACACCTTTACCGGCTAACCGGTCACCCTTGATAGTGAGGCCGCCGGTACTCATTACATCGGTTACCATTTGTGACGTTTCGACCAGACGCCTGGGTGCATCATCTATTAAGCGCCGGGTAAAACTTAAAACTTTTACATCGGGTCGGCATACATAGCAAATAGGTAAGCTGGAACAACCCAGCACCATAAAGCCGCTAAATAAATGATCCTGAAAAACCTGCCCGCCTAATTTTAATTTATCTGCATCAATCCAGTCAGGCAGCAAGGTGGCCTGGGTAAAATATTTTTCAAGTGCATTTTGAATATTTTCACTATCAGGGAAAACACGCTTAATGATACTGAGCATGTCTTCTTCAGTTGGCATTCTAATAATATTTTGAAGTTTTTCTGCCAGTTCCTGAATGGAGGCACTGTATTGAGAAGCAAAAGCATCAATGACTTCATCTGCTAGCGGATCGCCCTGACGACGAAAGGCATCGAGTTGTTGTTGCGTAAAAGGTGATTGCATTGCAGTTGTATTATTATTCATTGTTGACCCCCTTAAATCTCTATTTATAAAGCAAGTTAGCTAATACGATTTATCATATGCTTGTTTTTAGTTGCAAAGGCATAGATTTTTCCAGTCGTATACCAATGGTTAAAAAATGCTTCGGTTAAAATTTTTATTATATTGCTTAGTTTATATGAAAATATATTTTCTGCAGCGCAGGGTTTGGCGTGAAGTTTAAAACCGTGAGCCAATGTTAATGCGCGGTACAAGTGAAAGCGGTTAGTTAGCAAGGCTATTTTTGTAAACGCCATTTCACTAATAAGTGCTTTGGCAGATTTTAAATTTTCGAGTGTATGACGAGACTGGTGTTCGGTAACAATGCGTTCGGCAGAAATATTTTTATTTGTTAAGTAATTTTTACCGGCCTGTGCTTCGGTAATACTGGCATTGCCCGTCAGGCCGCCTAGAATAATAACTTTTAAGTCGGGTTGGCTACTTAACAGTTCGTCTGCCTTGTCCAGACGTTGTTTATAAAGCTTCGTTATATTATTTTTTTTAAGACGCATACCGAGTAATAATAAAACTTCAGTGTCACGAATATAGCTGGGTGCATTTTTTGCCATGCTAAATGTTTTGTATAAAAAATAAAAATAACTCAGGCCAGCGGTTAAAAAAATAATCACTATGGAAAGCAGCATCATGGCAATGCCATCTGTTCCGATGGTTTTGCTGTGCCTGCCTTTAAGGGCATGCATAATGGTGATATTGAACAAGCCCAACGGGTACATGCCGCGTCTAAAGAGTGACCAGGCCACCATGCGTGTAATTAAAAGTATATCGGTAACACCACGAAAATGAGAGGGGCGTGCATCGGCATTGTAAATAGCTTCAATTTTTATCGGGATGCTTCTAATGCCGAATTTGGCTGCGCTGATAAGCACCTCACTTTCAAACACAAAACTTTTAGAGCGTTGAATGTCTGGGGTTAATTTCCTGATAAGCTCACTCGGGTATAGGCGAAAACCGGACTGGCTGTCATCAATTACATAGCCGGCGGCCCACGACAGCCAGAAGTTGGCAAACTTGTTTGCGTAATAGCGCTTGGCCGGTATTGCGCTTTTATCGGCTAGCCGGGCGCCAATAATAATGGTCTGAGGCTGTTGCCTGGCTGCTTGTATAAAGCGGGGGATGTCTTCGGGGCAATGCTGGCCGTCGCCATCCAGTGTGATGATCGCATCGACCCCTAGTTTTTCAGCGTATTGCATGCCTGCCCAGAGAGTAGCGGCTTTGCCCCTATTCTGGTTATTTGCCAACACAACCAGATGACGGTTCGTTTTTTGTAGATCCTGTAATAGTGTTAGTGTTTGATCACTTGAGCCATCGTCAATAACAATTATATGTTCGGCTTGTTGCAAGGCACGTGTGGTGACATCCACAATACGGTGTTGCTCGTTAAAAGCCGGAATAACGATAGCAATTTGCATGTTTGTTCTCGTTGAGGGGTTATTTTTGGTTAAATTTAAGTCAGTTTTATTATTACATTTTAAAAGAAAAATGCGCTACAGTTATTGGAAATTGACGGTTATAAGTGTTAGCCGTTATTATAAGGTAAAGGGCTGAGAATAAAATTAAAACTTTGAATATTTAAGGAAAAAAATTATGTCTATATCATTTAAGAAAGTTTCAACACTCGTTCTGGCTGTTTTGCTGGTTACCATTATCGGGTGCCGCTCAAATCCAATACGTCAGGTTAATGAGGCACCCGTGATGGCTTCGGGTCAATACACGGTAAAAGATGTAAAGAAGGCAATTATAAAAGCAGGTCAGAGCATCGGTTGGGGTATGAAGCCGGTTAAGCCGGGTTTAATTATTGGTACTATTTTTGTACGTAACCATATGGCGAAAGTAGAAATTAAATATAATAAAAATAACTATAGCATTAATTATAAAGACAGTGCTGGTTTAAAATACGATGGTACTAATATCCACCGAAGTTACAATAACTGGGTTAAAAACCTGGAACAGCGGATTAATTCACAGTTAACGGGTTTATAATTTTAAAATTTAGTTGCAGTAAAAGGCGTACCAATGGTACGCCTACTTTATGCTTACGCGTTACCGCGGCAGGTATTATTTTTTGAGGCTGTAAGTTATTAAGAAAATAGCCGTTCAGGTGATGACATAAAAAGAGTGAAACCCTTGTGAAAAATAAATTTAACGTTTCCAGAAGGCAGGTGTTAATAGCACTAACAAGGTAAATATTTCCAGACGGCCTAACAACATCGCAAAGCAAAGTATCCACTTGGCGCCATCATCCAGACTGGCGTAGTTAAGCCCGACTTCGTTTAACCCGGGGCCGAGGTTGTTTAAGCAGGCGGCAACGGCCGAAAAAGCCGTTACTTGATCCAGCCCCAGCGCCATCAACATTAACAGCATAATACTGAAAATGGCAACATACACAGAGAAAAACCCCCATACTGATTCGATAACTCGGGTTTGCAGGGGCTTGCCACCTATTTTAATGGTGAGCATGGCATTAGGATGAATTACTCGCATAATTTCACGCTTGCCCTGTTTAAATAAGAGCAGAAAGCGGATAACTTTCATACCGCCACCGGTGGAGCCTGCACAGCCACCCACAAAACTCAGGAACAGCAACATGACGGGCAGGAAGCCGGGCCATAAATGGTATTCCGCTGTTGTAAAACCGGTGGTCGTGCCAATGGACACAACCTGAAAAACACTACTTAAAATAGTTTGATTCGTTGTCGGGAAGTGATTTTTATAAAACAGATAGCTGGTTGCGATTACAATAGTAATTAACATAAGTGAAAGATAGGTTTTAAATTCTGCATCCATCAAGTAGGCTTTAATACTTCGGCTTCGCCATGAGGTAAAATGCAGGGCAAAGTTAATACCTGAAATAAACATAAAAATAATCGCGGTCACTTCAATTAAAGGCTTGTCTATAAAATAGGCCATGCTGTTATCGTGTGTAGAAAAGCCGCCAATGGATACAGTGGAAAAGCTGTGTGCAATAGCATCAAAAACGGTCATACCCGCAGCCCAGTAACCGAGTGCGCAAAGAATGGTGAGTGTAAGGTAGATATACCAAAGGGCTTTGGCTGTTTCAGTTAAGCGAGGGGTGAGTTTACTATCTTTCATTGGCCCCGGTGTTTCTGCACGATACAGTTGCATACCACCAATGCCGAGCATAGGCATAATAGCCACAGCCAAAACAACAATACCCATACCGCCGAGCCATTGTAATTGCTGGCGATAATAGAGAATAGACTTTGGCAGTGACTCAATATTGGTAATAACAGTGGCGCCAGTGGTGGTTAGCCCGGAAATGGATTCAAAAATAGAATCGGTAATTGAAATGGTGACGTGTTCTGAAAGTATCAGCGGTAAGGAACCAAATAACCCAAGTACCGTCCAGAAGGCAACCACAACAATAAAGCCATCACGTAAACGCAACTCTTTACGCGATTTATAAACGGGCAACCAAAGAAAGGTGCCTGTGGCAATGGTAACGAAGAAAGTAGCGAGGAATGCATTTAGAGCCCCGTCATTATAAATTAAAGAAACGATAACAGGAGGTAGTTGGGTGATGCTGAAGATCACCAGTAATAAGCCAATAATTCGTTGTATTGCAAAAAACTGCATCGTATTTTATTAATCTTCAAATAAAGGTAATGCCGACCTGGAACAAGCGCTCGACAACAGGAATAAATTTTTTGTCAACCAGAAACAGGATAACGTGATCTTCAGATTCGATAATGGTGTCATGGTGTGCAATGATAACTTTTTTACCACGAACAATGGCGCCAATGGTAGTGCCCGGTGGCAGTTTAATATCTTCAATGGCTCTGCCAACAACTTTAGATGAATTTTCCTCGCCGTGTGCGATTGCTTCAATGGCTTCTGCTGCACCGCGACGTACGGAATGTACCTTGACTACATCACCGCGACGAATATGCGTTAACAGGCTACCGATAGTGGCTTGCTGAGGTGAAATCGCAATGTCGATGTCGCCACTTTGAATCAGATCCACGTAGGCTGCGCGGTTTATTAAGGTCATTACCTTGCGGGCACCCATGCTTTTCGCCAGCATGGATGAAAGGATGTTGGCTTCGTCATCGTTGGTTAAGGCACAAAACACATCAACTTTTTCAATCCCTTCTTCCTGTAACAATTCTTCATCGGCCGCATCACCCAGAATAACGAGTGTGTTATCCAGTTCATTGGCAATTTCTTCGCTGCGTGCAGGGTTGTGGTCTATTAATTTAACGCTGTAATCCTGCTCAAGCGAAGCTGCAACACGGCGACCAATATTACCACCGCCTACGATCATAATACGTTTGTAAGGGCTGTCTACCCGACGTAATTCACTCATAACGGCACGAATATCTTTTGTGGCAGCAATAAAAAAGACTTCATCGTCAGCTTCAATAACGGTATGGCCTTCGGGAATGATAGCGTGGCCGCGCCGATAAATAGCCGCAACGCGGGTATCGACATTGGGGATGTGTTCACGTAGCGCGCGCAGCTCGCGGCCAACAAGTGGGCCGCCATAATAGGCTTTTACACCGACCATTTGCACCTGGCCTTCAGCAAAGTCGAGTACTTGCAATGAGCCGGGATGTTTAATTAAACGGTAAATATTGTCGGTAATTATTTGTTCAGGGCTAATGGATACATCAAGCGGGAAGGCATCCTGGGTAAACAGTTTTTTACTTTCTTTCAGGTAGCCCATGCCACGAATGCGTGCAATTTTTGTGGGTGTATGGAATAGCGTGTAAGCTATTTGGCAGGCAACCAGATTGGTTTCATCGCTGTCAGTGACGGCGATCATCATGTCGGCATCTTCGGCTCCGGCATTACGTAGAATATCCGGGTGTGAAGCAAGGCCGTGCACGGTGCGTAAGTCGAGGCGATCCTGCAGGTTGCGTAATTGCGCTTCGTTGGTGTCAACAATGGTGATGTCGTTGTCTTCACTAACCAGATTTTCAGCCAGTGAGCTACCAACTTGCCCGGCACCTAAAATAATAATTTTCATAGTTTCATGAAGCCGTTTGGCGACTCTTTAATTGTTCTTTTAAGCGTATTGTAGCGGTTAGTGGCAGTATTACAATGCTTTATATTATTGGATGACAGTGGCTGGATTTTGTTAATCAGTATGATCAAGATGTGGTGCTTCTTTTACCAGTAAACCACCTCGGCCTTTTAACATACTCGCCAGTTTGGCATTGGCAAAGCCGATTCCAAAGCGAAGCAAGCGCATAAAATGGTTTGGGTATTGCAAGGTGAGCTTAAGGTAGTAATGGCCAATTTGCGGGCGCTTATAAAATGCTTTGAGTATTTGTTGATAATGCTGATCGAGATCTTTTACTGATATGCCTTCCGGTGCCCAGACAAAATTCATCCCGTTCATTTTTTCCCAGTGGTCATCGCGAATATTGGTACCGTAAATGTCACGGTAAATGGGTGAGCCGGGATAAGGGGTGAACTTGGTCAGGTTCATAATCGTCATCGGGATTTTGCGAATAAAATCTTTGGTTTGTTGAATGGTATGTTCATCTTCACCTGGAAAACCGAGCATAAATAAACCTTTGGTACGAATGCCTGCGGCGGCTGTCCATTTGACGGCCTGCTCAGATTTTTCAACTTCGGCTTTTTTGTCCATCTTCTTTAATAAATCATTTGAACCGGTTTCCAGACCAAAGCTGATTTCCCAACAGCCAGCCTTTTTCATTAAACCGAGAATATCGGGTTTAACGGTATCGACCCGTGCAGTGCAGCTCCAGCTCATTTTTAAGCCGTCTTCAAGAATCATTTCACAAAGTTCTTTTACCCGTACTTTGCTGGCAAGAAATAAGTCGTCAACAAAGGCAATATGTTTTACACCGTATTTTTCATGGAGGTGCTTCATCATTTTAAATACAACTTCTGGTGAATAGTGTCTAACGCTAGAACCAAAAGTCGAGGTGTCACAAAATTTACAATGAAACGGGCAGCCTCGAGAAGCAGCAATGGTGGCTGCCGGGCCACGCGGGAAGTCATAAATAGCGGGCTTGTAGGCTTTTGGAAAATCCGGCAATAAGTCCCAGGCGGGAAAGGGCAGCTCGTCGAGTACTCGGTTGATGGGTTTGCCCGGTGTTTTGCGCAGCATAAACTCATCACGGTAGATCAGGCCAGGCACCTTGAATAAATCAGTACCGTTTTCGAGTGCTTCGAGTAGTTCGGTCAGGACTTTTTCGCCTTCACCATCGACTGCATAATCAAATTGTTTAAACCGTGCGATGGTTTCGGTGCCCATAGAGGAAATATGCGGCCCGCCAACAATAACAATGGTTTCCGGCAAGGCTTCTTTTATATGTTTTGCAATTTCGGCTGCACCCCATACACCAACGGTAAACAAGGTAATACCAACATATTTTGGCTTTTGCCGAATAACCTGTTCTGCCACTTGCTTAACCGTCAGGTTAAAAATATCACTTTCGATAATGGACGGGTTAAACCCATGTTGCCGTACTTCGGCGGCTAAATGCAATAAGCCCAGAGAGGGGGAGTTGTTGGTAATATGTTTAACAAACTCGTAGCCCGCTGCAATGCGTTCATAGGGGGGGTTGATAAAAATAATGTCGTGTGTTGCCAAACTTAAAACCTTGTAATTTCTACATATTTAAGTGGATACAAACCAGGGGAAACACGTTTTGCCCTGGCGTTTGTTTTTAGTTTAGCAAATTAATAGGTAGGTCAGGGCACTTAATTCCTACTATTGATGTTTATTGCTGTGGCAGAGCAGACAGGCGTTTGACTTTTCTTTCTCACGCCGTTATACCTTATGATAGCTGTTTTACAGGAGGTTGTATGAAATATCAGTTGATGCTCGTGACTGTTTGTCTGTTTGTTTTAGGTAAAAGTTTTGCGCTATCCGTGCCACCGAGTGTCAGCGCTCAATGGCTAAAAAAGAATATCAACCAACCCGGGCTGGCCATTATTGAAGTGTCCGACAAGGTGGATTTTACTTTTAACGGCCATATCCCGGGCAGTGTGGTTACTAATAAAAGTGCCTGGCGCTATGAAGACAGTGATGGATCACTGGTGCGCTTGCCGGTTAATACACTGGCCGACAAAATTCGCAAGCTGGGTATTAACAATAACGACGGCGTGGTGATTTATTACAAGGGGAACAATACGGATGAAATTTTAGGTGCGGTTTATCTATATTGGTTGTTTCATTTGCTCGGCCATACCAATGTTGGCCTGCTCGATGAAGGTTGGCATGGCTGGCTGGCGGTGTCAGGCACGGTAGAGCAGAGCAGTAAAACCGTTCAAACCGGTAACTTCGTTGCACGCCCTATTCTTGCACTGGAAATTGGCACAGACGAACTGAATAATATACGCAAACATTATTTACTGGTGGATGGTCGCCCGGCCACCCACTTTAAAGGACTTACCAAGTTTGCAGCCAACCCGCGTTACGGGCGCATTCCCGGTAGTGTGAGCCAACCCTGGCAGGACTATATGCGCAAAACGAAAGAGGGGCGCTGGTATGCCAAAGCGCCAAAAATACCCAGGTTGCTTGCTCGGATGAAAATCGATCCCGACCGACCTATTCTGCTGACCTGTCTGGGCGGCACCGGTTCGGCCTTTAATTATGTCATGTTCTATGCGGCTGGCTTTCGTAATCTGCGTGTAGACGATGCCGCATTAAGACGCTGGAATACGCGGCGACTCCCGTTAGAAAAGACAAATCTCCGCCAGCCCGGCAAATAAAGAAATCTTTTAAGTTAAAAAAACTTGACCTGTGAGCTGCACACAGGTTCTAAGCTATAAATAAAGGCAAACGTTGGTATTAAGCCTAAAAATTAAAAAATACAACGAATACTGCATGGGAGAAGCCAATGGAAAGCGCATCGATATGGTATGTCATATTGTCAGGTTTTAGTCTGGCCGTTGTTCTGGGTATCGTGGTTCACAAAACCAATTTCTGCACCATGGGTGCGATTTCCGACTGGGTTAATATGAAAGACATGGGGCGTATGTATGCCTGGCTTCTGGCGATAGCGGTTGCCATGGCCGGCGTGTTGTTGCTTGAGCAGTTTGGTGTTATCAGTCTTGGTATGACCATGCCACCGTACCGTACCGCGAACTTTGCCTGGATACGTTATTTGTTAGGCGGGCTTATTTTTGGTGTCGGCATGACGCTGGCGGGGGGCTGTGTGAATAAAACACTCATCCGTATTGGTGGTGGTAATATGAAGTCGTTGTTTGTTTTATTTATCGGTGGCATTTTTGCTTTTTTGATGACCAAGACAGACTTCTACCATTACGGCTTTCATGTCTGGATGGAGCCCCTCACCATTAATTTACAGCGTTATGATATTGATAGCCAACAGATAACAACACTGTTGGGCAGCCTGTTTGGCGTTGCCGATAGTGGTTGGTTCCATCCCTTGTCGGCCGGTTTAATTATCCTGACTTTGTTGTACTTTATATTTCGTTCGGTGGATTTTCGCAGTCGCTTCGATAACCTGTTAGGTGGCTCTATTGTTGGTTTAATTGTTGTTGCCGGCTGGTACGTTACCGCCGGTCCATTGGGACAGGCCGCGGTTGAAGCGGCCAGCTTTATGGACTCGCCGCCACCGGGTGTGGGCGCCATGTCGTTTACTTTTGTTAACCCCATGGGTGAAACACTGTATTACCTTGTGCATCCTTTAGAAGTGTCACTGATTACTTTTGGCGTGGCGATCCTTGTGGGTGTGATTGTTGGTTCTTTTTTGTATGGTTTATTTACCGGCAACCTGCGGCTCGAATGGTTTAGTTCGATAAAAGATTTTATCCGTTACTTTATTGGTGCATCGCTAATGGGCATTGGTGGTGTGCTGGCGATGGGTTGCACTTTTGGGCAAGGTATTACCGGCTTCTCAACACTGGCACTGGGCTCATTGATTGCGTTCGCATCTTTTATTATTGGCAGTGGTTTAACAATGCGGTTTGAATATTATCGTATGGTTTATGATGATGCGAGTGTGATGGATGCCTTGCTGGCCGCACTGGCCGATTTTCGCTTGCTGCCACGCATCAGTAAATTGAAAGCGGTTGATTAAAATAGTTTTTACTCTGACACGATTGATTTTGTTATTTCAGGTGCAGGCCACTATGACGGGTACAATATGTTATATCGATGCTTCCAAATAGGTTTTTCAATATACGAAAATTCATTCTCATAGCCTTTTAATATTAACATGCACAATTTTTGCTGATTGTTATCTGCAATAGCTCGAAATACTATTTTTACAATATTGCCAGCTTTTTTATCCGGCGCTATTTTTCTCAGTTCTTGTATAATAGATTTAGCTGTCTTTCTCCATACTTCCTTTAAAATATAACAAGGATGAATGCCATGCAACCGCGATACCTGAAAATCCCCACATTTTTTTTACTGTCGCTTTATGTTGTGTTGGCCTGCTCAGAACAAAATAATGGTTTTGATGAAATCTGTACTATTTATGTGGAAGCAAAAAATAGCAGTTTGGCGCGATCTCGTGATGAATTAAGTGAGTATGTTTTTACAAATATAAAAAACAGGGTTAATTATCAAGAAGCGGTTTCTGTACATGATGCTATTTTTGGGCTTTCACCCTCAGAACGCTACCCGCTGTTTCGTCAAGCTGCAGAATCTAAATTAAGACGTACCTGGGACTGCCCTGCCATGAAGGTTTTATTAAAATAGAACTAAATGAAATTATGCAACCCGCATTATTTTGGTTTTTACTGACCCAAATTATTCACTAATATAGCTAAAGTCTTTTTTCTGTAGCTCCATTAATACTAAAAGTGAAAACAGTAATGGCTTGCAGCTTATTTAGTCATCATCTAAATGTTTAGGATCAATTTCTAGTGAGCGTAGTTTGCGATATAAATGGGTACGTTCCAGGCCGATGGTTTTAGCCGCCTTGCCAACGCTACCATTGGCTATTTTTAACTGGTGAATAATGTAGTTGCGTTCAAACTGTTCACGTGCTTCTCGCAAAGGTAGCTCAAAGCCTGATTGTAATGCACTACTATGGGTTGTTTTTATTTGTCCGAGTGCATTATTAATTTCGTTAACATCAATTTCTGTCCCGGCGCCAACAATAAGTAATCGCTGCACCATATTTTTTAATTCACGAATATTTCCCGGCCAGTTGTGGTTGCGCAGTTTGTTTTGTGCGGCCATTGAAAATTTACGGTAAGGCAGGTTGTCGTGCTCAACAAAAAGGTCGATGTAGTGGTTTAATAGTTCGGGTACATCTTCATGGTGCTCGCGAAGGGGGGGCACATTCACGGGCACAACATTGAGTTGATAGTATAAGTCTTCGCGGAAGTGGCCATCTTCGACCAGTTTTTGCAGGTTACGGTGAGTGGCTGCAATGATGCGAATATGAATGGCAACGGATTCATTGCCACCGATCCGTACAAAGGATTTTTTTTCAAGTGCAGAGAAGAATTTGGCTTGTGATTCCAGATCCATATCGCTCATATCGTGAAGATACAGTGTGCCACCACTGGCTTGTTCGAGTAAGCCGTAAGTGATTTTACCATTTACCTCGCTACCAAATAATTCTTTGGCTGCATTGTCGGGTGATAGTGTTGCGACATTAACATCAATAAACGGGCGATCTTTACGGCGACTATGCTGATGTAGATATTGTGCAGTTATTTCGAGTTCTGTGCCGGGTTCGCCACTTAGCAGTATCCAGGTGTCATGCTCGGCGATGCGTTTAACATTTTCACGAAAGCGCTGCATGGTGGCACTTTTACCAAGCAGCTCTATATCAAGCTGGCCGCGCTTTCTAAAGCCCTGATTTTCACGTTGCAGTTTGTCGGCTTCCAGTGCATGCTCAATGGTCAGTAACAGCTTGGCAAGTGATAAAGGTTTTTCGATAAAATCATATGCCCCCAGTCGGGTTGCTTCAACTGCCGTTTCGACTGTACCGTGTCCAGACATCATAATAACCGGTATCGATAAGCCACCGTCTTCTTTTGACCATTCCTTTAATAATGTAATGCCATCAACATCGGGCATCCAGATATCAAGCAATACCAGATCAGGGCGGCGTGCACGTTGTGAGTCACGCGCATCGGAGCCATTTTCTGCGACGGCGACTTCATAACCCTCGTCTTCAAGAATTTCTCGCACCAGATTGCGAATGTCCGGTTCATCGTCAACCACCAGAATATACGGGGCACCTTTTGCCAGGTTACTGGCTTCGGGTGAGGTGGGTTTATGCTGCGGCATTGTTGTTTCCTTTGTTCAGTGAATCTAGTTGCGTTGCAGGTGTATTAGCTGAGTTTTTATTTTTAATACTGATAACCGGTAAACGAATAAAGATGGTTGCGCCAGATAAAGTATCATTGGTATCTGAATGAACAGGTGACTGATTATTTTGAGCCCATAAGACGCCACCATGTTCCTCAACTATTTTTTTCACAATCGCCAGCCCTAAGCCGCTGCCTTTGGGTTTGCTGGTAATATAGGGCTCAAATAATGTGCTAAACATATCGTGCGGGATACCGGGGCCGGTGTCTTTAATTCTTAATTCTACATAATGGCAGGCTGCTTTTTTAGCACACTCGGTTACGATATTCAGCTCGCCTTCTGTTTGTTCCTCCATGGCTTCCAGTGCATTTTTAATTAAATTGGTAAGCAACTGGCGCATACGATTAACATCGGCTTCAATATGTGGCATCGTGTTATCCAGTTGAGTATATATTTGTATATTTGTTTTTGTGTCTTGATAAAGATCGAGCACTTCATTAATTAAAGAGTTTAAGTCAACGGTTTTTAGTTCAACTGCGGGCATACGAGCATAGTCAGAAAATGCTTTGACCATTTGCTTTAAGGTTTCAACTTGCTGCACAATGGTATGGGTTGAACGATCCAGTACTTCGGCATCTTTTTCCGGCATGGTATCAAGGTATTTATGTCTTAGTCTTTCGGCGGAAAGCTGAATGGGTGTGAGCGGGTTTTTTATTTCATGAGCCAGCCGGCGTGCAACTTCCCCCCATGCAGCATTACGTTGCGATTGCAATGATTGGGTAATGTCGTCAAAGACAATAACAAAACCACCATCGGGTAAAGTGGTGCCACGGCACATAATTACCTGGCGTCCTTCTTTTGCGAATAAGGTAATTTCTTCTGTCCACTGTTTATCACTGTGTTCAAGGTGGGGCTTAATGGCATCCAGAAATAAATACAAAAAAGTATGGTCATCAACAATAATTTCAAGTTCTTTATCAATATAGTTTGTTAAGTCAACACCTAATATCTGGCTGGCAGTAATATTGGAAGTGATTAGATTATGGTGTGTATCCAGCGTTAAGACTCCCGAGGTCAGGTTAGCCAGCACGCCCTGTAAATACGAGTGTGATGATTCAAGTTGTTGCTGGCTTAGCTCGGCAGACTCACGTGCCATCGCGAGTTGATGCATCATATCGTTAAATGAGCGAACCAGATTACCCAGGTCATCATTGCCGGGCAGTGGCAGGCGAATTGTGTAATCCCCTTTAGCAACAGCCAGTGTGCCTTTAACCAGATTAGTAACCGGTGCAACCAGATGGCGCGCATAGAAAAAAGCTGCCCAGATAGCCGACAAAATACTGAGCATTAATACCAGCGATAAGGTTAAAATAAAGCTGTATTTAAGTGGATTACGCAAATAAGTAAGTTCATTATAGTCACTAAATGCTGTTTGTACGGTTGTGGCAAGGCTGTTCATGCGTGGTGTTACAGGGTACAGCGCTTGCAGAACCCGACCTTCGGCAACTGGATCCTGGCTGGCAACAGGGGCAGCAATACGAATGCGGATATTGCCTTTATTTATGCCGTTGCTTTTATCGGTAAAGGGTATCAGGCCAAAATCTGATTCGCCTTTACGTGCTTTGATAACGGTTTTTTCTTTTAGTCCAAACGGAATCAGTTGTTTGGTGTTGGCGGTACTGGAACCTATGATATGACCACTATAATGGAACAGAGTTAATTCAGATGCTTTACTATTGAGCCGTAATTCATTTAATTTAAGTGCGACCAGTTCGTCAGTTGTATTCACTAGTTCATTTGCCTGTTGCTGTACCTCGGTAACTAAATTATTCATGCGTTCTTCAAGCGATGCTTTACTTAACTCAAGTGAGTCACTTAAGGCTTTTTCAACGCGCACATCAAACCAGCTATCAATACCACGCTGTAAAAAATCCAGTGAAAAATAGTAGACAACACTGACCGGTGTGACCGATAAAATAACAAACATAATAACCAGTTTGGCTGTAAGCCGGGAGCCAACCTGGCGACGGCGGTATTGTTTAATCAGCGTAATTAAGTTTTTGGTAATAAGGCCAACCAGTAAGATGGTTGCCAGTGCATTAATACCTAATAAAATAGAAAACTGTTGACTAAATTGTGCAGAGTTGTGGGTTGCGCCACTCATTAAATAAAGCGAAGCAATGAGCAATACAATTAATGAAATAATAGGCGCACTACCACTAAATAAACGATTAAAGAATTTTTTTAACAGTTTTTTCATTTCTGCAATGGCCATTCGTACCAGTCACTGGATAGTTGCCAGTCACTGGAGATATAAGCAAGTGGACGCATCGGTGCGGGTAATGATTCAATATCAAGATGTGTGCGTACTCGTAAATAGTATTCTTTCTTAGGGTCGAGTAAATTTGCGTCCAGTATAGGGAGATTTTTGATGCTGCTCAAAAAAGTGAGCGCATGATCCAGACGGACAAAGTTATTTTGTGTGCCGCTGTTCAGGTTGTGCACAACATAGCTTTCAGATAACGCATGGTATAGTAGCAAGTAGCCCTGTTCCAGTTCAGCGGTGGTTATATCTTTCCACCACCAGCGGGGTGAGCGAATTTCGATATCCACTAAAATAAGTAGGGGTACACCGTGTTCGAGTGCTTCAATGGCTTCGCGGGAAAAATGATAATTAAAATTGGCGGTTAACAGATAAACACGATCTTGCATCCGTGTTTCAAGGCTTTGAATACTGAAACCCGGCGTTTTGACAGAGTATGTTGTTTCGCTTTGTTTATTGTCAGCGTAGAGGCTGTTTGCGCTAAGGGTAAAAAATAAAACAATCATAATAGCGAGGCGAAACATGGCTGTAAAACAGGCTGCCGGATGTGTGGGGTTATTTTTTCTGGAGTAAGCAATAGTAAAAGCCATCACTATTTCCCCTGTTCTTTTTATCAGTCTGATCGTCGCTACTTTGGTAAGTGGGTAATAATTGCTGTCCGTATTCACATGGATGCCCACATGATACGTCAAAATCAACACTCTGTGCATCGTTATGTGAGGTTAAAAAGGCTTTTATTTGTTGCTCGTTTTCTTCCGGTATAATGGAACAGGTTGCATACAGCAATATGCCACCGTTTTTAAGTGTTGGCCATAATTGGTCAAGCAGTTGTTGTTGGGTAACTCGCAGTGTATCAATGTCAGATATTTTTCGCAGACGTTTGATGTCGGGGTGGCGGCGAATAATCCCCGTGGCACTGCAAGGGGCATCAAGTAAGATACGGTCAAATTGTTTTCCATTCCACCAGTTTTGGGTGTCAGCGGCATTTGCGGCCATAAGTACAAATTTATTTTGCAGGCCAGGTGCAAGTCGTAGGATATTCTGTTGTACTTTCGCAAGCCGTTTTGCCGATATATCGATTGCAGTTAATTGTGCAAGATCGGGGCAGGATTCAATCAGGTGCAGTGTTTTGCCACCCGGTGCAGCACAGGCATCGAGAATATGATCACCGGCTTGCGGATTTAACAGCTCGGCGCAATACTGCGCGGCACTGTCCTGAACACTGACCGCGCCTTTGGCAAAGAGCGGGAGTTTTTCAACATTAACAGCTTGTTCTAATAAAATACCGTGTCTGGTTAACGGGCAGGCTTGAGCGGGTAGTTTTCTTTCGCGAAGTAAATTTAAATAATCCTCCCGAGAATTCATTCGTTGATTCACCCGCAAGGTCATCGGCGGATGCTGTAAACTGGCTTTTAAAATAGTTTGCCACATGCCAGGGTAAGCGTGCTGGATTTTTTTTAACAGCCATTCAGGACAGCAATAGTGGCTAACTGGGTTATTATCTGCTGCGCTGTGTAAATTAGATTGGTCTCGCTGGTAACGCCGTAACAAGGCGTTGACTAAATTTTTTGCCCAGATTTTTTTCGTTTTTCTGGTGACATTGACTGTTTCGTTAATCGCAGCATGTGCAGGTAAGTTGCCTTCGTTAAGCAGCATCACCCCGCTTAATACCAAGTGATAAATATCCTGGTCTTTATTTTTGAGTGGCTTGTCCAGTAGAGAGTCAAGGATAAACTGATAAAATTCATAGCGGCGTAAAATGTTATAGCAATAAGCCTGAACTTTAGGCAGGTCTTCCGAGTTTATTTTTTGCTGGTATTCAGCAATGCAATCCGGCAGGGGCTTTTTATTTGTTACAACGTTGTTAACAATTGTTGCGGTTGCAGCAATCGCGGAAACTTTTTTTGTCTTCTGTTTTTGCATTATCTTCAAAGGCAGGCGCAGCGGCTAACTAAAACACTTTTAATGAAAACACTGGCTAACTTGAAACAAGTCGGGCTTACCGTTGAGTAAATCTTTAACCGCCATGCGCCGCGCACCCGCTAGTTGCAATTCAGTTATATTGAGTATGCCTTGCTGGCAGAAAACCTGAATGCCTTTTTTGTTGACAGCGACAATGTTGCCCGGGTTTACTGAAGTTGAATCAATCTCCGGATTTCCCTGTGCTGTTGCCTGCCAAATCCGAATCGTTTTATTATTAAAGTGTGTTTGTGCAACAGGCCAGCTATTAAAGGCGCGCACTTGTCGGGCGATTTGTTCTGCTGGTTGTTGCCAGTTAATCAGAGCTTCTTCTTTGTTTAGTTTATGCGCATAACAGGCCTGAGTATCGTCTTGTTTAATGGGTTTAAGGTGACTGGCCTGCAATAACTTAAGTGCTTCAATGATGGTTGATGCGCCGAGTTTGGCCAGTTTGTCGTGCAAGCTGCTGCCGGTGTCGGTATTTGAAATGTCACAGGTTTTGCTGAGTAACATATCGCCGGTATCCAGGCCTTTGTCCATTTGCATAATGGTAATACCGGTTTGTTTGTCTCCGGCGAGAATAGCACGCTGAATTGGCGCGGCTCCGCGCCACCTTGGTAGTAGCGAGGCATGGATATTGATACAGCCCAGTTTGGGTGCTGTTAAAATATTAACAGGTAAAATTAAACCGTAAGCTGCGACAATCATTAAATCTGCATTCAATTTTATCAGTGTGTCAATGTCTTCCGCTTGCTTAAAGTTTACTGGCTGGTAAACCGGGATCGCCTGTTTAATAGCAATCTCTTTAACCGGGCTGGCTTTTAATTGCCGGCCACGGCCTGCTGGTCGATCCGGTTGGGTATATACGGCAATAATGTCAACATTGCTTTTAATCAGTGTATCGAGTGCGGTTGCTGCAAATTCGGGGGTACCGGCAAAGATAACGCGTAAAGGGTGGGTTAAGGACATACCGTCTCATTGTACATTATTGCTGTTCCTTTAGCGCTTTGGCTAATTTTTTACGAATACGGTTGCGTTTCATTTCAGACAAATAGTCGACGAATAATTTACCTTCCAGATGATCAATTTCATGTTGAATACAAACGGACAATAAACCCTCTGCATCGAGTTCATAAAATTCGCCATGTTTGTCCTGCGCTTTAAGGTGAATTTTATCGTAACGTTTTACGGGTTCGTAAATGCCCGGCAGTGACAGGCAGCCTTCATCAATTGCCTGTTCCCCTTCTTTTTCAACAATTATCGGGTTAATGACAACCAGTGGTTGGTTTTTTTCCTCAGAGATGTCTATGGTAATAATACGCTGGTGTACATTCACCTGGGTGGCGGCTAAACCGATGCCGGGTGCGGCATACATGGTCGCAAACATATTGTCAGTGAGCTCACTAATTTTATGATTAAAATCAGTGACTTGCTTTGCCCTGGTGCGAAGACGAGGATCGGGAAAATTTAAAATATTGAGTAATGCCATACTATTTCGTGCCAAATTTATAGTACATTTATAAAAAGATCTGCTAACATTATGATACTACTAGGATAACTGGTATTTAAAAGGTAAATTATTTCATTATTTGAGCATATAACTTAAATAATCAAATGCCCGGAAATGACCCATTTACTTAAATGAAGGTGCATTCCATACAAAGTAAATAGCCAGTTAGTTAAAAGTGTCAACAGCCCTATATTAAGGTTAATTATATGATACAGAACAAAGTATGCCGAGTATCTCTTTCAGTCATTTTATTGCTACCAGGAATATGGGGTCTAACAGGTTGTAGTTCAACACAAAAAGCTGAACCGAAGCCTGCCCCCGTTGAAAATGTTATCCAGGTTGCCCCTGCCCCTGCTGAAGATGAAGTAACGACCACCCCAATGCAGACCGAGGTGGAAACACACGTGACAGCTATCAAGCGTGGTTATCCTGATCGCTATGTCGTGAAAAAAGGTGATACCCTGTGGGACATTGCTGCCAGGTTTTTGAAAAACCCGTGGTTGTGGCCTGAGGTCTGGAATATTAATCCAAAAATCCGCAACCCACATTTAATCTATCCTGGTGATGTTGTGTTGTTACATTATGTTGATGGCCAGCCTTTCCTGACGCTGGAAGGCGCCGGTGGTGTCTTGCCACCGCCAAAGGGTATTGACACTGTTAAATTATCACCAAGGGTGCATGCAGAGCCGTTAGAGCAGGCTATCACTACAATCCCTCGTTCTGCCATTGATGCCTTTTTATATGCTCATCGCATTATTGGCGAGAAAGAATTAGAGTATGCACCTTACATTGTATCTTCGTTTGAGCAACACCTTATCTCTGGCCCCGGTCATAAAATTTATGTGCGACGGCTGGAAAACCCTAAAACAACGGCTTTTCAGATTGTGCGCCCAGGAGCCACTTACCGACATCCGGTGACCAATGAAATATTGGGGTATGAGGCTATAAACTTAGGTGAGAGTAATTTAATTAAGGTGGGTAAGCCTTCAACATTAAGAATTAATCGTGCATTTCTGGAAATACTTGATGGGGATTATTTATTACCTCTGAGCAAAGAGCGAAAAGACATCTACTTTTTGCCGAAAGCGCCTAAAAATAAGGTGAAGGGTTATATTATTTCGGTTATTAATGGTGTAACCGATATTGGCCAGAATGATGTAGTGGCTTTATCTTTAGGCAAGCGTGAAGGTATGGAAGAAGGCGATGTGCTTGATGTTTTCCAGCACGGGGTTACGGTTCGGGATCGCAAGGTGAATGAACGGGTTAAGCTGCCCGATGAAAAAGCCGGTATCTTAATGGTCTTCCGCGTGTTTGATAAAGTTAGCTACGCTCTGGTACTGGAAGCAACACGGGTACTGCATGTACAGGATGTAGTACAGAATCCGGAGTAATATTTTTGCTTGCTGTATTTTAAATAGTCGGTACAAGGATGTGCCTCGAGGAACATCATGGCAGAACATCTTCAAGCAGAGCTGGCCAGCTGGTTAGCGGTTCATCGTGCTCCGGGCATCGGTGCCAGTACTTTTCTCAAACTGTTATCCGTTTTTGAGCACCCGCAAAAAATACTCGAAGCGAGCCATACAAAATTAACCGCGTGCTCGTTAAAGAAAAAGAGTGTTGAGTATTTGCTTGCGCCGGACTGGCAACAGATTGAAAAAGATTGTGCCTGGCTGGCAGCCAATCAGGCAAGTGTGCTCACGCTGGCAGACGATACTTACCCCACGTTATTAAAAGAAATAACCGATCCGCCGCCTTTATTATTTGTGCTGGGTGATAAAAATCTATTACTCAGCGAGCAAATCGCAATGGTAGGTAGCCGCAGTCCAACCCCGATGGGGTTACAAACAGCGGAGGATTTTGCCAAAAATCTGGCTGAAGTGGGCTGGACTATGACCAGTGGTTTGGCGCTGGGGATTGATACGGCCTGTCATCAAGGTGCGTTAGCCACACAAAGCGGGCGGACAATTGCAGTGATTGGCACCGGGATTGATCGGGTTTATCCCGCTCGAAACCGGGATTTGGCACACCAAATTGCACAAAAAGGTGCCATTATTAGTGAATTTCCACTGGGAACCGCGCCAGTTCCAGGGAATTTTCCGCGGCGCAATCGTATTATCAGTGGCATGAGCCGGGGTGTTTTTGTGGTGGAGGCCGCACTACGCAGCGGCTCATTAATCACCGCAAAACAAGCACTTGAGCAGGGGCGTGAAGTTTTTGCACTGCCGGGGTCGATTCATAATCCGTTATCACGCGGCTGCCACTCCCTGATCCGGCAAGGTGCCAAATTAGTAGAAACGGCCGAACATATCTATGAAGAATTGATTGAAATATTACCTTGTCGCCCCCAGCTAAGGGGTGTCGCTGATAAAAATGCGCCCAGGGATGAAAAAGTTTCGGTCGAGTTAGATGCGGATTACAGGTTGGTTCTTGACCATGTGGGTTTTGAGCCCACTGCTGTCGATACCGTTGTGGAACGAAGTGGATTGACGGCAGACGCCGTTTGCTCCATGCTATTGGTACTGGAATTGCAGGGCTACATTGTATCGACGCACGGTGGCCACTACTGCAAGCTGTCGGAGCAGTCTGGAACAGGCCAGACTTAGCCGATATATTTGAATAAAAGCGCATCTGAACTAAAGGGGCGAAAATGAAACAAAACATATTCGATGTTTTAATGTATTTGTTTGACAATTATATGAATGACGATGTGGAATTTGATGTTGATGAAGACTCTCTACGTAATGAGCTCCAGGAAGCGGGTTTTCAACTTGGCCAGATTGCGCAGGCATTTGACTGGTTGGAAGGTTTAACCGATTATCAGGGTGAAGGACATTATCCGTCACTGAATACCGAGCAATCGACTCGTATTTATACCAGCGAAGAAAGCGACAAGCTAGACACGAACAGTCGAGGTTTTTTAATGTTTCTCGAACAGACCGGCGTACTGGATCATATGACGCGTGAAATGGTCATTGATCGTATTATGGCACTGGATACCGATGAAACGGACATTGAACAGTTAAAATGGGTTGTGTTAATGGTGTTGTTTAATCAGCCGGGTTTTGACGGATCAATCAGCTGGATGGAAGAACTGGTTTTTGATGAGGCCACCGGGCAACTGCATTAATTTTGTGGCATTAAAAAACTGAATGGATTAAAAACCATAACAATCAATGTAAATTAACCTAATTTAAAAAAACAGGTCTGTTTAACAACAGTGAGTTAAAGAACGAATGGCAAAAAGCTTAGTCATTGTAGAGTCTCCCGCAAAAGCAAAAACAATCAAAAAATACCTTGGCAAGGGCTTTGAAGTGTTAGCTTCGTACGGACACGTACGCGATTTGTTACCGAAAGAAGGTGCGGTCGATCCGGCCAATGATTTTGCGATGAAGTACCAGGTACTCGAAAAAAATCAGAAGCATGTCGATGCGATAAAAAAAGCACTAAAAAAAGCAGATAATCTTTATCTCGCAACAGATCCGGATCGCGAGGGCGAAGCCATATCCTGGCACTTGTATGAGTTGTTAAAAGATCAGGGGCTATTAAAAAATAAAACGGTTGGCCGGGTTGCTTTTAATGAAGTAACAAAAGCCGCCGTTAATGATGCTGTTTCGAATCCGCGTGAACTTTCACACGATATGATAGAAGCACAACTTGCACGGCGAGCCCTGGATTATCTGGTGGGTTTTAATTTATCGCCATTGCTATGGAAAAAAATTCGTCGCGGCTTATCTGCCGGTCGGGTACAAAGTCCGGCGTTACGATTAATTGTAGAACGTGAACTGGCGATTGAAAAATTTAAGCCGAAAGAATACTGGTCACTCGATACGGTTGTAGAAAGCGACAAACAGAAATTTAATGGTAAGCTGACTTTTTTAAACGGTGAAAAAATATCACAATTCACCATTAATAGTGAAGAAAAAGCCAATAACGCACAGGACATCATTAACAAAGCAGCGAAGGGCAAACTGATCGTTGCCAAAGTTGATAAGAAAAAACGTAAACGTAACCCAAGTGCGCCTTTTATTACCTCCACCTTACAACAGGAAGGTTCGCGTAAGCTGGGTTTTACTGCAAAGAAAACCATGAGTATTGCGCAACAGCTTTATGAAGGTATCGATCTGGGTGGCGAAACAGTGGGTTTAATTACCTATATGCGTACCGACTCGGTCAATCTGGCAATCGAGGCACTGGAAGACATTCGCAAATTTATTTTGCAAAAATTTGGTGAAAAGAACTTACCAAAAGAACCACGTACCTATAAAACCAAAGCAAAAAATGCACAGGAAGCGCACGAGGCGGTACGCCCAACGTCTGTTTTTTATGAGCCCGATGCAATAAAAAAACATTTAACCAAAGACCAATATCGTTTGTATGGTTTAATCTGGAAACGCACCGTTGCCTGCCAGATGATACATGCAACGCTCGATACCGTTGCAATGGATTTGCATACCGGTAGTGAAACCGATGCAAAAAAAGCCGGTGCCATTTTTCGAGCCAATGGTTCGCAACTGGTTGACCCCGGTTTTATGTCGGTGTATCAGGAAAGTGTTGATGATGCTAAGTCTACAGATGATAAAGATCGTTTACTGCCACCCTTAAAAGAAGGGGATGTGGTTAATCTGGTGAAGCTTTTACCCGAACAACACTTTACAGAACCGCCGCCGCGTTATGCGGAAGCATCGCTGGTTAAATCACTGGAAGAACATGGTATTGGTCGGCCATCAACCTATGCTTCGATTATTTCAACCTTGCAGGCGCGTGAATATGTCACCATGGACAAGCGGCGCTTTATTCCAACCGATGTTGGCCGCATCGTGGTTAAGTTTTTAACTGAGCATTTTACCCAGTACGTTGATTATGACTTTACCGCTAAACTGGAAGATGACCTTGATGCCATCTCGCGTGGTGAGAAAAAATGGGTTCCGATAATGAAAAAATTCTGGAAACCGTTTAAGGCTTTAGTCGTCGATAAAGACAAGAACGTTGACAGAAAAGATGTCACCCATGAAGCACTCGAAGAAAAATGCCCCAAGTGTGGTGGCGACATGGCGATTCGCTTAGGCCGACGGGGTCGCTTTATAGGCTGTAATAATTATCCTGAATGTGATTACACACGCAACGTCAATGAAGACGCTAATGCCGAGCCGGAAGTAATTGAAGACCGCAAGTGCCCGGACTGTGGCTCAGACTTGATTATTCGCTCCGGGCGCTATGGCAAGTTTATTGGTTGCAGCAGCTATCCGGAATGTAAACATATTGAACCCCTGGAAAAACCAAAAGACATGGGGGTTAAATGCCCTGAGTGTCATCAACACAATATGTTAATGCGTAAATCGCGTAATGGGAAAATATTTTACTCCTGTGCCGATTACCCCAAATGTAAATATGCGGTATGGAATGAACCGCTGAAACAGGCTTGCCCGGACTGCGCCTGGCCAATGTTAACACTTAAAATAACCAAACGGCGGGGGCATGAAAAAACCTGTCCGCAAAAAGACTGTAAATATGTTGAGGCGGTGGACGAGTCCGATATTGTCGATATACGCCCAACCTATGATCCTGATAAATCAGAAGAGAAAGCAGCTGAGTAAGCAAACTGTTTTGCAGCACTATTTAAATTCACAGAGCCTTAATAATGTCAAAAAAAATGTATATTGATCTTGATGGTTGCGAGTTTTTACTGGTAACCGAGCAAATGCATGCTGGTATTGCGGCCGAGGTGGAACAGCGTGAAACCAATGCACACGTAGTTTGGGATAAAAACATCGAAGTACAAAAGAGCGTTGCATTATTAAAGTGACAGCTTATTCACAGCAAGACATACAGGATGCAGTAGCGGCCTTGCAACAAGGTTTACTGATTGCCTACCCGACTGAATCTGTATTTGGTTTGGGTTGTGATCCGCAGCAGCCGGAGGCCGTTGCACGTCTTATTAAACTAAAGCAGCGCGATCCCGATAAAGGATTAATTTTAATTGCGTCAGATTTTGAACAACTTCAACCATATATTGGCAGGGTTGACGAGCCTGCTGCCTGTCATGCAAAATCATTCTGGCCTGGGCCGGTTACATGGCTCTGGCCTGTCAGGCAAGATGCCGGCTTCTCGTCTTTATTAACCGGTAAGCATCAGACAATCGCGGTACGTGTTAGCGCCCACCCGGTTGTGGTTGCACTTTGTGATGCTTTTAAGGGTGCAATTGTTTCGACCAGTGCCAACACTGAGGGCAAGCCACCCGCTAAAACCGTTGCTGACGTTCAGCAGTATTTCCCAGATCAGTTAGCAAAAGTAGTCAATGCGAGCGTGGGTGATTTATTACAACCGACACCGATTTATGATGTTATAACGAAAGCTGAAATAAGAGCTTAAGAGTGGGCTATGTCAGAAATCAACATCAATGCTGTAAAAGAATATTTACTTGGCCTGCAAGACCATGTCTGTAATGCACTGAGTGAAGAAGATGGCCAGCAAATATTTATAGAAGATGCCTGGCAGCGGGAACAGGGCGGTGGTGGGCGAACACGGGTGTTAACCAATGGTGCTGTTTTTGAGCAGGCCGGCGTTAACTTCTCTCATGTGTTTGGCAGCCAGTTACCAAAATCAGCCACAGCAGCACGGCCAGAGCTGGAAGGGCGGGACTTTCAGGCGGTGGGCGTCTCACTCGTTATTCATCCGCATAATCCACATATTCCAACCTCACATGCCAATGTGCGTTTTTTTATTGCCGAAAAAGAAAATGCCGATCCGGTCTGGTGGTTTGGCGGTGGTTTTGATTTAACACCGTATTATCCGATTAAAGAAGATGTGATTCACTGGCATAAAACCGCTAAAGCCACCTGCGATCCTTTTGGTGAAGGCGTTTATGAAAAATATAAAAAATGGTGTGACGATTATTTTTATTTAAAACACCGTAATGAAACACGCGGTGTGGGGGGGCTATTCTTTGATGACCTTAATGAATGGGGTTTTGAAAAGAGTTTTGAGTTTATGCAAAGCATTGGTAATGCCTATGTTCCCGCTTATCAGCCCATTGTAAACAAAAATAAAAATAAACCCTACACTGCGGATGAACGTGATTTTCAACTTTATCGTCGTGGTCGCTACGTTGAATATAATCTTGTTTATGATCGGGGTACTTTGTTTGGCTTGCAAACCGGCGGTCGCACCGAATCCATTTTAATGTCTCTGCCACCGCTGGTAAAATGGAAATATAACTGGCAGCCGCAAGCCGGCTCAAAAGAAGCCGATTTATATGACAATTACCTGAAACCTAAAAACTGGTTATAAAAATTGTAAATAATTAATCTGTTTAAGTGCTATATGGTACTGACAGCCACACAAAGGGAGCATCACAATAGAATATAATAATTAAATAATATAATTTAGGTGTACGGCATGGAATACGAATAACGTCTACATCTAAAGTAGTTTAATCTCGAGCCTGGACTATAATGCGGGTGGGGTGATGTATTAATTCTGTCGGGAGAGCTAATGTCATGAATAGTCGAACTTTGCCGGGTTCTCTGGGTTGTTTAATTCTCTTATTCTTTTTTCTGCTTACTTATGGGTTTACACAAACGGCTGCTGCAGGCAACACGTCTTCTGATAGCGTCCGTTTTGGTATTTTATCGATAGCCCCTCCTACACGTATCCATGCCCGGTGGCAACCGTTTGTGGATTATGTTTCCAGAGAAATGGGGCAAACCGTCAAAATTGTTATTCCTCGCGGCTTTAAAAAAATGAAGACAGCGGTAGAAAAAGGCGAGGTTGATTTTTTTTATATTAACTCACGTGTTTTTTACCGGTTAAAGAGTCGTGGTCAGGCCGTTGGTTTATTACAAATGCAAAATCTTGAAGGCAAGGTAACCAGCCGCAGTGAAATATATGTACGGCGAGACAGCGGTATTAAAAGCATTAACGAATTAAAAGGGAAAACAATCGCATATGTGAGCCCGATGGGCGCAGGTGGTTATCTGGCTCCGCGAGCAAAGTTGATGAGCCAGGGAATTGTAAGTGGTGATAAAGAAAAAGAGGTTTTCACTAAAAACCTTAGCACATCAATTCATCAGGTTATATTAAAAGATGTTAATGCGGGTACGATGTGTGGTGTTAACTTCAAGCTTATGAGTAAGAAAGTAGACACAGGTGAGTTAGTGGTTATTGGTATGAGTGATGAGTACCCTGAGAATGTAATTGCAGCCAGACAAAATATAGCACCACTGCAACTTAAAAAATTTCAGCAAGTGGTTGCGAATATGCCGAACACAGAAAAAGGGCGACAAGTTCTTGAAAAAATGAGGAGTATGAAAATTATAAAATTTATACCTTATGATCCAGGGATTGAAAAAATAACAAAAAAATTGCTGAAACAGGCAAAGCTAAAACCATAAATGCATATGGGCTTGTTTACCAGGTTATCGATAGGTTTAACGCTCATATTGCTGTTAAGTCTTTTGACGCTGGCCTTTTTACTGCTAAAGGATCGTCACCAGCAGCTTATTAGCGAACGTACACAACAAGCCATCGGCCAGGTCAAAACACTCGCAAATGGAAGTCTGGATGCTTTGATAACGGAAGACTATGAACTGTTGGAGCGTTGGGTAACATCGGTTATGTCAGGCGATTACTATTTATATGCTTATTTGTCTTCTCCTGATGGCATCATACTTACACATAGTGATGTAGCGCTGACTGGCAGTAAAATAAAGCATTCCAGCGTTGGCACAAGTGCTTTGGTTAAAGTTAAATTACAGTATCAATCCAGGGAGGCCACCGAAGTTATCTATCCGGCAATTGTTGGTAATAAAACCATTGCCTATGCACATTTAGCATGGAGCGATGATGATATTAAATTTATAAACACCAGCACTATGTTAACTATTTTAGGTGTTATCGCTGTTTTTCTTATTATCCTTATTCCAGCATCGGTATGGTTAGTGAGGTATTATTCACTGCCATTTGAGAGGTTAACCAAAGCCATTACAATGATTTCTTTGGGTGAAGAAAAGAGGCAGGATATTGATAAATCATTAACACAGCGTAATGATGAAATTGGAAAGCTGGCGAGAGCATTTCAGGACATGCAGGGCAGATTAAATATTGCATGGGATGAAATTCAGGGTGAAGAGCAGCGTTTACGTAAGGAGGTTGATAAGCGCACAACACAGTTGCAGCAAAGTAATGCTGAGCTTGAGTCATTTTCATATTCCGTGTCACATGATTTACGGGCACCATTAAGAAGTATTGATGGCTTTAGTCAGATCTTGATTGAAGAGTGTACCTCAAAACTGGATAAACAGGATCTGGATTCATTGAAAAGAATCAGGGAGGCTTCTCAACGGATGTCTGCATTAATCAATTCATTGCTTGAGCTTTCACGTATTGGGCGAGCTGAGCTGACTTTGGAAACAATTAATTTAACTGAAGTGGCCGATGAGATTATTGAAAATCTGAGGATGACGTATCCACAAAGGCAGGTTGATATTCATATAGAAAGTAATATTAAAGCAAATTGTGATCGAAATATGATAATGATTGTGTTTGAAAATTTATTAAACAATGCCTGGAAATACAGTGCAAAAACCGATAATGCCCGTATTGAAGTTGGCTGCAAAATAATAGACTGGCAAAAAATTTATTTTGTCAGGGATAACGGTGCCGGTTTTGATATGCATTATGCAAGTAAATTATTTGGTGCTTTTCAACGTATGCACAATGACAAAGAGTTCGAGGGCACGGGCATTGGGTTGGCAACTGTGCAGCGTATCATTCACCGACATCATGGTCGCATCTGGGCAGAGGCGGCCGTCAATAAAGGTGCAACCTTTTTCTTTACTTTAGGTTAAATCAGAATGTCTTAGTTAAAAAGGCCTTTTTTTCGCGCTTTAATTTTTTTATTTCAGCTTCACGTTTTGTTGCTAATGAGCGTGATTTTAATTCTTCCTGATAAACCAGTTTGACAGGCCTGCGCACACGGGTGTATTTTGCCGCAAGTTTATTATCGTGATTATGTTCAGAAACACGGCGTTTTACATCAGTGGTAATGCCGGTGTATAAGCTGTTATCGGCGCACTGCAGGATATAAACATACCAGGATGGTTTGGCTGGCATTTTAGAAGCCAGCTGCAAGGCATAAGTTAGTCATTCGAACCTGGCCAGGCATTAATTAACAGGATAATACCCAGCGAGCCCAATACCCATGTCGCAAGTGGTATATCTTCAATCATAAATTTTCCGTAACCATCCAGGGCAAAAATAACACTGGCACCAATAATCAGGCTACTGCCAACAATCGCAGTAAAAGTACGCTGATTATTTTTATGCAGGGTTCGTTTGATTTCTTTCATTTGTTGGGCTGAAAGCTGTGTAGTGAGCTTACCTTCTTTTGCCTGTGTTAAAACATCATGCACTAAAGCGGGCAGTTGTGGCATTTGCTCCAGCCATAACGGGAAGTTATCTTTAAATTGCTTAAAGATAGCTTGAGGGCCAATCTGGGTATGCATCCATTTTTCAAGAAAGGGTTTGGCGGTTTGCCATAGATCCAGATCAGGGTAAAGTTGTCGTCCTAGCCCTTCTATGTTTAATAGCGTCTTTTGTAATAAAATAAGTTGTGGCTGTACGGTAATATCAAATTCACGTGCGGTATTAAATAAGCCAAGTAAAACCTGTGCGAATGAAATTTCTTTTAAGGGCTTGTTAAAAACAGGTTCACACACAGTACGAATAGCCGCTTCAAATTCTTCAATGCGGGTATCATGACCCACCCAGCCTGAGTTAATGTGCAATTCGGCAACGCGGCGGTAATCGTGATTAAAAAAGGCTAAAAAATTTTCAGCCAGATAACGTTGGTCATTTTTGGTCAGTGTACCCATAATGCCAAAATCAACTGCAATATACTGGCCTTTTACCTGTAAGGGTGTTTGTTGATCTTTTTCGGCAACAAAAATATTGCCGGGGTGCATATCGGCATGAAAAAAACTGTCACGAAAAACCTGGGTAAAAAATATTTCAACGCCATGTTCAGCAAGCTGCTTAAAGTTTATGTCATGCTTTTTCAGAGTATCGGTATGTGAAACAGGAATGCCATGAATGCGTTCCATCACCATCACATTCTGGCGAGTGTAATCCCAGTGTATTTCTGGAATGTAAAGCAGGTTGGAATCTTTAAAGTTGCTTCTTAGCTGGGTTGCATTAGCGGCTTCACGCATTAAGTTAAGTTCGTTGAGTATGGTTTTTTCATATTCGGCAACAATTTCAATTGGGCGCAATTTTTTACCCAGTGACCAGTAGCGGTCAACCTTTCTGGCAATGCTGTAAAGAATGGCTACATCACGTTTAATGATGGGTATAATGCCGGGGCGCAAAATTTTAACCACCACTTCTTCACCACTGTGGAGTTTAGCAGCATGCACTTGTGCGATAGAGGCGGAGGCAAAAGGGGTTGGGCTAAATTCTGCAAAAACCGCATGAGGCGACTGTTGGTACGTTTTTTCCAGAATGCTCAATGCCGTACTGTCTGCAAAGGGTGGAACCTGATCCTGTAATTTGGCAAGTTCAATGGCGATGTCTTCGGGCAGCAAGTCTTTGCGTGTTGATAGTATTTGGCCGAACTTGACAAAGATGGGGCCTAAATCCTCAAGGCTACGGCGGATCCTTAAACCGCGCGTGGCCTCAGTGCGCTGAAACCAGAGCCAGGGCAAAATTAAACGCAGAAAACGCAAAGGACGAAAAAGATGCGTGGCAAGGATAAGATCATCCAGGCCGTGGCGCATTAAAACCCAGCTAATGGTAAGCAGGCGTTGTGTTCTTTGTAAATACATTTAATTATTTTCAGCAGTATAATTAGGGTACGTGTTTGAATTGTAAAGCTTTTGTGTATTAAAAGGCTAGCGTTTAGTGCGTTTGACCGTGGTGGGTGCTGGCTTCTGTTTGCTGCCTCTGATAAGGGGAATAAGAAAGAGCAGCATGGAAACAATCAGGATAATACCACCGGTTGTTAGCAGCAAGCCGGTAGAAAAAGCCCGAAAAAAATCACTGATGTAGGGTATTTCGAGACCGAATAACTGAAACATACCGGCCAGTACCAATAATGTACCAAGTAGATCGGTGAGTATCCAGTAAATGGGTTTGCGTTTTGCCAGTTGATTCACGGTTTAGCCCCTGTTTTGGCTATGTTGTTTTTATTCTAGAGAGTATTCTCGTAATAAGCGAATAAAGCTCTCGGCGACGTGGTGATCCAGACTAGCACGGTTGCGCGCTATCCAGAGTATGCGTTTGATATTGAGGTTGCTTACCTGAATATGGAAGAGCTGAGCGCTGGCAACATATTTTTCAACGATAAAGCGGGGTAAAAAACTGGCATGGTTGCCGCGCAATAATATTTCAACGATAGCATCGGTAGAGCCTACCTCCATTTTAACATTCAGGTTAGTAATGCCAATATTTTGTAAAGCCTCATCCGTTGTTTTGCGTACGGCTGCCTGGTGTTCGCGTAACACATAGCTAAATTGCTGGAGTTGTGGTATTTCGATGGTTTTAATATGGCCGAGTGCCAAAGGGTGGCGAGGGCCAACGGTAAGCCATAATTCATCTTCCAGCCATTTTTGTACTAATATATCAGGATGATCGGGTGCATTTTCCATAATGGCTAAGTCGGCAAGGCCGGTGACTAGCCGTGTCTGGATACCCTTCGAGTAGCCGAGGCGGCTGTTTATTTTATAGTGCGGAAAACGTTCACTAAATTGCACCAGTAGTTTAGGCAAGAAGTGGTCACCAATAGAATAGGTGACTTCCAGGCGAAGTAAGTTAGTACCTTCAACCAGGCTTTGTAAGTCTTCGGTGAGCAGGGTATTGCGATCCAGTGTTTGCACTGCAAAGGTATAAACTTTCTCGCCCGGTGCAGTGAGTCGCAGACGGCCTGCAACACGCTCCATCAAGGTGGCGCCATAACAGGCGTCGAGCGCGCGCAAGCGCTTGGTAACGGCCGGTTGGCCGATGGATAAAATTGCTGCCGCACTGGACACGCCGCCATGTTCAACCACGGCACGCAGGGCAGCCAGCCCAGCAAGATCGGGTAGTTTTTTATATTCCATAAAGGAATGTTAGTGTAATGATATTCAATTGTCAGTCAAGCATAAGAGTGTATAATATGCATAATATTATCCCTATTTCATTAGCCTTATGAGATATTCGATATTTTTCTGCTGTTTATTCTAGTTTGTATTAGAGATTACATATATTCTTAATAGGAATTATCCTGTCTCTGTTTTGCTGTAATGGGTAAATGGCCTTCTATTGTTGATTTTTTTGAATGAAAGCATGAGGTAGTGCATGTCGTTGGCAAGGTTTTTTCCTTTTTTAAGCTGGTTTCGTTTAGTTACCAAAGACACAATTAAAGCCGACTTGATTGCCGGTTTTACCGGTGCGGTGATTGTGCTGCCACAAGGTGTGGCCTTTGCTGCCATTGCGGGTCTGCCACCGGAGTACGGTTTATATACCGCCATGGTACCCCCGATTGTTGCTGCTTTGTTTGGCTCGTCTTTGCACCTGATTTCGGGCCCAACCACGGCCATTTCTATTGTGCTGTTTTCTACGGTGAGCCATTATGCCGAGCCGGGTTCACCGGAATTTATTTCACTGGTGTTGACCGTGACTTTTCTGGCCGGTGTATACCAGCTGGGTTTTGGCTTGGCGCGCCTCGGGAGTTTAGTTAATTTTGTATCGCACACGGTTATTATTGGTTTTACTGCGGGGGCGGCACTGCTTATTGTGAGCAGCCAGGTTAAGCATGTACTAGGTGTGGATATACCCCGTGGTGAATCATTTATTCATACCTGGGGTGATGTTTTTTCACAGCTGGGTAGCATTAATGAGTATGTTTTTTTTATTGCGACAGCAACGCTCATTATTGCGGTGGCCGTGAAACATTATTTGCCACGCTGGCCCAATCTTTTAATTGGCCTGGTTGCAGGCAGCTTTTTAGCGCTTATGTTTAATGCGCAGGAAACGGGCATTACGCTAGTGGGTGAGATCCCTGCGCACCTTCCACCATTGTCATTGCCTGATTTTTCGTTTGCCACAATTAAGCAGCTTGCACCGGAAGCATTTGCGGTTGCATTGTTGGGCTTAATCGAGGCTGTGTCGATTAGCCGTGCAGTGGCATCAAAGTCAAATCAGCGGATTGATTCTAATCAGGAATTTGTTGGGCAGGGTTTATCAAATATTGTTGGAAGTTTTTTTTCCAGCTATGCGGGTTCCGGCTCGTTTACACGTTCTGGTATTAACTATACAGCGGGTGCAAAAACACCAATGTCGGCTATTTTTGCTGCCGTGATGTTGATGTTGATAGTTGTGCTTATTGCACCTTTAACGGCGTATTTGCCGGTAGCCGCAATGGGTGGCGTTATTTTAATTGTTGCTTATAACTTAATTAATTTTAAACATATTCTGCTTATTTTAAAAAACAGCAAGTCAGAGTCTTCTATTTTAATTACAACCTTCCTTGCAACGTTGTTCCTTGAGCTGGAGTTTGCAATTTACATGGGCGTGTTATTGTCACTGGTTTTATTTTTAGCGCGTACTTCAACACCGAACATTCCAACCTTAGGTATTGATGTGGAGAACAACAAGCGCTCACTGGTTAACATTCAAAAGAAGCCGGTTAAGCAGTGTCCGCAGCTTAAAATTATACGTGTGGATATGTCGGTCTATTTTGGTTCGCTTAATCATATTCAAAGCCGAATCCATCAAATATCGGAAAATGAGCGAATATACAATATTCTTATTATTGGGACGCGAATTAACTTTATTGACTTAAGTGGTGCAGAAATGCTGGTGCAGGAACACCGGCGCTTAAAGGCACTTGGTGGCGGTTTGTACTTTTGTGATTTAAACGCAGAAGTTTATGAGTTTGCAGCAAGAACCTGTTTTATCAAGCATGTAGGAAACCATCATTTCTTTGACTCGAAAAGAGAAGCGATCAGCGCGATTTATCATATTTTAGATCGGGATATTTGTCAGACGTGTCAACAGCTTGCGTTTAGGGAGTGTAATTAAAGTGATATTACACAGGTAAGTTTTGATAAGAAAAATGGCTTTCCGTGAGTAATAAACCTTGTTTGAAATACTCGCTTGCTTTTTCAGGTTCATTGAGTTTTTCCATTAACTCGCCGAGCTCTTTATAGGTTTCCGGCATTGGGGTAATGCCCAGGCTTGCTTCAAAGTAGGCTTGTGCCTTGCCCCATAGTTCCTGGGTTAAACATAAACGTCCCAGCGTCAGTAGCAGTACCGGATTTTGTCCGTGTTGTTTGGTAAGGCTTTCGGCAAAATCGAGTTGTTGTTGTGCCTGGGTTGCTTTTACAAGGCCGTACAGATAAATAAAGGCAGGTTGCCATTGGTGTTTTATCGCTGTTCGTAGTATTGGTTCGGCTATGTCGTCCTGTTTTAACTGAATGAGTTGATGGCAATAATCCAGAATAAGATCGGTGTCATTTTTCAGTTCTTTAGGCAGGGATTCCCATGTTGAAATAAAATGCTCGGGGTTATTATTTATTTTTACTACTTTGGCTGCCTTTTCCAGTAATTTCTGGAAAACAATTTTCTGTAGGCGATAAAGCTCTGCCTGACTGACTACTTTGTATTTTTTAAGATCAGGCAATAGATCTTTTAATTCATCCCAGCTATTTAATTTTTCGTAAAGTTGTGCGAGCAGATTTAATACATGAGTGTGTTTTGGTGAGATGGAACGTAAATGCACCAGAGTGGCGAGTGACTGTTCGAGTTGGCCGTGTGCTAATTGCAGTTCTGCCTGCGTCAGTTCTACCGCGAAGTCTGCATCGGGCATACTTTTATGCGCCATTAAAAGATAATGATCCCGTCGTTCAGGTTCATTTAACTTTTGTGCGGCACGTGCTGCCGATAAATAATTGAGTAACGGTGTTTCGGTATTATCAATATTTTTGATTAAGGTTTTCTCTGCTTTTTTCCACTGCCCTTGTGCCAGTGCGATTAAGCCCTGTTTAGACGTTTTATGTGCTTTTGCTATTTTTGAGCGGTGATGATGCTGTTTGATGGTATCCGGTAGGTGCCATGTTTGCTTTATGCTACGCAAGATAACGGCAATTAATAAATATAAACTGATTTGCAAAACAATAAATAGCGCAAGTGACATTTCAATTGTGGTATGGCCACGCCCAATTAAAACATAGCCATTATCCTGATAGGCAACAATACCCAGTATAGCGGCAACAGCAAGAATAATTAAAAAAGTAAAAAGTGTTTTCATCATTAATTAGGCGCGCTGTTGTTTTCTTTGGTAGATGGTTTAACGGTTTGTTTTGGTGGTGCTGTATTTTCTGATTTATCAGGCTGTGTTTTGTTTTTAACCGCGGGGTTTTTATCGGGTGCGCTGGATTTTGGCAATTTCTTTTTGGGCGCTGTGTTCTTTTTGGGTTTGTTTTTTTGTGCTGGTTTGTTTAGAGCCGGTTTTTCTTTTTTCACTTTATACTTGCCTGAGTGAAGGAGTTGTAATTTAGCTAAGCTACTGGAAATATCAGGCAAAGCAATATTCAGTTTGATTTGCGACAGTTCGGCTAAATTTTTATTAACTGCCTGTGATAAGGCATGCTGGTTATCAAAATAACGTTTAATCCATTGTTGTGCTTGTTGAATACGATCTTTATAAATAACCGGCTGGTTATTGAGTAAGGCCAGACGAGCCTGTTCCAGTTGTAATTTTAAGTTTTGCACCAGGAAAAAGCGATGCTCCGGTGAGAGTAAAGGCTGGATGCGCTCATTATGCGTCTGAATTTGAAACAGTTTTAACAAGTCCTGCCAGATAGCCGCCGGTATTTTTTCCCAGCCCTCGGCCTGGCTTAACTGTGTTGTTTGCTGGTTCTTTTTTTCAATGGTTTTTGGATCGGGTGTTTTTAGCGGCAAGGCTTCGATTTGTTTTTGTATAGCGTTTAACTTGAGGGAGAGGCCAACAACATCAATAACCGGTACGCTGTTTAGCTGTTGTATATCAAAAGCCAGTGCCTGCCTTAATGGAATAAAACGAGGGTTACCCACTTCACGCAGGCGTTCGTCTGCTGCACGTAGCGCATGGATACTGGTGGCAACATCACGAACCAGGACTAAACGGTGGTTGGCCAGTTTGATCAGATATTCAGCTTCAGCAATTAGCCAGTCACGTCGACTATGCTGGTTCTGTTTTAAAAATGCAGCAATGGTTTCTTTAAGGGTGGTTAACTCGGTGTTCTGCGCCAGTGTATTTTGTTGTAGTTGTTTTTGTACCTGTTCGGTTATTTGTGCTTGCTGCTGGCGTATTTGTTTAAGCTGTTGTTGTTGGGTATTAATAAGTGATTGTTGCTGGCTGATTTTTTGCCAGCCGACATAGCTGATAAAACCGACAGCGACAATAATCGCAACCGATAAAAAGGTGTTTAAGTTTAAAAAAGAGAAGCCGGTTTTTTTCTGTTTTTTTGCTTTGTGTGAGGGGGCTTCTTTTTTGGTCTCTTCTTGTTTATTCAACAGTCGTATCCTGTCACATAAGGTTTTTTATAATAGCATCAACAATAGCCTGATCGCTGACATTGTCGGTTATAATCGCTGCTTGAGTAAAGCCATGTTGCTGCAGCCGTGACTCAATCCGTTGGTTAACGATAACAAGCCTGCAATTAAGTATAGCGGCACGTAATTGTTCCGGTGTAGTTTTTTTTGAAATATTCGCTACTAAATTATCCAGGCCTTCCGCACTGGTAATACAAATGGCGTCGATAGGGTGTTGCTGCCATGTTTGTGCCAGTTGTTGAAGGTTTATCGTTGGGCACTGGCGTTGATAGACTTCTGCATACTCAACATGGGCGCCACGTTCACGCAGTATTTGCGCGAGCAAATTGCGGCCGCCAATACCGCGGAATATGGTGATTGTTTTTCCCGCTACATTTTGCAGTTCGGGCTGTGCCAGCAAGCCTTCGCTGTTATAAGCCGACTGCGGCATGATATCAACCGGGCGTTTTGCCAGTGTTTCCAGCAGGGTGGCGCTGCCTAAACCCACGGTGGCTAACTTAACCTGTTCTGGCAAGCCGCCGCATTGCTGGATTAGCCGCATACCGTGGGTGACCGCATTCTGGCTAATAAAAATGGCAATATCGGTGTTAGCGAGTTTTTTGACCTGCTCAATGGCGGCGGTGGGGTGATTGATAGCGGTAATTTCAATTAAAGGCTGGCAGTACACCTTTGCACCGGCTTGCTGAAGCAGGTGGATTAACGCGCTGGCCTGGTGTGCCGGGCGGGTTACCATGATATGTTGGTTCGTCAGTGGCAGGTTATGGCTCATTGAATGTGGTTACTTTTACGCGCTGTGATTAGTCGGCGTTGTCGTACAGGCGCTGCAATATCTCGCCGGCACCGCGTGCAAGCAAGTCTTCGGCAAGTACAATGCCCAGCTCTTCTGCGTCTTCCGGTTTGCCCGCAATATCTGCTCTAATAATATTGGAGCCATCGGGTTCACCAACGAGGCCGCGCATAAATAACGTATCTTTGCTTAGCTCGGCAAAGCCGGCAATCGGTACCTGGCAGCCACCATTTAAGGTGTAATTCATGGCGCGTTCGGCCGTCACACGAATGGCCGTTTTCGGGTCGTGCAGGGGCTTGAGTAATTGGTGTACACGTGCATCATTTTCACGGCACTCAATCCCTACCGCACCCTGGCCAATGGCCGGTAAACTAATGTGGGGTTCGATGTATTCTGTGATGCGGTCGGCCATTTCGAGGCGGATTAGACCTGCGCTGGCGAGAATAATGGCATCGTAGTCGCCGTCATCGAGTTTACGTAAGCGAGTATTCACATTCCCACGTAAGTCTTTGATTTTTAAGTCTGGCCGCAGTGCGCTTAACTGGCATTGGCGGCGTAAACTGGAGGTGCCCACGGTGGCGCCCTGTGGTAAGGCCTCAAGGGTTTTGTGGGTATTGGAAACAAAGGCATCGCGTGGATCTTCTCGCGGGCAGATGGTTGCTAGATGCAGTCCATCGGGCAGTTCAACCGGCACGTCTTTCATCGAATGGACTGCGATGTCGGCACGGCCTTCCAGCAGCGCTGTTTCTAACTCTTTGACAAATAAGCCTTTTCCGCCCACTTTGGCCAGCGGGGTGTCGAGTATTTTGTCGCCCTGTGTGCTCATGGTGACCAGTTCGACGGTTAGGTCTGCGTGGTGTTTTTGCAACTCGGCAGAGACATAGTCAGCCTGCCAGAGAGCCAGTTGGCTTTTGCGAGTGGCGATACGTATAATATTGGTCATTAACGTTGTCTTTCTTTGTTAAGGTTTAATGGAACGGAACCGGGTGTTTGTACACTAATAGTGTGCTCGTATTGTATGGATTCAGCGCAATAAATGCGACTTTATTAAATAAATAAAAGCAGGTTCTGGATGTGTCAAATCAAAAATTAAAGCCGGTCGTGGCCATTGTGTTTTTTATTGCTGCGTGGGTCAATGTGGCTGCCGTGCAGGCTAAATTTTTTGGAAAACCCGTGCAGGTTAAACTCAGCACGGATTTGTATCAGGACGCGCAACTGGCCAAGCAAAAAGGTGTGCCGATTGTTGTTATGTTTTCGCAAGATGCCTGTGGTTACTGCAATGTTGTGCGTGAGCAGTTTTTAAAACCGATGCTGCGAAGTGGCGACTACACCAACAAAGTCATTATTCGAGAAGTAAAAATAGACACCTTCGAGGATGTGCGGGACTTTACGGGGAAACAGGTACCCAGTGACGAGCTGTCAAGCATACACCGTGCTTACTTAACCCCGACCGTGGTTGTGTTTGACTCGAATGGTAAAGTACACCATCGTATTTTAGGGGTTACTAACGAACATTATTATGGTGGTGAACTTGATGATGCCATTAACCGGGCATACAGCCGTATTAACCGGCTCGCTGTTAATAAGTAAGAGCCGGGTTTAGGCCTTGCGACTCAGCATAACGGCAAATTTTTTATTGCTGGCGACAACATTATAATCACCAAATATTTTTTTCAGCTTGCTATGGTAAGCCAGATGGTGATTCCCCACAATCCAGAATTCCCCGCCTGGCTCTAAAGCCGCATAGGCTTCATTAAACATTTGCCATGCTATGTGGTCGCCCACCACATGGTTTTGATGAAACGGTGGATTGCATAAGATTAAATCCACACTTTGTTTTTCGACACCTGCCAAACAATCCTTCACTAAAAATTCTGCTGTGCGTGATGTGCCAAAGGCATTTTCAACGTTGATTTTCGCCGAGGCGACCGCCATATAAGATTCATCAGTAAAAATAACTCGGGCTTCCGGGTTTTGTTGCGCCGCCACTAAACCTAAAAGGCCATTACCACAGCCCAAATCAACAATGGCCTTATAAGGCTTCGGTTGTGGCATATTCTCCAGAAGAAAGCGCGTGCCAATATCCAGTTTTTCACGCGAAAAAACATTGGCGTAATTGGTAATAAGAAATGTATTGTCTTCCACTTCAAGTTCGAACTGCTTAGGGTAGGGTGAATTGGTTACTTTATTATTGGTAAAAGAGGAAAAGATTAAACGCGCCTTTTTCTTTGCTAAAGACGTTGTTGTTTTGCCAATTATTTTTTCAAATAACTTAAGTGTGGATGAGTGAATGTTTTTTGCCATCGCCGCCGCAATAATTTTGCTTTGCGGATTAATATGCGGCTGTATTTTGTAAAGAATATCTTCCAGATAAGCATGGCTCTTAGGTAGTTTAATAATAACTAAATCATAATATCCGTTAAGCGGCATCATGCTATTGAGTAAGGTAATATTAACGAGATCAATATTGTTTAGCTGAAAGTTATTGATAAGTCCCTGTTCTGCCAAACAGGAGTCGAGTTGTACATCCGGTTTAAACGTTTGCAAGGCCATTGCCAGTGCACCAAAACTGTCATTGACAATAAGAATCCGTGGCGCATTATTCGTGGATGTTTTGCCCTCGGCCTCAAGATATTGCAACAAATACTCATCGGCGGCATCCCATGCGCGTAAGGTTTCCTTTTTGTGTTGCGGGAAACGGACAAGCTTGAAATCACCTTGCGGTGTTTTGAACAGATTGTTAATGGGCTTCATAGCCGAGCATGTTAGCAAATCAGGCATCAGCCGTACGAAAAATTTCGGTATGGCAATTTGGCACAGCTTTAAGTGCGGGGACATTATTTTTCCATTTTTATCCCTTCTGAACTAATGTTATTGTAATAAATGCCGATAATAGCCAATATAAAAGTATGAATTGGACGTATGTATGACCTCATCGGCAGAACCGGTTGAAGATAAGCTTGTTGCTCTGGCGAGTATTGCCGCAGAATTGCATTCTGTGATGGGCGTTGTCTGGAATGTGTCGTTGGCAGGCAAAAATGCCAAAGTGATTTCTGCACAGGCGGGCGATAAGGGGCGTGGATTCCGCCCGATTACCGAGTCAATAGACGAGATTTCGCAACAGGCTATTCGCGGTGTGGATGAAATAAGCAGTGAAGCCTTACGTTTGTCAAAAATATCGGTTCATGAACAGCGCAGTATTGATGCTTATCAGCGTTTTAATTCGGTTGTAAAAAAAGATGCGGATGCAAAGTACATTAAGACCATATCGCCTGCGGTCAAAAAAGTTGAAGATAAGATGCGAACTTCAATGTCGGAATTTAAAAAAAGCATGAACCATCTTACCTTATTGCTTGAAACAATGGATCAGTGCATGTTATCTGCACGTGCCGTTGCCTCTGTTTCGCGGATTGTTACTTCAAGTGGTCAGGAATATCGTGACAAGCTGACGGTTGTTTCAAATGATCTTGATAAGGCCGCCAGTTATATTAAGCAGCGGCTGTCAAACAGTTACCGGCATTTAAATAATGTAAACGCACTTAGACAAAAAGGTATTTGATTTTATCGTTAGGGAATAATAATGAAAGCAACAAAAATTTTTGATAAAGGCCATCAGTGGATCATGTTTGGCCGAGACCCTGAAAAACCAGAAAATATTATTGATACTAACCAGTATATGATCGTAGCCGGTGATCGTGCTTTATTGATGGACCCTGGCGGCATTGAAGTTTTTGCGCCCATGTTGGGGGCTATTTTACATCATGTAAAGGTTGACGAGATCACCGATATTTTTGCTTCCCATCAGGATCCGGATATTATCTCGTCGCTTGGGTTATGGGATCAGGCCTTACCGCATGCCAAATTACATTCGCCCTGGTTATGGGAAGGCTTTCTCCGCCACTTTGGTATGAATAATATTCAATATGCGGCCATCCCCGATGAAGGCAGTGAATTGACTTTAGGAGAGCTCGATATACGTTTTATCCCAGCGCACTATTTGCACTCGTCTGGCAATTTTCACGTTTACGATCCTAAAGCTAAAATATTAATGAGCGGTGATGTGGGCGCGGCACTGGAAGCTTGTGAAGCGCCACTTTATGTCGAAGACTTTGATGAACATATACCAAAAATGGAAATGTTTCATAAACGCTGGATGCCATCTAACCGAGCAAAAAATGACTGGGTAAACCGGGTGCGTGATCTGGATATAGAATATATGGCACCACAGCATGGCCGAATTTTTAAAGGTGAAAATGTGAAACGGTTTCTGGACTGGTTTGAAGCGCTCGAAGTCGGTGTGGCTATCCCCTAGGTTTTATTTTTAGTTAAAGCGTTTTATCTTTAATTATTTTTCTTACTTCGGCTAAATGCCGTCGGCTCACTTCCAGTTTATGCTGCATATCCTGCATACATAACCAGTGTGCACCATCTTTGTCTTTATCTAATCCTGTTATATAGCATTCAGCAATCAGCGCGTTACGGTGAACACGTATAAAAGCATGACTGAGTGCTTGTTCTAACGATTTCAGTGATTCTTCAATAAGGACTTCACTTGCAATGTTGTTTTCAAAAAAACCAACACTGACATATTTTTGGCCTGCCTGAAAATAACGAATACTATCGACAGGAATAAGCTGGATATTCCCTTTTATCCTTGCACTGATATAAAGGGGTGCCTTTATATTAGCATCTTCATCCTGTATCGACTGTAATTGGGCGCGGCTTAATTTGCTGGCGGCATTCAGGCTGTCGAGTAACTTTTCTTTTTTAATGGGTTTAAGTAAATAGCCAACAGCATGGTTATCGAATGCATCAATAGCATATTGATCATAGGCGGTGGTAAATATAATGGCCGGTGGGGTGTCGAGCCTGGCAATATGTTGCGCAGCTTCCATGCCATCCATGCCTGGCATACGTATGTCGAGCAGGATAATATCGGGCTGGTGTTCAGGTATTAAGTCCAACACCTGTTTGCCATGCCTGGCTTCAGCTACGACAGTATAATCATGAAGTTCTTCGCAAAGACTTTTTAGTCGTTCACGCGCTAGCGGCTCATCATCTGCGATCAGGATCTTCATAGCGAGTAATATACGGGAAATTTAAGGCAATAGTAAAGCTATCGTTATTAGCTTCAATTTCAATATGTGCCCTGTTGTTATAAAAACTTTGCAGGCGTTGCTGAATATTTTCCAGCGCCATCTGGTTGCCGGGTTGTTTATGGTTGTTGGGTAACGGGTTGCGAATAACAATAGAAATTTGTTTTTGTAATAGTTTGTTTTTAATGACCTCGCCTTTAATTTCAATCGTGCCGCCATCAGCGAGCGGTTCGATACCGTGGTAAATGGCATTTTCCAATAAGGGTTGTAAGGTTAGCGGTGGCAGCAGGGCATCATCGGGTAAGTTATCGAGTTGCCAGTCAATCGACAGACGATCGCCCAGGCGTAAGGTTTCAATTTCTATATAACGCTGGCATAAGTTGCATTCTTCTTTAATGGTATGGGGCTTTTCATTATCACGCAGGCTGATACGAAACAGATCCGATAAGTTTTCAACCGCAATTTCGGCTTGCTCAGGTTTGCTGCGGGTTAAGCTGGCAATGGTATTGAGGCTATTAAATAAAAAATGTGGGTGGATGCGTGCCTGTAAAGCTGCAAAACGGGCTTTCGATTCGGCCGTAACTTTAAGCTTCCACTGGTGCTGTACATAAAAATAACGCAGTATTGGACCGCTAATCAGGGCGCCAATGAGTAAATTGTGGGTTAAAAAACTTAAGCGGCTTTGATTAATGTATTCCCAGGCGGGCACGGCCAATGCGTAATAAGTCAGTTCGCTAATAATATAGATAATAATCAGAATAATCATATAACTTAAAAAACCAGCGAAGGCATCGGTAAATCGCCCCAGTGAATTACGCAACAGGCAAAGTACGGCACTACTGGTAAGAGCACACCATTGAATAAACAGAGAAACCAGGCTGAGTTGCATCCAGTGAACCGACAAACTGCGATTGGGGCTGAGCACCAGAATAAAGGCAAACAGTTGCGCAATAATAATCACCACAAAGACCATGCGAATGGTGCATAAGTCGGGTAAAAAAACCGACTGGTTATTACTGCGTTTAAGGCGTTTGGCAAAGTTGAACATTGTTTAAAGTGTACTAAACAATCGGGAGTTCGTCTTGTTTTGCATGGCTATTTAAGGGTTCTTTGCGGTTAAATAACATTGATATTCCATGATATAATTTCGCCATACAGTAGATTAAGGTAACGACCATGAGCGATAAAAATTCGCCAAACACATCTAATCCAGATTCATCAAACTCAGCAAAGCCCTGGGCCGGTCGCTTTACCGAACCCACCGATGCCTTTGTTGAAGCCTTTACCGCATCGGTGGCTTTTGACCAGCGACTTTACCGACAGGATATTCAGGGCTCGATTGCGCATGCACAAATGCTGGCGCACGTAGGGGTGTTAACCGATAGCGAGTGCCAGCAAATTGTGGATGGCTTAAAGGCGATTGAAGCCGATATTACTGCGGGTAATTTTAGCTGGTCGGTAACACTGGAAGATGTGCATATGAACATTGAGTCGGCCTTAACCAGTAAAATTGGCGAGGTGGGCAAAAAGTTACATACTGGTCGTTCAAGAAATGATCAGGTAGCCACCGATGTGCGTTTATATCTGCGAGAAGAAATCGATACCATCAGTGCAGAATTAACCCGCCTGTTAAACGGTATGCTCGACAAAGCCGAAGCCGAAGCCGATACCATTATGCCGGGCTTTACCCATTTGCAAATTGCACAGCCGGTAACGTTTGGCCACCATGTGCTGGCATGGGCAGAAATGTTTGTGCGTGATGCCGAACGCTTACAGGATTGCCGCAAACGCGTTAATGTTATGCCATTAGGTGCTGCGGCACTTGCCGGTACAACCTATCCTGTTGATAGAAATTTTACCGCAGAAAAACTCGGCTTCGACAAGCCTGCGGCAAACTCGCTTGATGCAGTGAGTGACCGCGATTTTGTTATCGAGTTTATTTCCTGCGCGTCGATAATGATGATGCATATGTCACGTATTGCCGAAGAGTTGGTGCTATGGAGTTCGTCACTGGTTAACTTTATCGAATTGTCCGACAGCTTCTGTACGGGCTCGAGTATTATGCCGCAAAAGAAAAACCCGGATGTACCCGAACTGGTGCGTGGTAAAACCGGGCGCATCTATGGGCATTTAATGAATATGCTCACCTTAATGAAGAGCCAGCCACTTGCCTATAATAAAGATAATCAGGAAGACAAAGAGCCCTTGTTCGACACCATTGATAACTTAAAAGGCAGCTTAAAAATTTATGCCGATATGTTGCCGCACATTAATGTAAACAAACAGGCCATGTACGATGCGGCAAGCAAAGGCTTTTCTACCGCGACCGATTTAGCCGATTATCTGGTACGCAATGGTGTGCCATTTAGAGACGCACATGAAGTGGTGGGCAAAGCCGTGCGCTCAGGTGTTGAGCAAGGCAAGGATTTGTCGGAATTAAACCTGGCAGAACTACAATCGTTTAGCGATGCAATAAAAGACGATGTCTTCGACGTGCTAACGGTAGAAGGCTCGGTTGCTGCGCGTGATCATTTAGGTGGCACTGCACCGAAGCAAGTTAAGTTAGCAGTTAAAGCATTACGTAAGAAATTAGCTTGAAATTTAGATAGATATGGGTAGGTTCTGTCTATATTACTGTTAGTTTTACTCATGGCATAAGCAAGCATAACTATGGATATATATAACTTAAAGCCAATAAACTCACTCGCACTTGAACCAGAAGACAAAGCAGCTTTTGACAAATGGACTACACAAGAAGATGTGGTAAATTTTTTGGAGGATGAAATTAAGGATGAGTATATTATTATATATGCCTCCTTGCCTCACACATTTATTCATGCCGTACTAATTCCCGATATTGATCTAAATGATGAAGTCATTAGCGATCTTCTTAAATGGAGTTATAACCCATTTTCATCTTGGGGTTTAACATGTTCATCTGAAGACGCTTGGATAGAACCACCATTATCTAGCGCGGGTAGCAAAACACTTAAGTCTGGCGAACAAATTATTTTTGGTCGTTCATTTGAAGGCGTTGATAATAACGAAAGCTATTATGAAATAAATCAAAAAATTTCACATGTTCTCGATGTACACTATGTCCCTGAAAGGAAAGCATGGTGTAAGTTAGATGAACATGGCGATATTGATGACATATTTAAATTAATAAAAATTGATTCTTTTCCCAGAAATGAAACTGGAAAAATAATTTGCGTAAAAAAATATGTTTTAGGTGAGTATGCAGGTGTTTCGAATTTAAAGCTGGTACGTATGTTTGATTTCACACGGTATAAATCTGGTAGCTTTACAGGCTGGGATAATAACCGCAATCATTCGGGCTTAACGAGCTTGACTTCAATATTTGGATCATTATCAGTTTCTCCTGGAACAGGAAGTTATTCTACAGGAATCCAGGTTATAGATGTAAAAACACCTAAAGAAAAAATAATAAATACAATTTGGGGTAACTCTCACTCTGATGAAGAAAAATCATACTGCACCTATATAGCTCATGACTGGAAAAACAAAATAATTACTGAAATATCATGTAATCCAAAGTGTCTAGCCAACTATTTTACGGAATCAAACTTACCCTTTGAAATAACGCCGGCATTTTTTAAACCTGAGGTTTTGTCTAAATATAAAAGTGATAGAGAAAAATATAAGCTTGATAGCAGGTCTGTTGGATGTCGTGGTTCATGGCATTTAGAAACATTCGATATAAATTCGGCGGGGCAAGTACATACATACCTTATATATTTAAGTCGGTTACCTTACGAAGAACAGCTTCATTGGAAACAATACAACGAACAGCCTAAGGCTCCTCTCTCAGACAGGGCAATAAAAACTGACTTTGAGGGGCAGTTTTATGAAGAATATGATCCTCTCCCGAGTTTAAAGCGAAAATTAGAAAAGCTTCACTCTGAAAGTGTTAGTTGGTGGAAACTTAGAGATCAAGATGCCCCAGATAAAGTTCATTACCCTTATACCAGCTCTCGAGATGAGTGGGCTAATGAAATTCTAAATCTTGATCAGCTATTGGTGGAAGGTTTAGAAGAAAAATGGCTTAGAAACAAAGCTAAAGAATTAAATATAAATCCAGACGCCCGTCTTAGGGCCTTAAAATTACTTGAAATTATTCTTGTTGCTTTGGGTTTTGAAGAAGGTCATTCGAGAGAAATAATGACACCACTTCATACTGTTCATAATTTACGTTCTGTTTTAAAGGGGCATGCTTCTGGTTCGGAGTCTGAGAGAATAAAAAAGCAAGCTTTGTCTGAATACGGCAGCTTTAGAAATCACTTTGAGAAAATATGTACGGACTGTGATGAGTCAGTTGAAATTATAACTGAAGCGTTGAATGAATTATGAGATATTCATTAATACAAAAACTAACAAATAGCTCCAGCGGACAATTCAAAGCGTCACTTGTTTTGCATTCGCAAAAACGTGCCACTTTGAATTGCCGCTGAGCAAGGCGTTATGTGTATAATACACACCACATTTCTTAATTATGGAGGATTATGATGTTAGCAACACATATTGACGCAGAAAAACGTTACAGCGAAATTAGAAAAACTGCACTTAGGGCAATTTCTTCTCAAGTTCCATCAGGTTTGTCGTTAGAATTTAAACTCATAGATCAAACAGCTCTAAATGCTTCACTAAAATGGGCACTTTCATCTGATCGGCTTGTTAATTGGGATTGGGTTGAAGGATACAGCTCTTTTAAATTTCGCTATCCTAAAAGATTTGAATTAGCACTTTGGCATAAGAACAAACTTGTTAGCTTATCACTAGGCCGTCCCACATACGCAGGTAGCTCATTGCGTCTTGATGTAATTGAGGGTAGCCCTGAAGAAAGAGAAATTAAAGTTTTTCCTGCTGTAATTGCGGCAATGGCTGTATACGCTACCGCATTAGGAGCTTCCGAAATCAGAGTAATGAACCCAATAAATGAGGATGTAAAAAACTATTACGCTAAAGAGGGGTTCAAATATATAGCCAAGGGAAATTATTTATATAAAAAATTATCAGGACTAACACTATGACAGATAAGAAAACAAAATCACTACATGAACATAGAAAAAAGAAAAAACCACCATCATTAGAAGATGTGGCGCGTTCTGTAGTAAAAACACAAATGGAACCAATGATGTCAAATTCAAATGAAGAACCGAAAGGTTTAGCTTCTGGCGGATTTGATCTTGATGACGAGGAAAAAGATGATGAAAAAAAATAATAATCACATTCATATGTCCGAGAACGAAAAACAGAAAACACCATTGCCTAATGAAGTAACGCCAGATAATGCATTTATTAAAATTTCAACTATTGCAATGCATGTAGCAGACAGATACAAGCTTAAAATGCTTAGATTAAATGATAAAACCTAAAACACATATGAGCCTTAAGCCTGTCAACAGGTAATAACAATTCTTTCGTTCAATTAATTGAACGAATCCAAAGCAATGAGCAAAAGCGATTACTTCGTCTGTCATCGTTGACTGTTAAGCAAAGTCGCTTACAGCAAACACATATAGAGGGTCTCTTACCGCGGTCTCACCGCTGCCGACTGTTTCTCAGTCCATTGAGTTATATCGAGCCACTAGACATTCATCGGTATAACCTTGTGCAGGCGCTATTCAAAAAAAAGACGGGTTAATGATTCATCAGGGTCAAGCCTTGCATTTCACATTATGTGAAATGTAAGGCTTGAGCCCACTGGTTTCTGGGAATCCCTCAGACTCAAACGTTAGCAGCCAATAATCAAAACTTGCCAAATGAGTAATTTAGGTATATATTTTACTCATGCTAGATTTTGAATACGACAATAACAAAAGCACTTCAAATCTCAAAAAGCATGGTATTGATTTTATTTCAGCCCAGGAATTATGGACTGACTCTGAGCTTATTGAGCTACAAGTAAAGTCAAAAGATGAGCCACGCTTTTTAGTAATTGGCCTCATTGAAAAAAAGCATTGGTCAGCCGTAATAACTTATCATGATGATGTCCTCAGAATAATATCTGTCAGGCGCTCCCGTAAAAAAGAGGTGGAACTTTATGAAAGCTAAAGACTTTGATAAAAAATTTGATGACAATAAACAAGACATTATTGATGATCTTGATTTATCTAGCGCCAAACGCCCAAACCAAAAACAAAAACGAATCAATGTAGACTTCCCTTCCTGGGTAATAGACTCACTAGATAGAGAAGCAAGTCGCATTGGTGTCACACGCCAATCTATAATTAAACTTTGGCTTGTTGAGCGTCTTGAAGAAAAAGCTGCTAACAAGTAGCTGCAGTTGATTGGCCAATACGCCATTTCGCTATGCTGCACTCTGTATTGACCGTCAACTTAGCATAGGCATTAGTTTTTAAAAAGAAAGGAGTCTCTATGTTTATTATTGATCAAAATGGAAAAGTTATTAATCCGAAAATAAAACAGGCTACTAGTTTAAGTATACAGAAAAAAAGGATGCATCAAGTACATGGAATAATTGTTCATCAAACAGACAGTCCAACCGCAAAAGCAACTCTAAATGGATATAAATCAGGCCAGTCAGGAGCACATTTTTTAATTGCAAAAGATGGAACGATTTATCAAACAGCTTCTTTATTGTATCAAACATGGCATGTGGGAAGACTAAAATCACGCTGCCTTATAAAAATGCAATGTACACCAACAGAAATAAAATTACTTAAAAGTTTTGATCCTAAAAATGAGCATCGTAGAGAAATAGTGAAAAATGCACCTCATAGATTTCCTTCAAATGAAGACAGTATAGGTATTGAAATAGTTGGTGAAGCATTGCCAAAAAATGTACCCGATAATCAGAGGGTTTATGAGCCAGTAACGAAAGACCAAAATAAATCACTTAAATGGCTAGGGGCTGTTGATCTTTCAGATATTAGGCTGATTTTGAGAAAATTTTAGCTCTGACAAGGCATTTTTTACGTACCAATGCACTCCATTGGTAGTAAAAAATAACGCAGGCAGGGTTAAAATTAGCCAAAAGCAGACAATAGATGAAAGATCAACAGCCCCTAATACAAGAACTCCGATTTGTACTAAAAATTCCTGTTTCTGAGGTTTTTCGTCATCCAACAGTTTCCAGAAAAAATCCATCTGAAGCAGCGACAGCACAATGGTGATTCAAATGATACGAATTATATATATAGCAACTTTAGTATTTCTATCTACATCATGCACGTCTGCTAACGACGGAACAGAGCCTACGCTTTATCCGCTAAATATAGGAAAAATAGAAAATATTAAAATAACAAGTAATGGAATTAAAGCATTAGCAGCTTCAAACTCCAAGATACACTGTAAAAATTTTATCTTATCAAAAAAAGAAGTTGAAAAATATTTTGAACTTGCTAAAAAAGTTCAAAAAAGTGACTACCGTCATATGCTGGATTGGTCTCCATGTTTTGTGGCGGGGGAAATAACATTGCAAAATGGAATAACAGGTAAATGGTCAATTCATCAATATAAGGCGGGCACAATTAATTTTGAAGATAGAGATACTATATATACATATTGTCCAAACTGTAAAGCAAAAATGTTCGATAAACCTGAGTACATCACTAAGCCAAA
>JALTJZ010000058.1 GCA_027076325.1 Chromatiales bacterium | reverse complement strand
TCGCCGCGGTAGATAAATGGCCGAGTTATGCAAAAGACGCCGGGTTACAAAAAGCACTTGTTTTGGAGATAAGTCGGCATCATCATACCGGCATTTATTAATGCGTTAATTTGCTAATATACCTTCAATAGGGGATGGGGTTATCCTTATTTATATAAAAGATAAAAATAAATAACGTTAAATTAAACTGCACATTCAATTAAACTCTTTTTATTCGACAAATATACGCTACTATATATTATATACGTATCTTTATTTCTCTATAGAATGTATATTCTATAATTCGTACATTTGACATATATACGAATTGTATATATAGTAAAAATATAATAATATCAAGGGTGTGTATTTATGGCTAGAGAAGCGGATAGAAAAAAATTTGTAGAGCTTGCTGAAAAGCGAGTAACTCGTGCACTTAAAGACATCAAATTAATAGGAAATTTGTCAAACAGGAGTAACTATTCTTATACGGAAAAAGATGTCGCAACGATATACAAAGCTCTGAAAAAAGGGCTCGATGAGATGAAAACACGATTTGACAGTAAAGGTGCCGGAGAGGGCGAGATATTTAAACTGTAATGTTTATTGCCAGATTACATTTGATGGAGTCTGGAAATACTTTAGAGGAATAAAAATGAAGATCCATACTAGCCAAGTACCAGATATAGAAGATGTAGGTATTGCCGACAATGATATTGACGGTTTTCTTAAGGATCTGCTTGCATCTGTGAACAGGGAGTGTGCCCAGAACTCAAATGATGAGTCTGAAACCCGACCGGTCAAAATGAGCTTTGATTTGGTGGATGTGCCTGTTTCAGAGATTCCCGATGTGGGTATGTTCAGAGACATTATAAATCGCTGTTATGACGATGCAGTCACGACAGACTCAAAGAAAGGGGAAGAGTTTTTTTTGAATGCAAAGAAGGTACTTTCGCAGGATAAGATAAAGATACTTCTAATCTCTGACGAAGGTACCCGGGGAGCGGGCGGTGAATTCAGCAAAGGTGGCAAGTTCTATACGCTTGTCGTGTCTAAGGGTAGAACAGATAAAGATAATGTCTATTCAGCCGGTTCATTTGGAATTGGAAAAAATGCAGCTTTTGCTGGAAGTGAGCTTCGCTGCGTTTTCTATGCCTCAAATTATGGCGAAGCTGGTGAATACTACTGTATGGGGAAAAGTGTTTTGACATCATGGAGTAATAGCGATGGTCAGAATATGTCGCACAAGATTTTCTTTGGTGGTAATGGCGACAATCTTGTACCCGAAACCTCTGCAGAAGATTTACCTAACTGGCTGAAGAAAGATGAGAGGGGACTGTGTCTTGCGATTGTAGCGCCACGTATCGAACTTAAGGAAGGATGGACGCATGGGTACATCGCGAGTCTGTTAAGCAATTTTTTTGTTGCTATCCATGACGGAGATCTTCAATTCTCACTCGACGGTAATAAAGTGGTTTTGAATAACAACACCGTGCTGGGTTACTTTTCGGATTCAGAAGTCAGAAACGCAGCCAAATCTTCCGGTGAGCTCGAAAGGCTAAAATTGTCCCAGCATTGTGTCGAGGCTTTTACGGCAAAGGAATTCGTATCGGAGTATTTATCAGTCGAGAATCTCGGCGAGTTCGAGATTCTCATTAAGGTCGCAGAAGGTCTGCCCAAAAAAGTCTGTTTTATTCGAAACGGTATGTATATTACTGATACGCTTGGTCACTTTGGAAAACCCCTCGTTCGTTTTCCAAACACTAGAGATTTCATTATTATCGTTCGGCCCAGAAAAATAGATGATGCTTCAAGCGAGGCCATCAAGCGGATGGAAAATCCGGAACATAGTGAACTTACCACTAGCTATATTGCGGACGAGGGGGAAGTTAAGCAGCTAAAAAACTCTATGCTTGAACTTGAGAGGGGGGTCAGGGAAATCATCAAGAAACATGCAAAGATGGAGGTTACAGCAACACGTACGATTGAAGAACTCAGGGAGTTCTTCACGGAGCCTGGTGATGATACGCAATCGAATGACACAAGCAGTGAACCTGATCCTACTTCCATTACCACTAACCCCGGCGGAAGAAAAGGCTATCGCAATCTAGGAGTCCAAACTCGTGGCGGTAATAAAGGTGGTAAGGGAAGTCGCGGTAACAAAAATACCAAAAAGCGTGGTAGAAAAGGTTCTGGAAGTGGCAAAGGGGATAAAAAGCCTGTACCCATTCAATGTCATTCTGTGAGAACTGCAGATCCATCAGTTTGGCAGATAAAATTCTCGACGCTACCGATTTCAGGATTCGTCGAGCTCTGGCCTGAAGAAGAATCTCGGAGTGGTACAGATGCGAAGCCAATCAAGATCAATTCATGTTCGGTGCCAGATGCTTCAATTGCAAGCGGTGGCCTCAATGTAAGGATCCCGTTAACTAATTCAACACCAAAATCGTTTGCACTGACCCTGAGTCGTAATGTTGGAGTCATTGATATGCGACCAGTACTCAAGGAGGATCAGAAGTGAGATTTAATAATCTGAAGGGCCAATTTCCTTTGCCAATACTGCGGCCGGCAGAATCAGATAGCAATTATATCAATAGTGACTTTACTTTTTCTCTGGAAGTTAACCAGGAAAGCACTCCACATTCGATAGTAGTAGACTTTGAAATTAAACACGATGATATAGAGCAGCTTGTGAGTGAAAATAAAGCAACAGTGTCACTTGCTATACACTGTGATTCTACCTATTTCTATGATGTGATTGATCTTGCAAATGCTGCGCAGCAAACCTTGAGTTTTGACGAGCAGAGCGTATTCGGCAGCGTCTATTTCACGCTGATAGTCAAGGCTAGGAAGGCAGTAAAAGAATTTCGACCCAAATATCTTGAAGCTGGTTTCGAAGACTTGGCATTTAATGTCGGAAAGGGCGACATATTGGCGATCTCAGACGAGCATCAGCACTACTACAGCCTTCCCCCATTGCAATTAGGAGCAGATATATTTGAACTTGAAGAGCAACCTGAGCTGGCAGAGTTGTCCTTTGATGTTGAACTGACCGACAGCAAGATCAAGATTGGTGTAGGCACAAAACTAAATGAGCTCGTGCAGAAAAACATGAACACCACGGCAGGACGAGTTAATAATATTTCCTCGATATATTTTCCAGCGCTCGTTGAAGTGCTTTATCGAATACAATTCGAAAAATTTGGGGTTGGGTGCGCCTGGTACGAGGCAATTGCGTCTGCAATGAAGAGTGTCGGTATTACTGTTGATGAAAGTAATTGGGAACCACTAATGGTGGCGCAGAGATTGCTGCGATTCCCATATGAACCCTTACTCGCTAGGAGTGGAGAATGATTATGCCGACATTAGCCTGGATGAAGCAGAGCACGTTAATTGATTTGCATGCTAACGTCAGAGCCAATCTGGATCGATACCGCACTGGTGGTTTTAGTGATCTGATTGATGCTGGCTGGCGGCAAAAAGAACTTTTGAGTTACGATGTTAGTGAACTGAAATCACTAACAGGCAATTCAAAGGATGATTTGAATGATAGTCTAGTTCTTTATCAGGAATTAAATAAGTTGCCAGCGCGACTTGCTACACATATGAATGTATGGATCCCACTAATTCATACAGAATTACTTGATTATACACGAAAGCGTTGGTTGAGACTAAAAGGAACGGATGATGAACTCATTTCTGATATAAGCACACATATTTTCAAAGGTGGTATTACTGGATACAGAGATGATAATTCGGCAGCAAGATTATGGTGGTCAGGGTATATTGGCAATGCTATTGCAGGCAAAGATAGTAAGGAAGAAATTGAGAGGATACTGAATCCTCTCATGCGAACAACCGATACACGTCAAGCAGTTTTTGAGCGGCCGGGAATATTCTCGGAACGTGGTCTTGCACGAAGTATTTCGGAATATGTTGCAGAAGGTAGGCTGGAAAATTCCGGCAATGAAACTGTATTCCGTGGTTTTGTGAAAAGCATAAATCTTCGATCAAATGGGCGATATTTCGGTGATATGAAAAAGGCGGAAGTGTTCGATTTCCTTGATAGCTGCAGGTAGTTCTCATTTGTAATTGTGTTTTGGTGGATAGCACTGCGCTGCATCAACAAGCTCTACTGAAGCTGCTTTCAGGTAAGGGCAAAAAGGGGATGGAGGCTAAATTTTAGTCAACTCCCTTATTACGAATACTTTGAGACAGAGTAGTAACTTTAAGTAATACTTTTCTATCAATACCTAATATTATTTTGAAGGCTACCAAAGGGAACAAATAAGAATGCAAAAAGGCTTTTTATCTGAATATTTTGATGGTGTGGTTGCAAAGCGTTTAAGTGGTGTTGAGTCAGATCCAGATCAATCAAACCAACATGAGTTTAATGGCGTTAAACCAATAAAAAAATTACTTGGTAATAATAGGTTAACTGATTGTCCGGCAAGGTTTGTCTGGCTAGGTGAAGAAAATGAAGGTGTAACTGAAGATTCTTTCGTGACATGGTATGACTCACGAGAAAATCATCCAACAAGATCAGAGTTTCGCCTTTACTTCCGAAGTAATTCAGTGATGGAACTGACAAGCACTGGGGATCTTTTAATTATTGCAAAAAGACCCTCTGGTGACATCATGATTATTGTTGCTGCGGAAGGTAGTACAGTAGAAAACCAGTTATTGTGGTTGTTTGGTGTGCCTGTTCAAATTGGAGCTGGTTTTGAGTACAGAGATTTTGATGATGGTGATGATACAGAAGTAGATTTTACTACTCGATATATTCTGGATGAGTTAGGTATTGACGTTGAAGAACCGGAAGCAGAAAGGTTGGATACTTTACTTGAAAGGTTTAATGGTATTTTTCCAACTACGGCCGTGTTTTCAACTTTTGCTCGCCAAACGATACCAGAAGTTAACCCATTAGATGGAGCTGATATTGCGTTATTAGCCTGGATGGAGCAAGAGGAAAAATTATTTCGGAGAATGGAGAGACACATTGTGTCTGATAGACTTAAAGAAGGGTTTTCTAATGCGGGAGATGCTGATGTAGATGGATTCATTAAGTTTTCATTAAGTGTTCAGAATAGGCGAAAATCACGTAGTGGTTATGCTTTTGAAAATCATCTTGAAGAAGTATTTAAGGCTTATTGTATTAAATATGATCGCCAGGCTGTAACAGAGAATAAGTCAAAACCAGATTTTCTTTTTCCAGGAGAAGAGGAATATCACAATGATGATTTTCCAATATCAAGGCTAACAATGTTGGGGGTGAAATCCACATGCAAAGATAGATGGCGTCAGGTATTATCGGAAGCAGCCCGTATATCAGATAAGCACCTGATAACACTTGAACCAGGCATAAGTGAAAATCAGACTAATGAAATGGCCGCTAATAGACTCCAATTAGTTATACCTCGAGGTTTGCATGAAACTTATCGTGATAACCAACAAAAATGGTTACTGGACTTAGACGAATTTATTGTTTTGGTTAAAAATCGAGAACTTTAAATTTTGGTTACCTGTGTTGGAAACTACAGAAAAATATATTTAGTGAAAATTTTCTTCATATAAGAGTTTAATTTGGTTGTAAACGGGACGAAAAAGGGAAATAATTACCTAATTATTTCCCTTTTTTCTGGCGAGCATAATAATAATGGATATTAAGGTTTCTACCCGCGAATTGCTTACTCTTTCTCTAGAACGATATTCTCAAACAGATCTGGCTAAAAAGCTGAATGTTAGCCCGAAAACAGTGAGATTGTGGGAAGTTAGGGAAGATGGCCCCCCTGAATATCGTGCACCACACCTTCAAAGATTGTTATTTGGTAATGAGAGTCACGTATCTGATGATGCTGACTTTACGTTTATTGATCTTTTTGCAGGAATCGGTGGCATTCGGATGGGCTTCGAAAAAAATGGGGGGCTCTGTGTATTTACCAGTGAATGGGATAAATATTCAGTTCAGACTTACTGTGAGAATTTTGGTACTTACCATCCCGTTGTAGGTGATATTACAAAAGTCGATGTAAATGATATTCCTGATCATGATGTCTTATTGGCGGGGTTCCCTTGCCAACCCTTTTCTATTGCCGGTGTATCAAAGAAAAATTCACTTGGCAGGGCTCACGGCTTTGAGTGTAAAACTCAAGGTACGTTGTTTTTTGATGTGGCACGTATAATTAATGAAAAACAACCGAAAGCTTTTCTTTTGGAAAATGTAAAAAACCTTATGAGTCATGATAAAGGAAGAACATTTCAGATTATTAAGGAAACTCTTGAAGATGAACTTGGCTATAAGATTTTCGCAAAAATCATCGATGCAAAAGGCTTTGTTCCTCAACACCGAGAAAGGATCTATATTGTTGGTTTTCGTGATGATACAGATTTTTCCTGGGATGCCTTTAGAGCAAAAAATAAAGATGCAAAAACTATAGGTGATATATTACACCCACAGAATGGTAGTGAGAACTCAGAGAAAAGTACATTAAAAAATTATATCGTGGGAAAGAAGGGAAGAGTCAATGATAAGTATATTCTTAGCGATAAATTATGGAAGTACTTATTTGATTACGCGGCCAAACATAAAGCAAAAGGAAATGGTTTTGGTTATGGTATGGTGACTAAAAATAGCGTTGCCAGAACATTATCGGCTCGTTACTACAAAGATGGTTCAGAAATACTTGTTAGTCGTGGTAAAGGAAACCCGCGGCGATTAACTCCGCGAGAGTGTGCAAGGTTGATGGGGTATCCTGAAAATTTCAAAATTCCCGTTTCAGATACACAGTCTTATAAACAGTTTGGTAATTCGGTGGTAATGCCAGTAATTAAGGAAATTGCTCGTATAATGAAACCACATATCATGACACTGATAGAAGAAGAAAAAAGTCAAACTCATCAGTACGCATTACTTGGCTAGTGACAGATGTAGTTAATAAGAAAACCCGTAGCCGGATGATGTCTGGTATTCGTAGTAGTAATACTAAACCTGAAATTATCACAAGAAAAGCATTGCATAAGCTTGGTTACAGGTATCGAACTGGGACTAAAATACAGAAAATAAGACCAGATATTGTACTTTGTTGCAGGAAAGTGGCAATTTTTGTTCATGGTTGTTATTGGCATCAGCATGCTGGTTGCAAACTGGCATATTCAGATAGGGAGTATTCTCCTAAATGGAAAAAGAAATTCCAGGATAACCGACAGCGTGATCAGCGAGTGCTGAAACAGCTGAATGAGGCTGGCTGGCGGGTTGCTGTGGTATGGGAGTGCGTTACACGGGATGCGGAGGTATTTGTGAAGGTGATTGATAAGTTACATAACTGGATTCAATTGCATGAAAGCCAGTACTTCGAGTCTGATTATAAGAAAACCTGAAGCAGCGATTACTGGTATGGCATGTAATCCAGGATTTCATAGTCGTGACAGTCCAACCATGGAACCTCGGTGATAACGTAATCTATACGATTAACAATATGCCAGCCATTGATATTATAAACGCAGCCATCTTTACCATCTATTCTTGTCCATATATGGGTAGGGTGGTTGTCTGACATAAATTGGAGAAAACCGAGATCATTTTTATCATAAGCATCGAATTGATAAACACCCTGATCATGATCTAAATTTTCAACAGGTTTAAATTGTTCTTCAAATTCGTCGTAAGTTAATTTTATTAAACTCATTGCACAGTCCTTTGTGATTTAACAGTTTTTTACAGCTATAATTAGCCGTGAGATGGTTGTTTTTTATAGACTTAAGTATAGCTTAATAACTGAGTTGGTGATACTTTTTTTTCAGGCATTGCATTAGAAATTAAAAAACAGGTGCCAGAGAATAATTATTACCAATATTGGTATAACTGCCTGTGAAATACAATTTATAGTTAAAAGGAACTAAAATGCCAACTCTTTATATAATGCGCCACGGAAAAGCTGAAAACACATCACCGGATATTAAACGCCACCTTAGCAATGCTGGGAAAGATAATGTGCGAAGTGTTGCCAAGTTATTGAGTGATAAAGACACACAAATTAGTAAAGTTATTTATTCGTCAACCGAACGTGCAAAACAAACCGCTTTGCTAATGTGTGAAGGCTTAAATATAGCGCCTGAAAACCAGCTTGAAGATGCGCGCATTTATAATGCGACAGTTTCTGAGCTGCAAACGGTGCTTTCAGAAATGGGTGAGCCGCTAGAGTCGGTTCTTTTGGTAGGCCATAACCCAGGGTTGGCTGATCTTGTTATGAGCTTAAGCGCAGAGCCTGTTAGTTTGTCTGCTGGAAATGTTGCCGTTTTATATGCTGATTCATGGGATGATATTCACCATTGTAAATGTAAGTTTGTCGAGAAGTATCATCATAAGGAGATTTAATGTTTCCGTTAACTCAATTGCATTTTCGTGTCCTGGCTACGTGTTTTATATTTAGTGTTGCTTCGACGAATGTTTTTGCATATCCGGATAACGATGTGACTGAAATGTCGCTTCTTATCCAAAGCAATAATATGTATTTTAAATTCCCAGGTACAGTTGACCAAACTAAAATTTCCACTATTGAACTAACCTGGTGGCAAGTTTTTACTGGCTCGATTGAAGGTGGGTTGAATATATCGTATGTTGAGTTAAGTCAGAAAGATAATAGTAGTGTGCCGGCATACGATGCGTCTGGTTATGAAGTTGGTATTGGCTTTCGGAGTAAATTTATTCAGACTGAAACTGTTAATGTTGGCTTAAGAATGTCGATTGATTATATGGCGTTATCAGGGCAAACAAATTCAAATAAAGACGTTGAGGTTTCATGGGTTAAATATTCCGGCGGTGCAGACTTTGAGTTTTTCCCTTCGAGTTCAATATCTGCTCTTGCTGGAGTGAGTTATACATCGATTGACGGAGAGAATAAGGTTATTGATACTACCAATAGCCTTGTTTCTTTTTCTGCAGATAAACCTGAAGGTTATTATGCGGGGGTCAGTTTTAAATCGGGGCGCAGTGGAAAAATTAACATGACCTGGCATGGTGGGTATCGCTCCGGTGTTTACCTTACTTTTAGCAATCAGTTTTAATTCATTTAGGTGCAGAGCAAAACGGAATAACGGATAAGGAAACATTTATGTTACGCCTTGTTACCTTTTTATATTGGCTCACGGGACTGTTTCTATTACTGATTTTAATTGTAACGGCGTATGTGTATATTCCGGTTATTTCAGACCCGGCTAAACATTATCTTGAACGAAAAGGCACAATCGAAGCAGCTGTTATCAATAGACAATGGCGGGCACAAGATTCGTTGTATAGCGAAATTACCTTAAAATCCAGTAGTGGCTTGCAGGTGAAATTATTAGTTCGTCGTCCAGCACAACAGCAAAACAGGCCATTGCCGGTTGCGTTATTGTTAGGTGGTCTGGAAACCGGGCATAAAGGCTGTGAATTGATACCCAGGATAAAACAGGTTATTTGTGCCTCACTCTCGTACCCTGGCTATACACCTAAACGTTACGCTGGCGTAAAGTTTTTTTATCGTATTCATGATTTACAGCGGGCAGTGAAAGAGACACCATCTGCAATAGGGCTTGCTACAGATTACCTGCTGCAACAAAACTATACTAACAAACAGCATTTAGAATATATCGGTGTTAGTCTGGGGGCATTTTTTATTAGCATTCCTGCTGTGATGGAGCCGCAGGTAGCACGAGTATGGATAGTACAAGGTGCTGCAAAGCCAATTGCTATTGTTAAACATAACTTTTTAAAACGTGTTGACTCTGAACGACTTGCTGCTGTTGTTTCTCATCTTATTGGGTATGCCATTGGTGCACAACATGTCGATCCGGTGAAATGGGTTGGAAAGATATCGCCACGCAAAGTAATTTTTGTAAATTCAGAAAACGATGAAGCGTTCCCACTTTTGGCCGTTGATGCCTTACACCAGGCTGCGCTTCAGCCTAAAGAAATAATTTGGGTTAAAGGCAAACATGTAACACCGGGCCGCAAGGAGGTTGTTGCACAATTAAGTCATATCGTATTAAGCCGCATTGCAAAGGCAAAATAAAAAATGCCTTATTATTTTTTGGGTGATAATTTCTCACCGGTCTCTCCAGTTCCTGTTTAAAGTTAAAAAGCCATTATTGCCCTTGCGGGTTTAAATTGGTAATTAATCACAACTATTTTGTTTTTATTTTACAGCGCCAGAATGCTGGTTTCTCCTCATAATGCAACTTCATTAAACAGGAAGTAAAACAATAAGGAGATATAAAAATGAATCTGAATAAAAGCATAATAAGGCTGGGCTTAGCCTGTTCCTGCGTCATATTAACCCAGACAGTGATGGCAGCTGCACCCGTTAAAGGGCAACCCTTAACGATGGACCAGCAATTACTGAATGTGACTGAAATGGTGCCGGAATTTGGTGGTATGTTTTATGATGACAATGGTGATTTGAATGTTTATCTAACAAATCCCAGCGCCAAAAGTGCGGCACAAGCAGCACTTAAAAAAGTGTTTGGTCGAAGTGTTGATAATAGCCGTTCGTCAAGAAGTCAGCATTTTAAAGGGCAGCCAAGGTTAAAGGCGGGTGATTTTAGGGTGCTTAAAGCACGGCATACGATTAAGCAACTTTCTAAGTGGAAAAACGCGGCTGGAAATGTATTTTTATTAAAAGAAGCGGTGTTTCTTGATTTGGACGAAGCGAATAATCGCCTTACGGTTGGTATATCCAATATGAAACTCAGGCAGTCGGTGGAAGACATTCTGGTAAGTGAAGGTGTGCCTTTAAGTGCGGTTAGAATTATTGAGACAAAACCGGTTGTTGCAATGACACACAGTTTGCGTAGTCGGCACCGCCCCACAAAAGGGGGGATTCAAATTCAATTTACGAACAACGGTGGTAGAAGTACCTGTACATTGGGTTTTAATGCTACCCGCTCTGGTGTGCGTGGGTTTCTTACCAATTCACATTGTACAGATACGCAGGGCGGAACAGAAGGTACCTTGTTTTATCAGAACGATACGGAGTTAGTGGGGTATGAGTTTGCCGACCCCAATTATTTCACTTCTGCCTGGCCCTGGGTTTGCCCGTGGTTTAAACGTTGCCGTTATAGTGATGCTGCGTTTGTTCGTTACTATGGTGGTGTCACCTCGAACCTTGGCAGAGTTGCCAGAACAACCGGTTGGAATAATATGTCGTTAACCATTAATTCAACCAGCCCGGAGATGACGGTTATTGCAGAACGACAAACAAATATAGTCGGTAGTTATCTTGATAAAGTGGGGCGTACAACAGGTTGGACGTATGGCCAGGTAACCGCAACTTGTAGTGATTATAATGTGAGTAACTCTAACATGCATATGAAATGTCAGGACACGGTTTACCGTAGTGGTACAAAACTCGCTGGCCCGGGTGACAGTGGTTCGCCGGTGTTTGTCTGGCATGGCAGTACGGTAACGCTTGCTGGCATTATGTGGGGTGGTTTGAGTGACTACCCGGACAATACCGGTAATACGTTTATTCTTAGCCCAATGCGCTTTATCGAAAACGAGATAGGTGCATTAACAACCTTTTAAATAAACTATGTTAAAGCTAAACAGGGCGAGCCATAGATTGCTCGCCCTGTTTCTTTCTTTAACTGGCTTCCTGATATTCCAGACCATTATCCACATTATGATGTGCTTCATGGTTAACATCGGCAACCGTCATGGTAACCAGTTCTTCGGCACTGCTGGGGTGAATAGCAATGGTGTTATCAAAGTCTGCTTTTGTCGCACCCATTTTTACGGCAACCGCAAAGCCTTGTAACATTTCATCGGCATTGTCACCAATAATATGAATGCCCACTACTTTTTCATCTTTGCCTGCACACACAAGTTTCATTGCGGTGGTCACACCGTGGCTCGATAAGGCATGGCGCATGGGAGTGAAGTCACTCTTATAAATTGTGACCTGATCACCGTATTGTCGCCGTGCGTCTGCTTCGCTTATGCCAACGGTGCCGATTGGTGGATGTGAAAAAACCACACTGGGGATATTTTCATAGTCCATTTTGCTTTCGGGGTTAGCATTAAACAAGCGTTCTGCCAATTTGCGTCCGGCTGTAATGGCGACCGGTGTGAGTGGCATTTTGCCAGTGATATCACCAATTGCATAGATGCCGGTTACATTGGTATTTTCGTATTCATCAACCGGAATAATTCCGTTAGGTAAAACATCAACACCTGCGGCATCAAGGTTTAATCCACGTGTATTCGGGCTGCGCCCAACTGCCCAGATAACGGTATCGAAACCAACAATGCTTTGTTCGTTTGCCGAGCTAACTACAATACCTTCCGAGCTACGGGATAAAGCAGTAACCTGAAAACCGGTTTTAACTTGAATGCCCTGCTGTTGCATTTCTTTTTCCAGTACTTCACTTATCATTGGATCAAAACGTTCCATAATACGATCTTCCAGTGCAATTAAGGTGACATCTGAACCCAATGCGCTCAGTACGCCGCTTAGTTCCACGCCAATGTAGCCGCCACCAATAACGGCAACCCGTTTGGGTTGTTCCTGCATCTGGAAAAAACCATCGGAGGTTATGCCTAATTCAGCACCCGGAACAGGCGGTACAATGGGTTGCCCACCGGTTGCAATGACAATGTGTTCGGCTGAGTACCGCACATTATTGACTTCTACCGTTTTGGGGTTAACAAATTTTGCATAGCCGTTAATGCGGTCAATACCACTGTCATCAACATAACCATCCCAGTAGTGGTTAATGTTTTTAATATATTGTTCGCGTGCCAGCACCAGTTTATGCCAGTCGGTTTTGCCACGTTGCGATGGGATACCAAAATCATTTGCGTCATCAACGGCATGTGCCAGGTTGGCAGCGTACCACATCACTTTTTTAGGCACACAACCATTGTTAACACAGGTGCCGCCGATTTTATTCGCTTCAATGATAGCGACTTTTTTACCTGATTTAGCCGCTTTTTCAGCGACTGCTAAACCACCGCTGCCACCGCCGATAGCGATTAAATCATACTGCTGCTTATTCATAACAAGCTCCTATAAAATTTAAAAAAGGGCTGGCTCAGTGTTTGAGCCAGCCGCTATACACACCTATGCCGCTTTTTCTTTCGATAAATATTGCTCTAAATCTTCAGAACCTCCGATGTGGTCACCATTGATGAACACTTGTGGTACTGTCGACATACCCGACACTGCACGTATCGTTGTTTCGGTATAGTCACGATTTAAAACAAGTTCGTCGAACTGAATGCCCGCATCATTCAACATGCCTTTTGCTCGCACACAGTATTCACAGCCTTCACGGGTAAAAATGGTTACGTCTTTTGGCTTTTCTGCATTGGGTGCAATGTAGGCCAGCATGGTGTCGGCATCAGATACTTCAAACGGGTCGCCTGGCTTGTTGGGTTCAATAAACATTTTTTCAACAACGCCATCTTTAACCAGCATTGAATAACGCCATGAACGTTTGCCAAAGCCCAGGTCTTCTTTATCAACCAGCATACCCATGCCGCTACTGAAGTGGCCATTACCATCGGGTATAAAGGTGATGTTGTCTGCTTTTTGCTCGGCTTTCCATTCATTCATGACGAATGCATCATTAACCGAGATACAAATAACCTCATCGACACCGTGCTGTTTAAATGCAGGTGTTAACTGGTTATAGCGTGGCACATGGGTAGACGAGCATGTTGGAGTAAAGGCACCGGGTAATGAAAATACGATGACGGTTTTACCTTTAAAAATTTCATCGCTGCTTACGTCGACCCATTCGTGATCACGGCGAGTGCGAAAAGTCACTTGTGGTACATTTTTACCTTCATAATTATCAAACATTGTTATTTCTCCAGTTGTGTTGAGTTAATTAAATTTTAAATTGGTTGTACTAAACGTGATGCGCTGGATGATATACGAGCATCTTCAACTTGTTGTCTGTGCTTCCAGATTTTTTCATGGAAGTGATAAGCAACGGTGTTAATGGCAGGTTCGACTAATGCAATGGCACCACCAATCAGTACACTACCGGTCATCAGGTATGCGACTGTAAAGGCAATGCTGTAGTGGACGGCTGCAAAGCTCATTGTCTTGGTCATTGTTTTATCCTCCAAATGTCATGTTTACGTTGAGTACGGGAGAGATTATCGACTGAAATTAATGAATGGTAAAATCGTTTGATTTTATTATAATGATTGGTTTTAGCTATCAAAAGAGTATGCTGTCAATAACAAGGTGGTAAGCATTTAAGTCGAAAATGATTCTTTTACATAAAGGTGTTTTATGGCTATTCTTTAAGTAATAAAAACCAACAGGAAAAGCTAAATGCAAACAACACAATCGGGGATACTTGCGGAAGAAACTAAACTGGCGCGCTACCTGGCCTTTACGATAGATTCGGAAGCCGATGTTGTGTCGGCATTAAGCACACTGGCAGCACAGGTTGACTTAAGCAATACGGTTGTTGGCCTGGGTGAGTCGCTGGTGAAATTACTGGGTAAGGACATTCCCGGTTTGGTGACATTACCTGCACAATCAGGCAGGGGTATTGATATACCCTCCACACCTACGGCTTTATGGTGCTGGCTGCGCGGTACAGATCGGGGTGAGTTATTTCACCGGTCACGCCAGATAGAATTGATGTTAATGCCGGCTTTTGCGCTTGGTGATGTAACCGATTCTTTTCAGTACGATGAAAACCGTGACTTGAGTGGCTATATTGATGGAACGGAAAACCCGTCAGGTGATGAAGCCATTGACGCGGCTATTGTACAAGGGCAGGGCAATGGCCTGGATGGTGGCAGTTTTGTTGCGGTACAGCAGTGGTTGCATGACTTTGATATATTAGACGCAATGCAAACCAATGAACGTGATGATGTCATCGGTCGGCATATAAAAGACAATGAAGAGTTTGACGAAGCCCCCGACTCTGCTCATGTTAAACGTGCTGCGCAGGAAAGCTTTGAACCGGAAGCCTTTATGTTACGCCGTTCAATGCCCTGGGCTGAAGGCATGGAAGGTGGGTTGGTTTTTGTTGCTTTTGGCAAGTCGTTTGTGGCCTTCGATGCTGTGCTTAAGCGCATGCTGGGCAATGAAGATACGATAAGCGATGCACTCTTCAAGTTTACCCGACCCATCAGTGGTGCCTATTTCTGGTGTCCTCCAGTTAAAGGCAACAAACTGGATTTAAGCGCATTGGATCTGTAGTTTATTTTTTTGCTGCCTTGCGGGTTTTCTTTTTAGCGCGTTTGTTTTTAACCAGCGGGGATACCGTATTGGGCAAGTTCTCAACAATCACCTGTGCAAAAGCATCCAGTGCTTTGCGGCGTGGGTAGGTTTTTCTAAACACAAGTGCGATACGGCGATGAGCATCTTTGAATTCAAGTTTAGTCGCCACAATACCGCTGCCAGTTGTCCATGAACCACGCATGGCAAGTGCGGGGACAAGAGTAGTGCCAAATCCGGCACCCACAAGTTGCAATAAGGTTTCCAGGCTCGATGCACGTAGGTCTGCCATTTCCCCTCGCTCTTTACGTTCCTTTAAGTGGCATATATCCATTGCCTGTTTTGCAAGGCAGTGGCCTTCTGACAGTAATAACAAGTTGGCATCGTCAAGATCGGCACGGGTAATTTTTTCTTTAGTATAAAAGCGATGTTTACTCGGGTAAGCAAGCCAGAATGGTTCATCAAATAAGGGCAGTGTTTGCAAGTCCTGTTCATCGACGGTGGTGGCAAGGAGTGCCGCATCAATTTCGTGGTTGTGTAGCCGTTCAATTAAGGTATCGGTCATTTCTTCAGATAGCACCAGTTGCATTTGTGGGTACTGTTTTTTAAGGGGCATCAGAATAAGGGGGATAAGGTAAGGGCTTAATGTCGGGATAATACCTATTCGTAGTGCACCGGCGAGGGGATCCTGATGAGCTTGTGCCTGTTGTTGAATCGCATCGGCTTGTTCCATCATCAGACGGGCGTGTTGCAGAATTAACTGGCCAACAGGGGTAATTTCTACTGAACGATTAGTACGTTCGAAGATAAGCACGCCCAGTTCGTCTTCAAGTTTTTTTATCTGCCCGCTCAACGTAGGTTGGCTAACAAAACAGTGTTCTGCGGCTTTACCAAAGTGACGGGTTTCTGCCACCGCAATCACGTATTTTAGATCCCGTAAGTTCATCTTTTTTTACCATAGGCAATATCAATTATTATATTATAAACAAATGGTATGAAATACCAATAAACAGGAGGCTAGCTTCCGTTTTAGTGCATATTTAGCGGTAAAGCATAAAAAAAATCCCGCTTGAAAGCGGGATTAGTTATGTTTTCGTGGTAGCAGCGTTTAAGTTTTTCTTCGCGCCACCCCAAATAAACCTAAAAGGCCAATGGTAAACAGTATAATGCTTGTTCCTTCGGGTACGCTGGTTTGCCGAACGAGGAATGAGCCGAAATTGGGTTTTGCTTCGTCAGGTAATGCCGAAAAATAGCGGGCATTGGCGTAGTCTTGTAGCTGCTGAGTTCTTTCATCATAATCAGTTAGGATTGCCAGCGTCGCTTTACCTCCAGTTGCTGCATCGGCGGTGAGGCCATAGCTGTAATTCGTTAGTGAAGGGTCATTCGAGGTATTGGCGGTATTGGTGTTGCCTAATGTTGCGATAAGGTTATCTATCGTATCGCTTGCTTCGCTAAAGTATCGGTAAGCATAAAGGTTGCCGGATGATGTGGTGCCAGTCCAGTTGGTGACAAGGTTGTCGAATTCGAGACTGGTGGCGTAACGCCAGCCTTCGTATAGCCCACCTACACCAAACTCGGCTGATACGGTGTTGAATGATAAGCCCTGTGTTGCGGTTACATCTAACCAGTCCAGACCTGAAACAGAATCAGATAAATAAGTCGTGTTATCAGTAAAAATAGCATTTGCGCTTGTGGTAAACCCAAATAGTAAAACCCCTATGATTAACTTTTTCAAATTAAATTCTCGATGTTATGTTTTTGTACCAGTAAATATACTGAAACAGGGGCAATAAGGTATCACCCAAATGGGTTAATTCGGGATTACCCATGTTAAACATGGGTTAACCCGTAGTTATACCGCTATTGCGCTAATTCACATATACTTGGTTGTTACAGGGTTAGTGTTTTATAAATTAAGATTGAGGTATTCATGGGGTTGTATCTTAATACTTCTATTATAAATAGAATAAGCCAGGTTTTATTATTAGCGGCCACATTATTGCTGGCCGCCTGTGATGACAAAGACATTGATGATTTAAAAAAACAGGGTGAGCTGGTTGTGTTGACACGTAATGCACCAACAACCTGGTATCAGGGGCGTGATGGCGAGGCAGGATTTGAGTATGATCTTGTGCAGTCTTTTGCAAAAGCCAATAACCTGAAAGTGCGCTTTAAAGTGATTAACAACTTTGAAGCCTTGCTACGCGAAATAAAAGAGGGTGATGCTCAAATTGCAGCTGCGGGTGTAACTAAAACACAGGTCAGGGTTGAACAAGGGTATTTATTTGGGCCGGGCTATCAGCAAGTACAGCAGCAGGTTGTGTGTCGACGTGGTAAAAAAGCATTGCCAAAGAAAGTTGCGGATCTTGTGTCACGAAAATTGGTGGTCATTGCGGGTAGCTCTTATGCAGAAGCATTACAAAAACTTAAAGCAAAACAAACCGATTTAAACTGGCAGGAAGTCAGTGACATAAGTACTGAACAGTTATTAGAACAGGTGTGGAAAAAAGAAGTTGACTGTACCATTGCCGATTCAAATATTGTCAGTATTAGTCAGCGTTACTACCCTGAATTAGCGACAGGGTTTGCTGTTACCGAAAAAGAATCTCTGGCCTGGGTTGTTGCGCCAAAATGGAAAGGGCTTATTACTGATATAGAACAGTGGCTGGAAAAAATAAAAGAAAACGGTGAATTTGCTGCTATAGATGAACGCTATTATGGACATATACAACTGTATGACTATGTAGACAATCGAAGCTTTAATCGCAGAATAAAATCACGTTTACCAAAGTATAAAAAAGTATTTCAGCGTGCAGCAAAAAAATACCAGTTGCCATGGTCTTTACTGGCGGCACAGGCGTATCAGGAATCCCACTGGAACCCGCAGGCGAAAAGCCCAACCGGTGTAAGAGGTATGATGATGTTAACCTTGAATACGGCTAAAGCAGTTGGGGTTGAAAGCCGTCTGGATCCGGTGCAAAGTATTTGGGGTGGTGCCCGGTATTTACGTAAAATGATTAAGCGTATCCACGTTGAGGTAAAGGGGGAGGACAGACTTTGGTATGCGCTGGCGGCTTACAATGTTGGTTATGGCCACCTTAAAGATGCAATGTTATTAGCTGAACAAAAAGGACTAAACCCGTACCAGTGGGTTAGCTTAAAAACAGTATTGCCTTTATTGTCGAATAAAAAGTATTATAAAAAATTGAAATACGGTTATGCGCGTGGCTCTGAGCCGGTGCGATATGTACAGCGTATCCGTGAGTATCGGCAAGTATTAGAGCAGGTATTGCAAAGCAATAAACAGGTGTTTATGAATAATACAGGAATTAACGGGTTAACATGCTAAAAGCAATTAAACTTTTTTTTGAAGAACAGTTGTCAGTGGCCGATGAACGTGATCTCGAGCATTCATTGCGTTTAGCAACAGCGGCACTGATGATTGAAATGATGCTGGATGATGGTGAGGTGCATGATGCCGAGATGAATGTGCTGATAGAAAAATTGCAGCAAACATTTGGATTAAATATAGAAGAAACGACAGAGTTATATAATTTAGCGCGTGAAGAGGTGAAACAGGCAGTAGATTACCACCAGTTTACCAGCCTTATTGCAAAGAATTTTTCACAAGCTCAAAAAATACAGGTTATTGAAAATTTATGGGCAATTGCCTATGCAGATAATGAGCTCGATCAATATGAAGAGCTTATGGTAAGGCGAATTGCAGATTTAATTTACGTTTCGCATTCTGATTTTATAAAAGCAAAACATAAAATAACACACAAAAAATAGAGTGTGTTATCCCTGTAAACTTATTTCCGTAGTAAAGGATTACAGTTTTTTATTGTAACCTTACCTTGTAGCAGGTTTCCGCGTGAGTATTCGGTGAAATGGCAGGTGTTTGTTTTGGGGTCATAATTTTCAATCCATAAATTATCATCTTTCCAGGTGGCGGCAAGGTGTAACTGGCCTTCAGGAACACTAATTGACATAATGCCACCGTAGCGTTTTACAAATATTTGCTGAAAATGAAAGTAGTAAGCGCCCAGCCCAACAATAAAAATAAGTGTGGCGGCAATCGCTGCATTTTTCCAGTTACCCAGTTTGATACCAAATAAATAAAGTGCGCTACCACTCAGGCCGAGGACGGCTATCCAGTATAAGTAGGTAATCATGTGTATTGCTCCCAATAATCCATTAAGTGAATTTTAACTATACCGAATTGCCAGCTAATAGGAAAACAGCATACGTGACCATCAATTAACCCCAGGTTTGCTTGAGGAAATTTAGCATGAAATTGTGTCACAATCTTGTTCGTAACTTATTGAAACTGGGTTAAATGAATGACTTGAGCTGGCAAGGTGTGGTTCGTAAACTAAGCTGACAGCCTGTGTCTGCTTTCCACTATTATTGTTGGCAGCAGATTTAAGTGCAGGCTGTTACAGGCACGAAAGCTGGATAAAAAATTGTTATATCAGTCTTTGATTATAAATTTTATTGATAATTTAGAACTTAAATTTTTTATGCCTCCCTAAATTAACGTAATACATTGATTTTATTAAATAATCTCTCTATTGTCGTGCTTGACAGTTAACTACGGTACGCCTACACTGCTTGGCACTTAAAACTAAACATGTAACTCGAATTAAGAGCAGCGATAAAGTTGCCATGCATGTGTAATAAGGGGAGCAACCAATGCTGGAAAATTACTTACCAGTGCTCATATTTATTGTTATCGGCCTCGGGGTTGGTGCAGTCATGATTGCACTTGGTTTTAGCCTGTCGTATTTCACGGGTAATGTAAAACCGGATGCAGAAAAGAATTCCCCCTACGAATGTGGCTTTGAAGCTTTTGAAGACTCGCGCCTAAAGTTTGATGTGCGCTATTACCTTGTCGCCATACTCTTTATTATATTTGATCTGGAAATCGCCTTTTTATTCCCCTGGGCCGTGGTGCTTGATGAAATTGGTTTGTTTGGCTATATCGCCATGGTGATTTTTCTTGGCATTCTTGTGATTGGCTTTATTTATGAGTGGATGAAAGGGGCTTTAGAATGGGAGTAGAATCGAACATGCAAAATGACAGTCAGTTTCTGCCCGGTACATTTACTGACCCCACGATTAAACCGCTGGATGCTAATCACCCCGAGCCAGGCAGGGTTATTGAAAAAAGCTTAACCCAACAAGGCTTTTTTACCACCAGCGCAGACATGATGATTAACTGGGCACGTACCGGTTCTTTATGGCCGATGACGTTTGGTCTGGCCTGTTGCGCGGTTGAAATGATGCAGGCAGCGGCAGCACGGTATGATATGGATAGGATGGGAGTTATTTTTCGCCCAAGTCCACGCCAGTCAGACGTGATGATTGTCGCGGGCACACTGGTTAATAAAATGGCACCGGCCTTACGAAAAGTATACGACCAGATGGCCGAACCACGCTGGGTTATTTCAATGGGCTCCTGTGCAAATGGTGGTGGTTACTACCACTATTCTTATTCGGTTGTCCGTGGTTGTGATCGCATTGTACCGGTGGATATTTATGTGCCGGGTTGCCCGCCCACAGCAGAAGCCTTGTTATACGGTATTTTACAATTACAAAATAAAATCCGGCGTACAACCACCATTGCACGAACATAAAACAAGAATATATAAATAGAGTACAGTGATATCCATTTATGTCTGACTATTACAATAAATTAGCCGAAACATTACGCTCGCGCTTAAACGGTAAAGTAAGTGAAGTGATTGTGGCGCATGGTGAAGTGAACGTGGTTGCCAATCACGCTGATTTGCATGATGTGTGTCAGATACTTCATGATGATGCCGCTTTTCACTGTGAACAAGCCGTGGATATTTGTGGTGTGGATTACAGTACCTATGACGATTCGCAATGGGAAGGGCCACGTTTTGCCGTAGCGTACCAGTTACTTTCTATAAAAAATAATCACCGCATTCGGGTTAAAACCTATTTTGAGGGTGAGCCACCTGTAGTGGCTTCGGTTATTGATATTTGGCGAGGGGCAGACTGGTTTGAGCGCGAGGCTTTTGATCTGTTTGGTATCGTCTTTGATGGCCATCCTGATTTACGCCGTATTCTTACCGATTATGGTTTTATTGGACACCCATTTAGAAAAGATTTCCCGCTTACTGGTAATGTTGAAATGCGTTATGACGAAGAGCAAAAGCGTGTCATTTACGAGCCTGTTTCGATAGACCCACGTGTGAACCAACCGCGTGTTATTCGTGACGACCATCGTTATGCTGAGCGTGAAGTGGAAGCAGCATTGGCGCTCAAAGCCCTTTCAGGAGACAGCGATGCCTGAAATTAAAAATTACACTCTTAACTTTGGTCCACAACATCCTGCAGCACATGGTGTATTGCGGCTGGTACTGGAGATGGACGGTGAAGTGATTGAACGCGCTGATCCTCATATTGGTTTATTGCATCGCGCAACTGAAAAGCTGGCCGAAAGTAAACCGTATAATCAAACCATTCCCTATATGGACAGGCTCGACTATGTCTCAATGATGTGTAATGAGCATGGCTATGTTTTAGCGCTGGAAAAATTATTAGATGTTGCACCACCCGAACGTGCACAATATATTCGGGTTATGTTTGATGAGTTGACGCGTATCCTTAACCACTTAATGTGGATAGGCACGCATGCCCTTGATATTGGTGCAATGACTGTTTTCCTTTACGCTTTCCGCGAACGTGAAGATTTAATGGATATGTACGAAGCGGTGTCCGGTGCGCGTATGCATGCGGCTTACTATCGTCCTGGTGGCGTTTACCGCGACTTGCCTGAACGCATGCCACGTTATGAAAAGAAAACAAAATACCGTAACGAAACACAAACTGAAAGTTTGAACAAAGCACGTGATGGTTCGCTGCTTGATTTTATTGAAGACTTTACCAATCGTTTTCCAACTTATATTGATGAATATGAAACTCTGCTTTCAGATAACCGTATATGGAAACAGCGCACCGTTGGTATTGGCGTGGTTTCCCCCGAACGAGCAATGAACCTGGGTTTTACCGGCCCAATGTTACGTGGCTCCGGTATTGAATGGGATCTACGCAAAAAACAACCGTATGAAGTGTACGATAAAGTTGATTTTGATATTCCTGTGGGCGTTGAAGGCGATTGTTACGACCGTTACCTGATCCGTGTTGAAGAAATGCGACAGTCTAATCGTATTATTCGCCAGTGTATTAACTGGTTACGACAGAATCCGGGGCCGGTGATGTTAGACGACCATAAACTTACACCACCGAGCCGTGAGCATATGAAAGGTGATATGGAATCATTAATCCATCACTTTAAGCTGTTTACTGAAGGCTTTGTTTTACCCAAAGGTGAGGTGTATACCGCAATTGAACACCCTAAAGGTGAATTTGCAACTTACCTGGTTTCTGACGGTGCGAACAAGCCCTATCGCTTAAAAATCCGTGCACCAGGTTTTGCACACCTGTCAGCAATGAATGAAATGACGAAAGGGCATATGCTTGCCGATGTGGTTGCCGTGATTGGTACGATGGATATCGTGTTTGGAGAAATTGATCGATGATGTTACACAAACACCAGGACAGTAGTAAGATTGCATTGTTAACAGATGCATCACGCAAAGAGATTGATGAATGGATTGCAAAATATCCGGCAGATAAAAAACAATCGGCAGTGATGTCAGCTTTACGCATCGCGCAAGATCAAAATGCAGGTTACTTAACAGAAGACTTAATTGATGCAGTGGCCGAGTATTTAGGCATGGAATCCATCGCCGTGTATGAGGTTGCCAGTTTTTATTCGATGTATGAATTAAAGCCGGTGGGTAAACACAAAATTTGTGTGTGCACCAATATATCCTGCATGTTGAATGGTTCAGACCAAATTGTAGAACACCTGCAAAACAAGCTTAAGGTTAAGTTTGGCGAGATAACAGATGATGGTAAATTCTCGTTAAAAGAAGTGGAGTGTTTAGGTGCGTGTGTCAATGCGCCGATGTTTCAGATTGGTGAACACTATTATGAAAATTTAACGCCGGAAAAAATTGATAAAATTTTAGATAGTCTGGATTAAAGCGACACAGTCCGGGTAAAAACAAAAAGCCAGTAAAAATGCAAAAAAAAGAATTAAACACAATTAAAAAGGGGGGATCATGAGTCAAGCTAATTTGGTTGGTGAAACTTGTTTCCGTACCCTGCATTTAGATAACCCGCATACGCTTGAAAGCTATAAAAGTGTGGGTGGTTATTCTGTCTGGCAAAAAATCCTAAAAGAAAAAACGCCACCAGAAGAAATTATTGAAGAATTAAAGTTGTCTGCTTTACGTGGTCGTGGTGGTGCAGGTTTCCCTACCGGCTTAAAATGGAGTTTTATGCCGCGCACCGCACCGGGGCAGAAATACATTGTTTGTAATTCGGATGAAGGCGAGCCGGGTACCTGTAAAGACCGCGATATTTTACGTTATAACCCACATCAGTTAATTGAAGGTATGGCAATTGCCGGTTATGTTATTGGAGCCACCAAAGGCTATAACTATATTCGTGGAGAATTTTGGGAACCGTTCACTCGCTTTGAAGGGGCATTAAAAGAAGCCTACGCAGCCGGTTTATTAGGTTCCGATATTAAGGGTTCCGGTATTGACTTTGATTTATATTCTCATTTGGGTGCCGGTGCGTATATTTGTGGTGAAGAAACTGCATTGCTTGAATCTATCGAAGGCAAAAAAGGCCAGCCAAGATTTAAACCGCCATTCCCCGCTGGCTTTGGTTTATACGGTTGCCCCACAACCATTAATAATACGGAAAGCCTCGCATCGGTTCCTGTTATTTTAGAAAAGGGTGGCCAGTGGTTCCTTGATAAAGGTAAACCCAATAATGGCGGTACTAAATTATTTTGTGTCTCCGGCCATGTTAATAACCCCGGTAACTTTGAAGTGCCGATGGGGACACCGTTTGCAAAACTTCTTGAAATGGCCGGTGGTATTCGTGACGGCCACACTTTTAAAGCTGTTATTCCTGGTGGTTCTTCTGTGCCGGTGCTTCCTGCAGAAATTGCAATGGATATGGATATGGATTACGACTCGATTGCAAAAGCCGGTTCTATGTTAGGCGCAGGTTCGGTTATTGTAATGGATGATACAACTTGCATGGTGGGTGCGCTTGCGCGTTTGTCACATTTTTATCATGAAGAGTCCTGTGGCCAATGTACACCATGTCGTGAAGGAACAGGCTGGTTGTCACGCGTGATGCATCGCATTGAACATGGGCATGGCAAACAGGAAGATTTAGAACTTCTGGGTAGTGTTGCAACACGGATTGCAGGACGAACAATATGTGCACTTGGCGACGCAGCAGCCATGCCAGTGCAAAGTTTCTTAAAACACTATCGTGATGAATTTCAATATCACATTGATCACGGTAAGTGCATGGTTGGTAGTAAAGCGTAAGGTTATTGAACAGCATGGCTAATATTGAAATTAATGGTATTCCGCTTGAAGTAGCAGATGGCACAATGGTGATCGAAGCTGCGGATGAAGCGGGCATTACTATCCCGCGTTTTTGCTACCATAAAAAATTATCGGTGGCGGCGAATTGCCGTATGTGCTTGGTTGAAGTTGAAAAAGCGCCTAAACCATTACCCGCCTGTGCCACACCCGTAACTGATGGTATGAAAGTGTTTACACAGTCGTCTAAAGCGCTGGAAGCCCAGCAAAGTGTGATGGAGTTTTTATTGATTAACCATCCGCTTGATTGCCCTATCTGTGATCAGGGTGGTGAATGTGACCTGCAAGATATTGCAATGGGTTTTGGTAAATCAGAATCACGTTATACCGAACGTAAGCGTGTGGTTGCCGATAAAGATATTGGCCCGTTAATCGCAACTGAAATGACACGTTGTATTCACTGTACCCGTTGTGTTCGGTTCGGTCAGGAAATTGCCGGCATCATGGAACTCGGTGCGACCGGACGCGGTGAAGATACTCGTATATCCACTTATGTTGCCAGAACGGTTGACTCTGAAATGTCGGGTAACGTTATCGACTTATGTCCAGTGGGTGCATTAACCTCGAAGCCTTATCGTTACCATGGCCGCCCATGGGAAAATATCAAATCAGAAGGCATTGCAGCACATGATTGCATTGGTTCTAATGTGATTGTTGAAACGCGCCGTAATGAAGTAATGCGGGTGTTACCAAAAGAAAATGAATTGATTAACGAACTGTGGTTATCTGATCGCGACCGTTATAGTTACTTAGGTTTGAAGGCAGCCGATCGTCTTAAGCAACCCATGATTAAGCAAGGCGATGACTGGAAAGTGGTTGACTGGCAAACTGCATTAAATTATGCCATTGAAGGGATTAAAACAGTTGTTGAAAAAGCAGGCACGAATAAAGTCGGTGGTTTAATTTCACCAAATGCAACCACTGAAGAAATGTATTTAATGCAAAAACTGCTTCGTGGTATCGGTGTGAATAATATTGATCACCGTTTAAGGCAGTCTGATTTTAATAATCAAGCCGGTGCATCATTATATCCTGCACTGAATATGAATATTGCCGATCTGGAAAATGTGAATGCTGCTTTATTGGTCGGTTCATATATTCGTAAAGATCAACCGATTGCAGCACATCGTTTGCGTAAAGCGAATCGTAAAGGCGCAACGATGATGGCAATCAACCCGCTGGATTATGATTTTAATTTTAACTTAAGCACTAACATTGTGAGTGCGCCATCTAAAATGGTTGCCGATCTGGCTGCTGTTGCCAAAGCCTTGCTTGATTCTGGCGCAAAAGTAGATGGCCTGCCTGGATTGGATGCATTGGTTAACGCTGTAACCGTAACGGATGAACATAAAGCCATTGCAGCGTCATTAAGTCAGGCTGAAAACGCTGTTGTAATTATTGGCACACAAGCGCATCTGCAAAATAATTTTTCAGATTTATATGCAGTAAGTTATGCCGTTGCTCAATTAGCCGGTTGTCCTCTAAGCGAATTAACCGATGGTGCTAATTCAGCGGGTGCATGGTTGGCGGGTGCGGTTTCTCATCGTGGTACAGCCGGTTCCGCTGTAACTGAAGGTCTGGATGCCTATGCAATGACAACACAGGCACTTAATGCCTATTTGTTATTTAACGTGGAACCTGAATATGACTGTGTTTCTTCAGCAACCGCATTACAATCTGTAAGCGATGCGGACTTTGTTGTGAGCTTTACACCGTTTGCATCAGAAACAACAAAAACCTATAGCGATGTTTTATTACCGATTACCGCTTTTACAGAAACAGCGGGTAGTTATGTGAACGCACAGGGCACATGGCAAAATTTTAATGCCAGTGTTGCTGCCGAGTCTGATATTCGTCCGGGTTGGAAAGTATTACGTGTATTGGGTAATTTATTTGAAGTTGCTGGTTTCGATTTTGTCAGTGTAGATGAAGTTCGCGCTGAGTTGCAAACTCAAACGTCTTCTGCCGCGCAACGAAATTATCAGTGGTTAGCACCAACGGCAGTCGATAGTAACGTTTCGGGTCTTGAACGAATTGGTGTGTTACCTATTTACTCTGTTGACAGTCTTGTTCGTCGTTCACAAGCGTTGCAGGCAACCAATGAAGTTGCTAACAACAGTGTGATTGTGAATGCAGCGTTAGCTAAACAGCAGGGGCTTTCAGAAGACGGAACAGTAAAAATAGTTCAGAACGGAAATACGATTACAATGCCAGTGGTTGTTGATAACGGTGTTGCCGATAACAGTGTATTGGTTGCAGTTGCGATTAACGAAACAACCGCTTTAGCCGATGGCTATGGAAGTGTCGAAATTACAACAATTTAGCAATTATAGCCAGTTAACTTAATGGCTTAAAACGATAAGAGATAGTTAGAGTTCATAATATGTTTGATTGGTTAAGTTCATTTTTCACAACGTTTTTACCAGAGCCATTAGTGGCTGTGATTATTATCGTGATTAAAATTGTTATTATCATGCTGCCACTCATGTTATGTGTGGCCTACCTGACTTTAGCCGAACGAAAAATTATTGGTGCCATGCAGGTGCGAATGGGGCCAACGCGTGTGGGGTGGCGTGGCTCGTTACAGCCCATTGCCGATGCAATGAAGTTGATGTTTAAGGAAATTGTTATTCCAGCCGGTGCAAATAAATTCCTGTTTATTATTGCGCCGATCCTTTCTATTGCCCCTGCGCTGGCCGCCTGGGCGGTTATTCCTTTTGATCCTGAAAAAGTATTAGCCGATGTGGATGCTGCTTTACTTTATATACTGGCAATAACATCCATCGGTGTTTATGGGGTGATTATTGCGGGTTGGGCTTCTAACTCTAAATATGCTTTATTGGGGGCAATGCGTTCAGCGGCACAAATTGTATCCTACGAAATTGCAATGGGCTTTGCTTTGGTGGGTGTATTGCTGGCAGCAGGAAGCATGAACTTTGGTGATATTGTTGAGGCGCAGGCGGGTATGGGTTTCTTAAGCTGGTTCTGGTTGCCTTTGTTACCTTTATTTATTATTTACTTTATTTCAGGTGTTGCAGAAACAAACCGAGCACCCTTTGATGTCGCTGAAGGTGAATCTGAGATTGTGGCTGGCTTTCATGTTGAATATTCAGGCATGACCTTTGCAGTTTTCTTTTTAGCTGAATATGCCAATATGATCTTAATTGCTGCGTTGGCAGCGCTAATGTTTATGGGTGGCTGGTTGTCACCATTTGAGGGAATTAATTTTAACCTATTAGGGATCGCTTTTAATCTGGAACTGTGGTTTGCATGGGTTCCCGGAATGATCTGGTTTTTCCTGAAAATAGCCTTCTTCCTGTTTTTCTTCTTATGGCTTCGCGCAACTTTCCCTCGTTATCGATACGATCAAATTATGCGTTTGGGCTGGAAGGTATTTATCCCTGTTACCATCGTCTGGATTTTAGTGGTTGGCATATTTGTACTGGCAGGTCTGCCACCATGGTGGAATTAGAACAATGAAAGCATTTATTAAAAGTTTATTTCTTATTGAGTTGTTAAAAGGCTTACGGCTAACCGGGCGTTACTTCTTTGCGCGTAAAGTGACATTGCAGTATCCGGAAGAAAAAGCACCGATTTCGCCACGCTTTCGGGGTTTGCATGCATTGCGTCGTTACCCGAATGGAGAGGAACGTTGTATTGCCTGCAAATTATGTGAGGCTGTTTGTCCGGCTTTAGCAATAACAATAGAGTCAGAGCAGCGTGATGATGGCACACGGCGTACAACAAAATATGATATTGATTTATCAAAATGTATTTTTTGTGGTTATTGTGAGGAATCCTGCCCGGTGGACTCCATTGTTGAAACACATATTTATGAATATCATGGTGAGGTACGAGGTGACTTGTACATGACAAAAGAAAAATTACTTGCAGTCGGCGATAAGTATGAAACAACGATTGCGGCTGCACGAGCTAATGACGCACAGTATCGGTAAATAAAATGAATCCTGAAATCAACATAGCACAATATATTACTTATGTTTTCGCGGCGTTTTCACTAGCCAGCGCGTTAATGGTGATTACGGCAAAAAATCCTGTTCAGGCTGCGTTGGCGCTGGTACTCACATTTTTCCTGTCAGCCGGTATCTGGTTGACACTGGAAGCGGAATTTCTGGCAATAACACTAGTGCTTGTTTATGTGGGTGCGGTGATGGTGCTGTTTCTGTTTGTAGTAATGATGCTGGATATTAACATGGCACAGCTACGGGCAGGCTTTATTCGTTATTTGCCGATTGGTTTACTCGTTGCTGTTTTATTGGCCGTATTACTTATTATGGTTGTGGGTCCTGCGCATTTTGGTCTGGAACAGTTTGCAGCGCCTACACGGCATGCCGCAGATTACAGTAATGTACGTGAACTGGGACGGGTTATGTATACCGTTTATGTTTATCCATTTGAAATTGCATCGGTTATTTTGCTGGTCGCGATTATTGCAGCGATTGCTTTAACACTTCGACGACGTCCGGATACAAAACGTCAGGATCCGACGCAACAGATTGCGGTAAAACGAGCTGATCGTATGCGTGTTGTTGACATGAAAGCTGAAGCTAAAAAGTAACTATTTAAAGAGTAGAAAACAATGGCATTGTCAGATTATTTAATATTTAGTGCGATACTTTTCAGTATTAGTGTGGCCGGCATTTTCCTGAACAGGAAAAACGTCATTATTATATTGATGTCGATTGAATTGATGTTGCTTGCGGTGAATACTAATTTTATTGCATTTTCATATTACCTGGGTGATGTGGCAGGACAGGTTTTTGTATTCTTTATTTTAACGGTTGCAGCAGCAGAAGCGGCAATTGGTTTGGCGATTTTAATAGTATTGTTCCGTAATAAAAGAACAATTGATGTTGAAGAACTTGACTCTCTTAATGGGTAAATAGTAAAAGTTGACAGGACTTTATTGTGTTTGAAGATATGCAAACAGTTTATATATGGATAGTGCTTGCGCCGCTGATTGGTGCAATCATTGCGGGTCTATTCGGCAAGGTAGTCGGTCGCACCGGTGCACATATTGCAGCGATAGCCGGTGTTGCGATTGCTTTCATACTTTCCTTATATGTTTTTAAAGATATTGTGATTGATGGCGCGCAAGCCTTCAATGGTGCTGTATATACCTGGCTGGTTAGTGACGGTGTTCGCTTTGAAGTTGGCTTTTTGATTGACAGTCTATCTGCAATGATGATGGTTGTTGTTACTTTTGTTTCATTAATGGTTCATATTTATACCATTGGCTATATGAAAGATGATGATGGTTACCAACGTTTCTTTAGTTATATTGCACTGTTTACTTTTTCGATGCTTATGCTGGTTATGTCGAATAACTTTTTGCAGTTATTCTTTGGCTGGGAAGCGGTTGGCCTGGTTTCGTATTTATTGATTGGTTTCTGGTATAAAAAACCAACAGCAATCTATGCCAATTTAAAAGCATTTTTGGTTAATCGTGTCGGCGACTTTGGTTTCTTACTTGGTATTGCTGCGGTACTCATGTATTTTGGCAGTCTTGATTATGCCACTGTATTTAATAACGTAGACAAAGTTAATAACCTGACAATGAGTATTATTCCGAACCAGGACTGGTCGGTTATTACCGTTATCTGTATTTTGCTATTTATTGGTGCGATGGGTAAATCAGCACAGATCCCTTTGCACGTCTGGTTGCCAGATTCAATGGAAGGTCCAACACCTATCTCGGCTTTAATTCATGCCGCTACCATGGTAACGGCAGGTATTTACATGGTGGCACGTATGTCACCTTTGTTTGAGCTTTCAACGACTGCGCTTTCATTTGTCATGGTCATTGGTGCAACCACCGCCTTGTTTATGGGGATGCTGGGATTGGTGCAGAATGACATTAAACGTGTGATCGCGTATTCAACATTATCACAATTAGGTTACATGACAGTTGCTCTGGGTGCGTCTGCTTACGGTGCCGCTGTATTCCATTTAATGACGCATGCTTTCTTTAAAGCATTATTATTCCTCGGTGCAGGTGCGGTAATTATTGCAATGCACCATGAGCAGGATATGAGAAAAATGGGTGGCCTGCGTAAATATTTACCTATTACCTGGTTTACGTCCATGATAGGTTCACTTGCTTTAATTGGTACACCGGGTTTTGCTGGCTTTTTCTCAAAAGACTCCATCATCGAAGCGGTCGGGCATTCAACAATTCCAGGTGCATCGTATGCTTATTTTGCGGTATTAGCAGGTGTATTTATTACTGCTTTATACAGTTTCCGTTTATATTTTATGGTATTCCATGGCAAAGAACGTATGGACGAACACACCCGGTCACACTTGCATGAACCGTCCTGGGTTGTGACCTTGCCTTTAATACTGTTAGCGATTCCATCGGTTGTTATTGGTTATCTGTATGTTGATAGTATGGCCTTTGGTAATTTCTTCGGTGATGCCATTTTTGTTTTGCCTCAGCATGATGTACTCGGTGAAGTTGCTAAAATGTTTGCGGGTGCAAGCTCAATTGCCTGGGCTATGATGTTGCATTCGGTGTTTACGTTACCTTTCTGGCTTGCGGCTAGTGGTGTTGCGACTGCATGGTTCCTTTATATGAAACGTCCAGATATTCCTGCCGTTATTCAGCAACGTTTTTCTTTAATATACACAATATTAATTAACAAATACGGCTTTGATCGGTTTAATGAAATTGTATTTGCCGGTGGTAGCCGTGCTATTGGAAAAATATGCTGGAGATATTTTGATGTGAAATTAATTGATACTTTTGTCATCAATGGCTCAGCTAAAACTGTTGGCTGGGTATCGCTAATACTTCGGCGCATGCAAACCGGTTATCTTTATACTTATGCCTTTGCGATGATTGTTGGCTTATGTGGTTTGTTACTTATTTTTGTATATCCGTTAAAATAAAGGTTGTTTTAAATGTTTATGGATTGGCCCTTATTAAGTTTAGTAATCTGGACACCTATTATAGGTGGCATCCTGGTATTGGCGACGGGTAGTGATAAAAATGCAATGGAAGCGAAGGTGTTAACGCTGGTTGTGTCTATTGTGACTTTCCTGCTTTCATTACCTTTATATACGGATTTCAATACACAAATTTCAACCATGCAATTTGTTGAAAAAATCGCATGGATTGAGCGGTTTAATATTAATTACCATTTGGGCATTGATGGTATATCTATGCCGCTGATACTGTTAACCTCCTTTACAACGGTGATTGTGGTTATTGCCGGTTGGGAAGTGATTAAAACTCGCGTTGCACAATACATGGCAGCTTTCCTTATTATGGAAGGCTTAATGATTGGTGTGTTCGCCGCATTAGATGCCGCTGTTTTTTATGTCTTCTGGGAAGCAATGCTAATTCCAATGTTTATTGTCATTGGCATATGGGGTGGACCAAATCGTGTTTATGCTACGATTAAGTTTTTCCTTTATACCTTCTTTGGTTCCGTCTTTATGCTTGTTGCTTTGTTGTATCTTGCGGTACAGTCCGGCAGTTTTGACATTCTGGGTTTCCATGCATTTAAGCTGGATCTTGCTACGCAAATATTGATCTTTATTGCCTTTTTGCTTGCGTTTGCTGTGAAGATCCCGATGTTTCCGGTACATACATGGTTACCGGACGCGCACGTGGAAGCGCCCACCGGTGGTTCGATTATTCTGGCGGCGATAATGCTAAAACTCGGCGCTTATGGTTTCTTGCGTTTTTCTTTGCCGATAACCCCCGATGCAAGTGCATCACTTGACTGGTTGATGATTACTCTATCGTTAATTGCAGTTGTTTATATTGGTTTTGTTGCATTGGCGCAGCAAGATATGAAAAAACTGATTGCTTATTCTTCTATTTCGCATATGGGTTTTGTCACACTGGGCTTCTTTATTATTTTTGCCATTGCGCAAAAAGATGCAAGCATGGCCGGTGCCGCGATGGGTATTGAGGGTGCTATCGTGCAAATGATATCACATGGTTTTATTTCAGCCGCAATGTTCTTTTGTGTGGGTGTGATGTATGACCGCATGCATTCACGGCAAATAAATGATTACGGTGGTGTTGTTAATACCATGCCTGTTTTTGCAGCTTTTATGGTTTTGTTTGCTATGGCCAATGCAGGCTTACCCGGTACTTCCGGTTTCGTCGGTGAGTTTATGGTGATACTGAGTGCCTTTAAAGCAAATTTCTGGTACGCCTTTTTTGCTGCATTGACCTTGATTGTAGGTGCCGCTTATACCTTATGGATGGTAAAACGCGTATTGTTTGGTGATGTTGCAAATGAAAAAGTAGAGAAATTAACTGATGCCAATGGGCGAGAAATACTTGTTTTAAGCATTCTTGCTGGTACGGTGCTGTTTTTTGGTATTTACCCGGCTCCACTTATTGAAGTAATGAGCCCCAGTGTTGAAAATTTATTACAGCATGTTATGCAGTCAAAATTAAATTAATTGTTGTTTAAGAGATAAAAATAATGAGTTTCGAGATACCTGATGTAATGCCCGCACTGCCAGAAATATTCATCTTGAGTATGGCTTGCATTATTTTGGTGGTTGATTTGTTTTTAAGCAAAACAAGTCGTGGCGCGAGCTATATGTTATCTCAGGCTACACTGATTATTGCGGTACTCATAACGGTTGCAACTTTTAGTGAAGCATCTGTTTTATCCTTTAGTGATACCTTCGTAAGAGATGGTATTGCAGACGTGCTTAAAATTGCGGTTTATATCGCAACCTTTATGGTGTTTTTATATGCCAAAGATTATCTGAAAGATCGTGGCTTATTTAAAGGTGAATTTTATACACTCGGCTTGTTTGCTGTGCTGGGTATGATGATTCTTATTTCTGCACATAATTTTTTAACCATTTATCTTGGGCTTGAATTACTGTCACTATCATTATATGCGATGGTTGCGCTGCATCGCGATTCGATACAGGCTTCTGAAGCGGCAATGAAGTATTTTGTGCTGGGTGCGATTGCTTCCGGTATGTTGTTATATGGCATGTCGATGATTTATGGTATCACCGGCAGCCTGGATTTGGCTGTGATTAGTGCTAATGCAGCTAATGTGAGTGACAATATTGTTCTTATCTTTGGTATCGTCTTTTTGTTGATTGGTGTGGCCTTTAAACTTGGCGCGGTGCCCTTTCATATGTGGGTGCCGGATGTTTATCAGGGTGCGCCTACTGCGGTTACTATCTTTATTGGTTCCGCTCCTAAGCTGGCTGCATTTGCAATGTTGATGCGTTTATTAATGGATGGCCTGGGTTCAGTTAGTGCACAATGGCAGGATATTCTTATTTTACTGGTACTGTTATCACTTGCGGTCGGTAATATTGTTGCAATTGCGCAGGTCAATATTAAACGTATGCTGGCTTATTCAACCATTTCACATATCGGTTTTTTAATGTTGGGTGTTGTTGCCGGAACAGAAGAGGGCGTATCTGCATCGATGTTTTACGCGATTACTTACACCTTGATGTCACTGGGTGGCTTTGCAATGATTATTCTTTTAAGCCGCAAGGGTTTTGAAGCTGAAAAGCTTGCGGACTTTAAAGGCTTAAACCAGCGTAGCCCCTGGTATGCGTTTTTAATGTTGATTTTGATGTTTTCGATGGCTGGTGTGCCACCGTTCCTTGGTTTCTGGGCAAAATTATCCGTTCTTAGCGCTGTTATTTCCGTTGATCTTGTCTGGTTAGCGGTTGCCAGTGTGATATTTTCAATTATTGGTGCATTCTATTACCTTCGCGTGATTAAGATTATGTATTTTGATAAAGCTGAAAGCAGTGAACCAATTCACTGCTCTAAAGACATGTCTTTGCTGATCAGTGTGAATGCGTTCGCTGTATTGTTAATTGGTTTGTTCCCGGGTGGGCTGTTAAGTCTTTGTCTGAACGTGGTTTCAGCGAGTTAGTTCACTATTACGGAGTTTACGCCTATGAGTAGTAGTATTCTTTTATTACTTGGTTTTTTAATCATTTTTGCCAATATCCCCTGGTTGAGCGAGCGCTTTTTTATTATTTTTACCCCACCTTTTGGCGGAAAAAAGCGTACCTGGATGAGATTGCTTGAGTGGCTAGTTTATGCCTGTTTGGCGGTTTTGTTTGCCTGGGGGCTTGAGCAAAAATCGATTGGTACGGTTCACTCTCAGGACTGGGAGTTTTACACCATATTTTTGAGTTTATTTGCTGTTTTTGCTTTTCCTTCCTTTATTTATCGACATCTGATTGTGCATCTTCTAAGTAGAAAATCCTTATAAAACAATATTATACACTAAATTGTTGCATTTTGCAGCAATAATAATGTGGTATATTGCATAACTACTAAAAATTACAAAGAGTTGCTAAACTTAGTTGCAAAATGCAATCAAGAAGTCCTTTGTCGATGCCACTACGTTTGAAATTCTTTCTGGTTTTTTCCCTGCTAACGAGTATTCCATTACTTATTTTGCTGTTTGGCGTGGTTGATCGTATGGAAGTTGAAATTACCCAGCGTACGGAGTCCGAGTTACAAACCACATTGGACAAGATGGCGGGTGAAGTGGAGCTAATCCTTAATAGCCAGAAGTCCATTGCGAATGGGTTAGCACGCGTTCCGGCTGTGCGTGAGTTTGCATCCAGCCATTCACTGGCAGCATATCGCAAAAATCCTGATTTATATAAACAACGTGCTGAGGTTCTGGAGCAGTTTTTTATCAACTACCAGCATTCGGTTACCAGTATTCAGGCACTTCGATTTCTGGATAACAGTGGCAAGACTCTGGTTAAAGTGAAAGAAGGCAAGCCGATTGTGGCAAAGCTTTTCGATGAAAAATCGAATCGAATGTACGTGGCGAACCAGTCTTCACGTCCATTTTTTCGGGATGCGGTAAAAGGCAATGAGAAAGTTGTTATGTCTAACTTTGAACTTGGCCAGGTTGTACCCGGTGCGGACTTTTGTCCGGCAATGGTGCGTTACTCTGTACCGATTAAAGATGAAATTGATCAGGTCGAAGGTGTGTTGATTGTTAATATGTGGGGACGGCGAGTGGATTCAACGATGGAGGCGGCACTGGGTGGCTACCCCGGTAATGCTTATATTGTTGAAGTGAGTAAAGATGCTCAACGTGACGGAATTTACTTATATCATAAGGATTCCACTAAACGTTTTGCCAATCAGGTGGGCAGTGATTATCGTTTGTCGGCTGAACTGACTCCGGCTGAATGGCGCGATATGCGTAACTCAAGTGTATATGGGTCATTATATAAAGACGATGGCCGTATGTTTTTCTATCGAAAAATTACACCTTACCCACAAAAAGATACGCAGTGGCTTATTGTTATTGAAGTTGCAACCGACTTTGTTTTAGCACCGATTAAAAACATGCGAGAGTCTATCTGGATGTTACTTGCATTTTTACTTGTTGTTAGTCTCGCTTTTGCAATATGGGCTGCTTTTCAACTAGCAAAACCGGTGCAATTGCTGGCCAGTATTATTACTCGTTATGCTGATGGTGAACATACCATTCGTTATGATGCCAATGCAAAAGATGAGATAGGCTTTGCGGGGCGTGCGTTTAACTATTTAGTGGCTTGCCTGGAAAAAGCCGAAGACGAACGTGATAAAGCAGAGCGCGCGGTTTGTCAATCTGAACGTTTAGCTTCAATAGGACAGTTGGCTGCTGGTATTGGGCATGAGATTAACAACCCGTTAATGAATATAACCTCACTTGCCGGATTGGTTGAAGATGAAATAAAAGATAAAAATCCCCAGGCTGCCAGCGATATGAAGTTATTGCAAACAGAAGTGAAGCGCTGTGCCAACATTGTGCAGGGTATTCTGAATTTTGCCAAAGAAAATGAACCGCAATTTAAAGAATTTGATATGAGTGAGCTGGTTAACGAAACCTTGTCGTTATTGCATCATCGAATAGAAACTGCACAAATACACCTTGTTACACAAGTTCATTCACCATTAAAAATGGTGGGTGACCCTAATATGTTACAGCAGGTTTTAGTTAATATTATTTTAAATGCAATACAGGCATCACCGGAAGAAAGTAATATTTTTATTTCAGGTTCAATTCATAACGAGTTTGTCGTTGTCGAAATACTGGATAACGGTAAAGGCATTGATAACAATAATGTATCGAAAGTGTTTGACCCCTTTTTTACGACCAAGCAGGAAGGGGAAGGAACCGGTCTAGGACTGTCTGTCAGTTACGGCATTGTTAAACGTCATGGCGGAACGATTAATATTGAGAAAGTTGTTCCAACCGGTGTGAAAGTGAGTATTGTTTTACCAGTTAAAGCCTGTGGCCAAAATGAAACTAAAACAAAAGTGACTACTCCCCCGGTTTCAGGTGAACAACCAAAAACGACGCATAATACAAGAGCAGAGGCAGTTTATGTCAAATAAGCAACTACGGGTAATGTTTGTGGATGATGATGTTATTACCGGCAAGGTAATGAAGCGTAATTGTGATAATGCAGGTTATGCTTGTCAGGTTTTTACCGATGCGGAAAACTGCCTGAACAAGTTTTCACAAGTAGGAGCCGATCTAGTGATAACGGATCTACGTATGCCGGGTATGACGGGTTTTGAGTTGCTTAGCGAATTGCGCCAGATTGATGCAGATATTCCGGTGTTGGTAATGACCGGCTATTCATCAGTTGAAAATGCAGTGGAAGCGATGAAGCGTGGTGCGAGTGACTTTATTAAAAAGCCTTTTGATTTTAACGAACTGCAACTGATGATTGAACGCAGTATGAAAGCAGCACAAATTAACAATGAAAATAAATTACTTAAGCGCCGATTAGGTTCTAGTCGTAACCGGTTTGGTCTAATTGGTGATACACAGGCAATGAAAAGCCTGTTTGACACTATCGATAAGCTTGCTGAAGTAGATTGTTGTGCGGTTATTTTAGGTGAACCCGGGACGGGTAAAGAACTGGTTGCGCGTGCGTTGCATGATCATAGTCCACGTAAAAACGGGCCTTTTGTCAGTGTTGATTGTAGCCGGATAAACGAAACTGTTTTTCAAAGGGAAATGTTTGGTCATGTCCAGCATGGTGTCAACGATGCAACTTTAAATATGAAAGGCCTGGTTGAACAAGCGAATGGTGGTACTTTATTTCTGGACGATATTGGCAAGCTGTCGGATGACACACAAGTCAAGCTGTTGCGTGTGCTGGATGAAAAATATATTCAACGTGTCGGAAGTACGAGTCAAATTTCGGTTGATATACGCATTATTTCAGCAAGCAATGATGATGTTGATCTACTTTTGGAGCAGGGGAAAATACGTACAGATTTTTACAGCCGTTTAAGTGTTGTCAGTGTCACGGTGCCATCATTAGATGAACGTCGTGATGATATTCCTGCGTTAGTTGAAGCCTTTGTTGCTGAGTTTGCCGAGCACTATAACCGGAAAGTACAGGGATTTGACAGTGTTTCTTTGCATCGCTTATGTCAGGCGCAGTGGAACGGAAATGTGCGTGCTTTGCGCAATGCAGTTGAACGCAGTATTATTTTGGCCGATGGGCCAATCCTTAAATGGCAAGCAGACAACGATGCAATGTCAGAGAATAACAATATTGTACAATTCTCGAGTGATAAATTTGTTTCATTAGTTGAGCTTGAATATGAGTACATCAGTCATGTTTTAAATTGTTTTAAAGGGAAAAAAACCAAAGTTGCCAAGGTACTCGGGATTGATAAAACAACTTTATGGCGTAAGTTGCGGCGCTATGATAATAGCGATGAGCGGATCTAAATTATTAAATTCTAATAAACTTAAGCATGCATTTTGCATTACTGTTAAATAAGGATTAACTAGAAATTTCAATTACTTATGGTTGCAGGTATAAATACAAGTGAATACATGGATAAACTTGTTTACATCAGGGATAGATTTTTGTTGTAATTAACGTGTTAGCAAATAACACAAAATTAAATTAGGTTGTAAAACCTGGAGGAGAATTAAATGAAATTATCAATGACGAAAGCACTGGTTCTTGCTGCTGCATTAATCGGTTTATCTGTGTCTGCAGTTCAGGCTGGCACAGCTAAAAATGGCTATGACAAACAGAAAGTTGTTTATCATGTTAATAATATCCACACGGCGACCGGTGCTTTACGTAATGTAAAAAATCACCTGAATGCGGTTGGTGACAAAAACCTTGACATTATTGTTGTAACGCACAGTAGTGGTGCTTTTGCATTAGTTGAAGGTTCTATGGGCAAGAAAAACAAAAAAGGTAAGGTTTATAACTTTACTGATACTGTTGCTGGCCTTGCTAACCGTGGTGTTAAGTTCCAGATTTGTGCAAATACTATTCGTGGTAAAAAAATCAATAAAAATAAAGTTAACGAAAATGCAGAAATCGTTCCTTCTGGTGTTGCTCAAATTGCCCACCTTCAACAAAAAGGTTACCTGTACATTAAGCCTTAATAGCGGTTTCAATACAGGATAAAGAACGGGTGCATTTGCATCCGTTTTTTTTTCGCGGGAATAAATTAAAAGGAGACTGCAGCGTTTTAGCCCAGTATTGATATATATTTAAGTTATTGTTTTTGACTGGAAATTCGTGGGGATACCCTCAGCTGCTAAGTGAAAAAACAGCAATAAAAAACACGCTCCTAAGAGCGTGTCTTTTTAACAAAATGACGGAATATATTAGCCTATTTTAGCTTCTTTCTCGCCACTGCCTCCCTTGTTATCAACCCATGAAATTTTCAATGTGTCACCGCTTTTGGCACCATTAAATCGAAAGGAAACGAAGGGATTCTTTGAGACGCCAGGCCCCCAAAGACAGGTTAATACAGATTTGCCATTATGCTTGCACTGCACTTCGGTAATATAGTGGGCAGGGATGGGTTTTCCTGTTGCTTTGTCTTTGCGCAAACCGGTTTCCATAGGGTGGAATATAATTGCCTTGACGGTTGCTTTGTTTCCATCAACCCAAGCACGTATTTTCATTTTCTTTTTAGCCATAATTTTTTCCTCTATCAATGTTAGCCGTATATTGGACTGGGGTTAACCGCCACAACCACCCAGGGTTACTTTTACGGCTTTTTTAGCTTTGTATGTTTTGCCACCCGCTTTGACGTAAGCAAAAACATCAGATGTTTTCGCCATTTTAATGCGAGTTGTTACAAATCCGTCGGTATTAGCAGCAATGTTATAGCTTGCTGATAGCGGGAATGCATTAACAGGTACAAAAAGAGTAATGGACTCGGTATTTGGAATTTTTGATTTAACAGTAACAGACACCACGGCACCATTTTCTGCAATATCGGGTGCTTCAACCACAATGTCTTTGCTGTCTGTAGCGTTAGTGGTTCCAATAATGGCATTCATTGCAACGTTAATTTTTTTAGCTTCAAATGCTTTGGCTGGCCATGCAGCTAAAACAGTCCCAGGGGTTAGAAGCCCTGCACCGGCAGCAACTGCGACAGTCCCTGCAGCCATTGAGGCCGTTAAAAAGGTTCGGCGCTGTGTATTCATAAACTATACTCCTCTACGCGAATAGTACGGGTTGGTTAATAATATTAATGTTGCACTTTATCATATCGGCTGAAAAACATAGCTCTTTAGTTATGCATTCTAAATTTAAGGCTTAATTTATATGCAAAATGCATTATTTCTGATGTAATAATGTCATTAGCCTGAGTAGGTTCTTCAGGTGCACAGAAAATAAGGCTAAAAGCCAAAAATAGTCACAAAATCGCTTGTCAATTTTCCGGCACACCGATACAATGCGCTCCTTCTGATGCGGGGTGGAGCAGCCTGGTAGCTCGTCGGGCTCATAACCCGAAGGTCGTTGGTTCAAATCCAGCCCCCGCTACCAAATATTACAGGGTTATCAACAAGTTAAAGCTTGTTGATGGCTCTTTTTTATTCCCGCCTTTTCCTGTTTAAACGTAGACCGCTTTTGCTTTATCAGCCATGTCAGGGTAGTCGG
>JALTJZ010000057.1 GCA_027076325.1 Chromatiales bacterium | reverse complement strand
ATCATCTATGTTTATTACAAATACGCGTTGATTCGGGTATTTGTCACTATTGGGATGCTCAATATCGTCCAATAATGCACCCTGTTGTATATAGAACACTATATCTTCAAATGAAACCCCACGTTCATAGATGATTTGTTAGGCGTCATTTACGTCTTTTCAAAACTTAATATAGCCGCCAATAGTGCGCCTCTTAATGATAGGACTATTAATATATATTGGTCACGTGGTTCTAATTCATTAAATTTAGGATACCCTTCTTTTTTAAAGCTTTCCTTTAGCTTCTTATAAGTATTTTGTATTACTTCTTTATCATCACTGCAAAAAGATCTGTATAAATTACTAACTAGTGATTTTGAAATTTCCGTATTCAACTTATGCGCAAAGGAATTTCTCACTGTACCAAAACAATTTAATGGCGGCGCTAATTCTTTCTTTAAACCACAAGCTATAACTAAGCTTACTTTTTGGTCATACTCCAATTTCATCTTATCAACAAATTCAGGCGTTGGTAATAATAATGAAATTAGTTCATTGATATAATTCTCTATATGGATGTGAGATCGCACTACCACACCAAGTTCATCTTCACCCCGAAGATCTTCGAGTAGACTATCTTCTTGTTTAGTATTCATGTCATGATTCTCAATTAATGACGTCTAACGCTGCAAATCACCGGCTCATTGGAGCGACGTGAGGCTTGTGGCATTCGCCACAAACGAACGTTGCGGAAATGTGTCCGAGTGAATTTGCCTTGTTAGCTGATTTTTAATTTAAGCTCACGTTTCTTATTTTCCCCAATATCATTCCAGTGTTTATCCATTAGTGCACCCTCGAATGAATACAAATAATAACAAACAGGAATAGTCTCATTTGGATATTTTTCTTTTATCATGCGATGCGCCTCAACTGCACCAACTATAAGCAGCTCATCTTCGGAGAAAATGCCGACCTCATTGAGACGACCAGCTATTTTCTTTCCAATATTTTTTAATTCGGTTAGTTTTCTATTCTGTTTTATATCCATCTTGATATTCTTCCGTTGGTTCAAACGATTGAACAATATCTATATGAATCCCGTTTGGGTCTTCGATACAAAAATGGTGTTGCCCCCAGTCTTCAGCACGAAGCTCTAACACAATATTGAGAGATTTTTTCACTACTTCAGAATATGCAGTTTCTACGTCATCTACCTCAAGGCTAAATATTGCACCAGTTCCGTTATATGGTTTATGAAATATTTCAGGTTGTGTTGGTTGTTTTGGTAATAAGAACCCAATCTGAACACCCGTTTCAGATACGAGATGAATATACCATTCATTTTCGAAAGCCACACTAAAACCAAGATGGTTCTTATAGAATTTTTTTGCCTCAGTAATATTTCCAACTATAAATACTGGAAATGAACTTTTGGGATTAATCATTTTGCTCTCCTTATTCAGCTAACGCCTTGCTCACCGGCAATTTAAAGTGGCACGTTTTTGCGAAAGCAAAATAAGTGACGCTTTAAATTGTCCGGTGGAGCTAATTGTTAGCTTCTTCTAAGTTCATTTGGTAGAAAAGCATCTATTTCCTCATCCGAAAAAGTCATATCTTCTTTTGTTTGCAGAGCATCCTGTGCCTTCCTGTATGCCTCAAAAGTTGTACTTGGTGATCCTGAATATACCGCATGCAGTTCATTTAGCAGATTATCTCGTTCTTCTTGCATTACTTCTATTGGTTTTTCGTTCATTGCAAGGTCTGTAAGAAGCGAAAGGTATTTTTCTCTTATCAACCAAATCTCATTTGCAGCCTGTTTGTGTTTTTGTGCTAATTCACCTAAGTCATAATTCTTTGTGTATGCATTAAGGACGAGTAAGGTCGTCGAAACTACTATTCCTATGGCTGCACCAACCTCTCCAGCGCCAAAAAAGGTAGAAATAAAACCGCCAGTCGTAATTGCTGACAAGATGATTTGCCATAGTTTTATGCTTGATAGTCTACGGAGAAGAATATCTGAGCACTTTTCATGGGTTTTATGAGAATAGACTACGCGCCCGTAGCACTCTCTTAGCTGACCCTCAAGAATCTTTCTTGATTCAGGCGTATCGTTAGTCTGGGAATGTGGTTCCATAAATTTCTCGCCATTTCTGTTTTGCAGACCATTCTCTTTTAGGATCTGCTGTTTCGTGTTGAATTGCCTCTAATGAAATGTTATAGCACCTTTTGGCTTTATATTGGAATAAGCCTTTTCCATAGACATATTGACCACTCCCTGGTGACTTCCAATAGGTTTGATCAGAATCTTGGTCTGCCATCCATTTAAAGAAATCTCGGCTCATATAATCATAATAAAGGTATGACTTGTCTCGATACTCCCAGTTTTCGATAAACTGATAGGCTAATGTATCAATAAGAAGCCCACCAATTGGCACTTCCCATTTTTTCTTCCACGCTCTCATCATTCGGCATAATGGCTTTAAATTTCCGTTACAAGAATTGTTTCTAATTCTAATAGCTTCGATTTCAGGTTTTGGATCTGTAGTTCTCCAACTGCCTCCATTATTTGCATCTGGATAAGTGAAGCTATCATCTTTATTTGAAAAAGCTGGTACAACCTCAAATGTAATTCCATCATTAAACGGAACTAAGATCACTTGTCCATCACCCCTGATACTAGTTGTAGAATAAGTTTTCTCGATTGATTTTTTTACTGCTTGAAGTAATGCCGATTGTCCGTTTCCTGAATAGTTGTTGTATTTTTCATATTCGTCGTATGGAAGCCTAAAAATCATATCGAGGTCACTAAATCCTTGTGTTGCGGTTCCCCTGCCATATGAGCCAACATAAAGGCTGTGAGCAGTATCAGAAGTTGTAGACCAAAAATCTGTATTGAGTCTCCTTGTGATATTTTTATATCGTGTAGATATTGTTCCTCCATCTTTGACGGTAAGTTCAGAACAAAACTCACTAAACCATTCAGATAAACTCATCGGTTCTCCATGTTTCTTTTGAAGCTAACGGTTGAGCTCATCGGCGAACGTAGGCTGGCAAGGCTTTTGCTCCGCAAAAGGCGTGACAGACAAGTGCGTCCGATGGAGTGATTTGTTATGTGTTTCACTCATCTAATAAATGCATATACGATAAATTGGAAAAACAATAACATCCCTGCAATACCTTGCAACCAATAATATAAAATGGCTTTTTTTGCGAAATATGTAATTTCATCCGACTCATTTATCCTTTCCTGATTTTCACTTACATATTTTTCAAAATTTGTATTTTCATCACGTAAATTAAATTGCGAAAATAACGATATTTTTTTACCCGATAGCCCCTCAACCACTTTAAGTCTATATCTGGAATATAGTGATACAAATACTATCGCAGATACGAAGGTGATAAATAGACTAACGATCATGTATGCATTCATTTAAAACTCTTTATCCTAAAAACACATA
>JALTJZ010000056.1 GCA_027076325.1 Chromatiales bacterium | reverse complement strand
CCATCTATTTTTAACCTTAAAATACCATGTAGGATGGGTGAAACCCATCAATGGTAATCCTGAAATTTGATGGGTTGCGCTGGCGCTTCACCCATCCTACGGCTGGTTTTAAGCTGAGGTTGGGGTTAACTTCCTTTAAGCTGGATGCTCAATCCATCTATTTTTAACCTTAAAATACCATGTAGGATGGGTGAAACCCATCAATGGTAATCCTGAAGTTTGATGGGTTATGCTGGCGTGCCACCCATCCTACAACGCTGTGAGGCGTTTAATGGCCTCATCCAGGTTAGCTTCACTGGTTGCAAACGACAGCCGCATATAGCCTTCATTACCGAAAGCCGAACCGGGCACCAGCGCCACCCCGGTTTTTTCGATAATCATTTCAGCCAGTTCGACATCATTTTTAATGCCACTAAAACGCTGCATAAAACCGGAAAAATCGGCAAAAGCATAGAAGGTACCATCGCCTTTTAAACAGTGAACCCCCTCAATTTTATTCAATGAAGCCACCACTTTATCATGGCGCTGTTTAAAGGCTTTTAGCATTTCGGCAATGCAGGACGGGTCGCCATCAAGCGCCGCTTCTGCTGCGGCTTGCGAAATAGATGTCGGGTTTGATGTGCTCTGAGACTGGATTTTTTTCATCGCTTTAATAAGGTCTGTCGGGCCACCGGCATAACCAATCCGCCAGCCAGTCATGGAGTAGGCTTTGGATACGCCATTTAATACAATGCTGCGATCGTAAAGCTCGGGATTGGTCATCACGATATTAGCAAAAGGCTCATCAGCCCAGAGAATATGCTCGTACATATCATCCGTGGCAATCAGAATGTTCGGGTATTGAGCCAAAACAGCGGCTAACGCTTTGAGTTCGGCAGCAGAGTAGGCCATGCCACTCGGGTTTGACGGGCTATTGATAACAAAAAGCCGGGTTTTGGGGGTAATAGCCGCTTCAAGCTGTTCAGGTGTGATTTTAAAATTTTGTTGAATATCGGTATTGATAATAACCGGGGTGGCATCGGCTAAAAGCACCATATCGGGGTAAGAAACCCAATAAGGCGCCGGGATAATGACTTCATCGCCTGCATTCAGCAAGGCTTGCGCTAAATTATAAAAACTTTGCTTACCGCCACAGGAAACAAGGATTTGCTCGGGTTTGTATTCCAGCCCGTTATCACGTTTAAATTTGTTAATAATGGCTGTTTTTAAGCTGGCAGTGCCATCCACGGCGGTGTATTTGGTCATGCCGCTATTAATAGCCGCAATGGCGGCCTCTTTAATGTGCTGCGGCGTGTCAAAATCGGGCTCGCCAGCACCTAAACCAATAATATCCTGACCGGCTGCTTTTAATTCGGCTGCGCGGGCGGTGACCGCCAGAGTGGGTGACGGTTTTACGCGTTGAACACGATTTGATAATTTAATAGCCAAGGATGCTCCTACGCTTAATTTTGTTCTGCAAAGTAATTTGTCGGGTTTTTATTTCGTCATTCCCGCTCAGAGCCTGCTCACAGCAAAGGCGGGGGCGGGAATCCAGTTGTATGCCCATTATCATAATTTATTAGCTCAATAGTTTATCGTAGTCACTGTGATTGCCAATCCAGAACCATAGCATGCCTCCCTCCATCCACTTTAACGGCTAATACTCTGTATGTCAGGCCTACTCGTGCTGACCAATATTGTCCAACTTTCTTGAAGTGTAAGGATGGATGTTCTGGCGTATTTTTGAGTATTTCAAAATTTTTATCGGCTAACTTTTGGGTAGCTTGAGGAAGGCAGCGGTAGCATTCCCAAAATCGTGAAGATGCAAAATGCTTCAAATCTCCTTTGCCTTGCCCGTACGAAATTCCTTTATTGCTTCACTTGCCAAATCATCGAGTTTACCTTTATCTGCATCTTCCTGGATTTGTTTATCCCAGATTTGAGCGTCAAAATCAACAAACCAGCGCCGAAATGCCTTAAGCTCTGTTTTGGTTAATTTTTCAATATCTTTCTCGATTTCTTCAATATTTCTCATGGCTAAAGCCTCAAATTTTAAAGGTACTTTAGATTTTAGCAAATTTATCTTTACTATGACGGCATTACTGAATTTAGTTATTTGTTAACATTTTTCTGTTTTAACAGTCAGTAACAAATTCAATACTGTAATATACTAAAATATTAACCCAGACAAAATCAAATGAGCCATCTTTTTCAATTAAATTCAAAATTTTCACCGGCGGGAGACCAACCCAACGCCATTGAACAACTTGTTGCCGGTTTAAAGGCCGGTGAAGCAGGTCAAACTTTGCTGGGGGTAACCGGTTCGGGTAAAACTTTCACCATTGCTAATGTGATCCAGCAAGTGCAACGTCCAACCTTGATTATGGCGCATAATAAAACGCTTGCCGCCCAGTTATATGGGGAAATGAAGGCGTTTTTCCCAAATAATGCGGTGGAATACTTTGTTTCTTATTACGATTATTATCAGCCCGAAGCCTATGTGCCGGCATCCGATACCTTCATAGAAAAAGATGCCTCGATTAATGAACATATCGAACAAATGCGGCTGTCAGCCACCCGTGCCTTATTAGAACGGCCGGATACCATTACGGTGGCGACCGTTTCGGCAATTTATGGCTTAGGTGATCCTGCAGCCTATTTAAAAATGGTATTGAGCCTTGAAGTGGGCGAAAAAATAGAGCAGCGGCGGATTTTACGCCAGTTGTCCAATTTGCAATACAAACGTAACGATGTGGAAATGCATCGGGGAACCTACCGTGTACGCGGTGAGGTGATTGATATTTTCCCGGCAGATTCGGAGCGTGATGCGGTACGGGTGGAGATGTTTGATGATGAAATTGAAAAATTAAGCATTTTTGATCCGCTTACCGGCGAATTGATCAATCGCATGCAACAGTTAACGGTTTACCCAAAGAGCCATTATGTTACCCCGCAAGAAACTATTCGAAATGCAATAGACAATATTAAAGCCGAGCTAAAAGCGCGTCTGGAATTTCTGTATGAGAATAACAAGCTGGTCGAAGCGCAGCGATTAGAACAGCGAACTAAATTTGACCTGGAAATGATGCAGGAAATGGGCTATTGCACCGGCATAGAAAATTACTCCCGCTATTTATCCGGGCGAAACGAAGGGGAAGCTCCACCTACCTTTTTTGATTATCTGCCCGATGATGCGTTGTTGGTGATTGATGAATCACATGTCTCGGTACCACAAATCGGTGCAATGTATAAAGGCGATCGATCTCGGAAAGAAAACCTGGTTAATTACGGTTTTCGCTTACCTTCGGCTCTAGATAATCGTCCACTCAAGTTTAATGAGTTCGAAAAGCTAATGCCGCAAGCGATTTATGTCTCTGCAACCCCAGCCGCCTATGAAGCAGAACATTCAGGCCAGGTAGTAGAGCAAGTGGTACGGCCAACAGGGTTGGTTGACCCTGAAATCGAAGTGCGGCCAGCAACCACTCAGGTTGACGATGTGCTGTCTGAAATCACCAAACGAACCGAAATAGGCGA
>JALTJZ010000055.1 GCA_027076325.1 Chromatiales bacterium | reverse complement strand
CGCTTTGCTCGGGCGGGTTGCCCCTTAGCTCATCGTTATGTGTAAAAAAGTAAAAAACCCGTTGGTAGCTTTAAAAACTGAACAAATAGAAAAAAATCAGGTAATTTGAAGCACGTACCCAGAAAATTAAATAGTGTGAGCCTTTTCTCAACAATCACGGCAAACTGAAAAAACAGAATCAGTAAGAAATGACAACCCAGGAATAGTGAGGGCAAAAACAATTTAAAGGTCGGGTTTAGCGAACAACCGCAAACCCCTTTTAAATGGCCGCAATAAGTGAGCGAATCGGTAACAACAAAGGTTTTCCGTTTTACACACATAACAAGCCATTTAAAAAGGACGCTCCTGACGTCGCGCCTTTTAATTTTAACGTTAGGCATACAATAATATGGCAGAGAAAGTAGCATGTACAGAATGCGGAGCATTAATACTACCAACAACCGCAGCCAAGAATGGCGGTATGTGCATGCCCTGCAAAACTGGTAATAGAAAAAATATAGAAAATGCAAAACTCTATTATGCTAGAGAAAAAGAACTTGATAAGACATGTCCATTTCGCGCTATGTGGCGTGAACTAGTAGATAAGGTTCATAATCAAGAAGCCGGGTTTAAAGGTTTAACTGAAGAAGAAAAAATCTATTTCTCAGTTGGTGTGCTAAACAGCGAAGCATACAACGGCGGCTTAATTCAGTTTTTTGAAAACACATCTGGTGAATATTACCGTTACGCCGAATTAGGGTTAATACGCTTAGGTGCTAATAATAGCCTTTCTCTATTAAGAGCGACAAAAAAAGAACTATTTGGTGACGGTGAAGTACCGAAGGATCAAGAGAAAAGATGGACACTTTTACGCAACCAAAACAGTGAAGACGTACTCGATAAACTAGATACTGAATATTACAAAGATCTTGATGACTTAGACACAAAAATGGAAATCTTCGCAAAAGATAATGGTTTGGTTGAAAATGCCTAACAAAAAGTTCAACCTGACATGTTTTACAACGCGCCTTTTTGTGTTTCGCTTCGCTCAGTATCACACAAAAAACCACGTTGTAAAACACGCAGGTTAACTAGGCGTTATGCATATAAACCCAAGCAGTAATTTCAAAATATAAAGTTTTTGCGTTATTAAATGAATGTGTGCCAAAGGGCGACTTATGAAAAAAATTGATTTGCACATACATACGATTTCCACGATTAGCGATAGTAATTTTACATTTAGCTTAGATGTATTTAAGGCCTATGTAGAATCGGCTAAGTTAGATGCTGTAGCTGTGACGAATCACGACATATTCGACTTGCCACAATTTGAGCAGATAAATGATGCGCTTGATATTCCCGTGTTTCCAGGTATTGAGGTAAATTTAGAAAAAGGACATGTGCTTATCATTAGTGAGGAATCCAACGCAGAAACTTTTAATGATTGTACAAATCAAATAAGTGAATTGATTCAAAACGTAGGAGATATGGTTACGTATGAGCAACTTATCGAAATATTTGGTGATCTCAATAAGTACATTGTCATTCCTCACTACGAAAAAAAACCCCAGATTATTGGTGAAACACTAGAGAAATTAAAGCCATATATTACTGCTGGTGAAGTTGATAGCGCCAAAAAGTTTGTACGTGTATATAAAGATCAATCCGATATTACACCAGTATTATTCAGTGATGTCAGAATAAAAGACACCCTAAATAAATTTCCAACTAGACAAACTTATGTAGATTGCGGAGAAGTTACTCTGGCTACACTTATAGCGAGCCTTAGGGATAAAGGAAAAGTAGCACTAACAGAAAGAGACGGAAACTCACTTTGGCAAGTTTTTGATAATGGGCAAATGATTTCTACTGGATTAAATGTGCTACTAGGGGAAAGGTCGTCTGGGAAAACATACACCTTGGATGAGATATTTAAGGTGGTTCACCGCGTAAAATACATAAAACAATTTCAACTTGTCCAACAAGACTCTGTTGCTGATGAAAGAATCTTCAAGGACAGCATACAGAAAGAAAAAAGCAGTTTCGTAGACCAATATTTAGCTGAATTTAAGTCCGTTATTGATTCTGTTATCAATATTGACTTAGATTCAAATGAAAAACAATTAGATGCCTATATCGAATCTTTACTTAAATCTGCTGATGATAGTGACCGCCGTGATACGTATGCTAAAGCATACTTGTTTGATGAAGAAATATTCCCGTTAAGTGATAGCCAAACACTAAAGGATCTCATTAGTTCTGTTAGGCAAATTATAGAAAATATTGAGTACAATGAAATCATAGATAAGCATATTGATAGAGACTCCATGAAAAGACTAGCTTGCGAATTAATCGAGGCTCTATGGAGTGAATCATATACTAATAAGAAAAAGAGATATGCAAACACAATCCTAAAAGATGTAAAAGAAAAACTAAATCTACGCACATCAGCAACAGCAATAGAGGATATTGACATATATTCATATCTTATTAGCAAAGAAAAAATTGCTAAGTATGAAAGCATAGTGTCTTTGTTGAAGAAGAAAGCGACAATATCCGTTGAAAATATTCAAACTTTTCGAGTTGAAGCAACTAAAGAACCTTATAGTGGGGCTAGTGAAGTTCGTTCAGTCAGCGGAACCGCTTGTGCTTTTAGTGAAGCATTTGGCTACTACCATTCACCATATAGATATCTTAGAAAACTTCTCGACATACCATCACTTCCGACAGCAACTATATATAAATTATTTACAAATATTAGTTACAAGATACTAAACAATTATGGATACCCAGTATCTGGCGGAGAGCGCTCCGAATTTAGATTGTTGCAAGAAATAAAAGACTCACAGAATTATGATATATTGCTAATTGATGAGCCAGAATCATCTTTTGATAACTTATTTCTTAATAGCGATGTGAATGAGATGATAAATGAAATATCAGGAACTATGCCCGTAATTGTAGTTACTCATAATAGTACAGTCGGGGCATCAATAGGTTCTGATTATATGCTGTACGCATATCGGTCTCTAGAAGATAATGGTGAGGTTAATTACACGATCTATTCAGGTTATCCTACGGATAAGGAACTATCCTCAACGGATGGCTCAACAATAACTACACATGAAATAATGATGAATTCATTAGAAGCTGGTGCTGAAGCATATATCAATAGGAGGCGTGTCTATGAAGCTGTTGAAAACTGAGGAAAGTAAAGGTTACTTTTATGTAAGTGATGAAGAATATTTGCCTATGGATAAACTCTCTAAATCAGCACTACTTAAACTCGTTGATCTGACATTGGAAATTGACATAGAAATGGATGAATACGATGAGAATAAGATTAAGCATCAAGCGCATCAAGTTATTTATAAAAGCGTATTCAATAAACTCAAGAGTTTAGATGATAGAAAACAAGAGTTCATTGATGAGTCTGAAAGAATGTTTCTTGCTGAGCACGAGAAATATCAAGCTGATCTACAAGGTGAGTAATGCATAACAAATAGCTCCAGCGGACAGTTTAAAGCGGCACTTGTTTTGCATTCGCAAAAACGCGCCACTTTAAACTGCCGCTGAGCAAGGCGTTGATATGACTTTCCGCTGTCAATAGCACAGCCGAGCTCCTTCCAAAATAATTTAGACTCCCTTCACCAATTTAAGATTAGGTGTGAGCATGGCACCCGTAATAACGACGGCTGTCATGCTGATATGCGCGGGTTGATTACCGCATTACTTGTGTACGCCGCGAAGAGACCTCTCTCTAGGTACGTGCATCTTTAGGTACGTGCATCTTTGTTTGTAAATAATAAACAAGGCACTTAACGTTTCCGAGGATGCTTCTCACCGTGGTGGCATGCTCACACGTAATATTAAATTGGTGTTATGTTATGTTTTGTTTTTTTAT
>JALTJZ010000054.1 GCA_027076325.1 Chromatiales bacterium | reverse complement strand
ACCGCATCCTGTTCTTCATTGGCAGCAAAAGAGAAGATGGTCGCGATCTTCAGTGGATTATCACTGTTTTCCTGCAAGCGATTGAGCGATTCATAGTAGAGCTTGGCGGCATCCACGCTACTGACGGCAAACATGGCATTAAAGCCCTTGCCGCCAGCTTGCAGGCGATGCGTTTTTTGCCGGAAGTTATTTAAGATATATTGCGAGACTTCCATAATGCGGTCAGGGTGCAACAAGGCTTGTTTGTTTTCTGCCGCGGTGAGTTTTTTCTCGTCCTGCTCAGTTTCAATATCCTTAAACTGTGGTCGCACATCGTTATAGTCCACCTTGAACTTCAACACCTTTTCATCACGAATGGCATCGGTGATGACATAAGAATGCAACTCAGTACCAAAGACACTGGCAGTGGTCTCTGCACCTAAGGCGTTTTGTGGAAATATCGGCGTGCCGGTAAAACCAAACTGATAAAACTTTTTGAACTTTTTCTTCAGGTTTCTCTGCGCCTCACCGAACTGGCTGCGGTGTGCCTCATCAAAGATAAACACAACCTGCTGATTGTAAACAGGCAAGTCATTTTCACTTTTCATCAGGTTGTTGAGTTTCTGGATAGTGGTGACAATGATCTTATTATCATCCTTATTCAGGTTACGTTTGAGCCCGGCGGTGCTGTCTGAGCCATTCACGCTATCCGGTGAAAAACGCTGGTACTCTTTCATGGTCTGGTAGTCCAGATCTTTACGGTCTACCACAAAGAACACTTTATCGATATATTCCAGCTCGGTGGCCAAACGGGCCGCTTTGAAGCTGGTTAAAGTCTTGCCCGACCCGGTGGTATGCCAGATATAGCCACCGCCTTCGGGCTTGCTCCAGTCTTTCGCCTCATACGAGCTGTTTATCTTCCACAAAATCCGCTCGGTCGCAGCAATCTGATAAGGGCGCATCACCAGCAAGGTATCACTGACATCAAACACCGAATAATGCAGCAGCACATTCAACAAGGTGTTTTTCTGGAAAAACGTGGCGGTAAAGTCTTTTAAGTCCTTGATCAGGCTGTTATCGGCCTTCGCCCAGTTCATGGTGAAGTCAAAACTGTTTTTATTACGCTGAGTGGTATTGGCAAAATAACGACTGTCGGTGCCGTTTGAAATCACAAACAACTGCAAATACTTATACAGTGAATGCTCGCTATTAAAACTCTCTTTACTGTAGCGATGCACCTGATTAAAGGCCTCGCGGATGGCCACGCCACGTTTTTTAAGCTCAATCTGCACCAGCGGCAGGCCATTCACCAGAATAGTCACATCATAGCGGTTGGCGTGTGTGCCGGTTTGCTCAAACTGCTTGATCACCTGCAGCTTATTACGGGCAATATTTTTCTTATCCAACAGGTAAATGTTCTGAATATGCCCATCGTCAAAGACAAAATCATGAATATAATCATCATGGATCTTGCGGGTCTTATCGACGATGTTATCGCTGGGTCTATCCAGATACTCTTCAACAAACCGCAGCCATTCGCCCTCTAAAAACTCCACCTTGTTCAGGGTTTGCAGCTGCACGCGCACATTGGCCAGCATTGCTTCCGGCGTATTTAAAGCGGGAAGATATTCATAACCCTGGCTTTGTAGATCCTCAATAAACTCCCGTTCCAGGTCATCTTCGCTTTGATAGATCTCCTTGACCTCCCATTCTCGGGTGTACTTATCCAGCACGATAAAGTTGTTGGACTCGGCAATGGGTTTATAGTTTGTCATTCTTCTGAGCTCTTTTTTTGCAGTAGCTTTTTTACTTCCCGGTCAAAATCCGATTCGATTTTTTGCTGTTTGTTAAACTGCTCGTATTCCTGATGCGCTTTTTCTTCGGCTGCTTTGCGAGAAACGCTACCAAAGCCTTCCAGTATGCGGTATTCATTAAAAGCCAAAAACTTGTTTACACTTTCTGCAAAGCCTTCCATGGTGAAAGTGTTTCGCCGCTCGATAATGCCTTCAATATAATCAAAAAATGACGACACTGTCCGCTCTAATTTCTTTATTTCATCTTCACTTAAATAGTTTTTGGCAATAGTTGTGTCGGACTTCAACACCCGGCCATCCGGCGCATTTTTATAGGTACTCATACCCATCAATGGCTTGCCGGCATCGGCTTTCAGTGCAATGATCTCCGCCGCAGTGTGGCCGGTAATGGCGTAATGAAACTTGTCCTGAACATGGGCATAGAACCGGTGGGTGGTTTCCGATTTCGGGTCGTAGTCGATGCTGCATTCGGCAAAGATATCGGTAATCTGCTGGTAAATGCGCCGCTCACTGGCGCGGATAGAGCGTACCCGCTCCAGTAACTCTTTAAAGTAATCCTTACCAAAAAAACGGCCGTTTTTCAGGCGCTCATCATCCATGGCAAAACCCTTGATGATGTATTCCTTAATCAGCTGCGTAGCCCAGATGCGGAACCGGGTGGCCTGGGCGGAATTGACCCGGTAGCCCACTGAAATGACCGCATCGAGGTTGTAGTACTTGACCTTGCTGGTCTGAGTTTTACCCTCTATCGCCCCATGTTCAGTGGTATGTTCCAAAATGGAACATACCACTTCCTCCTGTAACTCATTGCTTTCAAAAATATTTTTCAGGTGCTTGGTAATCGCCGGGCGCTGTACGCCAAATAACTCGGCCATGCGTTCCTGCGTTAGCCAGATAGTTTCATTGCTGAGTAATACCTCAACTTTTACCTCACCATCGGGCGCAGTGTAGAGCAGGAATTCCGTGGTTTGATCATGAAGGCTTAAGCGATCCTTACCCATTTTGTTCTTCCTGCTGCCAGAAGCCGTATTTCGTTACTAAGTGATTAAGTAACAGCCCGACGGTATTCTTTTCTGGCCCACTCGGTTGTGCGACGGTTTCATTCGATAAGGTGCTATGGCTGGTATATTGAATAATGCGATTTAGATATGCCTCTTTATCATCAGGCAAGAGTTCAGACCATTTCGGGTAACCCAAAAAACTGGCAGTTTTTTCATATAGGTTACGTAATAGCGTAAAGTGGTATCTTTGAACCTGATTTTCAGCAATCGCCTGTTCAAGGGCATGCTTTAAATAAAGGTGATAGGAAAAGCTCTTATTGGAATCCCCGCGCTTTTCTGTAAGGGAAAAAGTGCCATCTTCAAGATGTTCAAGCAGATAGCATGTTTTATTATTGAGCTCATTATATAGGACATTGTAAAATAGCGGATTGTGAGTGGTAACAATGAATTTTAAATCTGACCGGCTAGACTTTATTAGCTCTGCCAAGTTGACTGCCAGCTCTATTAAATGGTTTTCATCGAGTGAGCTAACAGGATCATCAATAAACACATACTCCAACTGATCAAACCTATTTGTTTCCCGTTCATCTAGCTCGGCAACATTGAGAACACTAATAACTTGATCTAATAATGTGTAAAAAACACTCCAAATGAAGATACTCTCTTCGCCTTTGGAAATTTTTATGTTAGATGAGTTTTCATCACCTCTTTCAAGTGAGAAAGTCACTTCAGAAAATGCCTTTACTATAATATCGTTATCATACTTATCTTTAGCAGTGTATTCGGCGTTAAAATGAGGCGTTAGTTTATCGTTAGCATAGCGCTGAAAATTGGTAATGACGTTTTGGTCTTGCCCTTGCTCTTCAAGGATCCATTTAGTGTAAGCATTCGGCTGAATGACTAATTTCCGTTCAACATCACCCTCTAAGTCGTTATCCCAATAGAAAAGATCTTCCGTAAATGCATTGTAATATACAAATTTTGTGCGCGGCTGTTCTCCGTCATCGCTGTCAGACTTTGGGGAAATTAACTCTTTAAACTCCCGCGAAAGACGTGTCTTGCCCGAACCATTGAAGGCATAGATGATCTGCACCTTTGGAACTGGCTTAGTTTCTTCAACTTCCTTGGTTTTTTCAGGCACAGTCTTAATAAATGTTCTGGGTGTGCTCAGATGTTGCACTATGTCCGTTAGCGTTTGACTCATGTTATGCCGCTACCTC
>JALTJZ010000053.1 GCA_027076325.1 Chromatiales bacterium | reverse complement strand
ACCAGCTACTGATCGTCGCCTTGGTGAGCTTTTACCTCACCAACAAGCTAATCAGAAATAGGCTCATCTAATAGCACAAGGTCCGAAGATCCCCTGCTTTCCCCCGTAGGGCGTATGCGGTATTAGCCTGGTTTTCACCAGGTTGTCCCCCACTACTAGGCAGATTCCTATTCATTACTCACCCGTCCGCCACTCGTCGCCTGGAAGCAAGCTTCCATCGTTACCGTTCGACTTGCATGTGTTAGGCATGCCGCCAGCGTTCAATCTGAGCCAGGATCAAACTCTTCAGTTCAATCATTTTGATTGCTTTTAGTCTATGAGCAAGCTCATAGATTAAAGTGCAATCGACTTTTCGCAATGAAAAGCTCTAGCATCAAAAAAACTACCAACTAATAAAACTACTAATATAATAGGTTTTGACATAGGTTACTTATCATCGACTTTTTTTGGCATTGCCAATCATCGACATAAGTACCCACACAAATTATCTGATTAAATTGTTAAAGAACAAGACTGACATTTTTCGTCAGCGCAGACCTTCAATTATAAAGGTGTTTCTGCTCCACCGTCAACCAATTTGTTAGGTTTTTCGTTTCAGGAAACGCTGTTTTTCAACTGCTTCCCTTGTGTGGAGGCGCGCATTATACGCACAGAATGAAATCCGTCAACCGTTTATTTCAGTTTTTTTACATATAATAAAAAAACATTATAAGTGCTCATACAATAAAACAATGGTCTCTAAAAAAACCGCATGGTTATGCGGTTTCGGCCGCAATAAAACATTACCAGTTCATACTTGTAACGGCGGAAATGTTAAAATACTTTACTCAAATTTATCTAAAATAAACCCGGTTGCTGCTACTTGCAGATTAAGAAGCTTACACAAAGCGGTGATCTTAGTTTAATTTTACGCTTGCTGTGGTTTTAAAGAGTAATTCTTCCACGGGCGCGGGTCTCGCCAGCGCGTAGCCTTGTGCATAGTCAACACCAATATCGCCCAGCGCGCGCATAATCTCTGTGTTCTCGACAAATTCTGCAACGGTTTTTAAACCTGCAACGTGACCGATGTTATTCACTGCCGCCACAATGGCTGCGTCCATGGGATCTTCGAGCATATCACGAACAAATCCACCATCGATTTTCAGATAGTCTACTGGCAAACTCTTTAGGTATGAAAAAGAACTTAAACCTGCGCCAAAATCATCCAGTGCAAACTGACAGCCTAATTCTTTGAGTTGCTGAATAAACTCAACGGTGCTGGCAAGATTGGTGATTGCTGCTGTTTCTGTTACTTCAAAGCATATTTGTTCTGCATCCAGGGAATATTCTGCAAATTGTTCACGCAAAAAATCAAAAAAAGCCTTGTCGCTTAACGACGTTCCCGACAGGTTTAAAAAATACGTCGCATTTTTAAGCTCTGTGTTTGTTTGAGTTATCTGTACAATGCATTTAAATGCCTCTTTAATAACCCAACGGTCAATAGATGGCATTAAGTTATAACGCTCCGCTGCGGGGATAAAAGCACCCGGTGCAATAATCTCACCCTTTTCCTTAAGCCGCACAAGAAACTCAAAATTGGTTGCCAGTTCAGACTGGCCATCCACTGCCAGCATCTTTTGCTGATAAAGCGTGAAGCTATTATCCTGTAGCGCATCATGAATGCGTGACACCCACTTCATTTCACCGTGCCGACGGATCAGGCTACTGTCATCTTCACTATAAAGGTGATAACGATTACGCCCCGCATCTTTTGCCGCATAGCATGCCATATCGGCTGCACTTAGTGCTTCTGTCATGCCTTGTTCGGCATTAGTTAGCATCACCAGGCCAATGCTCGCACCGACTTTAAATGTCTGGTTTTTCCAGACAAAGTGGGATTCTTTTACTTCTTTAATCAGGTTATCGGCAATGAGTTCCGCATGATCCAGTGGGCAGTTTTCCAGGAGAATACCGAACTCATCCCCACCTAAACGCGCCAGTGTATCGCTTTCACGAATAGGCTTGTGCAAAATAACCGTTAGCTGTCTTAATAATTCGTCTCCGGCAACATGGCCACAGGTATCATTGATAATCTTGAATTGATCCAGATCGAGGTAAAGTAGTGCATGATGGCCACTCGCTGAATTAAGCCCATACAAGACCCGCTTTAAGCGCCGCTCAAACTCGGCTCGGTTAATCAGCCCGGTTAAAGAGTCATGGTAGGCCATATGACGAATGGTATCTTCGGCACGTTTGCGTGCCCGCCGTGTTTCAACGTCACGTAGCTCACGCTCAATTGCTGGCGCTAAACGCACCAGATTATTTTTCATAATATAATCTTGTGCACCCGCTTTCATCGCAGCAACGGCAATATCTTCGCCAATACTCCCGGAAACAATAACCACCGGCAGGCTTTCATCAAAGGCTTTAACTTGCTTCAGTGCTTCCACCGAACTAAACCCGGGAATATTATGGTCGGTAATCACAAGATCCCAGTTGTGTGTTGTTAGTGCTTCTTCAAGCTCTTTGCCATTTTCTACGCGTAACAAGTCCGTTGTATAGCCCGCCTTTGACAGTACACGCTGCATTAGAATCACATCATCTTCAGAATCTTCTACAACCAGTAAACGTAAATCTTTTTTCATTGAGACACGCTTTTATTGATTCGCAGCAAACGGTGGCGCGGGAATATTAAGCTCAAGCCAATAGCGGCTAAGCTGCTCTATCACTTTTGCAAAGTCCAGAAAGTCGACTGGCTTGCGTAAAAAACTGTTTGCACCTAACTCATAACTCACCGAAATATCTTTTTCTTCATTTGACGTGGTCAGAATAATAACCGGGATGTGTGCCGTTGCCGGATTGCTCCGCACATACTTTAGAAATTCATGCCCATTCAAGCGTGGCATTTTTAAATCCAGCAGAATGAGATCAGGTAACGCCTTGGCAATAGCCTTATGTGTGCCGGAATCAGGTAAATTGGTTGTGATAGCCAGGTATTCCAGCGCCTCAACACCATCGCTGGCCACATCAATACAGCTAAACTTGGAATATTTTTTTAATGCGCGGCGCGTTAATAATTCATCGTCCGGGTTGTCTTCTATCAGTAAAAGTCTCTTTTTTTTCATTATTTTAACTCGAAAAGCTCTATTGCCCTTAACTTGCAAATGGATCAACCGAAAATACCCTAACGCTAACATTATTTATAGCTTATGTAAGTATGAATGCATACATTTGTCACCAGTAAACTTTAGAATGAGTCTAAAGAAAACCCGCTGATTTAGGCCAACTCAGCAGCGAATTGATTAATAGTTGAGAATGCGTGTGGGTTTGTATATAGTACCAATTTCCCCAATAACTAGATTTTAGGAGCCCAAAAATGCAAGAACGGGAAGCAAAGTTACTCTGTAAATCTAATGATTTAGTGTCTATTTCGGTATCAACCAATAATTCTGGATGGATAATAAAAATATTAGAAAAAAATAAGCACAGTCCTGATTATTTAATATCAAAACGCTCAACCGATCCGCGTATTTTTAAAACATCGGATGCCGCTTTAAGATGCTGTAACCGAATCGGGTTCAATAAAGTCGAGGTATTCTTCGAATAACACAGATTTTAAATTTTATTTATAAAACAATCAGGCCAGTTATATAACTGGCTTTTTTTTGTCCCACCATAAGCCCGAAACTATACTTCTGGATTTAAATTTAGTAAATTAGCACTTTGGTTCCCAATTTTACTTTTTTGGCATATTTATTATGAACGAACGTGATGTACGCTTACTTTTTGAAGCAGGCCACTGGTCTGGTGCGTCCGTCGTTTATATTGCAGAGGATAAAGCCTGGCGAGTTTATATCAATGCGCTGGAAAAAGATGAGCAAGAAACACTCACCCTGAAAACAGGCTCCCCAAGAAATTTCAAAACATCGGATACAGCGATACACTGGTGTCATGAAATTGGCTTTAAAAAAATAGCCGTCCACCTTTCGCCCACCAGGCCGACTCATCATAAAGACCCCCATAAAAGCCTTAAAATTGTTTTAATTGAAGACAACCCTGCCGATATCGAATTAACTTTACGTGTGTTTCAAAACTTAAATGCCAATATTGACATACTGGTATTAGAAGACGGTACAGAGGCTGTGGACTTTCTTTTTGCCAAAGGAAAATATCAGTCCAGACAAAACAGCGAGCTACCAAAAATTATTCTGCTCGACTTAAAGTTGCCCAAACTGGACGGGCACGAAGTGTTAAAACAAATTCGTGCCGATGATGCCACTAAACATATTCCTGTTGTTGTTTTATCAACCTCAATGGAAGATAAGGATGTTCGCTTAAGCTATGAACTTGGTAGCAATAGCTATATTAATAAACCTGTCGATTATGAAAAATTTTGCTACACCCTTGAAGAAATTGCCCGCTATTGGCTTAACATTAATACTTCCAGAAGCAACGATATTTAAGACTGTAATATCAGCTTAAATACGCCATATTCCCACGCCCGGGGTCTGATCTCGGGGCTCTAAACAAGCGTTACCCTGGCAAAGCGACGTTTACCCACCTGGTAAACATGTTCACTGCCAGCTTGTACTTTAATATCGCGCGACGCCACTTTTTCACCATCAATCTTGACCGCACCTTGCTTAATCATCCGATAAGCATCCGATGTGCTATTCACCAGCCCGGCTTCTTTTAATAAATTAGCTATCGGCAACTCTCCGTCTATTGCAGCCAGTTGCTTCTCATCCATGTCGTCAGGCATGGCTCCTTTCTGGAAACGGGCAATAAAATTTTCACGCGACGTTGTTGCTGCAGCCTCGGAATGGAAGCGGGCAATAATTTCTTCGGCCAGCAGGAATTTAATGTCACGCGGATTTGCGCCCTGCTCAACCTGTTGCTTAAAGCCTTCTATTTCAGACAAAGGCCTGAAGCTTAATAATTCAAAATAACGCCACATCAATTCATCGGATATCGACATCAACTTGCCAAAAATTTCATCGGCTGCTTCATTGATACCGATATAGTTACCAAGCGACTTCGACATTTTGTTTACACCGTCAGTGCCTTCGAGTAATGGCATGGTCATCACAACCTGTGGTTTTTGGCTGTAATGTTTTTGCAGCTCACGCCCCATCAACAAATTAAACTTCTGATCGGTACCACCGAGTTCAATATCCGCCTTCATTTCAACCGAATCATAACCCTGAATTAGCGGGTATAAAAACTCGTGAATTGCTATCGGCTGTCCCGAATTATAACGCTTGTTAAAATCATCTCGCTCCAGCATCCGTGCAACGGTGTGTTTTGCAGCCAGTTGAATCAAGTCTGCTGGGCTCATTTTATTCATCCAGCTTGAATTAAACATGACTGTTGTTTTATCTTTATCCAGAATTTTAAAAATCTGCTGTTGATACGTTTTGGCATTTTCTTCAACCTGTTCAACGGTTAAAGGGGGGCGGGTTGCACTTTTTCCGGTTGGGTCACCAATCATGCCAGTGAAATCACCGATTAAAAACAGGATCTCATGCCCTAAATCCTGAAACTGGCGCAATTTATTAATCAAAACGGTATGGCCTAGATGTAAATCCGGTGCAGTTGGATCAAAGCCGGCCTTAATGCGCATCGGCTTACCTGTTTTTAGACGTTCAACCAGTTCCGCCTCAACTAAAATTTCGTCACAGCCACGCTTTAACTGTGCTAATATTTCTGATTGGTTCATTTTGTTACTCAATGTATTAAAAGTGCGGCGTACTTTACCATAAGTGTGATTCTTCATTGAGCACTTTTTTTCAGCTTCCACTGGCGCTCACAACCACTTAAGCCCCTGTAAAAAATTCAAAATCGGCTTAAAAGTTACCTTGAATTTGCTGCATCAAATTTGACCAGAACGTAAAATCACGCTATCGTATAGAAAGAAGTTTTAAAATGGAAAAAGTGAGTAAATTCCGTGAATTACAAGCCGTTCTTAACGCGAGATTTTAAGTCTATTAAACTGGATGAGCAAGCCCCTAAAAAGTGGAATACATTGCACTGGCTGGTGGTGGTTGCTGCCATTACCGCTGTCAGCACGCTAGTGGTTTTTGCATCTAAAGATGCATCGGCTAAACGAAGTGAGTCACTCACGACTATGCCGGTAACAACCAGTGAGGCACCCGAGTCAAAATCGGTCTTAACACAGATTACCCTCCCCTTATCTATTCCTGGATCTATTTCTGGCAACAACCCTGCGACAAAAACTGCAGGAACAACACAAACGGCACAGGTAAAACCTGAAGGCGCACAAAGCCACCCTGTACAGCCAACCCTAAAAAATCAAACGGCTGCAAAAGAAAATACATCACCACTGTATGTCTGGCTCGATGAAAAAGTAAGGCGTGGTGATTCACTGGCACATTTATTTAAACGCAATAAATTAAGCCCACAAGATTTACACAAAATTATGCAATTAGGTAAAACAACCCGTGCATTAAAATATATTCAACCCGGGCAAACCTTTAAGTTTCGGCTCGACGAGCAACAACAGCTTGTTGAAATGGTTTACCAGCAAAATCGTTTTCAGTCGCTACGCATAGAACGGCAGGACGATAAGTTTGTTGCCAGTACTCTTTCCCGTGTTGCACAGAAAAGGCAGCAACATATTTCCGGTACCATTCAATCCTCTTTATTCGTTGATGCTAAAAATGCCGGCATGAATGCCGCACTGATTATGGATCTGGTGTCTATTTTTGGCTGGGATATTGATTTTGCACTCGACTTACGTAAGGGTGATACCTTTTCGCTCCTTTATGAAGAGCATTTCCTGGACGGTTTAAAAATTAAAGACGGAGACATTCTCGCAGCCCAGTTTACCAATCAGGGACGCACTTACCGTGCTATTCGTTATACCGATCCAAAAGGAAACAGTAATTACTATACACCCGAAGGGTTATCCATGCGTAAAGCCTTCTTGCGTACACCGGTTGATTTCAGGCGTATTAGTTCGCGCTTTGGTAAACGTAAGCACCCGGTTCTAAACCGTATGCGTTTGCACAAAGGTGTGGATTACGCGGCTTCACGAGGCACACCAGTTAAAGCAGCGGGTGACGGTAAAATTATTTTTCGTGGCCGCAAAGGCGGTTACGGCAAAGCTATTATTATCCGTCATGGGGGTCGCTATAGCACCCTATATGCTCACTTAAATAATTATCGCCGTGGCTTATATACCGGCAAGTTTGTTAAGCAGGGACAAATTATTGGCTACGTCGGTAGTACAGGTCGAGCAACCGGACCACACCTTCATTATGAATTCAGAATAAATGGCGTACACCGTAATCCACTCACCGTTAAATTACCCAATGCTGCGCCCATTAATAAAAAATTTAAAGCTGACTTTGAGCAGCACTCGTTAAAATTATTAGCGCAACTTGATGCCTTTAATTTTAAAATTGCGGCAAATGCTTATACTCAAGCATTCTAACCACTCAAATGTAAATGGATTTGTGCCACCATGCCTGATTATTATATTGGTTTAATGTCGGGTACCAGCATGGATGCCATTGATGCGGCGCTGATTGATTGCAGCGGCAATACCATCAAACTCATCGCTCATCATTCGCAAACACTTTCCGCTGATACTCAAAACCAGATTAACAAGCTATGTCAGGGTTGTGATAACGAATTACAAAAAATGCAACAACTGGATACCGAGCTTGGCAAACAGTTTGCTGACTGTGTAAATCAATTACTGAAAAATACAAAAATAAATGCCAGTGACATTACCGCTATTGGCAGCCATGGTCAGACCTTACGTCATTACCCTGAAGCCAGCATTCGTAACAGCTTACAAATTGCTGACCCAAATACCATTGCGCAACGCACCGGTATTACCACCGTGGCTGATTTCCGCCGTCGAGACATGGCTGCGGGTGGTCAAGGTGCCCCACTGGCACCGGCCTTTCACCAGCACATTTTTCGTAACACCAAAAACAACCGTGTTATTTTAAATCTTGGTGGTATTGCCAATATTACGGTGTTACCTGCCGATAAAAACAAACCTGTGATTGGCTTTGATACCGGCCCGGCCAATACCTTAATGGACTACTGGGTTCAACGACAGCAAAATAAAGAATACGACGATAAGGGCGCATGGGCAGCAAGCGGTAAAATAAATAATGCGTTTCTTCAGCAATTGTTAAGTGATGATTTTTTTACAGCACCACCCCCAAAAAGTACCGGTACAGATTATTTTAGCCCAACATGGTTTAGCAACCACCTGGAAGCCTTTCCTTTTTTATCGTCGGAAGATGTTCAGGCCACACTTTGTGAATGTAGCGCTGCATCCATTGCTAACGCAATAAAAAAATATGCAGATAATTGTGATGAGGTTTTTGCTTGCGGCGGTGGCGCACACAATAATTTTTTAATGACTCGCTTACAAACTCATTTAAACACGACCAAAGTAACAACAACCGAAGCGGAAGGCATACCCAGCGACTGGATCGAAGCCATGGCCTTTGCCTGGCTGGCTAAACAAACATTAAATAAGCAATCCGGTAATCTAAGTAGCGTGACCGGTGCAACGCAGCCGGTGATATTAGGCGGAATTTATCCTGCCCCTACGGCAATAGCCTAACGTTTATCAATACCCACATAATGACGAATGGGTTCACCTGTATAAACCTGTGTAGGCCTGAAGATACGATTATCCCCTAACTGTTCTCGCCAGTGCGCCAGCCAACCGGCTGCACGCGCAATCGCAAAAATAGTGGTGAACTGATCAGCGGGAATGCCCATTTCGCTATAAAGAATGCCCGAGTAAAAATCAACATTGGCATACACCCCTTTTTTTGCAAGGCGATCTTCACAGACCTGTTCAACCACTTTGGCAATTTCAAAAGCCGGGCTGATGTCGCCGCCTCTGGATTCCATCAATTCATCAACCAAACCCTGCAAAATAGTGGCACGGGGATCTTTTGTTTTATATTCACGGTGCCCCATGCCCCAGATAACATCCTTATTTTTTAATTTTTTATCGATATACTCTTCTGCTTTATCTGCCGAGCCAATTTCATCCAGCATTTCAACCACCCGTTGATTGGCACCACCGTGTAATGGACCAGAAAGCGCGCCAATAGCTGCAGCAATCACACTGTAAGGGTTCGCCAGTGTGGAAGCATTCACTAACACAGCAAAGGTTGAGGCATTAATGGTGTGCTCGGCATGCAGAATAAGACAAACGTCCATAATTTTAGCCAGCATTGGATCCGGTTCTTTGCCGGTTAGCATGTACAGGAAGTTTTCAGCGAAAGACAGGTCACTTCGCGGCTTAACCGGATCGTAACCATTGCGAATATGTTCCCACATCGCCACTATTGTTGGTAGACGGGAAATAATTTTAACTGTTGTATTGTGAATATAATTTAAATCGTCACAGTGTGTACCACCGGTTAAGCACTCCGACCCCGGGTAAAACATGCTTAAACTGGCCACAACGGTTTGCAGCATTTCCATCGGATGCCCGCTACCAGGTAAATTTTTCATCAGGCCGCGAGTGTGGAATTTAATGTCACGGTTATCAATAAGTTGTTGTTTAAATTCTTCGAGTTCAGGGTGTGTAGGCAAACAACCATCTAACAACAACAACGTGGTTTCTTCAAAACTACTGTGTTTGGCTAATTCTTCAATGGGGTAACCACGATACGCAAGGATACCCTTTTCACCATCAATGTCAGAAATATTTGATTTTGTTGCGGGAACACCCGCTAAACCCGGTAGATATTCACTCATTGCGAACTCCATGTAGTCAATTCAATTTAGTAGAATAACAGAAAATAACACCCGGGTTACCGGCAAATGTGAAAAATTCATTAAGTTTAAAAGAATAGCGACAGGAGCTGAAATCTCAAAAAAATGCACGACTGCACTTTTTGTATCGGCTCGGCAATCCCACTAAAAATTTGATACCCTATCACTAACGTATGAAGACTAGCTGCAAACACATTCAAACATACCTGATACTCATCAGTATTCTGCTGTTTGCAGGGCAGTTAAGCGCACTTACTCACTCCGTAGAACACCCCTTTCATACAGCCGATAAATCATGTGAGGTCTTTATACAACTGGAAAAGTCAGGTAATGGGCTAATTTTTGCCAAATTACCGTTAACCTCCCAGGCGAAAAGCACCTTAGCCATTCCACGAAGTATCAGTCTTCCATTATCCTCCCTGCAAACAACCTATTTTGCTCGCGCACCGCCTTGTTTCTCGTAAAACCTTAAAAATTATTTTGCAATCTGGCACAACTATTTAAGTTTGTGCCCCATTTTTTTTGTTATCGGAGAATTTATAATGCGTAAAACATTAGTTACCGCGGCCATCGCTAGCACAATAGCAAACCCACTATCCGCTAATACTGAACATCATTTAGCTGCATCAAAAAATAACCGCTTTGAAAATATAAAACTGGGTGCCAACCTTGATCTCTTTGCTGCATCAAGGGAATTTGGTACACAAAGTAGCCAAACTGAGCTAAAAGTTCGTGAAGTAGAGTTATCACTTGAAGCTCAAATAAACCCCTGGCTCTACGCTATGATATTTTTAACTAAACCAGCCGATGAATCTCTTGATGTCGAAGAAGCGGCGGTTATAGCGGAGCTCGGCAAAGGTATTCGCTTAAAAGCCGGCAAGTACCGTACTGAGTTTGGTTTGCTTAATACCATTCATGAACCAGAAAGACCACAAGTTTCACTGCCCCTGCCCATTGCCGAATTTTTAGGTGAAGAACAGCTTCGTGAAGCGGCTGTGACTATCGGAAAAGTCAGCAATTTTGGTAACGGTTATCGAGGCGGTGTAAGCGTTGCTCTGCTGAATAGTGAAAATACTGTCGCTTTAAATCAGGCGCAATCAAAAGACAAAGCCTACTCCGGAAAGCTCTATTTTGGTTATAAGTCACCAACTAGCGCCTACCAGCTCGGTTTCAGTGCGCTTGCTGGAAAAAAGGATGCCGCCGGAACCTTAAGCACAAATCTACAGGTATTTGATTTTAGCTATTTTCTACAACCAGGCTATGCGTCAGGCTATGACTACTCTGCACGCTTTATGTTGCTTGGAGAGGTGTTTTATAATCAGCGGGAAATCACAGCAAGCCGCACAAATAAGGCACGGGGCTATTGGACTGTTGCAGATTACCAGTTTATGCCAGCACACCATATTGGCGTAGGCGTGGAAGCGACCGAAGGCAGACTGGATCAATCCATTAAAGCAAAAGCCTATTCTGCACATTACAGTTGGTATTACAGTTCACATGGTCGGTTGCAACTAGAGGCACGTCGTCTAAGTGTAGACAATGGGGATGACGGTCTTGAGCTCTTGCTTCAATGGAATATCGTGTTGGGGCCACACAGCGAAAAACCGTTTTTGAACATAATGGAATAGATATCTGCAGCATATCTAATAATCACACTCAGTAAATCGTAGCAAGCAAAACTTTACACATGGATGTGTCAGGTTTGCAAAACTTCTATCAGGCTTATTGACTATTTGTTCAGAACTAAATTGAAAAGGATGAACCACAGCCACAGGTTGTGGTTGCATTGGGGTTAACCACGACAAACATCGAGCCTTCGAGGCTTTCTTTATAATCAACTTCGGCACCCAGCAAATATTGCAGGCTCATGGGATCAATCACCATTTTTACACCACTGTTTTCAACCTGGGTGTCACCGTCCTGGATATTTTCATCAAAATCAAAGCCATACTGGAAACCAGAACAGCCACCGCCCGTCACATAAACGCGCAGGTTCAGGTTCTGGTTACCTTCATCTTCAATAAGCTGTTTTACTTTTTTTGCCGCATTGTCGGTAAAAGTAATTGAAGGGGTTGCTTCGGCCATGGTCTTTGCTCCAACTAGAATATCAATAAACACTTATATTATGAGGGTTCGCCCCGGCTGATTCAAGTAATACCGCATTATTTTAATAAGGTATTATTTCTGTATCCCCTTTAAAAAGGGCGATATCAGGTAAGTTGTTGATAGTATAAACTAATCCTATTTACTCGACTTTTTATCATCGTTTGAGTTGCCCACGCTTTCAGCACTCGGTTTTAAGTGCACCACTGAATCTTCCCGGTGCACCAGGTTACCATTAACCTCGGCACCCATTGCCATCTCAATCAAGCTGTAATAAACATTACCGTGCACCCGTGCCTCCGAAGCCAGCTCGATATGCGTTAGAGCATGCACATCACCTATTACCGTACCATTAACAACGACATTCGGTACTTTTACTTCACCTTCAATCGTACCGCGCTCGCTCAGTGTAATCACAGAGTCGGTGCCTTCTTCCGCGATAACATTACCTTTAATCACGCCATCGACATGCAAACCACCTTTAAAAATCACATCACCGTGAATTTCGGAATTCTGGCCAATTAATGAATCAATCTGTGCTGTTTGCTTCGGTTTCTTCTTGTTTCCCCACATACTCACTGCTCTCCGTTTTCGGTTTGGGCCAATCAAATGTCTTTTCTATCATATCCTGTCGCCGTCCGCGCGGGAAAATGCGCAAAACAATGCGTGCAGCAACAAAACCTGCTGGTATTTCTATATTGCCTTCAATATTTTGAAAATACTTGAATTTATAATTTAATTCGTTGATGCGTTTCTCGGTTACATCACGCAGTTTGAGCACTTTAGGCTCCCCACTTTGCAAGCCTTCAAACGCCAGTTGCACATTACCTCGCGCAACACGATCATTTTTTAGAACCTGAGACAATACGACTTTATACCGATAACTACGCGAGTTACCATTTTCCTCAAAAGTAAATTTTTGTAAACGCAAACCACGAGAAGCATCACGTGGCGACACAATACCACGATAAAAAGCCAGCTCTTCCTTTAACTCCAGAATCTCGGACTGCAAAGCCTTTAAGGTGGTATAAAGCTCATTATAGGCTTTCTTTTCGATTTGTGCGGCACGTTTTAAAATAGCTTTCTCTTCACGTAAGGTCTCAATCTCGGCACTAAGCGCATCGCGAATTTTAATAAAACTTTCCTCACTTCGACGCGCATCGGCACTGTCAAACCGTGCACTGTAACGCCCGTAATCAAACGCTGACCAGCCAGCAATGAACAACGCAATAATGCCCAACACCCAGATTAAGCGAGTGACCCAGGGGCGATGCGCTTTTACAACTAAATTCATGTTTTTATTAAACCTTAAGGCATTAACGCAACGGCATTTAAACCCAGCGTTTCATCTAAACCACACATTAAATTCATATTGTGAATCGCCTGCCCGGCGGCGCCTTTTACCAGGTTATCAATCACCGATAAAACCACTACTGTATTGGCACCTTGTGGTTGATGCACCGCCATTCGGCAAGTGTTCACACCTTTAACCGAGCGTGTTTCAGGATGCGCCCCAACCGGCAGCACGTCAACAAACGGCTCATTTTTATAGCGTTCGGTAAACAGTGATTGTAAATCACTATTCGCCGTCAGTTCTGCATAACAGGTCGCATGAATGCCCCGAATCATCGGTGTTAAATGCGGCACAAACGTTAAACCAACCTCCGCACCGTGTGCAGTTTGCAAACCTTGCTTAATTTCAGGCAAATGGCGATGCCCTGCCACCGCGTAGGCTTTCATACTTTCACTGCTCTCAGCCTGTAATGTTGCCACATTGGCACCGCGTCCGGCTCCGCTAACACCCGACTTGGCATCGGCAATTAAGCGTGACACATCCACAATGCCCGCTTCAATCAAAGGCAAAAAGGCCAGTTGCACCGCCGTTGGGTAACAACCGGGGTTTGCCACCAGTTGTGCAGTTTTAATCTGTTGCCGATTCACTTCGGGCAAACCATACACCGCCTGTTCTAATAATTGCGGGCAGGCATGTTGACCGGTTTTAGAGGCATCTTTATACCAATCAGTCCAAACCGCCTTGTCTTTTAAACGAAAATCGGCGGCTAAATCAATTAATTTCACCCCCGCATCCAGTAATTCCACCGCATACTGCATAGCAATGCCATTGGGCGTGGCAAAAAACACCAGATCACAGTCCTTTAAAGGCGCATCGGCCGGATCAGAAAAGGCAATATCAATATGACCACGCAAATTGGGGAACAAATCAGACACCGGCAAGCCTTTTTCTGCGCGAGAAGTAATACACACCAGCTCTGCTTGCGGGTGCTGGGCTATTAAACGTAATAATTCCACGCCGGTATACCCTGTGCCACCGACCACACCAATTTTTAACATCAACGTACCTTTAAAATTAAATGACAGTTTCCAACGGATTATAATATCTTTATTTTAAACAACAAGATACGGATAAATGCATTATCATGGCATATTTTAGATGCCGTTCCACACACATAAAAGGGCTGGACACATTAACCACTGCATCAAAAAGCTAACTCAGGAAAAAAAAACGAGTAGATCTGTGTGCTGGGATGTTAGCGGTGTTAACACTTTTTAGCGTGGGTACTTTATTAGTAAGAAACCCATAGAACCTGTGTTGTTCGCCCTTTATAAGCAAATTCATTGGTTGTCAATATACCCTGTTTGAATGACCATTTTATTAGTGGTATGGCCTGAGTAGAACCTTTAAGTTTACCTGGCTCACCGTATTTCGCCTTTAGTTTACGCAATATATTTTCATGTCCCGATGGGGTGAAGTCCATCTTTATATTACTTAGTTGATTGTCCTTGAAAAAAAACACCACATACCAGGCATCTGAATCATTTATACGCCTGACATGTGTATAGCATGAACGATTGCCAAGTACAGAAGGGTCATAACCGCAATTAAGCTGCAGGCCTGGATACTTAACAATAATATCGGATTCAGACAGACCAGATGATAATTCATTAATATTAATATCAATCGTTTCCCAGACTTTTATTGCGGCAATCAGCCTGTTTAGCGTTGTGTAATTAAACTCTGGTTTCAAAATAAAGAC
>JALTJZ010000052.1 GCA_027076325.1 Chromatiales bacterium | reverse complement strand
GTAGTTGTTGAATATATTCTTCTGCGCGAGGTAGAGCCCAGTCCAGGTTTGCACCGTCGTCAGTAACAATTTCAATGATCACGCCTGGAGGCTGATTTTTTAATTTAAGAATATCTTCCAGTGTTTTTCCCTTTTCTGCATAGCTGCTGACGGGGATTAATAGAAATAGTGCAAACAGGCTGAATAGCAGCGTGTGTGCAATGTTTTTGAATATGTATTCAGCCGCCTGTTTGTGACATAAAGCGGACCAGTTTTGTGGGATTCTCAGAAAATTCATGGTTCTCCGGTTTTAAAGCTATCGCTTTTATAATGTGTTGTTCCAGTTCCATATCACTGATACCGCTACGCAGCAAATCACGTAAAGGGTAACTATGTTCTTGACCTAGACAAAGGTGTAAAGTTCCGTCCACTGTTAAACGAACACGATTACAGGTTTCACAAAAATGCTGTGAAATGGGTGTAATAAAACCAATATTAACATTGCTGTTAGCTATTTGGTAATAGCGTGCCGGGCCGCCCCCTTTCATCTGGGTGGGGATAAGCTCAAAATGGTTTGCAAGTTGCTGGCGGACAAGCTGTAAACTCAGGTACTGATTAGTGGCTTCACGCCCCGTATCCCCCATTGGCATGGTTTCAATAAAGCGCAGGGTAAACTCATTTTCAATGCAGTAGTTCACCATGTCCTGCACTTCGCTATCATTGATGCCTTTCATTACAACCATATTTATTTTTATGGGGTGAATACCGGCTTGCTTAGCGGCCTGTAAACCGTCCAGTACCTTTTGTAATTTACCCTGGGTAATTTGTTTAAACTTATCAGCATTAAGGCTATCCAAACTAACATTAATGCGTTCAATACCGGCACGTTTTAAGTCGACAGCTTGTTTGGCCAGCCGGGTCGCATTGGTGCTGAGTGACAGATCAGTGAGCTCGGGGATGGAGGTAATTTTATTGACTAATTCTGAGAAGTTATGCCGGACTAAAGGTTCGCCACCGGTAAGGCGCACCTGGGTTGCACCAAGCCGGGCAAAAGCGGCAATAATACGTGTTGTTTCATCAAAGTTTAACCAGTCTTCAGGTTCCTGAAAATTACTAAAGCCTTTAGGAAGGCAGTAATGACAACGCAGGTCACAGCGATCTGTTACTGAGACACGAAGGTATTTTATTTGCCGACCGTGTGGGTCAGTTAGTGCTACTGGTTTTTGCATATTGAGTACTGTGATACCTTCATATGGAATGACTTTAATATGCCTTATTATAGAATGAATAAGCAACTTCTAATATGTAAAGCTTGATTAATTTAGAATGTTTTTTGATCTGGCGCATTAAAACGCTATAAAGTGCCATCAAATATACTGGATTGCCTGGTTGAGGCTATTTTCAATATTTTGCTCCAGATCTGCTTTGCTGTTTTTTGGGGTAATAATCGCAATACTGCCATTTTTGGTAGGGATAATGGCTGTTTTAAACGCCCCTTTTATGAGGGATGTGCGGCTCGCAACATATTCGCCTGGCATAACTAATAAGGTTGCTGTCTCGTTTTCTGTGTTTAAAACAATATGTACACCGCGTGAATGACGAATAGGGCAGGCACCGGCATAATTCACATGGCCGATCGGTTTCTTTAATTTGATATTAAAGGGTTGCAATAGACGATTAAGTCTTGCGAGTTGCACGTTATTGTTTTCATGCAAGTGATTTATTTCATTTGTTACGTGGTTGATAGCAACATCACCCAGTGACAATGCATCTTTTTGCCCAGGCGAATAGTTCAAACCAAGGCTTATTCCAAAGACCAGTAGCACGCTGGCGGCAACAGCATATAATTTAAAACGATTAGTGCGTAGTTGATGTTGTTGTTTAAAACTTTGTTTTAAAAGAATGCGCTCAGCCAGACCGTCGGGTACATTAATGCTCGCTGCTTTATGAATAGCATGATCAAATTGTCCGATTGATTCTGCAAATTTAGTACAGGCTGAACATTCTTTCAGGTGAGCATTAATCGCGGCATTTCTGCTATTGGGTTCGGTTGTGAGTTTTCTGTGTACGTCAATGCAATTCATTGTATTTAACCTGGTAATAGTTACTGAGAATTAGCTGAAGGCTTAGTTTTGGCTGTTAACAGTTGGCGTAATTTTTGGCGTGCACGAAACACGCGAGTCATAATAGTGCCGGCTTTAGTCCCCGATATTTCAGCAATTTCCGTGCAGGAATACCCACCGAGAACCTGTAGCATGAGTGCTTCACGATAATCAATGGGAAGTTTATCCAGTGCCTGACGTAAATTAAGGTCATCGGAAATGGTGCAATCATATTGTGCGGTGAACAAGCCTGTGTCAAAGTCTTCTGCTGAAATATCGATAGTCTTGTTGCGCCTAAAGTGGCGGGCAATCTCGCGTTTTAATATAGTGTATAACCATGCACGGGCTGCATTTTCATCTTTTAGCTTATGTAAAGACTTCCATGCACGAGCAAAGCATTCTTGCAGCAAATCTTCTGTTAAGTCCTTATTTTTACATTGCCAGAAGGCAAAGCGGTAGAGCTCGGCTGAATAAGCGTGGACTAAATTTTCGAAAGTCTGTTGCTTGTTATCCATCATGTCATTGTAGACCTTTATTATAGAGAGATCCTTACAATTAAAATCGTGGGTTTTTCAGGTTACAAGACACTCGGTTGATAATATAAATTAATTGTAAGGATCTTGTGCTCCACAGGGTCTTCCTTATGTAGCAGCATAATGCCTGTCACAAGAGTGGGAGTTTGAGTATTAGTAATCTGCCATGGATAACGCATGTTTGAAAATAAGCAAAAAGGAGCAAGTTGATGAATATTAAATTAGTTGGTCTTATAGTGATAATGTACTCCGCATTTATGTCTGGAGCATGGGCGCAAGCTAAATCTTCAGCCGATACAGCAGCACCGGCTGTAATAGCGGTAAAATTCTATGCGGATTGGTGCTCGTCCTGCAAGGCGATGGCAACGACTTATAAAGAGTTCCAGGCCAAATTTGATACCCAGCCAGTTCTTCATGTTGTACTTGACCATACTCGTGAGTATGACCGGCAGCAGTCGGCCTATTTGGCAACATCGTTGGGCTTAAGCAAAGTATGGGGAAAATATGCCAACAAAACAGGCTTTATCCTGCTTATTGACGGAAAAACAAGGGAAATAATAACAACGCTCACAAAAGACCATACTTTGAAGGAGATGGGTGTTGCTTTGCAGCAAGCGGTAGACAAAGCATCTTCTAGTTTATAATGACACTGCCAGGTTGCGGCTGGCAACATTGTCGATATCGTTAGTCTAAATTTTGAATGCGGTCAAAAATAGCGTGTATGTCTTTTGTCCAGCGTTTAAAAACGGGTGTGAGTGAGGAGTTGGGATACATTTGGTCGAAAGACATCGGGTCAATCGTGACCAGTATTGTTTGTCCGGCTTCTGCAAAAATTGAAATCTTCAGTGGTAAATAGGGAATGAGCTCAGGTAACTTTTCACTGATGGTTTTTATTTCGTCTGCTTTACCGAAAAAGACAACCCGGTATTTATCGGTTTTATAGCCTGATTTGGTAAGTCCGATATCAACACGTTGCACACGTGACGGTGTGTAACCCTGTTGCTTAATCAGGTTCTGTAGCATTAACATGGTTTCAGGAAAGTCTTCCGTTGAACGTGCCATTAGCAGCTCATCTGCGATAACAGCAGACTGAATGCCGACAAAAGCGATAACAATATATAAAAATTTTGTTATGGTTTTTTTATTCATTATAACGTCGCTTCTTCTATAATTTCAGTGTAGAGATTAGACATATTCTTGCAGGCATCATCCAGTTCGTCATTATTAAATAGTTTGCTTAAGCGCAACGGATTAATCGCCATTACTTTTACAACGTCACCCTGTTGCACAACGGTAACCCGGCAAGGTAAGAACAAACCGATGCGTGGATCCAGCGCAAGTGATTCATTTAAGAACTGGAAATTACAGAAATAAAGAATAACCTGTTTTTTATTCTGCTTGCCTTTGGCGACTAAACCATCATCTACCGTTTGTTGACGAATAATTCGGAAGTTTTTGCCAATCACGGCCTTTTTTAAATTGTCTAATGTTTTTTCAAGTGAGTAGGGTGACTCCTCCATTATAATCGCAGCCAGTTTCTGGTCACGAAGTTTAGGTATCTGTTTGGTTTCAAACTGGCGTATGTAGGCAACAACATCATTAATATCTGATTCAGATAGCCCCTGCTTAAGGAAAGAGTTCATGGGTGTATTTTTGCGCCCGGTCATCAAGGTGTGCTTGATCATTTCATCACTGGCTGAAGCAAGGAAGCCAGGGTTATTCAATGCGGGAGGGATAATGCTTAAGTCGCGTGGTCTGGAAAAAGTGACACCAGTGCCTTTGCCCCCCTGGCCATGGTCGCCATGGCAGTTGGCGCATTTGCTTTTAAAAAGCGCTTTCCCATGTTCGATATTGCCTTTTATTGGTGTCGGGTCGAATGTGACGGCTTTAGCGTTAGTAAAGCTGCGTATGTATTTGACGAGCGCCTTTATGTTTTGGTCGCCCAGTTTCTTAAAGGCGGGCATAGTACGACCGATGCGGCCATGCTCGATTGTTTTAATAAGGTACTCATCACTAATGCTATTAAGAAACGATTCCAGATCCAGCGGAATACCTACGCCGCCACTGCCTTTGCTACCGTGGCATACCGAGCAATGTTTGGTGTATAGACGCTCACCGTCGGGGTTGCCAGCATAAGTACTCTGGCTCATAACAACGCCAGTGAGTATAAAGCCACTGAGTATCGCAAGGGACAAAAAACGCTGAATGAACATAGGGTACCTATTGAAAGTATGTTGTCGGCTGATGTTTGTAGTATAACTATATTAGAATTTATTAATATTGATCAATATCAACATTATGCACTCTTTCTTATCTAATATGCTCATAAAAACAGGTAGAAACCAAGATTATAGAAAATATGCAGCACAATGGAAGGTTGCAGCGATTGATACTTGTCTTTGAAATAGCCAAAAATAAGCGATGGAATAACGGTTGCCAGGGCCCAGAGCATGGGCTGCGTCCAAAGGTGGCTGGCACTAAAAAAAAGACTGGCCAGAACATTGGCACTGCTAATACGCCAAAAAAACAGGGTTGGGAAGCCGTTGTGGCTGAGTAACCGATGAATGGATTCCTGAATGAGGCCACGAAAGACGATTTCTTCCAGAATGGGGAAAACAATAATAAGCAGTAATAATGTGCTGCCGGGCATTGGAAATACAATCTCACTGGCTGGAGAAAGGCCTAACAGGATAAAAGCAGACCAAAACAGGGCGGCTGCGATGCAGGCAAGCCAGAAATCAGGCTGTAGCCAATAAGTGCGTGTTACGAACAGGCCAAAGATATTTTGTGGGGTTGAGCTTGTGTTTGCAGAATTGAAGCGTTTCATCCTGTTTGTATGTTCTCCGGTGGTTAGCTATTTCATCATGGCCGAAATTGCAATAATTAGCCAGAAGGCCTGCTTTTAGCAAATATTTATTGGCAAAAAAACAGGAGTAAAGCGGCCAAACACGGGGGTGTGAAATATTTTTGTAGCAACCTTGACCTATGTCTAACGTATATGTTCTAGATTTTAAGTATCAAGCAAAACGGTTTTTACTATTTTTTCGAAAACAGGAAGGGATAAGGAGAGGAGCGATGGAACACTTACATAAACCTGCTGATATTTGCAACAACGGTGGATTTGGGGTTGCCGTTAGCAAAGAGAATGAGCGAGCCATCGGTTTTATTGCAATTAGTTGCCAGATTATTTCAACGGTACTTAAGGGTTATCAGGGTAAAACGGCGGTTAAACTTTGGGACGGCAGGCTGGTTGTTGGCAGCCCGGATGCCGCTTGCCAGATTGTTTTTAATGAGCCGGCCGTTATACGGGAACTGGTGTTATACCGTAGTTTATCGCGGTTAACCGAAGCCTATCTGGACGGGGCTGTCTCTGTTGATGGTGACATGGAAACGTTGTTTGATATGAGTGCATACCTCCAAAAACTCAACTTATCATGGACTGAGCAGTGGCATTTGTTGACCCTGGCGTTAAAGCTACCTGCCCGGCAGCACAAAAAAAATAACACACAAAAGTTAGCGGGGCGTACAACCCGGAAAAATGGGCGTGCCAGCATTGCTTATCACTATGATGTGAGTAATGCGTTTTATCGCCTCTGGCTGGATCCGGAGATGGTGTACACCTGTGCTTATTTTCGTGATGAAAAACAGTCGCTAGCAGAGGCGCAACGGGAAAAAATGGACTACCTGTGTCGCAAGCTGCGCTTGAAACCGGGGCAAACTCTGCTTGATATTGGTTGTGGATGGGGTGCGCTTGCCATTTATGCTGCGCGCCATTACGGTGCCATTGTGCATGGCATTACGCTCAGCAAAGCGCAGCAACGCATCGCGCTTGACAGAGTGCATGCGGAAGGTCTGGCGAATCAGATAAAAATCGAGGTGTGTGATTACCGCGATTTGCCTGAACAGGCCACTTATGATCGGGTTGTCAGTGTTGGCATGTTTGAACATGTTGGTATTAAGAACTTTCCAACTTATTTTGGTACGGTTAAGCGTGTCCTTAAGGCGGGCGGCCTGTTTTTGAACCACGGCATTACCAGTGAAAGGGATTGGGGGCGCACGCCGGTGAACCGGTTTATTAATAAGTATATTTTTCCGGATGGAGAGCTGGCACGGGTTAGCACGGTGACTGATGCGATGGAAAAGGCCGGTTTTGAGGTGCTGGATACCGAGGGTCTTCGCCGCCATTACGCCTATACCCTGCGACATTGGGTTAAGGGCCTGGTGGCCAACAGGGAAAAAGCAATCCAGCAGACCAGTGAAGTAACTTATCGGTTATGGCGCCTGTATATGGCGGGTTCAGCCTATTTCTTTAATGAAGGCTCCATTGGTGTGTACCAGCTATTGGTGGGGCACCAGCGCGACTCACTTGCGATCCCCCTGCGACGTGATGATTTATATACAACTGTAGAGTAACGCCTTGCCTGGCTAAAGGCTAATAACTGTATAAAAAATAAGGTTTTATCCCATAAGTTGTGCTGATCAGTAAAAAAAACGGGTTAAACCGATACCCAAATATAGAACAGAGGGTGGCAGAAAGGGGCTGTTTGGAAATTTAAACCGCCAGTCAAGGAATATTGCCCTTATTAGCTTATTAATTAGTTCTTAAACGTGTATTCTTAGCTTTCGGTTACATTTGGAAGAGAAGAAAATGTTCAGCTCACTACCGGCTTACACTCGAAGCAAAACCTTATCTGTCAAAAAACTATCAGTCGAAAAGCAGGATCGCTGGTTATTCCAGAACATCAGTTTTGAGCTGCAACCCAAAGAAGTCCTGCACCTGGAAGGTGAGAACGGCTCCGGTAAAACAACTTTGTTACGGGCGCTGTGTGGCCTGACTATCGCGGATGAGGGTGAGGTGTACTGGGATAATGTCTCTATTCAAAAGCAGGCCTATGACTACCATTTACAGTTGAGCTATGTGGGCCACAGTGATGGTATCAAGCAGGACTTAACCGTGCTCGAAAATTTGAGAGTGGCGATGGTTTTATCGCGTTCCATCTACAAGGTATCGGACAAAGAAATCCTCACTGAGATTCTAAAAAATATCGGCCTGGAAAATAAACAGGACACCCTTGCTTTTTATCTGTCTGCCGGCCAGCGCCGGCGCCTGGCCTTTGCGCGTTGTTTATTAAATGACAGTGCATTGTGGATATTGGATGAACCTTTAACCGCTTTAGACACCAAAGGAGTAGCTTTTATAGAACAGGCGATACAGGCACACATTGAGCGGGGTGGTTTGGCGGTGATAACGTCACATCAATCGTTAGAAATCAGGAATGTGCGTTGCACGCGTTTAAATTTATCGGCCGTGGCATAAGATGTTACAAGCATTTTTTATTATATTACAACGAGATTTAATTTTAGCGATACGCCATCGTGCTGAGTTAATGAACCCGGTCTTGTTTTTTGTGCTGGTGGTGGTGCTCTTTCCGTTAGGGATAGGTGCAGAGGCAACGATACTGGAAAGAATTGCACCGGCTATTATCTGGATAGCTGCGCTGCTGTCTGCATTATTAAGTCTGGACAGAATTTTTCGTACTGATATGGAAGATGGCTCTTTGGAACAAATGCTTATCAGTGCCCAGCCGATGTCATTATTAATCCTTGCCAAAATTATTGCCCACTGGTTAATAACCGGCTTGCCAGTTGTGATAGTGGGGCCTTTACTGGCACTGTTTTTAGGGTTATCCATAGAAGGTATAGAAACATTATTTATAACGCTGTTGTTAGGTACACCCATTTTAAGTGCAATTGGATCGGTGGGGGTTGCGTTAACCGTTGGTTTACGCCGTGGAGGTGTGATACTGTCGCTTCTTGTTTTACCGCTGTATGTGCCGGTTTTAATATTTGCGAGTCAGGCGGTCGATGCAGCCGCATCCGGTTTTCCACCCGTAGCGGCCATTGCCATGTTATCTGCTTTATTACTCCTGTCGTTAAGCTTAACCCCCTGGGCAGCATCAGCCGCATTAAAAATGAGTGTGAGTTAGTTTTATGATTATGCGTTTTATTTATCAGTTGGGCTCGCCGCCTTACTTTTATGCTTTAAGCGGGCGTTTGCTACCGTGGTTAAGCGGGATCTGTTTAATTTTATTTGCAACAGGTTTATATGGTGGTTTGGTACTGGCACCAGCCGATTATCAACAAGGTGATAGTTTTCGTATTATTTATATTCATGTCCCCGCAGCCTGGATGTCAATGTTTGTTTATATGGTGATGGCCTTTAGCGGTGCGATGGCGTTAATCTGGCGAATAAAAATTGCAGAGATTATTCTTATTAATAGCGCACACATTGGGGCAGTGTTTACTTTTTTAGCCCTGGTAACCGGTTCTATCTGGGGCAAACCCATGTGGGGCACCTGGTGGGTTTGGGATGCACGTTTAACTTCTGAGTTATTATTGCTGTTTTTATATCTGGGTGTGCTTGCTTTATACAGCGCCATTGATGACAAACGTAAAGCAGCGCGTGCTGTTGCTATTCTGGCTTTAGTGGGTGTGGTGAATATTCCTATTATTCATTACTCGGTTGAATGGTGGAGTACCCTGCATCAGGGGCCAACCATTACCAAGTTTGATAAGCCATCGATTGACACTCGTATGCTAATACCGTTATTGCTGATGGCCGTTGCACATAAATTTTTGTATGCCATTGTTGTGTTGCTTCGTGCGCGAAATGATCTGCTTTGGCGGGAACGACGTAGCCAGTGGGTTGCAACTTTATTTAAGGATGGTTCGTAATGGGTTCATTTAATGAGTTTATTCATATGGGTGGTTATGCCAGCTATGTCTGGTCGTCTTATGGCATTGTCCTGCTTGCCTTTGGGCTTAGTATTATTTTACCGTTAAGAGAAAAACGGCAACTGGAAAAACGTATCCGGCGCATTATCCAGAATGAACAATCATCGAGTTCCGAGTGAACAGCGCAAGTATCAGGAATAATCACAGCTAAAGCAGTAGCAGGAGAAACACAATGCATCCCCTTCGTAAACGTAGACTCATTCTTATTATTATCATGATTATTGGTGTTGCAACGGCAACGGGTTTTGCGCTGGTTGCCTTTAATCAGAACCTGATGTTTTACTTTTCCCCATCGGATGTGCAGGCAGGTAAAGCACCGGTGAATCGTTTATTTCGCATGGGGGGTATCGTTGTGGATGGCAGTGTAAAAAGATCAGATACCAGCACAGAAGTGTGGTTTGATATTACTGATAACGAAAAAGCCGTTACGGTAAAATACGATGGCATTTTACCGGATCTGTTTCGCGAGGGGCAGGGCATTATTAGCAAAGGTAAACTAAATAACAAGGGCGAGTTTGTTGCTGAAGAAGTGCTTGCCAAACATGATGAAAATTACATGCCACCCGAAGTGGCTGCCAGTATGAAAAAGAAACTCCCTGAAGACATAAAGGAATAAAAAACGTGATACCTGAATTTGGTCAATTTGCACTGATAATGGCTTTGATTATGGCGATTTTACTGGCAACACTGCCGCTAATTGGTGCCGCAAAAAATATTCCGGCCTGGGTCAGTGTGGCGCGCCCGCTAGCACAAGCGCAACTTTTAAGTCTGACGGTTTCCTTTGGCTGTCTGGTTTATGTTTTTATACAGAATGATTTTTCTGTCCTGTATGCAGTGAATAATTCAAATACCCGCTTGCCGCTGGAATTTCGGATTTCAGCTGTGTGGGGTGCGCATGAAGGTTCTCTGCTTCTTTGGGCACTTACGTTAGGTGTGTGGACTTCAGCAGTGGCTGTTTTTAGCAAAAAAATACCCGATGTGATGATCGCACGGGTATTGAGTGTGATGGGGTTTATCAGTATCGGTTTTATCCTTTTTATACTGGTTACCTCTAATCCATTTGAACGTATTTTCCCCGCACCATTGGAAGGGCGTGACTTAAACCCATTACTACAGGATTTTGGCTTAATTATTCACCCGCCCATGCTTTATATGGGTTACGTTGGTTTGTCGGTTGCTTTTGCCTTTGCGATTGCTGCGATGCTCGCAGGTAAGCTCGATGCTGCCTGGGCACGTTGGTCACGACCCTGGACGAGCATTGCATGGGTATTTTTAACACTGGGTATTTCACTGGGAAGTTGGTGGGCTTATTACGAACTTGGCTGGGGTGGCTGGTGGTTCTGGGATCCAGTTGAAAACGCATCGTTTATGCCCTGGTTAGTGGCGACGGCACTTATCCATTCTTTAGCGGTTACCGAAAAACGGGGTAGCCTGAAAGCATGGACAGTATTACTGGCTATTTTTGCTTTTTCTTTAAGTTTGTTAGGTACGTTTTTAGTTCGCTCCGGTGTGTTGACCTCGGTGCACTCTTTTGCCAGCGATCCGGAACGTGGTTTATTTATATTAATCTTTCTGGTGCTGGTGGTGGGGAGCTCATTAGCTTTATACGCATGGCGTGCGCCTGAGATTAAATCAAACACACGTTTTTCATGGTTCTCAAAAGAAACCGCGCTTTTATTAAATAACATTTTGTTGGTTATTGCGACGGCAACCATTTTGTTAGGTACATTGTATCCCCTTATTATTGATGCATTAAATTTGGGTAAAATTTCGGTTGGCCCCCCTTATTTTAATAGCGTCTTTGTGCCCATCATGGTGCCGTTAGTGGCGCTCATGAGTGTGGGTGTTTTTATTCGCTGGAAACAGGACAGTGTTCAGCGAGTGAAAAAGCACTTATTAATCTATCTGCTTATTAGCCTGGTTCTGGGTGCATTAAGCACTTTTGCAATGCCAACCTTTACTCTGGGCGCAATGATAGGCACCACACTGGCATGGTGGGTTGTGCTGAATATGGGCTATAGTTTTAAACAACGTTTTAAGGCTAAAGGCATTTCATGGGATGGCCTGAAAAAAACACCGCGCGCAATTTACGGTATGCACATTGCGCATGTTGGCATTGCTGTTTTTACCGTTGGGGTTACCTTAACATCCATCTATTCAACCGAAAAAGATGTAATGTTAACACCGGGGGGATCGTATTCCTTAGCGGGCTATGATTTTAAGTTTGCAGGCTCAAAACGTATTGTAGGGCCGAATTATCATGGTGAGCGAGCGCATGTTATTGTTAGCAAAGACGGCGAAATGATTGCTGATTTAGAGCCAGAAAAGCGTATTTATACTGTACAGCGTAGCCCCATGACCGAAGCGGCGATTGATGCCGGTTTTTTCCGCGATCTGTTTGTTGCTATGGGCGAACCACGCGGTGACCAGGGTGGTTGGGCGTTGCGGCTATACCATAAACCGTTTATTCGCTGGATTTGGTTGGGTACACTAATCATGGGCTTTGGTGGTTTATTGGCAGCAACTGATAAACGTTATCGAAAAGTGAAGTAAGGTATCGTTATGTTGAAAGTAAAATTCCTGCTTCCGCTGATAGCTTTTGTTTTATTAGTTGCTCTGCTTGCCGCAGGGCTAAGTAATGATCCACGTAAAGTTCCGTCACCTTTGGTAGGCAAGCCAGCACCGGATTTCAAATTGCCCCTTTTGAATGACCCAACCGTAACCTTTAGTCCGCAAGCCTTAAAGGGGAAAGTCTGGTTGTTAAATATATGGGCATCATGGTGCAATGCTTGCCGGGCGGAACACCCTGTTCTCAATGAGCTGGCAAAAAAAAATATAGTAGCTATTGTTGGCTTTGACTACAAAGATACTAATGCAGAAGCCCGTGCCTGGTTAAAAAAGCTGGGCAATCCATACGATGTAGTGGTAACCGACCAAAAAGGTTTGGCGGGTTTTGACTATGGCGTTTATGGTGTGCCTGAAACTTTCTTTATCGATAAAAAAGGTATTATTCGTTACAAACACATTGGCCCCATCAGTTTTCAGGATCTGGATAAAATTGTTATTCCTTTAATTAAAGAGTTGCAAGCTGAAAAATAATTTACTTTAGGTATAGACTACGATGCGCATTTTTATATTTCTATTTATTGTTTTACAGCTAAATTCTGTTTACGCTGGTGTTGAATTTCGTCAGTTTGAGCGAGCCGAACTTGAAGCACGTTATAACGTGTTGATCGATGAGTTACGTTGTCTGGTTTGCCAGAATCAGAATTTAAAAGATTCCAATTCTGACCTCGCTAAAGATATGCGCGACAAGGTTTATCAAATGATTTCAGAAGGTAAAAGCAATCAGCAGATTGTTGATTTTATGGTAGAACGTTATGGCGACTTTGTTTTATACAAGCCGCCTTTTAAGACCACTACTCTTTTATTGTGGCTGGGGCCACTACTTTTTTTCGTGATAGCGATGATCGTATTATTCAGAATTATCAGGCAGCGAACTCAAACAGAGTCAGTTGAAATAACGGCTGCAGAGCATCAGCGTGCACAGGCGTTACTAAAGAGCACATTAAAAAAGGATGATGCATCATGATAGGTTTTATGTTTTTTTCTTTGCTGCTTATTATTTTTGTTTTGTGGCTAATTGCGCCGGCTTTACTGGGTAAGCGTGCGATCAATAAAGATGATACTGATTTACAAAATACCGCAATAGCAAAAGAACGTTTAACCGAACTGGAGCAGCGGCTAGAGCAAGGTGAGCTTTCACAGCAGGAGTTTGAGCAAACTCAAATTGAAATTGAAAAGTCATTATTAGAAGATATTCATGATGGCGAAGTAAAACAGACGGATTCACCAAAAATAGAGAAAAATGCCTACGTGATCATTACGGCCATTCCATTAATGGCTTTGGCTCTGTACTGGTTATGGGGTACACCAGAGGGCATTGACCGGGCTGCACAGATGCCACAACAGGTACAGTCGTCAACCGGTGATAAAAAACACCTTGGTTCTGTTGACGAGATGGCGTTACTACTGGAATCAAAACTGGAAAAAGATCCGGATAACCCGGATGGCTGGTACACCCTGGCGCGTACCTATATGTCGTTAAAAAAATATGATCGTGCCGTATCGGCATTAAAACGTTTACGTAAGCTGGTTGGTGATGATGTTACGGTTTTAATTACCCTTGCCGACGCCATGACCATGGAGCGTGGTGGGCGCATGGCGGGTGAGCCTTTTGAGCTAATTAAAAAAGCGCTGGATAAAAAGCCGGACAATCCAATGGCTCTGTGGTTAGCCGGTTTAGGTTATGCGGAAAGTGGTGATGGCAAAACAGCAATTAAACTATGGAAAAAATTATTACCCATTATTGCCAATGAGCCTCGTTCTGTTGAGCAAGTTAAGTCACTTATTATAGCGGCTGAACGAAAAATGGGGCTAGAGCCCACGGTAAAACCGGGGCAAGCCACAACGGCTGTTCAGCAGGCGGAACCAAATAGCGGTAATACCACGGCAAGTATTCGGGTAACGGTGAAGTTAACCCGTGACAATAAGAACAAAGTCTCTCCTGATGACTATGTGTTGATTTATGCGCGTGCCACTAACGGCTCTAAAATGCCATTGGCGATAGTGCGTAAGCAAGTAAAAGATCTTCCTGTGAGGGTTGTGCTGGACGACAGCATGGCGATGCAGCCGACAATGAAGATTTCTAATTTTGCGAAAGTGGACATCATTGCTCGGGTTTCGAAATCAGGCCAGGCAACACCACAAAGTGGTGACTTACTGGGGCGCTCTGGTGCAGTAACAGTAAAAGATGCGCAGCCTGTGACCGTGCTCATTAATACCGTGCTGCCGTAAAGGGCAGAAATACAACACACGCAACGGCTTTAATCGCTGAGGGGTTTTTCCCCCGCAGCTTGCTGGGTAGGTATAAAAGTAAAATGTGTAACCTGTATGTAGTGCACGTAAGCGGAGTTGTTTACGGCTATGAGCAGCCTGTTTATTAAACCTGAAATTGATCTAACTCACTGTTTTTATTGCGATGCGTGAACTATTATCTAACTGAGTGCCTGATTCCTGGTACGACTTAAATTAACTTGACACCTGGTTCTATCTGGGCTATTTTTCATACCAATTTAGACTGATTCTAAATCAGGTTCTGGAGTATATTGGCCTGTAGTTAGAATGAGTTTCTCAAATGACTTTGTAGTCAGTCTGAGATTAACTATTTATCAATCGATAACAAAAAGAGGTGACATATGTCCTTAAAAGGAAGTAAAACAGAACAAAACTTAAAAGATGCGTTTGCGGGTGAATCACAGGCGAATCGTCGTTATTTATATTTTGCAGCAAAAGCAGACGTTGAAGGCTATAACGATGTGTCTACGGTTTTCCGCTCAACGGCTGAAGGTGAAACGGGCCATGCGCACGGTCATCTGGAGTACCTGGAAGAAAGTGGTGATCCAGCAACGGGGCTCCCAATTGGTTCTACCAGTGACAACTTAAAAGCTGCCATTGCCGGTGAAACACATGAGTATACTGATATGTACCCAGGCATGGCGAAAGCAGCACGTGAAGAAAATTTTGATGAGATTGCAGACTGGTTTGAAACATTAGCCAAAGCAGAGCGTTCGCATGCGAATCGTTTCCAGAAAGCATTAGATAATCTGGACGATTAAACACGTTGTTTCTCTGGCCATCATTTCCGGATGGCTGGAGAGATAATCCAGGTCTTGTTACTAAATTTGAAGGATATACCCTATGGCTCCTCGTGAGGGCAGTTTAGAAGCACCAACACGTCATCCGCTTAACTGGAAAGCGCCAGAATTTTATAATGAGGATGCTTTATTCAGTGAACTGGAGCGTGTCTATGACATTTGTCATGGTTGCCGTCGTTGTGTCAGTTTATGTAACGCTTTCCCGACGCTCTTTGATTTGGTCGATGAGTCCAGCACCATGGAAGTGGATAGTGTCGCTAAAAAAGACTACTGGAAAGTGGTCGACCACTGTTATTTATGTGATCTTTGTTATTTAACCAAGTGCCCCTATGTGCCACCACATGAATGGAACCTTGATTTTCCGCATGTGATGTTGCGCGCCAAAGCGGTTAAGTTTAAACAGCAGGGTGCATCTTCCCGCGATAAATTATTATCGGCAACTGATACAGTCGGCAAACTGGTGGGGACACCGGTTGTCGCTCAAACAGTCAATTTCATTAATAAACTAAAACCAGCACGCAAAGCCCTGCAATCTGTTTTAGGTGTGCATGCCGATGCCGTGTTGCCCGAGTATCATAGTTCCTCATTTCGTTCCCGTTATAAAGGTAGCACGGTGACAACGGTTGATGCGGGTAACAAAACAACCGGCAAGGTGGCTTTGTTTGCAACCTGCTATTGCAATATCAATGAGCCTCAGCTTAATGACGATCTGGTTACTATTTTTGAACACAACGGTATTCAAACCACCCTTGCAGAAAAAGAACAGTGCTGTGGTATGCCAAAACTGGAGTTGGGTGATCTGGAAGCCGTCGAAAAAGCCATGCAGGTGAATATTCCTGTGCTGGCTAAATTAGTGGATGCCGGTTTCGATCTGGTGGCCGCCGTGCCTTCGTGTGTATTAATGTTTAAACAGGAACTACCATTAATGTTCCCTGATAATACAGATGTTCAAAAAGTACAGCAGGCCTTTTATGATCCGTTTGAATATTTAATGTTGCGGCATAAAGAAGATAAATTAAAACTCGACTTTAAACAGCCGCTTGGAAAAATAGCCTATCAGGTTGCCTGCCATTTACGAGTACAAAAAATTGGCATGAAAACCCGTGATCTACTTCAGCTTGTTCCCGATACCGAAGTATTGCCGATTGAACGTTGTTCAGGACATGACGGCACCTATGCAGTAAAAGTTGAGTTCCATAAAATATCCATGAAAATAGCCCGGCCGGTAGTGAACAAAGTAAAACAGTTTGAGGCTGATTACTATTCCAGTGATTGCCCCATGGCCGGGCACCAAATTGAGAATGGTTTGAATGACACCCAAAATAAGTCAGTACCAACACACCCTTTAAGCTTATTGCGGAAGGCCTACGCTATTTAACTGAACGATAGAGAAAGTAATATGCAAGAATTAACTCGTGACGATCTGTTTTCTTTAGAAGACTATGCCAGTAAAAGACAAGATTACCGTGCTGCCGTATTAGAGCACAAAAAAAATCGCCAGGTGGCATTAGGTGACCATGCCACTTTATATTTTGAAGATCGCATGACTATTCAATATCAAATACAGGAAATGCTGCGTATCGAAAAGATTTTTGAAGCAGACGGTATTAATGAAGAGCTTGCTGCCTATAACCCGTTAATACCCAATGGTAAAAATCTGAAAGCAACATTTATGATTGAATATTCAGATGCAGAAGAGCGCCAACGTGTACTCGAAAAGCTCGGTGGTGTGGAGGATAAAGTCTGGATACAGGTGGAAGGTTTCGATAAGGTCTATGCCATTGCAGACGAAGATATGGACAGAAATCGTGATGAAAAAACATCTGCCGTGCATTTTATGCGTTTTGAACTGACTGATAAGATGATTGCTGCTTTAAAGTCTGGCAACGCTTTATCAATGGGCATCGATTATGATGGTTTTATGCAAAATGTATCGCCTGTTGACAAAAATATACAACAAGCCCTGATTCAGGATTTTAGCTAATACCTGAAAGGTCAGTGGATTCTGACGATTATAAAGTATCTTTTATTAGATGAACATCGCGTTGCGGAAAGGGAATGGTAATGGCGTTGTCTTTAAATGCTTTCCAGATGGCAAGGTTAATATCGGATTTAACACTGCCTACGCCTTGTTCAGGGTCATCGAGCCAAAGGCGTAGTTCAAGCTCTATCCCATTATCAGCGAAATTTGTGAGCCGAACGGCGGGCTCCGGATTTTGCAGGACACGCGCTGAAACCTGACAGGCATCGAGCATCAGTTGCATAGCCTGTTCTACATCATCATCATAACTTACCTGCACGGGAATTTTGACGCGTACATGCTTGTCGCTATAACTCCAGTTAGTCACTTCGGAAGTAATAATATTTTCATTCGGAATAAGTGTTTCAACGCCGTCTCTGTCTTTAACCACAATATAACGTGCATGCAATGCCACCACCCAACCAACACGGTTGCCAATGCTAATAACATCGCCCGGTTTAATGGAACGATCAAACAACAAGATAAAACCACTAATAAAGTTACTTGCAATACTTTTTAGGCCAAAGCCAAGCCCCACACCAATTGCACCACCGAACACGGTTAAGGTTGTGAGATCGATGCCCACACTGTTCAGGGCAATAATAATGGCAATACTGTATAAGGCGACCGTTGCAAATTTACTTAAACCTACCTGCATGCTAGAGCTGATAACCGTTGACTTCATTGCACGTTGCTCAATTAACATGGCCAGCCAGCGGGCAGCAACAATATAAATACCTGCAATAATAATAAATTTGGCCACTGACAGAATTGATACGCGGTTATCGCCAAAGCTAATAGCTGCACTATCGAGTGCATTGAGTATGCCAGGTAACCAGCCGAGTAAGTGTAGTGCAACCAGCCCCCAGATGCTGATACTGATAAAACCTTCCCATGCGCGTAAATTTTGGGTTTTTGTAAAGGCACGCCTTAAGCTGTATACCGATACACGGATAGCGGCAAGTGATAGCAATAACGGGATAATAATATCAAGAATGGGTGTTGTGATTTTATAAAGCTGTAAAACAGCAACACCAATATAAATAAATATAAGCGTAATAACAGGAAACACCAGGTAGCTGGAGCCACGTAACAAAAAGCGTGAAACACCACGTTTTTCCTTTTCACCTAAATGCGCCGTTAAGCGTTTATTCCACTGATGATTAAGTTTCCAGGCAGCAATAAAGGCAACCAGTAAAACGCCAAGTTGCCATGCGCTATCAGCAATTAGAAGGCTGTTCAACTTGTCAGAAAAGAGGGTTTGTAATACGTCTAAATTTGGCATTTTATTTTGTGCAAACGCGATGAACTTGAGAGGGTTATTGTATGCGCTATTGAGGAAAATAATCTATGGGTTTTTAACTAAAAGTGTGGAAAATGCCTGTTGAAGCGATAGCGAAGCAATCCGCTTTTATATATGAGCTGAAGTTATCTGGGGAAATTCAGAATAGGCTGCGTTGGGTAAGCACGAACACATTCATCTTCGGATGTTTTTACCAGTGCGCGCTGGAAGGTGGCATCTGCGGCTATCCACTCATCTCTTAAAGCATTGCTTATGCCGGCCTCTGTTATCGACTCGGAAAGTAGTTGTGCGCGGAGTTCATAAAGTTCATCTGTAATAAGCATGTGTTGATGGGCGGATTTGGGTGCTTTGCCTGCATAGCACTTTGGCCCACCCATTAACTGCATCATAAAGTCCGTTTGCTGGTTTTCCAGAAGTTCCTGCGGTTTATCGGTAAAGTAGCGACTTAACCAGGGGTGGGCGTAGGCTTTGTCATAAAAAATTTTATGGACTTTTACGTAAGTCGGTTTGCCGCCCAGGCGGTCATAAAGTGTTTTATTAATGGCCATACTACTTTACCTGCGTTGTATCTCATACTGCTACCGGTGTTATCGGCATGCCAGGCGTAAACTTGAGGGCAGCAGAGCTTAAAACCAATGAGGGGATATAGCGCTGTTTTAAAGAAAAACTCCGCTAATTTATGGTGATTCACTTTCCAGAAATAAAAAGACATTGTAGGCATTTTTTCTGTTGGCCGCATCAAAGGCAGGTAGGAACATATAATCGCCCCAGTCGATTTTTGCATAGGCTTCGGCAAAGGGTGTCCAGTTTTTAACAGCAGCCTGCATGGTATTTTTAAGCAATGACAGGTAATTATAGGTTAGGTTAATTAATGCGTTAGGATCTTTTGCCAATGGCCCGTGGCCGGGTAAAACGGCCGATACATTAACATTACGCATGGCCTCTAGTGCTTGTAGCCAGTTAAAAATATTCGCCTGACCCACAAAAGGAATACGGCCTTCAAAGATCAAATCACCTGAAAACAAAACATTGTCAGGTTCGACCAGTAAGGTTAAGTCGCCTTCCGAGTGGGCATTGCCCAGGGGGGTTATTTTAAAGTGAATGCCCCCCAGGCTAAATTTATATTCTGTATCGATATATTGATCGGCGGGAACAAGACGGGTTGATTCGTTCACCCATGGTGCAAGCTCAATACGACGTGTTGCTAATAAATTATCCGACACATTTGATTCAAGATAAACACGAGCGCCTTGTGGTGCAATAATTTTTGCACCGAGTTCTTTAAAAACCTGTAAACCATAAAGATGGTCGGCATGATAGTGGCTCATCACGACATAGCGAATGGGCTGCTTTGTGACTTTACGAATTTCTTTGTAAAGTTTTGCCGCCAGTGATGGTGTGCCTAATGCATCGAATATAACCACGCCTTCATTGGTGACAACAAAACCGGCATTGGAAATAAAGCCGGCATTGTCGGTGGCAATACCGGCCTTACCCTGAACAAAGTAAACATGTTTAGAAACCTTAACTGCATTTAAGTCAACATTAACGGCTGGGTACTTTTCTGACACGCTTTTCGCTTGTACGCCAAAGCTTAAAATCAGCAAGGAAATAAGGAGAGTGTGTATATGCATGGAACGAACCAACTAAAGTTATTTAATAAAGATAATGCTGTGGAATTGTAGCATAGACATCATCTTTTAGGACTAAGTTCATTGCGCAAGGGGGGACGCAGATGGGTTCAATCGTTAACCACAGCTCTCCGCCGCTGTGGTTAACGATCTTAAATATATTCAGTAAGTCCTAAACCGTTTGGTAATAAATATTTTGCGGATGGTTTGCCTGGGCAAAGAAAAACCAGCGTTCAGCAATTAAGCCAATGTATTGCACGATAAAGGCGCTAAATAATAGTGTGCGATTGGCTTCTTCAATACCTGCCCAGATTAAAATGCTGGGAATAATAAATACCAGTAGCAGGAAAACCCATTTAATGGATTTAAAGAACAAAGCCGACATATGGTGATTAAAATCACGGGTATTAACCGAGCCGCCCATCATGCCCATGGTAATTTGTTTTACTTTGGTATGGCGTACACCAATGGCTGTTTGTGCTGATGATTTATATTTGATACTGCGGTTACGCAGTAATGAGGCTACACGAGTAATCAAGGCCGTTAGAGTAATAATAATCGACCAGATACCGAAGAACTTAAGTAACCCCGGTGCAGTATAAGTGGCGAAAGCCGTTGCTAGCACAAAACCAGAAGCCGTCCCGAGTAAGGTGTAATTAATAACGGTCAGTGGAGTATGCCATTCCTGTAAAAATTTTATACAGGCGTAAATCATGCCGGTACATAAAAATAAGGCAAAGGTTGCCAGCATACCCAGAATGCCGACGATTAAAGAAACAGAGAGTTCGGCACCGGCTTCGCTGGTAAATAAAACAATATCCCATTGCATATAATGCATCAGGGCATAAATAAACAGTAAGCCCATGACGGTTGGCAGCGCAATAACCTCGCGTGATAGCCACGAAGTGCGCCACATCGCTGCAGCACGCCACGCGCGTTCGGGATGACCGAGGTGGAAGAACGAGGCAATGAGACCGCCAACTAAAAAGAGCAAGGCAATCAGGCCACCAATACTGTAAAACTCGGCGCTGGCTGCCGCTGGCAGTAATTTGACAGCAGAGTAACTTTGTCCTGTGAATAGTGCTAAAAACAAGCCCTGTCCAACACCAATTAAGGTTGTTAAAAATATGACACTGAATGCAGGATTCATTGTGTTTGTTCCTCTGTTTTTCTTAAGTTATTTCTAAGTTTCTAATTCGTCATACCTGCCTACGCGAGTATGACGAAAATCTTTACCAACTGGTTGAATCATCCAGCGTAGGTTCATCAATTGGGCCATGTGGTTTACGCTGTTCTTTATTCAATGGATTATCTGCACGTTCGAGCTCATCGTCATGAATATGCATGCGTGTCTTACGCCGTGGTAAATAATGGTTAGACGGTTTGGTTCCCCATTCGGGCATAAGTTGGTAACCCCCTTCTTCACGAATGGTAACGGAGATTTCAGATTCAGAATCATGTACGTCACCAAATAAACGTGCGTTGGTTGGGCAGGCGAGAACACAAGCTGGTTTACGTTCTTCTTCAGGGAGTTCTTCATCGTAAATACGGTCAACACACAAGGTACATTTTTTCATTACTTTCTGATGCTCATCAATTTCGCGTGCACCGTAAGGACAAGCCCATGAACAGTAGCGGCAACCAATGCACTTGTCGTAATCCACTAAAACAATACCGTCAGACTCGCGTTTGTAGCTTGCGCCGGTTGGGCAAACAGGCACACAGGGTGGATCTTCGCAGTGTAAACAACTTTTAGGAAAGTGAACGGTTTCGGTTAAAGGAAACTCGCCAACTTCATAAGTTTGTACGCGGTTAAAGAAGGTACCTGTTGGATCTTGTCCGTAAGGGTTATCGTCGCACATTGAACCGGCTGGACCGGAGGTATTCCACTCTTTGCAACTGGTTACGCAGGCATGGCAGCCGACGCAAACGTTTAAGTCGATAACTAATGCTAACTGAGTCATAAAATGAATCCTGTTTTATCTTACTGCTTGGTGTGTCTTATTTAGTAAATTTACCGGCGAAGTAACTTAGCCATTTGCGCTTTTTATCGGTGCCGGGGTAACTTGGCATTGTATCGAATTGCGGATACGTTTCAGGTGCTTCATTTTCATCAGCTTTATAAACACGAACGCGTACATCGTACCAACCTGCCTGGCCGGTAATCGGGTCGGAGTTTGACACATGCTCACCTGCTTCATTGGCCGGTAGCTCTTCAGAAATTAAATGGTTTAACAAAAAGCCTTTTTTAGATTCGTTCGCATCTGCATCCAGACGCCATGCGCCCGATGCTTTACCAATGGCGTTCCATGTCCAAACGGTGCCGGGTTCAACCGCTTCACTGAAACGGCACATGCAACGTACTTTACCGTGCATCGACTCAGCCCAGATCCAGTCACCGTCTTCAAAGCCATGCTTTTCACCAAGCGATGGGTGCACATGTAAATAATTATGTGCGTGGATCTGGCGCAACCAGGCGTTTTGTGAATCCCATGAGTGGTACATTGCCATTGGGCGTTGGGTAATCGCATTTAATGGATACTTATGTTTGTCCGTTAACTGTGATTCCAGTGGTTCGCTATAAAAGGGAAGCGGATCAAAATGTTCTTCAACGCGTTTGCGTAAATATTCAGGCGGTTGTTTACCTTCGCGTTTACCTTGTGCCGCCAAACGGAACTTTTGCAACACTTCAGAATAAATATGCACGTTGATGGGTTCAGCGTATTTTGTTAAACGATGTTCCTGTGCCCACTGTAAGTAACCGGCATTCCAGTTACGCATGTATTGGTAAGACTTGGGCAAGTGATACTGGTAAACACAATTATTTTTCTCGTACATTTCCCACTGGTTGGGGTTAGGCTCGCCCTTCATAAATTTTTCGCCGCCTTTACCACGCCAACCGGCGAGGAAGCCAATACCTGAACCGGGTTCGGTTTCGTAGTTAACAACAAAGTCAGGGTAGTCGCGGAATTTGCGTTCGCCTTTGTTATTGGTAAAAGCGGGTAGTTTTAAACGTGAGCCAAGTTCAATAATGACTTCCTGGAACGGTCGGCAGTCGCCTTTAGGTTCAACCACCGGAATACGCACCGAGTCAACCGGGCCATCGAATTCGGAAATAGGTCGGTCTAACATGCTCATTACGTCGTGGCGTTCGAGGTAGGTTGTGTCGGGTAAAATTAAATCGGCGTAGGCGGTCATTTCAGACTGGAACGCATCAGCAACAATTAAAAATGGAATTTTATATTCGCCATCTTCTTTTTTGTCGTTGAGCATTTTACGTACTTCCGATGTGTTCATGCTGGAATTCCAGGCCATGTTGGCCATAAAAATCATTAGCGCGTCAATTTCGTACGGGTCGCCTCGCCATGCATTGGTAATGGCATTGTGCATTAAACCGTGAGCAGACAAGGGGTATTCCCAGGAAAAGGCTTTATCAATACGCACCGGTTCACCGTCGTCTTTTACAAACAAATCATCGGGGTCGGCTGGCCAACCCAATGGCATACCGCCGAGCGGTGTTTCAGGTTGCACACCTTCCGGGCCTTTCGGTGTTTTTGCGCAAGGTGGAATAGGGCGTGGGAACGGCGCTTTATGGCGGAAACCGCCGGGGCGATCGATGGTGCCGAGTAACGACATCAGTATCGACATGGCGCGAATGGTCTGGAAGCCATTCGAATGTGCCGCGGTGCCGCGCATAGAATGGAAGGCCACCGGGTTACCCGTTACGGTGTCGTGGTCGTTGCCCCAAACATCGGTCCAGGCAATCGGTAATTCAATTTTTTCATCGCGCGCGGTAATCCCCATTTCATAGGCCAGGCGCTTAATGGTTTCGGCTGGAATACCGGTAATGGTGCTAGCCCATTCGGGCGTGTACTCTTCCACGCGATCTTTCAGTTTCTGGAATGCCGGCTTGGCTTTTGTGCCATCGGGCATGGTGAATTCACCCATTAAATAGGGGTCGGCTTCTTTGGTATGGGTGCGAACCGGTTTGTCGGTTAATCTGTCCCACCAGACGGCATCTTGCGCATCAAAACATTCGGTGTCCTGAGGTACATCGGTACGCAGGAACATGCCATCATCGTCATCTTGTGCATCGTCAATAACAAGTTGAGCCGAGTTGGAGTACTGGGTTAAAAATTCACGGTCGTATAAGCCCTGTTTAATCAACTCATGGATCAATGCGAGGAATAATGCGCCATCCGTGCCGGGTTTAATCGGCACCCATTCATCGGCAATGGCCGAGTAGCCGCTACGCACCGGGTTAATCGAAATAAAACGGCCACCATTACGCTTGAACTTTGAAAGGGCAATTTTCATTGGGTTGGAATGGTGGTCTTCGGCGGTGCCAATCATCACAAAGAGTTTTGCACGGTCTAAATCTGGCCCACCAAACTCCCAGAACGAACCACCAATGGTATAAATCATCCCTGCGGCCATGTTGACCGAGCAAAAACCGCCGTGTGCTGCATAGTTTGGTGTGCCAAACTGCTTGGCAAACATACCGGTTAAGGCCTGCATCTGGTCGCGACCTGTAAACAGCGCGAATTTTTTCGGGTCGGTTTTGCGAATATGTTCTAATCGTTCGCTAATAGTAGATAAAGCTTCTTCCCAGCTAATTTCTTCAAATTCGGCATCACCTCGGTCAGCACCGGCTTTGCGTTTGAGTGGTTTGGTTAATCGCGCAGGCGAGTATTGCTTCATTATGCCCGATGCGCCTTTTGCGCAGATAACCCCTTTATTTAGCGGGTGTTCCGGGTTGCCCTGAATATAACGTACTTCGCCGTCGCGCAATGTCACACGAATACCACAGCGACAGGCGCACATATAGCAGGTGGTATTTTTAACTTCGATACGGTTGTTAGCAGAAGTTTGTTCAGTTGGCGCAGTATTGGAATAGGACATAAAGGACTCAGTGGCTCAATTTAATGGCTGAATAAATTCTATGAATAGTTGATTAGCGTACTCTAATATTCTAATGTAAGGACGGTTTAGATACAAGAGTCGTTGACTAAACTACTCAAGTTCATGCTGCTGTATCGGTTAAGCATAGAAAAAGTTGAGCCAGACGGCCAGTCTTTTGCGAGTTTATACTATATATAATGGCAATGGTGTTTTTTGTTTTGAACATTATATGGCTCTGCAATATACTCCAGTAAGGTTCACTATGGAGGCAGCGCTTATGATGTGCTTATCCCGCAATAGAGTAAAAGGGCGAGTGAAAACTGACGCCAAAATTCATGCTGAGCGAGAATCCGGTGAGTGACTCAATGGTTCAATTTAGGCTTAATGCGCGGCTGAACAAGACGAATTATTTAGATTTGTTGCTGTTCCCTTTTATCCTTATTGCGCTTCTAATGCTTGTCAGCACAGCAGGAATGGCTGCTGAAACTGGATCGAAAGATGAAACAATCAGTCGCGGCTGGCAGCTTATTCTGAACCAGGATATCCGCATACCAGAGCAAAGCGCGGGGATTTATTTACAAAATGGCAAGGTAAAGTCTGAAAGTGAAATTGATTTATATTATCCAAACTGTCGGCTCGAAGTACGTGACCTGCATAATAAACCCCAAACGATAAAGGCCGATACCTTCATCGTTTACCGTGTTAACTGGATCGAGGAAGATGTTTTGTTGCACTCGAATCTGTACGCTGCCAGCGGCATAATTCAGGTATCAAGCCCCACGGCTGATGATTATATTACTACACTCGATATACGCTCTGAACAACAATCCAATGTGACTCGGCTTATTTGCAGGCATTGGGAAGATCCGACCGGTTTTGCTGAACACTTAACCCTGCGACAAATTCGCAGTGCACTTGGTGAGATCTTTACCTTGACGCCTCCTTAGGCTTGGGTGCAGGCTCAGGAAATCAGCGACCAGTAATTAACGCATAAGAAAACAGATTGACGCGCTATTGCTCGCAAAGAGTTTTCTTTGCAAAAAACTTGACCATTACATCAAAATATGAACTTATATTCTCACATACTTTATTGTAATATATAAATTTAGTCAGTTTAGTCATAAAAATGTCACATAAATGGGGCAAAGTAATAATCCCATAATTAGTAAGTAACAGTTAAAGGTAATATCATGATGTACTCCTATTGTAAGAGCATCGATGCAGTAACTCAGCAGCAGGATAGCCAATACCAAGTGTTTTTCGATATTTTAGAATTAAAGAATTACACTTCTATTTATTAACCCCATTATTGACCTCAATCACAAACTAGATTAGGCCATGACTCGCTTATTCATGGTTCATCTAACATCCTTATTTAATAAAAAATCAACAAATAGTATAACAATGACATTATTGAGCAAGTTCAAAATAGGTAGCATTCAAAATAGATTAACAGCACTCTTTATTTTAGGTTTGTTAATTATGACAAGCTTGAGTGGATTTATCATGTTTAAATATGAAAATTTGATCGCAGATAATTCTCTGTTGTCAGAACGAACGCATAAAATACAGAATAGTGCACTTAAGTCGCAGGTGTATTTTAAAATACAGGTTCAGGAATGGAAAAATATTCTTATTCGTGGTTACGATAAAAAACTTTATGATAAGTATTTAAAAAAATTTACGGATAGTGAGCGCAAAGTAAGAACAGAGGTTAATCGCTTATTAGTTCTTTCGAGTGATTACCCTGAATTAAAAAGAGATGCTCTAAAGTTTCTGGCTGAACACAAAAAACTAGGTGCGCGTTATCGGGAAGCATTACCTACGTTTAAATTGGCAAAGCATGATCCGCATATTACAACAGATAAGTATGTTCGTGGTATTGATCGAGCCCCGATTAAATTACTAAGCCATATTGTCGATAATACAATAAAAATTTACAACACAGCATCACATAAAATGCAGCTTGATTTTGATAACCTTAAATATTTTGTTGCGCTGGTATTTATCATAACTTTGATTTTTCTTGTTATATTTTTCTGGACTTTTACCCGTAGGGGAATAACTCAACCATTAACAAATATATCATTGCTGCTGAGGAATATTGCTGAAGATGATCGTGACCTTACTCGCCGCCTTGATACTTATGATGTTGCTGAACTTAAGGAAATGTCAAAATGGTTTAATGTCTTTATAAAAAATATCCAACAATTAATGACACAAGTGAATACGGCGGCTAATAATTTATCACAGGCTTCGTATGAATCGGCCAAAACAAACGAAAGAACAAATCAGGCTATCACTAGTCAACAAACGGCAATATCGCATGTGTCTGAGTCAATGCAACAAATGACAGAAAATATTCAAACGGTTGCCGATAATGCACAGTTAACCGCTGAATCAACCAAATCAGCGTTATCTTCTACCGCTGTTGGCCACGAAGTTGTTGTCGAAGCCGTTTCTGAAATTAATTTTCTTTCAGCCCAAATTAACAACTCGACAAATATTGTTCGCAAATTAGCGGATGAAAGTAAAGAAGTCACTATTATTCTGGATGCGATAACCGCTATTGCAGAGCAAACAAATTTATTAGCATTAAATGCTGCTATTGAAGCGGCTCGTGCTGGTGAACATGGGCGTGGTTTTGCTGTGGTAGCCGATGAGGTTCGTAGTTTATCGCAGAAAACATATTTGGCAACAGTACAAATTCAACAGCTTGTTCAAAGTATGCAGGGTAGCAGTAAAAATGCGGTTACGACGATGCTGGAAAGTAGAGAACAGGCCGTTAAAACAGTTGATTTGGCGAATCGTGCCGGTTCTTCGTTTGAAAAAGTAAATACTACATTATCAAAAATAGATGCGATGAATAAAGATATTGCCGATTCATGCATTAGTCAATCAGAAGCAGCCAATGATATCAATGCAACAATTATCAATATCAATGATTCAATTTCCTGCACCATTGGTGATGCACAGAAAAACACATCTGATAGTAGTGATTTAGCGCAACTGGCTTCATTACTGCATATGTTGATTACACAATTTAAGGTGACAGATAATCCTGAAGAAATAGTCCCCGTATTATTGCATCAGGAAGAGGATATTGAATTATTTTAATTCAGTCCTTCAGGGTCACGCCAATCTAACTTATTGATAATTAAAGGCTATATTCCAATCAGAGGCCATATTATGGCCTTTTCAAGGAATATTGCGCTTCTTTATATCCTCCATTTGATTACACTTTATTTTAATTTAGCTGTTCGAATTTGATTGCTTCGTTGACGCTGATACAGTGTTAAGCGATAACAGAGAACACGTGCTGAGACTGCCGGATGTATTCAAGGCAATCATTACTTTGGTCTATGTAATTAACCCCTTAAATAAAATCATTTTATGATGATAAAGATAATTATGACTTGTTTTTCGGCCGCTGATCGGTCAAAGTTGCCCCCACTTTTAATAGCATAATATAAGTCATGCTAGTTGGCGGTAAATTTGCCCTGAACAGCAGGTAAAATATCTTAAGTTGTTGTTATTAAAAGCAAACAAAAGAATCACAGAATTTTAACGTCAAATTATCGCTTCGCTAGTGGGTACTAGTGCAAGCTGTATAGTTTAGGAGCTGAGTCGATGGCGGATATAATCGCTACAAATGAGACCATTTTAGTCGTAGGTGGCGGAATTAGCGGGATGACCGCTGCGCTGGAAGCGGCAGAATTTGGTAAACAAGTTATTTTGGTGGAAAAATCACCTTCTGTGGGTGGTCGGGTAGGTAAACTCTACAAATATTTCCCTAAGATGTGTCACCCAACCTGTGGTATGGAAATCAATCAGCGCCGGTTGAAAATGAATCCAAATTTACGCCTTTTAACAATGACCGAAGTGTCGTCGGTTGAAGGTGAAGAAGGTAACTACAGTGTTACCCTGAAAACTGCGCCACGTTATGTCAACGAAAACTGCACTGCCTGCGGTGCCTGTGGTGACGCAGTCGAGGCGGAATTCGATAACGAACACAATTACAATCTTAACAAGCGTAAGGGTGCCTATTTGCCAAGTGCCATGGCGCATCCACAGCGTTATGTTTTAGACCCTGCCATTATCGGCACACCCGATGCGACGAAGGCAAAAGAAGCCTGTAAGTTCGATGCAATCGACTTAGAAATGCAGGAACAGGAAACCACCTTAACCGTTGGTGCCATTATCTGGGCAACCGGTTGGCAACCTTATGATGCAGCGAAAATTCAGCCTTACGGTTATGACCGCATTCAAAATGTGATTACGTCGGTTGAATTTGAACGTATGGCCGACCCACATGGCCCAACGGGCGGCAAATTGTTACGCCCGAGTGACAACGCAGAAGCTAAAAATGTCGCTTTTATTCAATGCGCCGGTTCACGTGACCGTAACCACTTAAAACATTGTTCGCGTATCTGCTGCATGGCATCACTTAAGCAAACCCATTATGTTGAAGATGCTTATGGCGATGAAGGCAAATCCACTATCTATTATATAGACATTCGTGCCATCGATCGTATTGATGACTTCCATCAAAAAGTCAAAGCCAATCCAAATGTAACCTTTACGAAATCTAAAGTTGCCCGTATCGACGAAAACAAAGGCAATGGCAACCCCATCCTGCGTGGGGTTGATACCGAAGGTTACCACCGTTACGATAATGAACATGACCTGGTCGTGCTGGCCGTTGGTATGGAACCCAGTGTTAGTGACTTTCCTGTCAAAGTGGCTGTTAACGAAAATGGCTATATTGAACAGGACGAATCAAACGGTGGCATTTTCGCAGCCGGTTGTTCAACAGATGCATTAGATGTAAACCGCGCCGTGCAAAGCGCAACTGCAAGCGCATTACGCGCGATACAGGTTGTGAATCGCGTCGCTGGATCGGAGGGATAAAAAATGGCAGACGAAAAGAAAATCGGTGCTTATATTTGTAAAGGCTGTGGTATTGGTGACCGTGTTGATACGGCTCAAATGGTATCCATTGCAACACGCGATGCAAAAGCACACGTAGCCAAAGAGCATGAATTTTTATGTAATGCCGACGGCATTAAAATGATTCAGGACGACATTGACAACGAGGGCGTAAACCACGTTGCCATTTGTGCCTGTTCACGACGCGCTAAAGTCGAAGCCTTTAATTTTGACAACGTTGCCATCTCGCGTGGCAATATTCGTGAAGGTGTTATCTGGGTTCGTCCCGACACCGACGAAGCCCGTGAAACTACGCAGGAAATGGCCGACGATTATGTGCGTATGGCAGTAACTGAAGTGAAGTTTATGGAGCGGCCAAAGGGCAATGAGGAAGCAGTTTATAATAAAAAGCTCCTTGTTGTGGGTGGTGGTGTATCGGGTATGACCGCTGCTATTGAAGCCTCTAAAACAGGTTACCCCGTTCACATTGTTGAAAAAACCGCCGCCTTAGGTGGTGCAGCAGCAAGAATGTATAAGGGCTTACCCATGAAAGCCCCTTATGATGCACCAGCAGACACCGGTGTTGCGGACATGATTGCGGCGATTGAAGCGGACAGCAACATTACCGTTCACCTTAATTCGACATTAACCAAAACATCCGGTGCGCCGGGTCGGTTCTCTGCCGATATTTCAACTGAAAGCGGTTCAACCACCACTGAAAACTTTGGTGCGATTGTTCAGGCAACCGGTTACAGTGAATACGACGCAAGTCAGTTACCTGAACTCGGTTATGGCAAAGCATCCAATGTTGTAACACAAGCCGAACTCGATGAAATGGCGCTCGCGGCTAACGGCGGTGCAATTAAAACCAAAGACGGTAAAGACATTAACAGTGTTGTGTTTGTTCAGTGTGCTGGCCAGCGTAGCGACAAAGAAGGGCATTTAGATTATTGCTCAGGCCATTGTTGTCAAACATCCATTAAACAGGCTTTGTACTTTAAAGAGCAAAACCCGGATGTCGACACCAATATTATCTATTCTGATTTACGCACGCCGGGTGTGAGTGGTGAAGATTTTTACCGTGCTGGTCAACGCAATGGCGTTACTTTTACTAAAGGTGAAGTGGCTGAAGTTGTACAGGATGGCGACTCTTTAGCGGTTAAGTTTAAAGATTTAATTCTTGATGAAGACACTGCTGAAAAGGCTGACCTGGTTGTTTTAGCAACGGGAATGATTCCGAATGGCGGTGTGAACATTGATGAAGTGGGTCAGGATGAACCCGGTCAATTTACTGTTAATGTTGATTCCATTCTTAACCTTGACTATCGTCAGGGTAAAGATCTTCCGCAACTGACTAAAGGCTTTAACGATTCACACTTTATCTGTTTCCCTTACGAAACACGTCGTACGGGTATTTATACCTGTGGCCCGGTACGTCGTCCAATGGATGGCGCACAAGCAATTGAAGATGCGGTTGGGGCTACCATGAAGGCATTACAGGAAATTGAAAATGCCGGTAAAGGTCGTGCAGCCCATCCACGTTCAGGTGATTTAAGTTACCCATCGTTTCGTCGTGAAGGTTGTACACAGTGTAAACGTTGTACGGTGGAGTGCCCGTTCGGCGCGATTGATGAAGACGAGCAACGCTTCCCGCAATTCAACGAAGCGCGTTGCCGCCGTTGCGGTACCTGCATGGGCGCTTGCCCGGTTCGAGTTATTTCGTTTGAAAACTATTCGGTCGACTCGGTTGGACAACAACTTAAAAATGTTGATATCCCTGATGAGTTTGAAGAAAAACCACGTATTTTAGTGCTCGCATGCGAAAACGATGCCTATCCGGCACTCGATATGGCCGCAATGAACAAAACGGAATACAGTGCTTATGCTCGTATTATTCCTGTTCGTTGTCTCGGTTCAGTGAACCTTATCTGGATTACCGATGCGATGAACTCCGGCTATGATGGCGTTATCTTAATGGGTTGCCAGAAAGGTGAAAACTATCAGTGTCACTTTGTTAAGGGCTCTGAAATTGCACATACTCGAATGAGCAAAGTGGACGATACATTGCAATCTTTATCATTAGAACCTGAACGTGTTGAAACCTATGAAATTGCAATTACTGATATCGAACGTGCACCTAAACTAATCAATGACATGGCTGAAACGATTGAAAAAATCGGTTTAAGTCCGTTTAAATTCTAGGGGGAAGTCATGGCTTCAGATGCAATTAATTATTATCGTAATAACTTCCTTAAAGAAGTTGAAGCGAATGTTGAAGAAGGTGCATGGGTAAAAATGTGCATGCAGTGCGGTGTATGTGCCGGTTCATGTCCTTTAGGGAATGCCTGGGAACACACACCACAAAAAATATTTATGATGATTCGTGCCGGTAAACGTGACGAAGTGTTATCAAGTGATGCAATGTGGATGTGTACTTCGTGTTACAACTGTATCGCACGTTGCCCACGTGAATTACCTATTACTCATATTATGCACGGCCTTGCAAATTATGCGCACCGTTTAGGTCTGGCACCTAAAAATCAGCCTACGCGTAAATTTGCGACCATGTTCTGGAATAATTTAACCAAAAAAGGTCGGGTTAACGAATTGAAGCTGGGTATTGCGCTCTATTTTATGAACGGCCTGGTTAATGGTATTAAGGTTGCAATTAAAGCCATGCCTTTAGGTATGAGCATGATGAAAACAAAACGTCTGTCACCGATGGAAATTTTAGGTGGGCACGGTATTAAAGACACCAGTGGTTTTCATGCGATTTTGAAAAAAGCGCGTGAGATTGAAGACGCTAAAATGAAGAAGTTTGACTAGGAGAGCACTCATGGCGAAAAAAGAATACTCATTTTACCCTGGCTGCTCATCACAAAAAGCAGCATCAGGCTCCAACTATCAAACATCGGTTGAAACGATGTGTGATGTTCTGGATATACAGCTTAATACTATTCCAGACTGGAACTGTTGTGCCGCATCCATTGGTTATGCCGAAGGCGGTGAGTTACCGCGTTTAGCTTTAAGTGCTCGTAATATGGCATTGTCTGAGCAAGCCAGTCCGGGGCAGGACATTGTTGCCACCTGTGCAGCCTGCTGGTTAGCCACGCGTGAAACCAAAGAACGTTTAAATGCTGATGAAGAGTTAATGAAAGAAACTAACGAAGCATTAGCGGCTGGTGGTTTAACGGTTAAAGCGGATCAAAATGTACGTCATATGGCCGAAGTTTTAATTGAAGACTTTGGTTTTGACGAGCTCGGTAAGCATGTTAAAAAACCATTAGAAGGCATTAAAATTGCCGGTTATGTGGGCTGCCAGACGAATCGTCCTTTCGGTATTGATGGTGAATCGTTTGAAAATCCGAAATACCTGGATAAATTAGTAGAAACAATGGGTGCAGAACCAGTAGAAAACTACGACAAGAAAGTATCTTGCTGTGGGGGTGCATTAGCCTTTTCTGAACCAGAAAAATCACAAGCCTTAATCAAGGACATTATTGAAGCGGCTTATGATGGGGGTGCCGACATGATTGTTACGCCTTGTCCGGTATGCCAGCTTAATGTTGAAGCCTATCAGAATGATATTAATGCCAAATACAAAACCAAGTTTAATATGCCGGTTGTGTATTACTCGACATTAATGAGTGTGGCGTATGGTAAAGATCGTAAACAATCCGGTTTAGATGGGCAAATTATTACACCAAAACAACTGGAAGAAATTGCCAAGTAAGCCCTGATTTTTGTTAATGGAAAAAGCCTGCTGAAATAAGCGGGCTTTTTTATGCATGTAAATTTATAGTCAGTTACCGCAAAAATAGGTTATACTTTAGCCAATACTTGAGGGTCAGGCTCTATCCTGTTGTATTTTATAGAATTTTAACTGCTATTGGCTTCTAAAATGCTATTTTGGGCGCTGCCAGAGATACTCGAGTGTATAAATTGATTGTTCGCCGTTTCAGCAATCATTGGGACTCTATATTCCGAAATACCGGCTAATACGCCTCCTAACTTAGCCTGGTACAGGTTTAATTAGATAATATTACAATAAAAACTGCTTAACTATTTGATTTGTCTGTCGATAATAAACTTTGAATGTTCAGTATATCGTATTGAATAATTAAAGTATTTGTAGTCTAAGGGTATTCAGATACGCATAAGCGTCTATATTATAGTTAGAGGAAACATATTATGAGCAGAAAAATCCTAACATTAGTCACTTTTCTGGTTTTTACTACCGCGCCTATCTCCGCTTATGCATCAGCTGCAAATGAAATTAACTGGGCAGGCTGTGGTATTACCAAGAAAGCCTTTATGAAAGAACTCGCAAAAGCCTATGAAAAAAAGACCGGTATAAAAGTTAATATTAGTGGTGGCGGTGCTACTAAAGGTATTCGTAACGCAACAAAAGGGAATATTGATATTGGTGGCGCTTGCCGTGTGGCGATAGACAAACACCCGGAAGAGAGTAACGCCTACCAGATACCGGTTGCATGGGATGCACTGGCGGTGATTGTGCATAAAAATAATCCAGTTAATAGCATCACATTTGAACAACTGCAGGGTGTGTATCTGGGTAAGATTAAAAACTGGAAAGAACTTGGTGGTAATAATGCACCGATAGAATTGTATATCCGTAAAGGCAAGTTCTCCGGTGTCGGGCGAACGTTGCGTGAACTTGTTTTTGCTAATTATGATCAGCAGTTTCCTGCGGCCAAATATGTGATGAGATCGTCTGGCCCTGTGGAAAAAGGGATTCAAAAAAACCTAAACGGTATTGGAACGACCGGTATCAGTAGTGCAAAGCGCCGTGATGTAAAAATTCTGAAACTGGATGGCAAAGCACCCACATTCGAAAATATTAAAAATGGGCAGTATCTTTTGTATCGTCCGCTGTATCTTGTAACAAAAGGTCGAAGCAGTTCACCTAAGGTACGTAAATTTATAAAGTTTGCGTTAAGCCGTGAAGGCATGGCGATTATTCGTAAAGCCGGTACCGTGCCTTATGCCGATGCGATTGGCCTGGTTATGAAGCAGGTTGAGCAGGCAGAACGTGCCAGCAGACGTGGATTATATCGTAAATAATTTTTTATTAACCACAACGAACAAGTTGTGTTCGTTGTGGTTAATTGATCTGGCTGTGGGTTTTAGTCCTTAATGTATTGATCAGTTGGGTCTTCTTTTTTAGCAATTTCCTCAGCTAATTTCCTCTTTGCCTCAAGTATCTCTTTACGTTCTTCAATACGATTTTCGTAGGCATTTTCTACCAGTGGAATGGTGTTTTCGCCAAATAAAACTTGGTGCATCAGCATTAAGCCAAATGCGACCAGTTTATAGTCATCATTGAGCAGTTCGTTGTATTCATCTTCAGGAATGGCATACACTTTTAAGAAGTTAGGTGTTTTTATAAACTCACGGAAGCGATCAACATCATAAACAGCGGTGAAGAAGAAGTGGAAACTTTGGGTTGAAGGCTTGCCAATGGTGGGGCCAGACGACTTTTTCTTTAATATTAAACGATAGTACTGCCAGTTAAAGTCATCGTATTCTTCAAGTCCCTGTTCTTTGCGATACTCATCGATTGTGATTTCACGATCTTCATTATGGCCAGTGCAATGGTTTTCTTTTACCATAAAGTAATGCTGTTCTTCTTTTTCTGCTTTAAAGGCGCGCATGTTTAGTAAGCCAACCGGGTAATAACGACAGGCTGATGGACGGTCTTCGTAAACACCGCAGCCATTATCCCCATCCAGTAATAAACAAATTGGGTTTTCGTCTTCGGTGCGAAGCTTAACGCCGGGCAGGCCCTGGCCGTCAATTTCGAAAGGCACGGTGTGTGTTTTTAAAAACTCAGTTGAGGTCATTCCCAGATTATCTTTAAGGCGCAATATGTCATAAGGGGTTAAAGTAATATCGGCTTGCCGACAACAGGCATTAAAGCATGAAATTCCTTTGTAGCAGTTGAAGCTAAATTTATCACTGCCACTTAAGCGTTGTGGTTGGATGGGGCTATTATGTGGAATATTATCAAAAGGGCTTTGTGTGTCTTCAATACTCATAATTTGTGTCTCTTGCATCAAAATGAAATAAACCCAAATGACCAAATCATTGGGCTTTGCTGAAAAGGAATTTTCTACGGAGGCATATTATACCTTAAATTAAGGGGGGAGTATAAAATATAGCAGAATATTCTTAAATGCAGAGTAATCTAAGTCATTGTTTTTATGTTTGTTTTAGTCTTTAATTCTCACTGCGGATTAGTGGTATAGGCTGGATCCAGCGGAGTCGGCTCTGAGGGAAGGCGGTATCTGGATTAGAGCATGATAACGGGTTAAATTTGTGGTTTCTGGGATTATTAATAGCCTTAAAAAAGGCAGGGTTGTTAAGCGATTATCTTCTCTTTTAGAGAGGTTTTTTCAGTACGGTTTGCATTATCTTGCTACGCTGTATAAACTTTCCCGGTATGAGACGGCACTATAACACTATTTCAAGCTATGCGTTTATTGTATGCTTGGGTTTTGCGCTGCTGCTGGGGCAGGCCTCCAGGTTGCACATGCATGTTCATCATGATGGTGTTGCCTCCCCTGCTCATAACGGGCACAGCATTGCATTGCATCCGGCCTATTCACAGCAGGACATAATGTACGATGCTCAATATCAGAATGATAACGAACGTCCCGCCGAAATTGAAGTTGGCTCCGGTAGTCTGGTAAAGAAGGCTGAATCGTTTAATTCATTTGTTTTACTGTTTACGTTTGTATGTATTAGCTTATACATTCTGTTTTTATCTCTATTTCGTAGAAAACAGCTTTCAAGAATAGAGCGCCCACCAGTCTATTATTTACTTCACCCACCGCTTCGCGCTCCACCTCAATTTACCTCAGTTTAATTTCTGCCGCATGACTGCGGTTGTTATTGATAAAAATTTACACAACGGAAAAGTCGTTTCTTTGGTTGTTGTATTTTCGTATCACTAATAAATGTTGTTTGTTTACAGGCAAACAGTTTGAAATTTTTAAGTAGCAATCAATCAACATGCTACTCATTGATTGAAGTGGATAATTTTATGAACAAGATATTAATACCTTTATTATTAAGTGCTGGTTTGGGTGCTTCATTATTAACATTGCCATCACTTACGTTGGCATCGCCCCCGTCATCAAATCCGTTACGCTGGACGTTGGGTGCCAGTATTCAGCGTGCGCTGGAAGTTGCACCGGAAATAAAAGCAGCAGATGCAGCAATCGGCAAACAGCAGGGAAAGCTGGAACAAGCCAGCGCATGGCCAAATCCCAGTGTCAGTGTTCAGGTCGATGAAACACTGGGACTGGAGACTTCTGATGGTGGCTACAATGTTACCCAACTGGAAATTTCACAACCCTTGCCGATGGGGCGGTTATCCCATCAACGCACTCAGGCTAAAGCCGAGGTTGCCAGCACCGAGGCATTACGCCGCCAGCAACGTTTAGCACTGGAATACAAGGTTGCACAACGTTTGCATATTTTGCAGTTTGCCCAGGCCAGGTTGCAACTGGCTAAAAAACGCTTACAACAGGCGCACCGTTACCAATATCATGGACGGAAAAATGATCCACTTATTCGTTATCTCACGCCACTGGAAACGATGCGGCTGAATATTGTATTGCAATCGGCCAAACAAACTGCGGATATGGCCGAAGGACAATTTGATGAAGCTGCAGCAAGTTTTAAATCTTTATTACGCTTACCGCTTAGCGATAAAATAACATTGATGCCGTTGACACCTGTATCGGCAATTGCCAGTTTTAGCATGCTGGAAAAAAACATGCAGACGCATCCGTCACTGGAGGCCTATAAACAGGCCATTACTGCTTCGCAAGCCGGTGTGGCAGTCGCGCAAGCACAGCGTTTTGCAGATCCAACCTTAAGCCTGTTTCGTACTGAAGAATTTATTGCTAATCGTCGTCAACAAAGTACCGGCATTATGTTGAGTGTTCAGGTTCCTTTGTGGAATCCGAATACCGGGCGTGTTACCCAGGCGCGTTATGCCGTGCATCAGGCACAAGCTGAGATGAAGATAAAGCAACGTGATTTACGAACACGTTTGTACAAAAGTCATTTGCATCTTGGTCACTTGGTTGCACAGGCTGAGCATTATCGAAAAGAGCTTTTAAAGCCCGCACAGCATGTGTTTCGCTTAACACGTAAAGGATTTGGGGCAGGTGAATTGAATATTCTCACCTTAATTGATGCCAATAATACTTATTTTGATGTGCAGGCGCGTTATCTTGAATTATTACAACAGGCCTGGCTTGAGCTTGCCGAGGTTCGCCTGTCGGCTGGGATCTCCTTACTGGATAATAATTTCCCTAACCTTGGGACAAACACAGGCGGGGTTAAATAATCATGATTGCCAGCTTAATACGTTTTTCCTTAATACAACGACTGATGATGTTATTGCTTGCAACAGCACTGTCGGTGGGGGGACTGTGGGCATTCAAGACATTGCCGATTGATGCTTTCCCTGATATTTCTGCGCCACAGGTGCAGATCATCGTAAAAGCACCGGGGCTGTCACCTACTGAGGTAGAAAGCCGGATTACTTTTCCTATTGAAATGGAAATGCAGGGTTTGCCACGGCAAACGGTATTGCGCTCGGTGACCAAGTACGCCCTGAGCATTATTAAAATCGACTTTGAAGACGGCACCGATATTTACTGGGCGCGTAATCAGGTTAACGAACGGCTTAATCAGGTATGGAATGATTTACCTAAAGGTGTCGATGGTGGCCTTGCGCCGGTGACCACACCCTTAGGTGAAATGTATATGTACCGCATTGAAGGTGAGGGCTATAGCAATAGCGAGCTGCGAGCCATTCAGGACTGGGTGATTCGTCCGCGTTTACGTACTGTCGAAGGCGTGGCTGATGTGAACTCACTGGGTGGTGAAGTGCGTGCATTTGAAGTGATGCCGAACCCGGATGCATTGGTAAAGTATGGGCTGGGCATGGATGATTTGCTTGTCGCATTACAGAAAAATAATCGTAATGCCGGTGGTGACCGCATTGAGCGTGGTGAGAAAATGCTATTGGTACGTACCCGTGGTCTGTTGCGTAATGAAGCTGATATTCGAGGTATTACTGTGGCGACACGAAACGGTGTCCCCATTCAGCTTGGCCAAATCGCCACGGTTCGCATTGGCTCTTTAACTCGCTATGGTGCAGTAACGGCAGATGGTGAAGGAGAGGTAGTAACCGGGTTGGCATTATCCCGCAAAGGTGCAAACAGTCGTAGCACGGTGGCCGGGGTAAAACGTGAGCTGGAAGCACTCAAATCAACCTTGCCCAGGGGCATCAAGATTGTTCCTTTTTATGATCGAAGCGAACTGGTGACCGCTGCCGTCTGGACAGTGGAAAAAGTGCTGGGTGAAGCGGTGTTACTGGTATTGCTGGTGCTGATTATTATGCTGGGTAACTTGCGAGCTGCATTAACAGTGGCACTGGTTTTACCATTAGCGGTTTTGTTCACTTTTACCATGATGCGTTTAACGGGCGTATCGGCCAACCTGATGTCGCTGGGAGGAATTGCGATTGCGATTGGTATTCTGGTGGATGCGGCAGTGGTGGTGGTTGAGAATATTCATACCCAATTAAGTGCTGCACCTAAAGGAGTGAACCGCCTGCATTTGATTTATCGAGCAGTATTGGAAGTGGCGACACCGGTTATTAGTGGTGTGCTTATTATTATTGTGGTATTCCTGCCGATATTTAGCCTGACCGGGCTGGAAGGCAAAATGTTTACACCGCTGGCCGTTACCATTTCATTTGCACTACTTGGTTCGCTGGTTTTATCGCTAACGGTCATCCCTGTGCTGGCAAGTTTGTTAATGAAGGGTGCGCATAATAAAGATAATCCGGAAAAAGGGGACTGGCTATTGCACCATTTGAAAAAGCTCTATCGCCCTGTGGTTAGCTGGGCTTTGCGGTTTCGTTTTATTGCTATCAGTGTCGCATTACTGGCGCTGACTGGTGCTATTGCGTTGTTCCCACATATTGGTAAGGAGTTTATGCCACTGATGGATGAGGGCTCGACAGTGATTATTGTTGAAAAAGAATCGGACATATCATTGCGTTACTCGCTGCAACGCGATATGCCTATCCAGAAGGCGTTTATGGAAATTCCTGAAGTTGTTAGCGTGGTATCGCGTACCGGTGCCGATGAACTACGCATGGATCCGATGGGGTTGTATCAAACTGATAATTTTATTATCACTCGTCCTCGTGATGAATGGACCATTGACCAGCCAGCCTTGTTGGAAAAACTGCGTGAAAAGCTGGAACGTTTTGACGGGATTGATATTGCATTTACCCAGCCGATTGATATGCGTGTCTCGGAAATGTTAACCGGTGTGCGTGCCGCGATGGCCATTAAACTTTATGGTGATGACCTGAAAGTGCTGGAAACCATTTCAACCCAAATTGAGGAACTGGTGAATAAAACAACCGGCGCAGTAGATGTGTTTCGTGGTCGGCTGTCCGGGCAGACTTATTTACAAATTGATATCCGTCCGCGAGCCATCGCACGTTACGGAATTAATATTGAAGATATTAATATGTTGATTGAAACTGCGGTTGCCGGGCAGGTTGCAACGGAGATCATAGAGGATAATCGTCGCACTGGTGTTTTGTTGCGTTATCCACAAGCTGCACGTACCTCGGTTAATGATATAAAAGCTTTGCTGGTTGAAACGCCACGCGGTGCTAAAGTACCAATACATTTACTGGCACATGTGCATGAAGTTGATGGCCCGGTTGAAATTGCCCGCGAGTCGGCCAAGCGACAGGTCGTGGTGCAAGCCAATGTGGAAGGCCGAGATGTGGTGAGTTTTGTTGAAGATGTGCAACGCAGTATTGAAACCACAATTGATTTACCGCCTGGTTATTATGTTACTTTTGGTGGCCAGTTTGAGAACCAGCAGCGTGCCGCGAAACGACTGGGAGTTGTAGTGCCTATTGCAATCGCACTTATATTTTTGATGTTGTTTGTTACTTTCCGTTCATTGTCTCAGGCCGGGCTTATTATTTTAAATATTCCATTTGCGATGATAGGTGGGGTAGTCAGCCTGTATTTATCCGGGCTGTATTTATCTGTACCGGCCTCGGTGGGTTTTATTACCTTGTTTGGTGTTGCGGTACTTAATGGCGTGGTGATGGTGAGTTTCTTTAACCAGTTACGTGAAGCCGGGCGCAGTATTTTGCAAGCAGTACAGGAAGGTGCGGAGCGACGTTTACGTCCGGTATTAATGACCGCATTGATCGCCAGCCTCGGGCTAGTGCCGTTATTGGCAGCAACCGGGCCAGGTTCGGAATTACAGCGGCCATTAGCAGTAGTGGTTATTGGCGGCCTGTTTACTTCGACCTTACTGACGCTGATATTATTGCCTACTTTGTATGCCTGGATAGAAGGTATTGCCGAGCGCAGGTTTAAACAGGTGCAGAGCAAACAGCGTGGGGAGAAATTACTATGAAACATTTGATACTGGTTATTCACACTAGCGTGCAGCAGGAGTTGGCCGATCACCTGCGAACACTGGAGTATATTTCAGGTTTTACTTTTTGCCAGATAGAAGGACATGGGGTGCAGATTGACGGTGATCCTTTTCTGTCAGCTAGAGATAAAGTCGTTGGTTATACACCGCGAGCACGAGTGGATATCTTACTTGAAGATGCTGACGTTAACCGGGTTCTTGACTCAATACGCAGTGCAACGCAAGGTATAGCGGGTCGTGGAATTTACTGGGTGACGACGGTAGAACAGAATGGACATTTATAATTGACGTGATTATTCTCGATATAACGAAATTACAAAATAGCCCGGATAGTATCCGGGCTATTTTGTTACGTACCTGCTTGTTTAAATAATTTTACTGGTTAAAATATTTTTCAAGGGCATCCGCATTACCAATATGATTACCATTGATGTAGATTTGTGGCACTGTATCTGCACCGGTAATGGTATTCAGACTTTTCTCCGTGACATTTTTATTTAACTCAATCATTTCATAATCTAAACCTTGCTTATCCAGCAGCTGCTTTGCACGTGCGCAATGCGGGCAGTCTTTTTTTGTGAACAGGCTGACTGTATCCGGTCGTTTAGCTTGCGGATTAATATAGTCGAGCATGGTATCGGCATCCGACACTTCAAACGGGTCACCCGGTACATTTTCTTCAATAAACATTTTTTCAATTACCCCGTTTTTTACCAGCATTGAATAGCGCCATGAGCGTTTGCCAAAGCCTAGGTCATTTTTATCAACCAGCATGTCCATACCTTCAGTGAACTCGCCATTGCCATCCGGAATTATGGTAATGCTTTCAGTATCAGCGAAAGCATTTTATTGCTTGAAGAGGGACACTGTTTACGTGATTATGCCTTATTTGCCTGTAAATGACGCAAGCCGGAAAAATAACCCGCTTTAGTGCAACCAGTTTGTTTACTTTAGTGCAAATGGTCGAAAGTGATTTAGGGATTACTTTTGCTTGAAATGGCCGTGGGTTCTGTGTTTTTGCATGGTATAAAATCAGCTTAACCGCATTGCAGGAAAACAGTTATCGTGAGATTGGGCTGGTCTGGCGCAAAGGCAGTGCACGTTCAGAAGAATTTAATCAACTTGCAGAATTTATTCAGCCTTAGTTTTCAATAGCTTATATCATCTATGGCCTTATAAATTACCTTGATATTAACCTCATATAGAGTGTTGTATAGTTGGCGTACTTTTTTATTGATGCTGAAAAAGGCATTACGCAAGGGTTTTAGTGTTTACCGGTTTTAAAAATAATGAAATGTGTCGCCCGCTTTCTTTGGTTAGTGGCGGGGTTATGGCCAACAAACGAGGATATACAGGATGATTAAACCAATAGGTTCTGACGAGTTACAACCACGCTTCGTCTATGACGTTGCTGAACATGATAAATTAAGCAAAGAAGCGGCATCTCTGCCATCAGTCATCATTAGTTCACAGGCTGCGGGTAATGCGGTGATGATGGGTGGCGGCTATTTTAATCCGTTAAAAGGTTTTATGAACGTTGCTGACGCAATGGGTGCTGCTGAAAAAATGACACTCACTGATGGTTCATTTTTTCCTGTTCCTGTTTTGTGCTTATTAGAAAATACAGATGCCATTGGTGATGCAAAACGCATTGCCTTACGTGACCCGAATGTAGATGGCAATCCGGTTATTGCGGTAATGGATGTTGAAGCCATTGAGCCAGTTTCTGATGAACAAATGAAAATTATGACCAACAAGGTTTATCGTACTGACGATATGGAGCACCCGGGTGTAGCTGCATTTAACAGCCAGGGGCAAATTGCTGTATCAGGTCCAATTCAAGTTTTAAACTTCAGCTACTTCCAGACTGAATTTCCCGATACGTTCCGTACCGCCGTTGAAATTCGTAATGAAATTAAAGAGCACGGCTGGAAAAAAATTGTTGCCTTCCAGACGCGTAACCCGATGCACCTGGCACACGAAGAGCTTTGCCATATGGCAATGGAGCGTTTAGGTTGTGATGGTCTGGTGATTCATATGTTGTTGGGTAAACTCAAGCCCGGTGATATTCCTGCTCCTGTACGTGATGCTGCGATCCGTAAAATGGTCGAAGTTTACTTCCCAGCCAACAGCGCCATGGTTACTGGTTACGGTTTCGATATGCTCTATGCCGGTCCTCGTGAAGCGGTACTGCATGCTTATTTCCGCCAGAACATGGGTGCTACGCACTTTATTATTGGCCGTGACCATGCCGGTGTGGGTGATTACTACGGTGCATTCGATGCACAAACAATATTTGAAGACGAAGTGCCTAAAGGTGCCATGGATATCGAAATCTTCAAAGCAGACCATACTGCCTGGTCGAAAAAATTAAACAAGGTAGTGATGATGTGCGAAGCACCGGATCACGAAAAAGAAGACTTTGTTTTACTGTCAGGCACCAAGGTGCGTGAAATGTTAGGAAAAGGCGAAGCGCCACCTAAAGAATTCTCACGCCCAGAAGTCGCTAAGATTTTAATTGATTATTACCAGTCACTTTAAGCATTAGCGGCTTACTAGAAAAACCCTTGCTTGCGTAATTGAGTGAGGGTTTTTTGTTTGCGGTTCAAATAATTAAACAAATAAACTTGAAGGCTGAGGTATCCCCACGAAATTTAGCGTTGCCAGTTATTATGAGAAAACACTGAAACCCCACCCGTTTTTCAGTATTGATGTGGCAATCCCATGATTAAACGTTATCAACTTGAGATTGCCGCAGTCACTTTGTTGCTTCGTAATGGCCACGTTTTATTCCCGTATTGATACCTGTATTTTTAAGCTATTATTTTTGATTACTTTCTTAAAAGCTAAAATAGCCTCTTTTTGTTAGAATTGTTAGGCTTGGCGTCTCTTAAGATATTTATTTTTTCGTAGAGTTAAATTATGTCACTTGATCCCGTCGTACTCTTTTTTGTACTTGGCCTTGCAGCAGGTTTGATGCGTGCAGAAATGCGTCTACCGCCTGCAATATACGAGTTTTTGAGTGTAATATTACTGCTCGCCATTGGTTTAAAAGGTGGCATTGAGCTATCTAAACAATCCTTCGGTGATTTATTGCCCGACATCGCCGCGGTTATTACAATGGGTTTTGCGTTGCCCTTATTGGCTTTTCCAATACTGCGCTATATTGGACGATTTAAGAAAGTGGATGCTGCCTCGGTGGCCGCACATTATGGTTCGGTGAGTGTGGGCACTTATGCGGTGGCAACCACCTATCTGGCCGCGCAACATATTTCCTTTGAAGCCTATATGCCCTTATTTTTGGTCATATTGGAAGTCCCCGCTATCCTGGTTGGCATCGTGCTGGTGCGAGGCATTTCAAAAGAGACCCACTGGAGAAGGCTGTCGCATGAAGTGTTTCTGGGCAAAAGTATTGTCTTGCTACTCGGCGGTTTATTTATTGGCTGGGCAGCGGGCGAAGATGGTATTGCACCCATTGCAGGCCTGTTTTTTGACCCATTCAAAGGCATATTGGCGCTCTTCCTGCTAGAAATGGGTTTGATAGCCGCAAGCCAGGTAGGCAGTTTACGTCGTTACGGACTCTTTTTGCTTGGTTTTGGTGTGCTATTCCCTATTTTGTCGGCCTGCATCGGCAGCGGCCTTGGTTATATATTGGGGCTTTCAGTTGGTGGGACAGTACTGTTGGCAACACTGGCGGCAAGTGCTTCGTATATTGCGGTACCCGCCGCAATGCGTATCGCCTTGCCAAAAGCCAATCCTACGTTGTCGCTTACCGGTTCATTGGGTATCACCTTTCCGTTTAACATTATTTTTGGTATACCGCTGTACCATAAAATAACGCAATATTTTTATGGGGTCTAAATTAATGAATACACACCCGCTGCAACTCATTACCATTATTACAGAATCTGTTTTAGAACATACCTTAATTGAAGACCTGGATCGTCTTGGCGCGCGCGGTTACACTATTACAAATGCGCGAGGCAAAGGGCATCAAGGTTTACGCGATGCGGCGTGGTCGAGTGACAGTAATATCCGGGTGGAGGTATTGTGTGACCCGCACCTGGCTGATGTTATTGCAGAGTACCTTACCAAAACCTATTATGTTGATTACGCAATGATGCTGTATTTGAGTGACGTAAAGGTATTAAGGCCCGAAAAATTTATCGGTAAAGATGAAGCTGCCGAGAGTGAAGAATAACATCAACAATGCTTAAATAATCAATATGCTTTAGGCGCTAAATAGCCTGGTTGCCCGCTATTTGCGTAAGCACTTTTAGCGCAACTGCGTTATGATTCTGTTTTTCAATAATGCCGAAGCATTAAGCTCAAAAAAGCGTCGGCAATAACAGGAGAAGTACATTGAAACCACTGGTTGGTATCATCATGGGATCCTCTTCCGATTGGGAGACAATGCGCCATGCAGTCGAAACTCTGGAGGCGTTGAAGGTGCCCTTTGAGGCTGAAGTGGTTTCTGCCCACCGTACCCCTGACAAATTGTTCAGCTATGCCGAGCAGGCCGAAGCGCGTGGCATCGAAATTATTATTGCGGGCGCAGGCGGCGCAGCGCATCTGCCTGGAATGGCCGCCGCCAAAACTGTTCTACCTGTTTTAGGCGTACCCGTACAGTCAAAAGCCCTTAACGGCATGGACTCTTTATTATCGATTGCGCAAATGCCCGCAGGTATTCCAGTGGGCACCTTGTCCATTGGTCGAGCGGGTGCAGTCAATGCCGCATTATTAGCCGCAGCCATGTTAGGTAACAAACATGCCGCAATTCGCGCAGCGCTTAACGACTATCGCACCAGGCAAACTGAACAGGTGTTAAACCACCCCGACCCAAGAGACGCAAGCTAAGCATGAAAATAGGTATTCTTGGTGGTGGCCAGCTTGCCCGCATGTTGGCGTTATCGGGTTATCCATTGGGCTTCGAATTTGTATTTCTTTGTCCCGTGCCCGATGCCTGTGCCGCCGCGCTCGGCGAACACCTCTGCGCAGATTTTGAAGATCAGGCCGCACTGCAACAGCTGGCTAAAAAAGTAGACGTTGTAACCTACGAATTTGAAAGTGTCCCCGCAGACAGCGTGGCGTATTTAAACGAAAAATTACCCGTTTACCCGCCGCCATTGGCTCTGGCGACCGCCCGCGACCGCCTGCTCGAAAAAAACCTGTTTAATGAACTGGGCATTAATACCGCCGCCTTCGTTGCCGTTAATAGCCTGGCGGACTTGGAAGAAGCGGTGGCAAAAATAGGCCTGCCCGCCATTCTTAAAACCCGCACCCTTGGTTACGACGGCAAAGGCCAGCAACGCCTGTTTGCAGGCTCGAAACTAAAAGATGCCTGGGATGGCCTTCACCACGCAGCGGCCATTTTAGAAGGTTTTGTTGGCTTCGAAAGAGAAGTGTCGATTATTGCAGTAAGAAGCGCGTCGGGCGAAATGGCCTTTTATCCACTCACCGAAAACAAACACGAAGATGGTATTTTACATCTCTCTACCAGCCTCCGTGACGACCCCATGCAAACCCTGGCAGAAGATTACGCCCAACGCCTGCTCGAGCATTTAGATTATGTGGGCGTGCTCGCCATTGAATTTTTCCAGCTCGATGGCCAGCTTTTGGTCAACGAAATGGCTCCACGAGTGCACAACTCCGGCCACTGGACAATTGAAGGGGCAGTAACCAGCCAATTTGAAAACCACCTCCGCGCAATCACCGGCTTGCCGCCAGGCAGCACGGCCTTAACCGGCCATTCAGCCATGCTGAATATTATTGGCGAACTGCCTGATATCCGTACTCTGCTAAACATGCCCAATACCCACTTGCACCTCTACGGCAAAGCCGCTCGCGCCGGGCGCAAACTAGGGCACATTACCGTTTGCACAGAAAGCGAAGCCAGCTTAAAAAAATTATTAGCACAGCTTTAATGGTAATGGCGGCCATTGGCATTGGTGCTGAACTTAATATTGCCAATTTCATCGTATTCGAGCTGGTTGATAACGAGGTTGTCTTTGGTGGTGTTAAGTACCCGGTTGAGTTTGTCGTAGGTATAAGTACTTAAGGTGCCGCGTTTGTCGGTTTCGGTGAGTTTGTTGTTGTCGTTTAAAAAACAATAAAAATCATTGGCGATGATGGGGTGGTCGGTGGTTGTAACCCTGTGCCCTTTTTCAGGCCAACGTGCCAGACACGCAGGCACAGGTTTGCAAGGGCGTTGCAATGTGCCTTTTTTGGTGTCGAATTGTCTGGCTTGATGGTTCATTTTTTTGTTTTGTTGTCTACTTGTTTATATTAAATTTTTGTCATTTGTTTTTTTGGTTCTTTTTTAAAGATTAAATAAATCTGTCCCGGTTTTTTAAAATTAATTAACTCTGACCCCATTAATTTGCCATTAATTTGATTAATTAACTCTGACCCCATTAATTTTGTGCAAGGGCGTTGCACGGTGCCTTTAAAAGTGTCGAATTGTTTGGCTTGATGGTTCATTTTTTGTTTTGTTGTCTGCTTGTTTATGTTTTATGTTTGGTTGTGTTTTTTTTGGTTCTTTTTTTAAGGGTTAAATAAATTTGTCTCGGTTTTTTAGTGGTCTTACTTTAGATGCAAATGCGTCTCATTTGTCACCGACCTCTTTTATTAAGTAATTCTTTAACTGAGAATACAAATCTTTCCCTAGCTTTTTACGATTATTTTCAAGTAAATTTATTGCCGAACCTTTTTCATTTGATAAGTAATGCATCACTATAAGCCTTGCAGTCCATGACTTGTCTTTAGGTAATAAAGGGTCATGCTTTTTATAACTATCAACAATACTACTCATTGACGAATATTTTTCCCAAAAAATTAAAGCAGCAGGAATGAAGTTTTTTATTTCTTTAAATATTTTACTTTTGTCACTCATGCTAGCAATAGGTAACTCAATATATTTAAGAGCTTCATTAAATCCGCCTAAATTACCACCAAGAGTTGGAAAACCTTTATCTACATCTCCACCTACAATCTCCGAAAGCAAATGTTCAGCTTCGCGAAAATAAAGATGGACTACAGGTGACACATAAGCAGTAGCTTTGTCATCTGAATACTTTGGGTATCGAATTGAAAGAATAAACCGCATTTCAACATCATCGTTTATACAACAAAATTTTAACTTACCCTTTCGTTCAAAACCAATTTCAGTAAGCAATGGATTAAGTTCATCCATCACTGACTCGATTAACTTTTTAGTATCATTTTTATTCATATAAAATTTATTTCTTTCTAATAGTTATAGATCTATCTATTTCTCTAACACCTAAATCTTTCGCCTTCTGACCTACTGTTGGAACTGAATTACCGGAACTATTCAGCCGAAAGTAAAGGGGTCAAAAAGAGAAAAGGGGTCAAGAAAGAGAAAAGGGGTCAAGTATCATAATAACATTTTATCACTGTACCTTTTTTGTTACTTAGCCTAGTTCGACCTCTTTGCTTTCAGTTAATATGATACTTGACCCCTTTCCTTTCCTTATCGGTCTAGGCATATGCCAGAGTATCGGCGTTCAAACCCAACCAGTCAATATGATACTTGACCCCTTTCTGCCCGACCCCTTTCTGCACTTCATCAATAACAAAGCACCATTTGTTTTTGAAGAAATGATGGCGGTTGCTTAATTATGGTGTCCGAGAAGTTGGGGGAATTCCAGGCAAGGCTAAATTTCGCGGGGATCCCTTAGGCTCTGAACTTATTGATTCGGTTGATTATCGTTATATTTATGTGTGTTGTGTATATTTTGAATATTTCTATCATCACGTTCCCTCATTAGCCAGTA
>JALTJZ010000051.1:37802-145843 GCA_027076325.1 Chromatiales bacterium | reverse complement strand
TTGATAGTGCCAAGCGCACTGCATCAAGCTTAAATTCTGTTGTATACTTTCTGTTACCCATTTTGGACACCTCATTTCTGTTAGTTTAACTTAGAAATTCATGTCCGTTAAATGGGGTACAGCTCATATTATAATATATTAAGGCGAGTACTGAGTGATATTTAATCCCTCCGGCACCTTTTCACCTTTTCAAAATTTCAAACACTTTCCTTTTCCCCGGTAAGCCTACACACTACTGACTCAAATAAATTCCCCCCTCCACATCCACGATCATATATTGCTGCTGCACACTGTTCCAGGTAATATCCTGCAAGCTAAAACCAAGCCCTAATCGTTCTTCAGACCAGTTTACCCCGTCTGCACTACGTAAAACCGTCGAACCACCAATCGCAACATATTCACTGCCCGCACCATTAACTCCATTCCAGGTAATCGCTCTAAGGTTATATTGCGACGTATTGGCTACAATACTCCAGTTAACACCGTCGGTGCTGGTCAGGATACCACCTCGTCTACCAAAGCGATCATCACCGCCGCCAACCGCAATAAATTGACCATTACCCCACACAATATCCTGTAAACCTGCCGTTGTCGGGCTGCTGCGGGTTGTCCAGTTAACACCATTCGGGCTGGTGATAATGGTCGCATTTGCACCGACCGCAACATACTGGCTGTCATTCCAGGTAACCGCATAAAGGTTTTCACTTGTACCAGAGTTTTCAGCCTGCCACACCTGCGTGGTAATAAAGCCGCTTCCTCTTTGTGTCAAGAGTAAAACGGTGCCACCATCACCTACGGCAACAAACGAAAAGTCCTGAAGACCATTGTTATAGGTAATACCTCGCAAAGTATTTGCTGTTAAAGGACTCGTGCGTTGCCGCCAACGCCCTGCAACATTTTCAAGTATTACCCCATTCATCCCAACCATCATATAGCTAAAGCCTGAGCGGCCACCGTGAACAATATCCATAATAGGCATTGCAAAATCACCCGAAAAACCGGAATCTGACTTTGTCCAGTCAACACCGTTAGTCGAACGGAAGATTTTACCGTTTTCCGTGCTAAACAAATATTCACCACCGAGATTGGCCTCTACCGCGTATATCGAATCAAAGCTGACTGCATTTTGCGCTGTCCAGTTTTGTGCATCGGGGCTAACAATAATAGCTTCACGCGAACCCACACCGGTATATTGCGCACCATCCCATACTAAACCAAAAATGAGCGTATATAAGAGGGGCTTTTGCAGCGTCCAATTAATTGCGTCATCACTGGTAAAAATCCCCGAAGTATTAACGGCAATATATTGGTTGTTGCTAAACTCAAAGCTGTCTACAGCAATGACACTACCGCCGCGTGGCTGCGGGTAGTCCAACCAGGTTATACCATCGGCGCTGATAAACGAACGGGCAAACCCCAGCGCAACAAACTGGTTGTCCCTATCGCTCCAGGTAATTTGCTCTATTGACTCACTAATTTGCAAATCTGCAGCTTGCCGTACCCAGTCCACCCCATTATCACTGCTATACATAACCCCTTCGCCTTCCAAGCCAACCGCCACAAAACGCTGGCCATTATTACTGATGTCGAACAAATAGTCAGCAGCAGGCTGAGATGGCGGTGATGACCAGTCCACCCCGTTCGGACTAGTTAAAATAACAGCCTGCCCAACCGCAACGTATTGAATTTCCCCAGCCGTTTGTGTCTCACGCCAGGAAATTGAAAGTAACGAATTCGTACTGCCCGATTGCTGCTGCACCCAGTTAATACCATTGCTACTGGTAATGATCGTGCCCGCAGCGCCCACAGCAACAAATTGTCTATCCTGCGTGCTCCAGATTATTCTTTGTAAATGTTGCCGAGTTCCAGACTCTTGCCGCACCCAGTTTGTACCGTCGGTACTGCTCTGTATATCACCATAAGAGCCAACCGCAACACGAATTTGGCCATTAGACGCAATGTCTTTAAGCCAAGATGCCGATGTTTTTTGTGCAAACGGGCTGACCTTTTGCCAGCGTGCGCATTGTACCTGCACATTGGTAACATTAGCCGCTGCAATATAAGCACGCCCAGCGGAAACCGTACAAGTCTGCGCTGGATTCGCTGGCTGGCTTAATACCGTCACGTCAAAAAAACTCGTGTCGGACAATACGGTTCCAAATGTAAAATTGCCATCGGCACTGATGGTTAAATTATCTCCCTGATTAATTTGCAAAACCAAACCCGTACCTTTTAAACCTGAAACCGTCCCCCCTACACTGTAGACGGGCAAGCATTCCACAGTGATATTACTTACATCAGCCCCTGCAACCGTACCGGATGCCTGGCTAACCGTGCATGTTTGTGTTGGCTGGCTTGGTGGGCTGCTGATTTCAATATCATAAGAACTGCCATCGGCAACAGTGGATGGAAATGTAAAGCTTCCATTGCTACTAATCACTACCTGGGTGTTATTGGTTTTATTACGCAACACCAAACTATTAACCGTGCCAGATGCAAGTGTGTATAGTCCTGTTAATGTTCCACCAACAGAATAAGAGGCGACTCCGCCACCGCCAGGTGTAGACGCTGTGGGCGTCCCTCCCCCACCCCCGCCACCACAAGCAGTAAGGATAATCAGGCTTAACAACAATAGACTGTTACGTAAAGAAAAAGGAATTAATCGGTTAAGGGCGGGTTGGCTCATCATGCTCTCCATATTAATTTTTTATTTAAAAAGCCGCTTCATTCGGCACTTTAAATTCCCATAAAAACAGGTACAACCTAACAAGGCTAGCGTTATTGATTGATTCTGTTTTGTTTTTAGTTAGGTCATTAGCCACATTACAGGGGGGGAAGTTGTGACTAATCGATGTTCTTCTTTATTTTTCAATATCCTTATTAATACGCTGCAATCTTAAACAGATTTACAGTGCAGTATAACCCGTGTGGCTTGCTTATTGTTTTTTTTGTGAGCCACATCTCATTTTTAGAGTCTGATTTTTTTAAAGTTTGCTCTGCATGCGCAAGAAGTAAACAATGACTTGGCGGTAGGGATTGCCACTGCCTATGTTAAATAAAAATATAAAGGTGCCAGTATTTTCCAATTAATAAATGATATTATAAATAAGGAGAGTAGTGAGTAATACTCAATCCCTCCGACACCTTATTATTATCAACTTTTTTGTTTAATTCATGGGGATACAGCAGCATCAACCTTACCAGTAAAACTCATCACTCCAGTTAAGCGTGACGAGTTTAAAACGATTAACTTCGGGCTAAAGGTGTCGGGGCTAAAGGTGCCGGAGGGATTAAATTTCAACCACTTTCCTTTTCGGTCGCCCACGTTCCATTTGACCCAGTTTAATACCATACTCACTTTCTATTGTCTTTCGAAATCGCTCATCACCCACAGGCTGGCAATAGGTCTCTGCCTTTTCGATTAAATGAATATCATGTTCTGATAGCTGCTGTTTGAATAATTCACGATAAGCATAACAACGAGTGCTTTTATCTTTACCGAGTCTTAAATATTCATTATGGTAAACAAGCCTATTACCTTTCCCCCAGGAATTTTCCAGATAACTTGACCATTTGTATTCTTCTGGTTTCGATACCATATTGGCAGCAACCGGGTTAAGTTCAATGTAACGCATGCAGGCCAGAAAATAACGCTCGCTTTGTATTAAACTGGATTTATGTCGCCCTTCCCATATTGTACCGCTGCGTTTGTACGTTCGGTTAAATAATAGCATAACGACTGCTAATAACGCGCATTGCTTGTGATGTTGATGCGTCTGTCTGTGGTGTCACTATAAAATGAAAATGATTGGTCATCCAGCAATAGGCATGCAATGATATTCCATAATGTTTGGCACATGCAGAACCTTTGCATGTAAATAAATGATATTATAATATATTAAGGCGAGTACTGAGTGATATTTAATCCCTCCGGCACCTTTTCATAATATATTAAGGCGAGTACTGAGTGCCGGCACCTTTTCACCTCTAATCCCTCCGGCACCTTTTCACAGATATGTAAATACCAGACATAATAAATTTCCAATATCTCACAGACATTCTGTTTCTTGTCATGATATTTTATTTTTAGTTTAAATATCGAATTGGTTATTCAAGAATAAGCAATTACTGTTGTTTGAATTTTTCAATCTAAATAAAAGGATCTTAAATTATGGAAAAGAAACAAAGCAAAAAAGGACAACCACCCAAAAACGCCTACCCAAAAGAACGCGCCGCATTTAAAACCATGTTGCTTGGCAACCCCAATTATTTTGGAAATTTATGTGACAGTACGATGAAGCCCGTCTTATCTATCAGCGGCAATACTTACTATGAAGAATTAAGCTGCGTCGGCTACCAGCCGCAACAGAAAAAGCTTGAAGCCGTTGTTTATATTTATCAACCTTCAGGTTATGGATCAGATATTTGCGGGATGGGTTCTGCTGAATTTGTACGATTTTATTTGTCGTTCGATAATGGTGCAACATGGGATGATGAAGGCATGACGAGCTTTCAGGTGCATAATATACCTGAAGGTACCGAAAAAAATAAACGTCTGGAATATGCTGTTTCACTCCCTGTCAGTATTCGTAGTAAAGTCTGTAGTGTTGAAAATTTAATTCAAGTGCGCGCTATTTTGTCCTGGAATAATCCACCGCCTGCAAACCAGCCAAACTGGACACCGGTATGGGGTAATATACAGGAAGCAATCATACAGGTTGAACCTCGCCATTCCCTATTCCCGATTGATCTTTTCAGCGATCTGGAAATAGATAACCCGCTGTTTAAAATTATTGACCCCGATATAAGTATTCCAACCAAACAAATCGAGCTTGATGTCGTGGCATTATCAAAAGTATATAAAGATACTAAAATCCCTGTCCACCGGTTTGCATACAAAGAATTAAACAAGTTTATTTCTAATCAGGTAAATATTAGTGCCGAGTCTTTTATAAATCTATTGCCTGGGATTGAACTAGACCCTAAAATAACGGATTTATTATTACCCGGCAAAGATGGTAATACAAGCTATGAAGAACTCAAGTGCATTGGTTTAGATCCTAACTCACCGAATACACTGGTTGGTATTATCCAGGTGAAGAAGAGCTCGGGTTACTCGGGTGATTTATGCACCAAAGGTAGCCGTGAGTATGTTACTTTCTGGGCCGACTTTGATAATAACGGCAGTTTTGAAACCTGCCTGGGTACGGCAAGCGTACGCACCTATGATCTTGATAATGTTACCGCAGATGGCGTGTATTATTCAGTACGTTTACCTGTTGACTTAGCTGACTATCGTCAACGCTGCCTGGATGGAGCAAAGGTTGTACGTATTCGTGCTATTTTGTCATGGAATGTTGCGCCGCCTTGCAATAACTCAAACTATATACCTGTCTGGGGCAACCGCGAAGAAACATTGATAAATATTTCACCTATCGCCAGTGCGCCAGCAGGGAAAATTGCTATCCTGGGTGGCATACCTACTTCCTTTATCGATGATACAAGTGGTAAGACAACACCCACTGCTGTTTTTGCAACAAACAACTTACCGCCTGATTCATTGGGTCGGGCATGTTCGTTTGGCGGGCGTGTTTCTGTACAAGGTGCACCGATTACTGGGTATAGCTATAAAGTTGAGGTAACACCAGCAAGTGGAGGTGCGCCTGTACCGCTTGTAACAGATCTTGTTCTGACACGTGATGATGGTACATCGCTTGACCATACGGCTGATGTTGTTACGGGGCGCTTTGACTACATGCCGGTTGAAAGTAATGTAAATGGTTTGCTCGCTCAATGGGATAGCACCGGTAATGACAAGTGGATAGTTAAACTGTCGAGCTTTGATGCCGGTGGTAACTTAGCCGGTGTGGATACGCAGTTAATCCAACTCGATAATGCATGGCCAGATGTCTCCATTGAAATTACAAGCGGTACCGGTGACTGTGGTAAATTCCATATAGGTGAAACAATTAGCGGTAACTTTGTTGCACGGGATGATAATCTTGCAAACTATAGTTTGCGTGTTGAACCCGCCGTTAATCCGGCTGGCACCAGCATCCCGGTACCAAATTCGGGGCTTGTTAATACAGCCGTTGCACCAGGTAACAGCTGGGAACTTGATACCCATGGTATGCGAGCCTGTGGATATATTATTCGGGTTACCGGTAAAGATCTTGCAATCGTAAATAGTCAATGGCTTGGGCACTATAGAAATGATAGTGCTGGCTTTTGTTTAGAGGAGTAACCATAAAATTTAGTTAACTACTAACATTTATAGCTAAGAAGAAGACCAGGATGAGGGGGTAAAATAAAACAGTGCCGTATCAATCTCCCCTCTCCTGAAGGAAGAGGGTGTTAACGAGACAGCAATAGAGTGTTTTATTTTTTTATAAAGCGTGACGTTACGCCCTTATCTTTGCAACGATGGATGCAAACAAACCAACAGGCGTATTGACAGTTTTGCGAGTTACCGTTTCGAAACCTGCATTTTCCAGCTCAGTACAGTATTGTGCCAAAGAAACGGGCATTCCACCACAACCACTGTGGCGTACAACTTTGCCATTTTCCAGTATACGTCTATGTTCAAACGATACACTACTGGCAACATATTCTTCTTCATTATCAATAGTAACATCTCTTTCTGTAGCGGATTGAAAAAGGTAGAATACGCTGTCTTTTGTCATTAGATTTCGAACAGTATTGAAGTAACTTTTTCTATGAGAGGCAAGTACCAGCATATGCAAGCAACCAACATCAATACAAATAGTATACTCCCGCCCATCTGTATTCATATTTAATATGTCCACTACTTCAAATATTGCATCACTGTTCTCCTCCGCAGCATTTTTCTTTGCCAGTCGAATAGCATTTTCTGATGCATCTACACCGGTTGCCGCATACCCCAGGCGATGAAAATAAATAGCATTTCCACCTTCTCCACAACCTAAATCAAGGAGTGAGCCACTAGCAGGAATAATATTATTTTCACAGTACTGCAAAAAATCTTCACGGATCAGGTGCCGATTCTTGTACATATTGACAAATTCCGGGCTATCAGAAATTGCATAGATTTTGTCATATAGTTTGTAATATTCTTTTAAATTTTTATTATCTTCTTTACTCGATGAACTTCGAGAAAACCTCGCTAAGCGAAAGTGTATTACTCTTCGAATTTTCTCAATCAAGTGGAAGAAAAAAAATCGGGTTCGTTTTATTGTTAACACTGCACTTCTCTTTAAAGTTTATTAAAAATTTCAGCCCCATGAAATACTATCAGTCAATATTTTATATTTCACCTTTGTGTGGACTGGAGGCTTTCATAAAAAACAGGCAAGTTTCAACCTCCAGTATTTTTCTAACATGCCGATGCAAGGACAGCGCCCAAAAAATATGCATGATACCTGCCGCAACAGCAGCGCCTACCATACCATATACAGGTATCAGAATACTATTTAGTGCTATCCCAATAACAACAGCCGTTGTTAGTACTTTTGCAGTCACTTTCTGATTTCCAGTTACGTTCAACAACACCGTAACTGGCCCAAGTATAACTGTTGCAGCATAGGCTAATGTTAATATTACAAGTGCAGGATATGCCTGAGTAAAGTTATTACCAAAAAAAGTGAGTAGATAATACCCACCTAGTAGCAGAAAAATGGTCACACCAGCTGTAGCCCAAACAAGCCAGCGACTCAACGAATGCAAAAGCTGCTGTAACTCATCAATCTTGTTCATTTTATAAAGTGTTGCATATTGACGAGCACCCAAAGCATTAATCGCTTGCAGTATAATTGTAACCAGCAAAGCTGTGCGTGCCGCCGCACTGTAGTAACCGACTATTTCTGGCTCGGAAAATATACCGAGTATAAGCACGTCCATTTGAAATAGCAGGACAACAGCTATTGAGATTAAAAAAAACTGGGTAGATACTCGCAACCAGTGTCGGATATTATAGTTTCGTGATGATTCAGGAAAACGTTTAACAACAATTTTCGAAAGATAAAATACCTGTGGGATAATTAGTGCCACCATTGCAAAAAACCACAACCAGATGGCACGTACCGAATCCAGATTATTAAATAGGTAAAAACTAATAAATGCCAACAACAAAAATACAAGCGGCACCAGCACTTGCAAGGGTGCAAAAGCTGCAATAGCTCTTCCAAGCCCACGAGAAACCTCACCAAGATATGAAAGCAGGGAAAAAGCCGGTAGTGCAATACAGCCAATTAAAATTGCATTCCGATATTCACCAAGCCCTATCTTATCCGTCATAATGAGCATTGCCACTACAAACGAGATAAGCGCGCTTGCAGCCACAACAAAGCCTGTACCAAAAAGTAAAAGACCACGGAGCTCTGCAAATTTCTTTTCAACTTCATACTCTGCTATTAGCGGGATACAGGAATAAGAAAGCCCGAACAAGGGGACAATTGCCAATGTCGATATAAGTGCAAAAACATAAGCGTATATGCCAAACTGTTCGGCTCCCATCCAACGCGCAAGAAGAATCAGGCTGATATAGGTAATACCCATCCCTAATGCACGAATAAGAGAGGCCCACATTGTTCCTAAAAACACGATTCTTTCGTTGCTCTTAAGCCGGTAATACAACTCCTTTACACTACGCATTATTTAAATTCCATCGTTACACCAACGGCTGTTGGCCTTCACCTATTGCCGGATTTTGGCTAATTTGAGCCCTGCCTGCGTTATTTTTACTGCCAATGGCGTACATTGATACCTAAAAAGGCCTTGTTATGCTTAAAATTTTCTCAACATAGCCTAACATCTGAAAGTTTAACAACCCCTAGGAATTATTACCTTTACTGCCCAAAGACGATGCAGTAGCAAGGTCAGTGGAGTTTATCGCTTTATCTCCTGACAATATATTGTAGCGATCAAAAAGTTTCGTGAGTAAGTTTCGAGCAACATGCTTTTTGTGCTCAGTAAAGATGCCCGTTATATAAATAGCAATGGTCATCAGGATAAAAAGGAAAGTAAGACTGAGATAACTTTCTCGAGCACTGGGTATAAGAGCAACTAACAAAAGCATAAGCGGGAAATGCATTAAGTACGTTGTAAAAGTAAAACTTGCTAAATAACGTATTGGTTTTTCTAAACGATTAAAAAAACGGGTAAAGCTATCTGCAATTGCATAAAAACCGATTAAATTTGCTGCAAAAGCAAATGCAATTAAATAACTACTGGCAAAAAACTTGGACCAAAGAAGGTGATCGAAGAGTGTCTTTCCTATGATAGCTTCGGTTAATTTGTCCAGTGTTGCTTTTACGCCCAGTTCAAAATATGCGAGTATTGCCACAAAAGACATGATAAAGAGAAACCAGCCAAGCGCTTTTGGAACCTGCCGTTCTCGAGTAAGATGATACATTCCTACACCAAGCAGCCAAACCGGCAGCAAAAGTAAAATTTTTGGCCCCAGAATAAGACACATAATAGTAATAAGTATAATTCGGGTTCGTCCTTTTAAAAAAACAGCAACTCCAAATATCATGTAATACCAGAATTCGTAACCAAGCGACCAAAAAGGCCCATTCGAAAAAGGACGAATAGAGACAAACCAGAATTCGGTAGAGAAGAAAAGATTGGCTACAAACCGGATAACTGGCCAATCAGCACGGTAATATTCGTAGTCATAAACACTTGCGTCGATAAGCCGACCCGTCTGATCGATTAAAACGGTGAGAAAAAGTGCCGGCAGTGCAACCGAATAAAGTCTAGCGAGTCTGCTAAGCAAAAAATCACGTAAAGTGTTGTCTTTTGTATCAACTGCATACGCAACCACAAAGCCCGAGAGCACAAAAAAGACCATAACAGCCTCGTTGCCCGTACTTCCATAATTTAACAGGTTGCCACTAAATTTCTCGTGTCGTAAATGTGTAAAGACGACAAACACAGCCGCGACAAAACGAACCAGGTCAAGATAGATTGAGACAGTTGGATGAATTTTCATTTTTATTATTCCACAGGACTAAGTATGTTAAGTCAAATTATGTGGTACCACAAAAGAATAGCCCTGAAGCTGCATAAGCCAGAACACCTTCCCACATACTATGTCCCTGGCACATATAACAAGACAATTATTCTGAACGTTAAACACCATTCTGTCAAATACCAGCCTGGCCAATTCAAGTAAAAATTATTATAAATCGTATACTTACATAATTATAGTGTTTAATATTTCATCAAAACTCGATATTACCCACCCGCCTCATCGGCAAAAACACACATCAACTCAGTGTGATAAATTGTTTTTTGCTTCACTGATAATGTTTGTTGCGGAACGCACTACAATACCGGCAATAATTAAACCAATAATAATATCAGGCCAGCCGGTTTGCGTGTAGGCTACCAGCCCTGCGGCAATAAGCACACCAACGTTTGCAATCATGTCATTTCTTGAGCAAATCCAGGTTGCGCGCAGGTTTATATCGCCATCACGGAAGCGTGTTAACAGAACAAAGCTAATGGTATTAACAATCAGCGCAATGATGGCAAAAACACCCATTACTTCGAATTGGGGTATGACATCGCGGGATAATTTAAAGATAACTTCAACCAAAATCCCCAGGCCTAATGTTAGTTGCAAAATGCCATTGACTAATGCTGCACGGTTTCGCCAGTATGGAGGACGACCTAATGCATACAAACCAATGGCATAAACAAGTGCATCGGCTAGCATGTCAAGAGAATCTGCAAGTAAGGCCGTTGAGTGGCTTAGCAACCCTGCGCCAAATTCAGCAAAGAACATCCCGCCATTTAAAATAAGCACAGTAACTAAAATTCGACGCTCGTGTTGATTAATGTTTTCAGAAACACCGCAGCCGCATGATTTATCTTGTTCGTTCATTAAAATAGTGTCTATTTGTTTTATGTGGTAGGCGAAATATTATTTTTTGCACTATTGTGTATTTCGAATTCCAGCGTTGAATGCCCAATAGAAAACCGTTGCTGTAATATTTCTTTTAATTCTGTTTTTATTTTTTCTATCTGTTTATAATCATTCGTCTCAACATGCGCTTCTAGTGCATTATTATATTCATCAAGTTGCCATATATGCACATGGTGAATGCGCTTAACATCCGAAACAGCTTCCATTGCTGTAATCACATCATTAATAATAATATTATCCGGTGTTCCCTGCATTAGAATATGAACTGTTTTCGGTAACATTGTAGATGCTTGATAGAGCACGTAAGCGGCAATCATTAATGTTAGCAGTGTGTCACTCCAGTACCATTCATATAATAAAATAAGTGTTCCGGCAATAATAACACCAACAGAAGCAAGCGCATCAGAAACATTATGCAAGAATGCAGCACGAATATTCATGCTATTTTTAGACATTGAAAACGTTAACACCGCCGTTGCAACATCAATAACAAGTGCAATTGATGCAATAATAACAACTATCCAGCCTTCAATTATTTGTGGCTCAACAATACGCCATAGCGCTTCATAAACAAGGTAAAGCCCAACCAGGACTAACGTAACTAGATTAATCAAGGTTGCAATCACTTCTGCACGTTTATAACCAAACGTTTTAAAGTGATCTGCCGGTTGGCGACCTATTTTCCTCGCCCCCCACGCTATTAATAATGACGCGGCATCACTAAAGTTATGCAGCGCGTCTGCAATAAGTGACAAACTACCTGAGATAACACCACCCACAATCTGAGCCAGGGTCAGAAGTAGATTTATGACGATCGCGATGCCAAGCCGCCGATCGCCAATATTGTCTATACTGTGGTTATGTTGCCCTGTTGACACAGCCTGTTTTCCATTTTAAAAACTTATTCATTTGAATATTTTCTATATGAAAACTTTTCATACAAAACAGGCACAACAAACAAGGTAAGTAATGTTGCACTCACAAGACCACCGACAACCACCGTTGCTAATGGTTTTTGTATTTCTGAACCAATGCCACTCGACAACAATAAAGGTATAAGACCGAGTGCGGAAGTAATCGCGGTCATTAATACCGGCCGCAAACGAGATAAGGCACCTTCAAACACACTTTCACGTATTGACAAGCCACCTTCAACGCGTTGGTTAATCGAGCTAACCATAACCACACCATTTAGTACTGCTACGCCAAGCAAGGTAATAAAACCAATCGAACCGGGGACGGATAAGTACAACCCTGAAATATACAGGCCTGCAATGCCACCGATAAGTGCCAACGGTACATTTAATAAAATAAGCAATGCCTGACCGACTGAATTAAATGCAAAGTAGAGCAACAAGAATATTAACCCTAACGAAATAGGCACCACAATCATCAAACGTGCCTGTGCACGTTGCTGGTTTTTAAATTGCCCACCAAAGACAACCGTATAGCCCGGCGGCATATCAATTTCGGCATTAATGCGTTCTTCAAGTTCGGCCACCAGGCCACCCATGTCACGTCCTTCTACATTGCTTTGAATAACCACGCGGCGTTGCACGTCATCACGACGAATTTGAGGTGGCCCCGTTTCAATCTCAACCTGTGCAACATCACCCAGCTTCACCCATGCACCGCCTGGTGCCTGTAATATCAGGTTGCGAATAACTTCAATATTATTGCGGTACTCTTTTGCAAGGCGAACATAAATATCATAACGCTCGTTACCTTTTATAACCTGCCCCGCCGTTTGGCCACCAACAGAATCGGCAACCAGATCCATCACTTGTGACACCGGTATACCATAACGGGCAAGAATATCGCGGTCAGGGCGTACGGCCAGTTGTGCTTCTCCACCGATCTGCTCCATTGCAACACCACGCGTACCTTCAACTTTTTTCACCAGCGCTTCAATCTCGCTGCCTTTTGTTGCCAGCACATCAAGGTCGGGCCCAAATAATTTAATGGCCAGTTGTGCACGAACGCCAGAAAGTAATTCGTCGACACGTGTCGCTATCGGCTGAGAGAATGAGAATAATAACCCCGGATGCACCGACATTTTAGCTTCCATCAGCTTTTGTAGCTCTTGCCGGTTAGAAGCACTCGTCCATTCACTCACCGGTTTTAAGCCCACAAATATTTCTATATTCGAAACAGGTTCCGGGTCACCACCAATTTCGGCTCGTCCAACACGACTGGTTGCATAAATAACTTCAGGGAAACTTATCAAAGCCGCTTCCATTTTTCCGGCAACACTTAACGAAGTATCCAGACTCGAGGATGGTGCTAATGTAATTCGAATATTTAAAGTACCCTCCTCCAGCTCGGGAACAAATTCTGTTCCCAGAAAAGGCACCAGAATCAGAGACCCAATAAACAAGGTAATTGCACTAGTAACAACAATCCGTTTATTTTCTAGTGCTTGCTTTAACCGCAGACGGTACTGTTTATCAATTGGCCGTAAAACCGGGCTTTGTTTTTCAACAACCCCTTTTCTAAATAAATACGTTGCCAGTGCCGGAATAACCATAAGTGCAACAACCAATGAACCCAGCATAGCGAGTAAAATAGATATTGCCATGGGTTGGAACATTTTTCCTTCAACACCTTCCAGAGCAAACAGCGGTGCAAAAACAATGGTGACTATTAACACAGCAAAAAATACCGGCCGTGCAACTTCTCTGGCAGCCTGTTGAATACGCATGGCAAACCCGTGCGAATCATGCCCTGCGTCAAAAGGGTCGTCATCATTTAGTGCAACATCTTTTTTGATATGTGCTTCATGTTCAGCATCAGGATGACTCAAGTGGCTGAAGATATGTTCCATCATTACCACAGAACCATCAACTAACATACCAATAGCAATCGCCAAACCACCCAGCGACATTAAGTTAGCGGAAACACCCCAGTAAGCCATTGCCATTAACGCCAAACCAATTGATATTGGTATCGACAACAGTACCAGTAAAGTTGCACGCAAGTTCATTAAAAACAATAATAATATAATGATAATAAGAACAAATGCCTGCAACAATGCAGTCATTACCGTATCAACAGCCTGCGAAACAAGACTGGACTGGTCATAAAAAGGCTCAAGCGTAACACCGTCAGGCAATGCCGCCTGAATTGCTATCATTCGGGATTCAATACCATCAATCGTTGCTTTGGTATTCGCACCCAGGCGTTTAAGTATAACGCCGGCAACTACTTCACCTAATGCTTCAGGTTTACCATTGGCATCGCGGCGAGTAATTGAAACTGCACCTTGACGTATTTCTGCTCCAAAACTTACCTTCGCAACATCTCTAACACTTACAACAATACCATCAGTATCTTTTAACGGAATATTGCCAATATCTCGTAGCCCATCTTCACCACTGCGTACCCAACCAACACCGCGTACAATTAATTGCTCCTGACCACGATCCATATACCAGCCACCCGCATTACGATTGTTTTCTTCTATCGCTTTGGCAACATCGTCACCGGATAAACCATAAGCCAGTAAACGTTGTGGATTAAGTGCAACCTTGTATTGACGAACTTCGCCACCAAATGATAAAACTTCGGTTACACCACCCACTGGCATAAGCAATAGTTTAACAATCCAGTCGTTATAGCTTCGTAAAGTTGTTGCGTTGTATTTGACGGGATCATCTGCACGTAATATATACTGGTATACTTGTCCCAACCCCGAACTGTTAGGACCAATACCAGGTGTACCGATGCCATCCGGTATTTGTTCACGTGCCGATTGCAAACGTTCAAATACTAATTGCCGGGCAAAGTAAATATCGGTTCCTTCCTTAAAAACAACCGTAATAACGGATAAGCCGGTTTTAGATATTGATCGCACTTCTTCAACATCAGGCAGCGCATACATAACTGCTTCAATAGGAAACGTTATCAGTTGTTCAACTTCTTTTGCCGCCAGACCGCGAGCCTCAGTATTAATTTGCACCTGAACATTGGTAACATCCGGGAAAGCGTCCAGATTAAGTTTTGGTAAAACAAGGAATGCAGCTACCGTCATTGCTAGTAAAGCTATAACAACCAGCAAGCGGTTTCTGACAGACCAATTTATAATTGAATCTAACATAAGTAATAGCCTCTAATGATTATGGATTTCAAAGCCGCCTTTCGCCAGTTCAGACTGAACGAAGAACGCACCATGGGTAACAACGCGAGTACCGGGGCCAATTTTATTTTTCCCCTTACTCTCAATAATTGCCATACCATTACTGACTTTTTTTAGTTCAACTTCAACCGCTTTAAATTCTCCAGCTTCATCCTGCTCAACCATAATTTGCCAGTCGCCATCACTGCTGCGTAACACAGATTCTTCTGGAACCTGAATTGCCTTACTTGTATTTTGCGTTTCAATAAATGCTGTTACAAACATACCAGCATGCAAATGATCATTATCATTCGCAACTGCAAGACGCACTGCTGATGTACGGGTTGTTTCATCCAATGAATGGTGCAGTTGTATTACCCTGGCTGGAAATTTTTCATCGCCCAGTAAAACCTCAGCATAATTACCAATATCAACTGAATTAGTCACTTGAGGTGTAACACGGGCTTCTACCCACATAGTTGACTCATCCGAAATAACCATCAATTCATAACCCGCTTCAATACGCTCACCGACAATAAATTTGTCATGAATAACTCGCCCTGCTTGTTGAGCAACAAGTTTAAATGAGCCATCTGCACTGTGTTTTTGTGAGAGCAAGTCTTTAATTTCATATTCATTCATACCAAATGCTTTGGCATTCGCATAACTCTTTTCGTATTCAACTTTTGCCGTAATATACCGACGCGCAGACACTACTTTGCGGCCAAGTTTTTTCACTCGGCTCCATTCTTTATCTGCAAGCAGTAATTGGCCTTGCGCCTCGGCCATTTCAACACTTGATAATGTTACTAAATCCTGTCCTTTTACGACTTCATCTCCTAAAACTGCGTGTCGGGCAATCACCTGAGCATTAATTCGTGGGGAAACCTTGATGGTGTTATAGGCATTGAGTCTGACTTCACCTGGTGCGCGAATCGATACTTTTACATCAGATAATTTTAGAGGTTCAACAACAATGCCGGCTGTTTGCATTTGCTGGGCTGTAATATCCACAGAACCCGGTGCTTCTTCATGCCCGCCATGACCATGTCCATCATCATCACCCGCTTCGGCTTTCTCGCTATGGTGTTCAGTGTCTTTATGCTCGGCATGGTCGCTATGCGAAGTCTGTTTTTCACTACCATGGTGCTCATCGTCTTTATGCTCGGCATGGTCATCATGTGAACCTTGCGCTTCGCTACTATGATGTTCATCATCTTTATGCTCATCATGGTCAGTATGTGTGGCCTGTTTTTCACTACCATGATGTTCAGTATCTTTATGTTCAGCATGTTCTACATGGTCATTTTTTTCATTATGCTTATCCGTTGCTGATTCGTCTTTACTACAAGCCGACAAACTTAAAAGCAGTGTTAAAATTAATAGTTTACGTAACATTTGAGTCATTCCTTATGTCTTTCCTGTAAATTTATGAGCCTGATTGAGTTTTTAGCTGTACCCAGGATTCAATCTGTGCGGTTACATCCAGCCATGCCAGCCAGCTAGCCCAAAGCGTAGAATGTAATTCAATACCAGCCGATTGCGTGTCAAGATTTTGTTTAACCTGCACAAGATAGTCCGTTGTGCTTAAATCACCTGTACGCCATAAACGCTTTAGCAACTTAAGTTGCCTGTTCATGCTCACCTGACCGGTTGACTGCCACAATTGCCATGCATGCTGTGTTAACTGGTAATGTCTGGTTTGAGAACGAATACTGCCCTGTAAATTACGGTAAGTCTGTTGCGCAAGTTTTTCAGCTTGCAAGTATTCTTTTTTTGCTACCTCGATTTCGGCACGAAAATTATTACGTATATTTAATGGAATACTGATCGTTAAACCCACAAGTGATTCTTTATCTTCTTTGCCACCTCTTAAAGCAATGGTTGGATCAGCACTGCTCTGTCCTTCCCGCAAACTGATTGTATTTTTACGTGCTTCAACATTTGCACGCAATGCCCGCATCTGTGGTAACGTTAACAGGAAAGAATTCATATCGGCTGGCAAACTTACCCTAGGAAAAGTATAAGACAAGTCAGGAAAAGAATCCTTTGTTGTAACCGACTGCTGTCCATAAAGTGCATAATAAGTCTGCTCGGCATTAACCTGTTCTGCCATGATATTGGCATTGTTTAAAACAGACTCACTGTAGGCCAGTTGTGCTAAATCCAGTTCAACCTGATTCAAATCACCCGCGGCATGTTTTCTTTTTGCTAACGCATAAAAGTCCTGCATTATCTTAAGTCGTTGCTCTGAGAGTTCGGCAAGACGTGTTTTGTCCTGGTAGTCAATCAGTGCCATCAATAATTCACGAATCAATTGCTGTCGCCGTTGCTGAAAATCGGCTTCTGCCACAATAAGTTGCTGTCTGGCAATTTGTGTGTTTGCACCCTGCTGGTCGCCCCAGTCGATGGTTTGGCTAAGTCCAATCGTTGATGTACGAACAGCAATTTTTTCTGTATCAAGTTCCAGTTCCGGATTATAAATGGCCTGTGTCGCAGCAGAATATTGTGATTTCACCGCTTCCAGTTCTGCCTCTGCCGCTATCAGTTGAGGATGCGCTGAGAATATCGGTTGAATAAATTGCCGTAGTTCAGACGATGCCGACTGGAATTTTTTTGTATCGATTGATTGTGCATAACTGTACGGCAGGTATGCACTAACAGCACCGACAATAATGAAAACATTGCGAATAAATCGCTGATAAGTAAAAAGCATAAGTCATAAAACCTTTGAATAAAATAATACTGTTGCGCCATCACAAATCCATAACCGGATTCAGGCTGACAAGTTTGAAAATTCAGGTTTTAGGCTGTGGGGGGTGGTGTAGGAGGTTGGTAGTTAATTGAAGATGCAAAATCGATTAATTTTCTTGTATGCCGGTCACTGGCCGTTGGAATATCAAGACTAACATTTGAAAAAATACCAACTAAATGCCCACTTGCATGGCAAAAATGGCAGCATGATTCTGCCGCTCCATCATGGTGATCTTCGGTTTGTGTATTGATTTGTTGCAGCGCGATATCAGAACCTGCACCATCAGTGACAGTACTACTTTTAATTGCCCAGGCAGTCTGAGCAGTTAATATGGTTAAGACTAAAATCAGGTTTACTATACGCAACATTCAGCTAGCATAGCGTGAACCTAATCTTTATGCAACCATTCTTATATTCCTTGTAACTTAATGTATTTTATAGAAAAATAAGCTTCGTATGGCTTCCCTAAATGACTGTATTTATTTAATACAAGTTACACAGCTCGCAATGATTTTTCGACCTGCATGTTCGTTACGTTGAGGCCGTTTGATTGCATCGCTTTTACTCATGCTCGCGTACAGCTCGCGTTCTGACTTTATAATAGCGTACTCATGTTGATAAGGATAACGCTGCACATTCATTCCACCGTGTTGTATAAATTCATCCGTTTTTACCAACATGCTATGTGTGTGTAATAGTTCATGCAATAAAGCGTCTGCTGGCGATGCGATACAAACTGGATTTTCCTTACAACTATTATGTAATTTAAGCTTTGCAGCCGATCGAGTATTAAAATGGATAGTTGCCTTGTCCACATGCAATACGCTGCCGCTGGCAACCGTTGACCAGGTGTTCTCGTCATAACTTAACACCCAGTTTTTGTTCTTTAAGCTGACAATTAAATTAACCACTTCTGGAAACTGGCTATAATAGGCTGCCATCTCTTTTAAATCTGACTGAATGTAACCAGGATCACCTTCTTTCCATATATAGTGCGCATTTAGAATTGCATATAGTTTGCTTGCGGTATGTGATTTTAATGACTGCGTTTTTGGCTTGATGTTTTTATCAAAAATCAATTGTTGGCGCTCATTGATAATTTGAGAGTCAGGAATAAGCCGAAGCTCCACTTGATGTTGTGTGGCACCTGCTGATTGCTTATTCTCATTAAGCACCGTGTTAGCAGCCACATTATTTTCAAATAGCATACTGGCAGTAAACAGTAACATTGGCATCCAACGTCGTCTGTCATGAGAGTGAAACTTTTTAACGTTTTCTGTACGCTGTTCTTCTTTTAATGCAAAGCCTTTTTCAGTAAAATAATGTTTAAGCTGCTGATAAAGCGCCGGTGACTGCTTCTCAAGCCCCGATGGATAAACAATACAGGCTTGTTTGTTAATAACGCAAGGGTGCACATAAATATGCTGGTACTTTAACGGCAAAGCCTGTATATATTGGTGAAGTGACTTTTTAAATTCGCTTTGCATAATTCAAACTGCTTAACCTAGCACTTCAAAAATACTGTTTAATGATTTAAGTGCCGCTTCCGATGCCTCGGTTAAATCAAACCCTGCATTTGCATGCATTTCATTACGTTGCCTAAAACTTTCAATAATGGCTTCTAACTGCTCTTCCTGGTAAGCTAGCAAATCCATCGACTCAATAGTCTGATGCACATCTTTAATCATTGACTCCATAATTTCGCCTGCCTCTCTGGAACGAAGCACATGCTGGTAATTAATGCTTTTAAATGTTTCTTTAATTAACTCAATCACTTCTTCCCTGTTCCTCGCCATGGTACGTTCTAAAATAATAGTGCGTACACGTTCTTCGGTGCCATTGCCTAATGCTCCTAGTATGTCTTTCATTACACCGTATCTTTTATCATCGTCAATGGGCATGTTTTTTATCAAAATTGAACTGTGTTCATAGTTCATAATAGTCCGTGCATTAAAATCGAAAAAACGCCCTTTGTCTTTTGAGACATCAAGCACACTAACTTCCATTGGAGAAATGTCACCACAGGATGATTTGTTAAACACTTCACTGCCGTCTCTAATTTGTATGCTGCAATTTAAAGACAGGCCATTCGTTGTAACAAAAACAGCCTGTATCAGCTCATCAAAAGTTTTGCAACGTGCACTTTCTTCATAAAATTTAACCACTGCGCCCAAATCACTGGTATAGCGCATTGCTTCCATTGCAACTGTTCGAGAGCTTTGCAGTTCTTTCAGTAATTCTTCATTTTCTCTGTCTTCGGTATCTTTAGCCTGCACGGATGCAACCACGGGTGTGTGGGTACGTTGGCTTAGCAGCTTTTTAATTTTATGCAGCAAATCTTCATGGTCAAAAGGCTTTGGTATGTAGTCATCTGCCCCAACTTCATAGCCTTTCAGTTTTTCTTCGGTTGAGGTCAGTGCCGACAAGAAGATCACAGGAATGCTACGGGTTTCGCTATCTTCCTTTAACTTAATACACGTATCATAACCATCAATACCGGGCATATTGATATCGAGCAGGATTAAATCAGGGGCGAAAGTCTTTACCGTTTCCAGGCATTCTTCTCCCGTGTAAACGAGCTTAACTTCATAATCATCTTCTAATATCTCATCAATCACCAGTTGATTTGTAGGTTCGTCATCAACTGATAAAATTTTAAATTTTGACATCGAAACATCCTTATTGGAGGTAAAGCGAAAAAGAACTTAACTTAGTTATCGACCACTGAGCCAAAAACCTTAATTTGAATTACAGAAAACTAACACTACATATGTTTTTGTTTTTACTGCATATTTTCAAATTAAAGAATTTTAACTGTTTGCCGATACACCTATGCACACAGCAGGGAAAATCTATATAGCGTGATTAAACAACAAAAAATATCACTTAGCTTAGGGTTGAAATTCGTACTGCTGATTGTCCTGGTGTTTATAATAACACTTAGCCTTAATACCTATATAAAAATCCAGATTGAAACCAAAGAGTATTCAACAAATTTAGTCAACAAGGGAAAACTACTCAGCAAAGTTGTTGCATTAATGGCACCAGAGGCGATCTTTGCATTTGACTTTAACCATTTAAATGATTATGTAAGAGACATTAGTGCACAGGATGAAGTGGTTTATTGCGCTATAAAAAACCAGAAAAATGAATTTTTAACCTCCTACTTCGATTCATCTAAGCCAGCAATAAATAAAATTGTTGCATCTACCCCGGATATAAAAATAGCTGCACTAATTAACAAGATTGAAAGTAACACAGACATTATTACACTTAGCACCCCCATTGAATATGAAGGCAACCATTTAGGTTCTGTTCTTATTGGAATTTCAAAACATAATTATCAAGAAATTATAAAGTCAACTCTTTACCGAGAAATTACCGCCGAGATTATTATGGTTCTTTTTTTAAGTGTTATGATTTTTTATATTTTTAAATACAGCACCTTGAAACGAATACAGGAGCTCAAAGACTGTGCAGAAGAAGTTGCAAAAGGCGATTTTTCACATAAAGCGCACATCGGCAGCCATGATGAAATTGGTGTCCTGGCAGCCTCATTTAACACAATGATAGACAATCTTGAACACAATGTTAAACAAAAAGAAAAGGCTTTAACACAAATAACAGAACTCAATGCATCACTTGAACAAAAAGTATATGACCGAACAATAAGCCTTGAAGACGTAAATATTGAACTTGAAAAACAGAAAGATGAACTCAAACGTCATAAAGATAATCTCGAAGAAATAGTGCATGAAAAAACAAAAGATCTGGTGCGAGCAAAAGAAGCAGCGGAAGCAGCAAACCGTTCTAAGTCTGACTTTCTTGCCAATATGTCACATGAACTACGTACTCCCATGCATGCCATTTTAAGTTTTGCAAAATTTGGCTTTCTCAAATATAACAAAGTCGATCGCGAAAAACTGAAAGATTACTTTGAAAACATCAGCCAAAGTGGCACACGCCTGCTTTCTCTGCTTAATGCCTTACTTGATTTAGCTAAACTGGAAACAGGAAAAGAAGATCTTAAATTTACTAAGACTGATATTAACTTAATTGTAAAATCAGTTATGAAAGAATTTGAAACATTAGTATACGATAAAGGCTTACATATTAAATATATTTCAGGCTCAACAAAGCAACTGGTTGAGTGTGACTCTGAAAAAATCGGTCAGGTTATACGCAATCTTATTGGCAATGCGTTAAAATTTACACCCTCGGATAAAACAATTACTATTCAGGTTGACTCATCAGAAATGATTATTGGCAAAAGAACAAGCGACAAAAAGCACTGCAAGTCAGTAAAAGTTCAGGTTATCGATGAAGGCATTGGCATACCGGAAAATGAGTTAGCACTTGTCTTTGATAAGTTTGCGCAAAGCAGTAAAACAAATACCGGTGCTGGTGGAACAGGTCTGGGGCTGGCTATATGCAGCGAAATAATACGCAAACACCATGGCAACATCTGGGCTGAAAATAATCCAGCAGGTGGCGCCACTTTTATTTTTGAATTTCCTGTCGAAATAAACAGTTTATTTAATGACTAAAATTAATCAACAACAGACAAACTGCGCGCTTCTTCTTCAAGCATAACCGGAATATCATCACGTATAGGGTAAGCCAGTTTATCAAAATTACATATCAGCTCCGAATCACTCTCGTTATATTCAAGTTTACCTTTGCATAATGGACAAACCAGTATATCCAGTAATTTTTTATCCATCTCGTTCTCCTATTTTATCCAGCAACCTCAGACCAAATTCTTTTTTCATTTCCACATTAATCGGCAAGTACCAGTAATTTTTTAGTGGATAACGCTGACATTTTACTGCATCTTTTTCTGTCATAATGACGGCCAGATCATCAGCAAACTCAATATCTTGTTGTGAATACATATAATGATCCGGAAACGTATGCTCAATGATATTTAGCCCCTGACTGCGAAGATAATCAAAAAACCGTTTTGGGTTTCCAATAGCAGAAATAGCATGTACCTGAACGTTTTTAAATTCTGATAACATTAATTTAGAATTTGCATCCAGTAAATTAACTAAAATCTTGCCCGAATAGCGCATCGCAAATTCACCTTGCGAAGCAATACCATTGGTTACAATAAAATCAGCTTTATCCAGCCGACTTGTCATTTCGCGCAATGGCCCGGCCGGTAAACAATAACCATTTCCAAAACGCCTGACGCCATCAACAACTATCACTTCAAGTGTTCGCTGTAGTGCATAATGTTGTAAGCCATCATCTGAAACAATAATATCGCAATCTGAATATTTTAGCAGGGCACGCCCGGCCGCAACACGATCAGGCCCAACAGCCATTGGACAAGCTGCCTGTCTGGAAATTAAGATGGCCTCATCACCTACAATAACAGGATCACTATCAGGCCTGACTTGTTGCGGCCACGACTTTGCTTTACCCAGATAGCCACGACTTACTATACCTGGTGTGAAACCACTTTCTTTCAGAAATTGAGCTATCCAGATAACCAGCGGTGTTTTTCCTGTTCCCCCCACTGAAATATTACCCACTACAATAACAGGCACATCCAGCTTCGTCGATTTTAATATTTTTAGTGAGTAAAGTGTTCGACGCACAGCGACAATGCCACAAAACAACCATGATAACGGTTTTAAGAATTGTGTCAGAAAGTTCTGCGTATACCAGGATTCATTAAGAAGTATGTGGAGTTTTGAGTTTTTCACAAGGTTTATTGTTTTTCTTGTTTGGAGAATTGAAGTTTATGCAATTCAGTATAAACTCCATTTTGTTTTATTAGCTCGTTATGACTACCTACTTCAAGTATTTCGCCTTTATCCATTACAACAATAACATCAACATTTTCAATGGTAGACAGCCGATGGGCAATAATAAAGGTTGTTCTGTTTTTTAATAACTCGGCCATTGCATCCTGAATGTAACGCTCCGATTCAGTATCCAACGCCGAGGTTGCTTCGTCTAATATAAGTATAGGTGCATCTTTCAGAAAAGCACGTGCAATGGCCAGTCGCTGGCGTTGGCCACCTGACAACAACAGCCCGTTATCACCAACGATAGTATTTAATTTATCCGGTAATTTTTCAATAAACTCATAAGCATGGGCAGCCTTTGCAGCCGCAATAATACGTTCTTCTGTTGCTGTTTCAAGCCCACCATAGGCAATATTATGTGCAATAGTGTCATTGAATAATGTGACGTGCTGGCTCACTAAGGCAATGTTCTTTCTTAGCTCAAACAGACTTAACTCCCTGGTTTCGATATCATCAATATAAATATTTCCTTCGGTTGCATTATAAAAGCGTGGCAACAAGCTAACTAGTGATGTTTTGCCTGCACCCGAACGCCCGACAAAGGCAACACTTTGCCCTGCGTGAATTTGTAGATTTATATTTTTTAGAATGGCTTCACCTTGTGGTGCGTAACGAAAAGATACATTTTCAAATCGTACATCGCCTTTAATATTCTCTAACTTTTTCGTGCCGGTGTCCTGCTCAACATCAAGATCCAGGAACTGGAATACACTTTGTGCTGCTGCTATCCCACGTTGCAAGGCAGCATTAACTGTTGTTAGCCTTTTTGCATGTTGCATTAATAAAATCATCGACAATAAAAACGACGCGAATTGGCCAACTTTTAATGAGTTAGCCACATCGTCGGTTGCGGCAACATAGACGATAAGAGCAAAAGCCGATGCAACAATTTGCTGTATAATAGGTGCACTTAGGGCATTGGTTGCTGCAAACTTTAAATACTGTTTTCTATTATGCGCATTAATATCATTGAATTTTTTTGATTCATAATCCTGACCGCCAAATATTTTAATTTCACGGTTTGCTTCAACCGATTCTTCGGATACATCTGAAACACTGCCCATGGATAACTGAATACGACGACTGTAATGCCTGAACTTTTTGGAAACATAACCAACAACAACAACAACAACTGGCACTGTGGCTAATAAAATAAGTGTTAAATTAACACTGAGTGACAACATAACACCGAGTAACCAGATAATGGTAATGGAATCCTGTACTAAAATCCGAATAACACCGGACGACGCGTCGGCAAGCTGCTCGACATCATAAATCATCTTCGACTGCAATTTCCCTGATGTTGTCGTATCGTAATAACCCGCTGGCAATACCATAAACTTGGCAAACATTTCGCTTCTAAGTTTAAAAACAACCGCACGCGAAACCCAGGCCATCCCAAATTCAGCAACAAAGGAACCAATTGTGCGCAGGGTAAATATAAGTAGCAAGGTAATCGAAACCATTTTAATCACGGCTTTGTCTTTTTCTACAAAACCACCTTCCAGCATTGGATCGATAAGTTCAGCAAAACGAACTTCTGTATATGCAACCGCCACCATACCTAACAATGCGATCAGAAAAACTTTCCACAACGGGCGCACATACAAAAGCAAACGTTTATAGGTATTAACGCCGTTGTTTTTGTCTATTGGTTTCTTCATTTAGTCTTTCGAATGTTTGGTCGCCAGATTAACATGTTCTAAACCAAGTTGTTTTGCTGCATCCATTGCGGTAATAAATGCCTGGTAAGGTGTGTTTTTATCTGAGCTGATAACGACCTGAATTTTTTTATGATCAGCCTTTGTTATTTCAATGGCACGCTTTAAGGTTTTCAAATTATCATCTTTCAACCGTCGTTGGTTAACAAAATAATGCCCCTGCCCATCAATAGCAATTTCAATCTTGAATATCTTGCTGGCTTTAACGGGAGTGCCATCAGCTGCTGGTAAATCAATACTTAACTCGGACTGTTTATCAAAAGTTGTTGATACCATAAAGAATATCAGCAACAAAAACACCACGTCGATCAATGGTGTTAAATTTAATTGCGGTTCTTCTTCTGTTGTAATTCTGAAATTCATTTTAACTATCAACCTGAATTGCTTCAGGATTCCCGGTCACCATGCATCACATCAATAATTTTTAATGACTCTTCTTCCATTTTAAGTACAAGAATGTTCACCTGACCTCGAAAGTGTCGATAAAAATACAGGCTGGGAATAGCAATGACCAGACCCGTTGCTGTTGTAATTAGCGCTTCGGAAATGCCTCCGGCTAATACCCCTGGATTGCCGACACCCTGAACCGTAATGGCAGCAAAGACTTTAATCATTCCCAATACGGTACCAAGCAAACCCAGTAACGGTGTAATTTGGGCAATGGTGCCCAGTGTCGTTAAATATTTTTCCAGATTAACCATGACCTGTCGCCCGGCTTCTTCAACACTTTCTTTCATGATTGCACGCGGATGATGACGGTTGATTAAGCCCGCTGCAAGCACCTGCCCCAAAGGTGAGCTTTTGCTTAAAGCCTCTATGTGACTATCGTCAAGCGAATCGCTTTTATACCACTGCCAAACCTGACCAACGAGGTGCTTTGGGGTAATACGTTTTTCCTGAAGCGACCAGAACCGTTCTCCGATAATCGCAACGGCAAAAATAGAACAGAGCAATAGCGGCACCATTAACCAGCCACCCGATTGGATCATTTCGAACACATTAGTTACCTTTAAATTTCATACAATTTGGAGCATTTAAACTTTACACAGAATACAGATTAAAATCAATAGCTTACATTAAAAGTTGATTACCGGATGAATCATTCCAATGTTGTGGCCTACTCTACCAAAGCGCCCCGGAAACAGGAAGTAATAGCGAGCCAATGCGGCCTATTTCTGTAATAAAGGGTTTGTTTGCCAATAACGAGGGTTGAGCCAACGGTAAGCCATTGGCCTGAGGCTGACACCTTGTTTGAAGTGAAATGTGAGCGCCCCTGTTTTGTGAGTTTGGAATAACGTTGCCTGGCTGTTTTGCTGATAACGCTGTATTACCTTTTTGCCAGGTAAACGATAGCGATTCTTGTAGCCAACCGTAAAAACGGCATATTGGGGTGATACCGCTTTAATAAAGCCACGCAACGATGATGTATTACTGCCGTGATGCGGCACAACCAGCACGTCGGCTGCCAGTTGTGTCGGCATCGCATGGTAAAGGTATGATTCAGTCTCACGCTCAATATCGCCGGTGAGCAACACGGTTCCAAAATTCGTGCTAATTTTTAATACACAGGACTGATTGTTCTCGTCGTGCCCATTTTCAGCCTTGGTTATTTCCAGCGGGCTTAAAATGCTGAACTCAACACCATCATACTGCCATCGCTGGCCTTGCTGACATGGTAATACCACCGTTGTTACACCCGTTAAGCTCAGTTTATGGCTAATGTCTGTGGGCACACTGCTTAAAATACGTTTAATCGGCAACATTTCATTTACCGATTTTAGCCCACCAATGTGGTCATTGTCCCCATGGCTTATAATCAATGTATCAATCACATCACGTCGCATTTGGCGTAAATAAGGCACCACAACCGCACGACCAGTATCAAAATTAGGACTGTAGCGCGGCCCGGTATCAAAAACAACGCTATGTGATTTTGTCTGGATAACCACTGATAAACCCTGCCCCACATCCAGAACGGTGACGATGGCTTCCCCTCGCTTTAATATCGAACCGGGATAAAATAACACCGGTAAAAATAAAACAAGCGCAAGCCATCGCATCGGCGTACCTTTAACAGTAAGCCACAAGAGTATGGCAAAAAAACAGGATAACAATAACCATGGCGATGCAATCGAAAGATCCAGTGTTGAAAATTGCCAGCTCGCTAAAACTTCCAGTAATTGCCATAGCAGACTATATATAAAATCAACCAGTTGGAAAAGCATATTGGCCAGCGCAGTATTTAAAAATAACAACACGGTTGCAATAAACATTAATGGGACAACAATAAAGCTCATCACTGGAATAGCCGCAAAGTTAGCCAACGGGGAAACCAGTGAGGACGACTGGTAAAAATACAGAACCAATGGGAACATTGCTATCGTTAGCCCCCACTGTATGCGGCCAAACTGTGCGACATTGATGTAAGTTTTTTGAACAACCCCTGACATAATGCCTGACTTATTATCCAGCCTATCCTGCCCGTTTAGCGGCCGTTGCATTAAAAAAATAATCAGCCCCACGGCCAAAAATGATAGCCAGAACCCCTGAGCCAGTACCGCCAGCGGATCCAGCAACAAGACTAAAATCAGCGACAAAGCGATGACTTTACTCGCCGGTAAAGGTGTACGCTTAAACACGATATGCAACATCGCAACCGACAACATCACTAAAGCGCGCTGAGTTGGAATGGTAAAGCCAGCCAGCATGGCATATACCGCTGCGGCTAACAACGCGGCTACCGCTGCAACCTGAGGAGCCGGTAGTATTAAACACCCCCGGCCCGTCAACCGCCATAAAAACCCAACTAAAAGATAAACCAGCCCCGCAACCAGGCCAATATGCAAACCAGAAATGGCCATTAAATGAATCGTGCCGGTACGTTGAAATATTTGCCATTGGGAAGCGGTCAGGCCACCACGATAGCCTAATACCAGAGCCTGAGTTAAGTGACGGATAAATTCGGTGTTTTCGCCAACGTCTAAATCCACTGTTATTTTATCGAGTATCGACTGCCTGAGCTTAAGCAGCCATTTAGATAGAAATAAAGTTGAAGAATAAGAATAACCTTCAATTAACTGATTGTTCACACTCTCTCTAATGTAGCCACGCGCCTGAATGCGCTGCAAGTAAAGCCAGCTTTCGTAATTGAAACCACCGGGGTTACTTAAACCATAAGGTCTTTTTAAACGTACCGTCAAACGCCAGAAGCTACCGGCTTCGGGCTTGACAGGTGGCCGATACCAGCTTAAACGAATGCGTTTCGGGAAGTCGGCCAGTGATAGATTGTCCGGCTGGATAATTCGGTTTAGGGTGAAATTAAACCGTACACGCTGCTGACTAAAAGAAGATGGCGCTTTTTCCTGCACTGGCGAGACAGGCAAGGAAGACACCATCCCCTCCACAACCAGATCCACCCCTTCATATTGCACCTGCAAACGCTGTCCCATCATCCAGTGTGCATGCCCCAGCGCCCAGGCAAAACCAAAAGCAAAGCCACTAGCAAAAACAAGCAAAGCCTGATTTATTCGATAATTCGAGCTACGCACAGCCTTAAAGGCAGCAATGAACAAAAATACAGCAAAAAACGAAATAGCAAACAGCCAGAGTTTGCCCGGCAGCGATGAAAGTTGCTGAACAGCCAATATTCCAGATAAAAATGCGGTAGCCCAAAGACGCACAACCAAATCCTTTTAGTTTATTGGCTAAGCGTAGCAAATAACACTCAACAGCAGAAGCTAACTCACGTATAATTAACAACCCGTTGCTTCTAAATTCTCAAAGGGGTTCTGAATAAAGCTGGTATGCCAAGAAAATTTCTGAAACGTTATTTACCCGATCACGAAAAGATTCGTAGCCATAAAACGTTAAATCGTTTTTTTGGAACCTTGCTGCACGACCCAAACTTGCTTCATATTAACCGTCGTTCCATTTCCGGTGCTTTTTTTGTTGGTTTATCGATGGCCTTTGTACCGGTTCCATTCCAGATGGTGTTAGCTGCCGGGCTTGCGATTTATTTTCATGTGAACTTGCCTGTTTCAGTTGGACTGGTGTGGATAACCAACCCGTTTACCATGCCCCCTATCTACTACTTTAGTTATGAGCTGGGGCAATTTATATTAGGCGGAACCACTAAGGATATCGTGTTTGAAACCTCACTCGAATGGCTACTATCGGTTTTCTCCGAAATTTGGCAACCATTTTTATTAGGCAGTTTTGTTGCAGGCATAGTGAGCGCCACCGCTGGCATGCTGATTGTGCGACTGCTATGGCGCTTACAGGTTGTACGGCGATGGCAAAAAAGAAAAGACAAGCGTTTAAATTTACAGCAATAAACCTTTTGCCATCACTACACATTAAAAAACCGTTGGATGCTATTCGCTTAAAACACCACTATCGAGTTGATACGTTTTATCCATTCTTTTTGCTAACCGTTCATCGTGGGTAACAATAATAAAACTGGTTGTCAGTTCTTTATTTAACTCCAACATTTGTGCATAAACGGCTTCGGCTGTTTTTGAGTCCAGGTTACCGGTAGGCTCGTCGGCCAGAACACATTTAGGCGAGGTAACCAGCGCCCGTGCAATCGCAACGCGTTGCCTTTCACCACCGGACAATTCACCTGGCTTATGCAGTTGCCTTGGTTTTAAGCCCATGCGATCCAGCATATCGGTAGCCATATCGGATGCTTGCGACACACTCACACCACCAATTAATAAAGGCATAGCGACATTTTCAAGTGCCGTAAACTCGGGTAATAAATGATGGAACTGATAAATAAAACCAATTGACCTGTTTCTTAAATAACCGCGTTCAGCTTCTGACAGTTTAACTAATTGCTCACCACCCAGAATAACGTCTCCGGCAGTTGGTAGATCCAGCCCGCCCAATAATTGCAGTAGCGTACTTTTACCGGAACCCGACGCCCCCAGAATAGCAACCTGCTCACCTTGCGCCACAGAAAAGTTCACATCATTTAAAACATCAACGTGTGCAGGGCCTTCGGTAAAGGTTTTTTTCAATCCAATACATTCAATAACCCACTTACTCATAACGTAATGCCTCAGCAGGTTGGGTTTTACTTGCCCGATAAGCCGGGTATAAGGTTGCAAGCAGAGAAATCACTAACGATACCGCTGAAATCACGCCCACGTCATTCCAGTGCAAATCAGACGGGAACTCACTAATAACATACACAGAAGGGTCAAGCACACGCATGCCCAACAGGTTTTCGACAAAGCCAACGATGCTGCCCACATTCAGTGACAACAACACGCCGCCAACCACACCTAATAAGGTGCCAAAAACACCAATTACACTGCCCTGCACAAGAAATATTTTCATAATGCTTGCGGGGGAGGCTCCAAAGGTACGTAAAATAGCAATATCACTTTGCTTGTCGGTTACCAGCATAATCAGGGTTGAGATAATGTTAAATGCAGCAACGGCGATAATTAACACCAGCAAGATAAAGATCATCCGTTTTTCTATTTCGACGGCACGAAACCAGTTGCGGTGGGAATAGGTCCAGTCCCGCACCCAGTAACCGGCAAGCACCCCTTTTTGCAGTTCGTCACCCACATCCTGTGAGTCCAGCACGTTATCGATTTTTAAACGTACACCGGTGACATTGTCGTATTTTTTAAATAAACGTGCTGCGTCTTTAATGTTAATAATAGCCATGGTGGAATCATAGGGGTACATATCCACCTTAAAAATACCCACTACTTTAAAGCGTTTTAATCGCGGTAAAACACCTGCAGGGGTCACATTCACACTCGGCGTTACCATGGTTACTTTGTCGCCTACCGTTGCACCTAACGTTCGAGCCAGATCCCGCCCTAATATAATGCCAAATTCACCGGCAACCAGATTGTCGAGTTCTCCGCTTTCCATTTTTCGTGCAACCTTGGAAACACCTTTTTCCTGCTGCGGGTCGATACCGCGAATGATAATCCCTGTTACATTGCTGCCATAAATCAACATCCCCTGACCATCAATATAAGGAGCGGCAGCTCGGATATGTGGATTCTTTTTGGCCTGCTTTATAACAACATCCGGCGTGTATAGTTTGCCATCAAAATTTGTCACGGTAATGTGGGCAACCATATCAAGGATTCGAGTGCTCACTTCCTTATGAAAACCGTTCATCACAGACATAACGGTAATAAGTGCAGTTACACCCAACGCAATACCAGCGATAGAAAAAAAGGTAATAAAAGAAATAAAGTGGTTACGTCTTTTAGCTCGCGTATAGCGCAGCCCAATAAATAATTCAAAAGGATTATACATGCGCGCATTAAACCATAAATATGCCTGTCTTTACTACGAAATTTTGAGTAATGTCGCTTGGACAAACAGAAACAGTATTAAAAATTGTATAAGACTGAACTTATTGCCCTGTAAGTTGCCGTATATCATCCCAGTCGTTATTTTTTGCGCTAACAAAAGGGTTCATCTTTAACTTGTTAAAAAATGCGATACCTTCAGGTGTATCCTTGAAATCCAGAATAGCCTCTACTATTCTTTGCCGGACAGTGCTATTAACACGCGGATGAACCACAAAAGCATAAGGTGCTACCCCTTCAGATGTCCATAATATTTTTAAGCTGTTTTTAATTTCTGCTGGCAATAAGTCAAAAGTTTGCGGCACACCTCCCACCGCATCAGCCGAACCGTCCACTACCTGAGCATATCCCTCAGCGGCTGTTTTTACATGGCTATGTATAATATTAATACCTTGTGCATATAAATTAAGCCGTGATAACACACTGGCTGCAAAAGCATTCTCTGGCGACGTAAAGCGTGCCCCTTTTAAGTCCTTGAGTGTTTGATAAGGGCTGTCTTTTGCAACAACAATAATTGCTTTTAATGTTTTCTGGCCTTCTTTTACGACTGGTTGATAACCTACATAGCGATTGGATTCAATAAATAATTTTGGATTGATATAGGCCAGATCAAACTTACCAGCAAACAATCTATTCTCGAATACCGGGATAGTAGGTGAAGTCTGTAAGCGCAAAGGATAGTTTGTTTGTTTTTCAATGTGCCTGATTAAAGGGAGCCATTGTGCCTGTTGCTGTTTTGTTAAATGTGGCGAAATACCAAATAACAGAGAATTGTAACTGTCTTTATCTTCAGCAACCACGAACCCGGGTGAAGCATAAATCAATAAAACTATTATTTTCAGTAATTTTAAAATCATTATTTCCTTATTATCTAGCCTGAACAAAGTCATTATTATTCCATATAAAGAGACAGGTTACCGAGCTATCATTCGCAATATTCTCCAGGGGCTGTTGATCTTTCAGATTTTAGGCTGATTTTAAGAAAATTTTAGTCCTGACAAGGCATTTTTTACGTACCAATGCATTCCATTGGTAGTAAAAAATAACGAAGGCAGGGCTAAAATTAGCCCAAATAAGACAATAGATGAAAGATCAACAGCCCCTAATATTTAATCACCAGAATGCAGGTTAGCATTTTTAATAATACGGTTATTATATCAAAGTTTACAATATCCTTAAGTGGTAACACGCTTGACATCCATTACATTCTGAAGTTGCAGCAACCTGTTTAGAACCCGGCTTAGCTGGTTAACATCTTTAATTTCCAGAGTAAAATGCATTGTTGCCGTATTTTTATCTTTGTCTGAGCGCGTATTTGATGCGACCACATTGATTTTTTCATTGGTAAAAACCGCAAAAATATCCCGTAATAAATTAACCCTGTCAATAGCATAAATACTAATTTCAACGATGTAATGTGTTTCGCTTTGGTTTGCCCACTCAACCGCAATTAAACGCATTCGCCGAACATCATCCATTTTTAATATATTACGGCAGTCTTTTTTATGAATGGTAACTCCCCGTCCCTGAGTTATAAAACCAATAATGGCATCGCCCAAAACAGGTTTACAGCACTGGCCAATATGTGTCAGTAAATTACCGACTCCTTGAATAGTAATATCACCACCGGTTTCCTTCTGCCTGATACGCGTAACCGGGGTAATTTTCTTTTCCTGCTGTTCTTTATGTGTTAAACGATTAACTGCATTGGCCAACTGTATTGAATTAATATCGCCACGCCCTATTGCAGCTAAAAAGTCATCTGTCTTCTCATAATTAAAGTGTTTGGCAATACTATTATGATTCAGGTTACGCACGCCCAAACGGCTTAATTCTTTTTCAAGAACAACATGCCCATTGGCACTGTTTTCTTCAAAGTCCTGCAACTTAAACCAGTGACGTGCCTTTGACAGCGCGCGTGACGAATTTAAATAACCTAATTGTGGATTTAACCAGTCGCGGCTTGGCTTACCATTTTTAGTTGTTAAAATTTCAACCTGCTCACCACTTTTTAATTCATAGGTTAATGGCACCATCCGCCCGTTTACTTTTGCTCCTCGACAATGATTGCCCACTTCAGTATGCACGTGATAGGCAAAATCCAGCGGTGTGGATCCCTGCGGCAAATCCATTACATCACCGGTTGGTGTTAATACATACACCCTGTCCTGAAAAACTTCAGACTTGAAGCGGTCAATAAAATCACCCGCATCACTGGATTCTTCTTTCCATTCCAGTAGCTGTCGTAACCAGGCGATTTTTTGATCATAATTTGCATTGTTTTTACTCTGTTCTTTATAGCGCCAATGAGCTGCCACTCCCCATTCTGCATGGTCATGCATCGCTTCAGAACGAATTTGTATTTCAACACTTTTACCACGTGGCCCAATGACTGCCGTGTGAATAGACTGATACATATTTTCTTTGGGTGTGGCAATATAGTCGTCAAATTCATTAGGGATGTGTCGCCATAATGTATGCACCACACCTAACGCGGCATAACACTGCTGAACATTATCGACAATAATGCGAATGGCGCGTACATCATAAAGATTGTGAAAGCTGATCCTTTTCTTTTTCATCTTTCGCCAGATACTGTAAATATGTTTCGGGCGACCTGTAACCAGCGCGTGAATGCCAACGTTGTTTAATTCATTACTAATTACTTTTACAATATTTTCTATATAACGCTCCCGATCAACACGGCGTTCATCCAGACTCGAGGCAATTTGCTTATAGTCAAACGGTTCAAGATAGCGCAGCGCCAGGTCTTCCAGTTCCCATTTGATTTGCCAGATCCCCAGGCGATTTGCCAACGGTGCATAAATGTCGATGGTTTCCTGTGCAATACGTTGCTGTTTGTTGGGGGACAAAAATTTAAGCGTACGCATATTGTGCAAGCGGTCGGCTAGTTTAATCAACACCACGCGCACATCTTTCGCCATTGCCAACAACAGTTTTCGTAAACTTTCAGCCTGTACCTGATCATGCTGATGACGGTATTGATCCACCTGTAGATCAATCGCGTGCATTTTAGTCACACCATCCACCAGTTCAGCAATGGAATCACCAAACTGTCGCCGAATGTCATCGAGGGTAACATCCGAGTCTTCCACCACGTCATGCAGGAAGGCAGCGGCAACCGATTCATAGTCCAGATGCAAATTAACTAGAATATCCGCAACCGCAACCACATGGTTTACATAAGGTTCGCCGGATGCACGCACCTGACCATGATGCGCCTTTTCTGCCATCACAAATGCATTTCGAACCAGCTCAACATCAGCCGAGTTCGAGTCTGCGCCAATCTGTTCCAACCACTGATGCACCCCTTCACTGGTTGCAAGCTTTTCGGTGATCAGTTGTGATTCAACATAAACCATCGTGATCCTTTTCGTTTGACTTCATACATATAAGACTGGATTTTCATCCCATAACAGGCAATAATTAATTTAGATTGCCGGTGTAACATATTGAAAGAACAACTCTTTCAATTAAAGCATCTTTAGCTGAATACTGCGAGTTCTTGCATAATATGCGTGTCATATTTTAAAGATAGCAGACAAAGGAGCATAAAATGCCAAGCAAATACAATCAGCACAGCCATAAAAGCTTAATTTCACTGCCGTTGATAATCCGTTTAAGTGTTTTGAGTCTGGCTTTGAACATGGCACCCATTCTCAGCCATGCTGAGACACTGCAAGTACCCGCCGCCCCCACGCCGAAGTCTTATTCGGTAACATTACCCGGGCGCGGCATGTCGATGACGGAAGTACTCGAAAAATTTGGTGAACCTGAAGTCAAAGAACCGGAGGTGGGGGAACCCCCTATTACACGCTGGGTTTACCCAAACTACGTTGTTATTTTTGAGTACCAGTATGTGATTCATTCTTTAACAACCAATAAACCCATGGGCTTTATGCCACCTAAACCGGCAGAATCGGATGCAACCGAAAAAATACAGTCAGAAGAAAAAAACCCAACCCGCAACTGAGCAAATGGAGTCTGGTGAAACACAGCCACCTTCTCAACCGGAAGCGACGACACCACACGGGCATTAAGGTTTTGCGCCACGGCTGTTCGATATTGCCTAAATCAAAGTGCATGGGATAAGCCAGGCTTACCGCCTGTTAGCGTTAAAAGTCCTCCTTACATTTCTTTCTGTTAAAGGACTAGCTTAGCTGATAATCGGGGCTATCCCTTCTCCCTAAGGGAGAAGGCAAGGATGAGGGCGTTAACAGGACAGCAGGGCTAGCAAAAGTAACATCGATACGCACAGAATCAGCTTGAGAACCCTGTTATACTTTTACCGTATGCAAACTTGCATACCAGTCATTAAGAACTGGTGCTCTCTAAGATGTGAGAGCTCAGCAGAAAAACATTTTATTTTACTACTGCCCCATTAATATAATTTAAAATCAGGAAAAGGTGACTTAAGCTGCCAACGGTTGCGCTTTTTATTATAAAGCCACAATTGCCTGTCCGTTACAACTCTCTCAATGGCGGACTTGTCATAATAATAACGAATATCAACCAATAACTCTGCCTTTGAATAATCCGGTGCAATGACTTTTTCGATAGTACGGTAGCTAGTGATACGCAGATCTTTTAAACGCTGGCGTTTAAAATCTGAAACTTCCATGGGCTTAACCTGCAACGCGCGTGCACCGTTGTAGTTGCGCCAACGAATAGCACGCTCATAGGCGACAAGCGTGTTATCAAGCGACTCCAATTCTTTAGGTGCGTATGAGCAGGATGTTAAGCTAAGTGCAGAAAAGGTAGCGGCAAACAAAACAAGTAGCCTGGTGATATTGTTTTTTATCATTGGAATAAATCATCAGTTTGTTATATAGGGTTAAACCAATATAACAAATCAGCTCTTTATTTCATATGATTTAATCAAATGTCAAAAGTTTGTACTTTATTTGAAAATAAAACAAGCCCACTGTTTTGGGTGTTACCTGAGGAATATAGGTCATATTCAACATAATATTACCGGTACCAATTGCAACAAAGGGCAAAATGCCAACAAAAGGATCATTATTTCTATAATCCTTACGCGTCATCGCAAATGCAATCACTGCTAAATCAACACGCCAGCCATTTTTATCATTTTCCAGTGGGATACGGTATTTATAACCTCCCCCCAGGTAATTCGATGTTTGCTTGTTACTGTCTTTAAAGCTACTACCGGCCACAAACGGAATCCATTTGTCTTCCTCTTTAAAGTCATACTCAAAACCGATGCCCCAGTTATTCTCATTGTAGTTGCCATTACCCTGATGCAAGGCTTTACCATTTAGAACAAAATACAACTCATCGGCCGTTACATTAAAAACGCTTAAACTCATTACAATAACGAATGCTACTTTTAACATGCTGCTTACCACCCAGTTTTCAACTTTAAAAACATCTTCAAAGTCGAATATCGGCAATAAAAACAATGACTTAAATATATTTTCGCCAATTAAATGACATCTTTTACGACAATCAGTTAGGATGACCAAACAATAGCGTGACAGAAATTTGACGTTAAAATAGCCTTAAATGAACGTCAAAAGCTTGTCGAAAAAGGCGATAAATGTGAGCAAATCATGTATTTTTAGGCTGTTGATTAAAAAGAGAACACAATATGCCAATAAACCGTGACCAGAATGAGCAAGAAGTAAGCAGCATTGGAAAATTTATGTTTTTTGGAATGTGGATAGGTCTTCTTGGGCTGCTGTCACTGTTTTTTTATAACTGGGAAAGTAATGAGTTTAATCCAAACCAGTCTATCGACTCTAAAATAAATGTGCGCGGCCAGGCTGAACTTGTTTTAACTGCAAACCGCCATAACCAGTACATTGCAAATGGTTATATTAATAATACAGCGGTGGTTTTTTTGTTAGACACTGGCGCAAACGATGTTTCTATTCCGGCACACATCGCAAAAAAAATTGGTTTAAAACGTGGCCGGCAGTTACGCTTTGAAACCGCTAATGGCACCGCGATTGGCTACCAGACAAAGATAAACAAAATAAAACTGGGAGGCATTGAGCTTGAGAATATCACTGCATCCATCAACCCCAATGTAAAATTTGACGAAGTTTTACTGGGAATGAGCTTTCTTAAACATCTGGAGCTGGTACAAAAAAACAGAACACTGACACTGCGCTATTAAACAGTGATTATTGCCATAAAAACTGGCATAGATTTAGCATGTTTTTTTTAACTGGTAAAATACTGAATAAATTTACTAAAACCGTGGCATAGTTACCACATTATTCATTAAAACCTTGTTTTTAATCTAAAAAGACTAATACTTAACGAACACCCCTAAGGCAATATTAAATATGAAGGCAAAAATTATGAAACTAAAACTCATTCCCCTGCTAACCGCTTTGTTCCTGATGCCTAATCTGGCCAATGCCGAGTTAGTTATCATTAATGGCAGTTCATGGGATAAAGAAATAACAGGTACAATACGGGATAGCTCGACAGTATCGAATGAAATTAATTTAAAATCTGATTTGAATCTACAAGATAAAAAGGAAACTTTTTTTCTCGCTTACATTGAGCACCCCGTACCCGTATTACCCAACATTCGTATTGGTAGCACCTCACTTGGTGTGTCAGGCTCAGGCAGCCTTTCTCAAGAATATAATGGGGTTACCTTCTCAACAACAGTTACCTCAAGGCTGAACCTGGATCACACCGAAGTCGGTTTATACTGGAATATTCTCGACAATGTTGTTGGCTTTGATCTAGGTTTAAATGTCAAATTATTTGACGGCTCCGTTTACCTATCCGATGGCACTAATACAGTCAACGAAGCATTCGACGAAACCGTCCCAATGCTTTATGCCGGTCTGCAAGTTGAATTGCCTTACGGTTTACAACTCGCCGGTGATATTAGCTACTTATCGTTTGATGGCAGCTCATTTACCGACACCCTGGTTCGCCTACGCTGGACATCTGATTTCCTACTGGGCGTGGAACTGGGTTACCGCAGCTTTATTATTGACTACGAAGACACCACTGCCAATGAATATGTTGATGTTGATATCAGTGGTCCTTACCTTGGTGTACACCTTGCCTTCTAATTTTAAAACCCGCGAAAACAACACAAGCTTTTCCTGCAAAACCAGCTACTATATAAATAGTAGCTGGTTTTTTTATCCTTAGTTTTATTACGGCCATTTTCCGGCATACAGGCTTTTACAAAGGCACTTGCTAACGAGGGGGATCCTATGCCTCATCAAATAAAAGTTCTCTTACTTACAGTGCTGTTTTTTTTAAATACCAATACCAGTTTTAGCACTGAAAATTCAAAGTTAAACTTTACTCCTTATGAACCACAGAAAGTGATTTTTGACTTTTATTTTGATCACCCAGACAAAATTAATACCGCTTTATACTGGATCCGTTCATTAATAGGCCCTCTTATGGATTCCCCCTATAATTATGCACCGGAATTTATGGATATAAAAGTGATGATCCACGGTACTGAAATTGTCACACTCGCAAAAAAAAACTACAACCGCTATAAAACAGCTGTTGAAAGAATGCGCTACTACGATTCACTCGGCATTCAATTTAAGGTTTGCTCTCTAGCGGCACATGACTTCGGGTATCAGGACAAAGACTTTTACGACTTTGTACAGATTGTACCCTCGGCAATAACAGAACTTGCTCATTGGCAAATGCAGGGATATGGGCTTATCACGCCACGCATTTATGACAAAAAATTCTCGACAGATGAAATTCGCTAATTTTATACTTTATGTTAACTACCAGGGAAACGAAACTCACTAAGAAAAAAGTTGTAATGTATTTTCATTCCGGGCGCACATTAAAATGAAACTTTTCATTGTGACTGTATCGCCTTCATGGTTAAAACTTTCTTTTTCACAAATTTAGAATTTAATCCTATTCCTGCAATCAAAATCAATATAAAATACCGCATATTCAATTATTGAACCGTTCATAGTCCAAATAGTTTCCATGCAACATAATCACAATGTCAGCGGCATATTGCAGCCTGTTTTTTCCCCTGTTTATCCAACCAATAACCAGCAGACACAATACTGGGGTAAGTTATACGGTAATTCACTCGCCCTTGCACTGGTTGAAACGGCTAAAAAAGCGCAGCAACCGGTTGTCGTTATTACCGGCTCACCAGCCGAAGCACACTTGCTTGAAACTGCGATTGCGTTTTTTGCATCGGCCGAAGTCCCCCTACTGCACTTCCCCGACTGGGAAACACTGAGTTACGATATTTTTTCACCCCATCAAGATATAATTTCTGAACGGTTAAGCAGCCTCGCAAAACTCCCTGACCTGCAAACCGGCATTATCGTCTTGCCCATCCAGACACTGGCTCAACGTATCACTCCCCGCTCTTATATTGTCACAAACAGTCTAATTCTGGATGTGGGTGACACCTTGTCTCTTGATGATATTCGCATTCGTTTTGAACAAACCGGCTACCAATGTGTTTCATCGGTGATGGAACACGGTGAATTTGCCGTACGCGGCAGTATCCTTGATGTTTTCCCCATGGGCAGTACAACGCCATTTAGAATTGAATTATTCGATGATGAAGTTGAAAACATACGAAGTTTTGACCCCGAAACACAGCGCACCATTAGTAAACTGAATAATATACGGTTACTGCCTGCGCGTGAGTTTCCGTTAGATAAAGCGGGCATAAAACAATTCCGGCAGGCCTTTCGTGCTCGCTTTGAAGGCGAGGCTCAGAATTGTAATATTTACCGTGATATCAGCAATGGCCTTGCCTCACCGGGTATTGAATACTACCTCCCACTGTTTTTTGAGCAAAGCGAAACTCTATTCGACTATCTTCCTGATAGTTGTATTTTAATTACCGAAAAGACTATCCAGGATCAAAATGAAATATTCTGGAAGGAACTGAATGAACGTTATGAGGCACGCCGCCACGATATTGAACGTCCGATATTAACTCCCGCTGAATTATATCTGCCTATTAATGAAATTAACGCACAAATAAAATCATACTCACGTATCCAGTATCAGCATTTTGAATATGAAAATGCAACTGCTGTTAATTTTGATACACAAGTACCTCAGAGTTTGTTAATTGATATTAAACTTGAGTCACCTTCTGCACGCTTACAAAATTTTATTCAACAATATAATGGTCGAATACTCTTTTCATCCGAATCAACCGGCCGACGTGAATCCCTGCTTGAGCTTCTTCACGGCATTGATATTTACCCTGACAAATTTGACAGTTGGCAACAATTTGCCAGCAGTGACTCAAGCTACGGCATTACTGTTTACCCGTTAACTGAAGGCCTGCAAATTAATCAGCCCGAAATTTCAGTTATTACCGAATCGCAACTCTATGGCAAACAGGTATTACAACGGCGACGGCGTAAAAAAGAGCAACGTGACAGTGATGTTATTATTCGTAACCTTGCGGAATTAACAATAAACGCACCTGTAGTACATGAAGACCATGGTGTTGGCCGCTATTTGGGCTTAACCAATATCGAGGTCGGCAAGATCGAAGCTGAGTTTTTAATGCTCGAATATGCCGGAGGTGACAAACTTTATGTACCGGTAAACTCGCTGCACTTAATAAGTCGTTACACCGGCGCTTCCCCCGACTCTGCTCCACTGCATAAACTGGGCAGCAAGCAATGGGAAAAAGCAAAACGCAGAGCTGCCGAACAAGTACGTGATGTCGCCGCCGAGTTACTCGACATCTACGCCAAACGTGAAGCAAAAAAAGGTTATGCTTATCATATTGATGATGCGCAATACCACGCCTTTGCAGCTAGCTTTCCGTTTGAAGAAACCCCTGACCAGCAAACGGCTATTGATCAGGTCATAAAAAATATGCGCAGTGACAAACCCATGGATCATTTAATCTGTGGTGATGTTGGTTTTGGTAAAACTGAAGTGGCCATGCGTGCTGCCTTTATTGCTGTGCAGGATAACAAGCAGGTTGCTGTGCTTTGTCCGACGACCTTGCTCACTCAACAACACCTTGAAAATTTTAGAGATCGATTTGCAGACTGGCCAGTAAGAGTCGATTCACTATCGCGTTTTAAAACCACCAAAGAAACCAAAGCTACTTTAGATGAATTGGCCAAAGGTAAAATAGATATTATTATCGGTACGCATAAACTTATTCAAAAAGATATAAAATACAAACGACTGGGGCTGGTTGTTATTGATGAAGAGCACCGTTTCGGGGTAAGGCAAAAAGATCAATTTAAAGCACTGCGTGCAGAGGTGGATATATTAACACTCACCGCCACCCCTATTCCCCGAACCTTAAATATGGCTATGTCGGGCATACGGGATTTATCTATTATTGCCAGCCCACCGGCTAAACGACTGGCGATTAAAACCTTTGTCAGCCAGTGGGATGACAACCTGATAAAAGAAGCCTGCCTGCGGGAAATTAAACGCGGCGGCCAGGTTTTCTTTTTACATAATGACGTTTCCACTATTGAAAAACAGGCACAGAAAGTGGCAAATCTTGTTCCCGAAGCCAGCGTTGAATTTGCCCACGGACAAATGCGCGAAAAACAACTCGAAACAACCATGAGTAACTTTTACCATCAACGTTTTAATATTCTTGTTTGCACCACCATTATTGAAACCGGTATTGATATCCCAACCGCCAATACCATTATTATTAATAAAGCAGACCGACTCGGTTTAGCTCAGCTTTATCAATTACGTGGTCGTGTTGGGCGCTCACACCATGGGGCTTATGCGTACTTAATTACCCCACCGAAAAAACTATTAACGGCCGATGCAAAAAAACGTCTGGAAGCGATTGAATCTATTCAAACCCTGGGAACCGGCTTTACACTGGCAACCCATGACCTTGAAATACGTGGTGCAGGTGAGTTACTCGGTGACGAACAAAGTGGTCAGATGATGGAAATCGGCTACACCATGTATACCGAATTATTGGAACGTGCGGTTGAGTCATTAAAATCTGGCATTGAACCCGATCTGAATAAACCCCTCTCACAAGGTACCGAGATTGACCTGCATATTCCGGCACTGATACCGGATGACTACCTGAATAATATTCATGAACGCTTAATTTTATATAAACGCATTGCCAGTGCAAAATCTAAAGGGGAATTAAAAGAACTGCAAGTTGAAATGATTGATCGCTTTGGCTTGTTGGTGCAACCAATTAAAAACCTGTTTCAGGTTACCCGCCTGAAATTACTTTACACTAAACTCGGCGTTAAACGGATAGATCTGAATACACAGGGTGGACGTATTATCTTTAATGAAAAACCCAATATTGACCCCATGCGCATTATTCATTTAATACAAACTGAATCAAACATTTATAAACTGGATGGCAATGATAAATTGCGCATTACAAATGAACTGGACGATATCGACAAACGTTTTAAGTTTTTAGAAGACTTATATCATTACCTTGCTAAATAATACTGTCATTGCGAGCGATAGCGCGGCAATCGTATTTGCTCGGGATACCCCTGCAAGATTGCCGTGCTATCGCTCGCAATGACGGTACCATTTTTGTGTTTCATTTTAACCATTGCTTATAATTTATTTTTCAGGAAACAATTCCTGCTCAAAGCCAAACTCAGACATATCATCCATCCGTTGTGGATACAGAATACCATCTAAATGATCAACTTCATGCAACACCACCCGCGCATGAAAGCCAGTAGCAATACGTTCAATCAAATTGCCATGCTGGTCATAGCCACAGTATTTAATTTTTTTACATCGCGGCACCCGACCTCTTAACCCAGGTACACTTAAACACCCTTCCCAGTCCAGCTCAAATTCATCAGAAAGGAGCGTAATTTCAGGATTAATCAGCACCGTGTCGGGCACAGCTTCAATATCAGGATAACGCGGGTTATCCTCAACACAAAAGATAGCAATGCGCTGTTGAATTCCGATTTGGGGTGCAGCAAGCCCCGCCCCATCCAGTGCAGCCATGGTGTCATACATATCAAGTAGTATTGAATCCAGAATTGCCGTATTAAAGTCTGTGACGGGCTCGGCGACTTGTTGTAGAATGGGATGTCCCATTTTTAAGACATTTTTAACTGGCATAAACTTTCCGAAACATAATTTGACCGGGATAACAGAAATAGTTTAAATTTTACTGAATACTCTGGAGCCTCTAAGGCGCTAAATAACAATTATATAGGACTTTACTACCCATTATGCGATATTTTAGTATTAGCTTTGCATTTATGCTGTTTTTTCTGACTGCGGCAAATGCTGCTATTTACCAGGAAGAAGTCCGCTATTACGATGTTGAAATACTACTATTCGAGAACATAAAGCCCAATCCAGCAAATACTGAAACCTGGCCATCAAGTCTGAAATTTGAAGTACCCGAAAATGCCCTCTTTATTGGTTCTCCCTACCCCGGCCCATTGCCTACGGAATATAACCCGCGCTTTACCTTTAAGCCAATTAAAGCATCCACTTATCAATTGCAGGATGAGGCAAAAAAACTCACTGAACATGAAGACTATCGTGTTCTATACCATCGTTCATGGCGACAGCCTGGCATGAACAGGGAAAATGCCGTCAGCGTAAAATTTCAACGAGAAATTCCACGCATTAAATTGCCCGTATCAATTGCAGAAGATAACGCTACTCTGACTATCGAACAGAACGACTATAACAGAATAATCAATGAACGTATGCCAGATATAAACAACCTTCAGGGGCTGGTTACAATAACACTCTCACGCTATTTGCACATACAAACGGATATACAGTATACACGATATATTGTTGAAGATAATCCAGACAACCCCGATGCAGCCTTTGCCAAAATAAAACCACAGGTTTACCAGTTAAAACAAACTCGCAAAATGCGTAGTAAAGAATTGCACTACCTCGACAACCCCAGACTGGGTTTACTGGTTTATATTACACCGGTGCCATCTCAAAAATAATATAAATTATTCCCGCCATTATAAATAAGAGGCTAATTCGCGATAGTTGGAATGACCTTTGATAACACCTTTCTCACCGTCTTAATGCCGTTATCAAGGTTATTCGTAATCATATCCATTGTGATTATCTCATCACTACGCCCTGCTGCCTGATTAGCAACAACAGCAATACAGGCATAGCAAATATCCAGTTCACGTGCCAATGCTGCTTCAGGCATACCGGTCATTCCTATAATATTACAACCATCACGTTCCAGACGGTTTACTTCCTGTGCAGATTCAAGCCGTGGCCCTTCTGTTGCAGCATAAGTGCCCTTATCTTTAAAGCTAAGAGATAGTTCAGTACAGGTTGAAATTATTTTTGCTCTTAAGTCAGTACAATACGGTTCAGTAAAATCAACGTGCACAACTTCTTTTAGACCCTCTTCAAAAAAAGTATTAGTTCGTGATGTTGTATAGTCAATAATTTGATCAGGAATAACAATTTGCCCGGGCTTCAGTTCAGAGTCAATACCACCAACGGCATTCACTGCGATAATCGTATCCACACCGGCCTGTTTAAGTACCCATAAATTGGCTCGATAATTAACCTTATGAGGAGGGATGGTATGTGACGCTCCATGACGTGGCAAAAATAACACTTCTGTACCAAACAATTCACCGGTCTGGAGTATACCAGAGGGTGAGCCAAAAGGACTTTGTACTACTTCCTTTCGAGTTATACTTAAATCGTCAATGGACGTAAGCCCGGTGCCACCAATAATTGCAAGTTTTTCCACATTATAATCCTTTTACAGCATAGATGCCGTTCGCATTACGCAAAAAACCCTTGTAGTCCATCCCATAACCAAACACATAACGATCAGGAACGGTAAGGCCAATATAATCGACAGCAACAGAAACACCACGCTGATGATCTTTTTCTACCAGTACGGCCGTTTTAACATCAACAGCACCTTTTAAATAACAATATTTTATAATCGCTTCCAACGTATAACCCTCATCAAGAATATCATCTATAATAATAATAACGCGATCTTTTAATGAGCAGCGTGGTTCCACAATCCATTTTAATTCAGTGCCTTTAATATCACCGTCATAACGTGTTGCATGAACATAATCAATTTCAAGCGGAAAACTCAGGCGTGTTAACAGGTGACCTGTTGGAATAACGGCTCCACTCATTACTGCTATAATAAGCGGGTTTGAATTTTTAAGATCGGCTGAAATAGATGCAGCCATTTTATCAAGTGCATGTTGTACCTGTTTATCATCGAATAAGCAGTCTGCTTCGTCCAGAATAACATTAACTTCATCTATTGTTGGCTTCATAATTATCCTTTAAATCAAACACGTTCACCAGGCTCATTAAATACCGGAACCCCTTTTGGAATATGCAGCGTTGATGTTGGAAATGCAATATCTGCTCCATGCTTTGCAATGATATCATTAATTTTAAATAATACATCCTGTTTAACATGATGGTAATGCTGCCAGTCTGTTGTTTTGGTAAATGTGTAAATAAAGAAATCAAGTGTTGACTCAGAAAATTTGTTAAAATTAACCATTAATGTGTTATCAGTATCAATTTCTTTATGCGACTGTAACATGGCACGCACCTCATCGACAATAACAGGCAACAATTTAACATCATCATAGCGTATGCCAATGGTTTCATAAATGCGTCGATTTGTCATACGTGATGGATTTTCAACCGCAATACTCGCAAAAACTGAATTCGGAATATACAGTGGCCGCTTATCGAATGTCCGAATAACAGTTAAACGCCAGCCAATTTTTTCTACTGTCCCTTCAATTTCCTTGTCCGGTGAGCGTATCCAGTCACCAATCGCAAAGGGGCGATCAAGATAAATCATTAAACCGCCAAAAAAATTGGATAATAAATCTTTTGCTGCAAAACCAATGGCAATACCACCAATGCCACCAAAAGCAAGAATAGCCGAAATATTAAAACCCATTGTTTGTAGCGCAACCAGGAACGAGGTAATAATAACAGTAACGCGCAATAATTGACTGATAGCATCGGCTGTGGACTTATCAATTGGCTTACCTTTAATCTGCTGCTGGTGGAGAATATTTTTTTCTGCAAACTTGATAAAGCGTACTGCTACCCATGCAGCACAAATTATAATTATGACTTCCCGAAGCGTTTGTGTTTGAGGTACATTAATAATATCTAAAGCAAAACTTAAACCATAAATCCAGATTAAAAGTGATAATGGTTTTCTAACGGCATGTATCAGAGCATCATCCCATGCTGTTTTTGTGCTTTTCAGCCTGGCTTGTACTTTATTCAGAATCCGCTTCTGGAAAAAATCAATTATTAGGGCTGCAAAAATTATAATAAAAATATGCAGCATCCACCAATCATCTTGAGAAATATATTTATTTAGTTCATTCAGGATATTCATATAAAACGTCTCTATTTAAATAATTACTTATAACTAGTAACAACAGCAACGGCCTTCTGCCACTGCTGTGTTTTAATTAAAGCATCCCAACTCACAACTTCCTTGCCACGCATTTTTAAAAGATGCCGGCTTGTATTACCAGTCACATTGTAAACAAGATTGTTAAGTATATCTGCAGCAGCGTCACGATTATTGCAAACCAGCACCATATCACATCCTGCTTTAAGTGCGGTTTGTGCTCGAACAGTATAATTATTGCTGATACAGCTTGCACCATGCATATCTAAATCATCGCTAAAGATAATACCATTAAAATTTAATTTATCCCTTAGCATTTCTTTTAACCAGTACGATGAAAAACCCGCAGGCTTGGTGTTTATTTTATTATAAATAACATGTGCTGGCATGACCGCATCCAGATAGTCTGGGATTAGCTTCTTGAATGGAAGAATATCTTTGCTGAGCAAGGTATTAAGATCACGCTCATCAACCGGTATATCGACATGGGAATCAGCGGTTACACCGCCATGCCCAGGGAAATGCTTCCCCGTCGAAGGCATCCCCGCCTTGTGTAAACCTTTTATATAGGCAGTCGCTAGCTCTGCAATGCACTCAGGAGAGGAATGAAAAGCACGATCACCAATAACCTCGCTCACACCATAATCAACATCAAGAACCGGTGTAAAGCTAAAATCAATTCCAAATGCCAGTAACTCAATTGCTGTTAACCAGCCAAAAACTTCGGCATCCTGTAATGCCATCGTTGCATTTTTATCATATTTTTCACCCAAAACATTGAGTGCAGGAATAACCGTAAAGGGCTCTTTAAATCGTTGCACCCGACCACCTTCATGGTCTACCGCAATAAGTAAGGCTGGATCACGTAATGCTTTTATTTCTTTAATTAATTCAGCTAGCTGTTCAGCAGACTCAAAATTACGTGTAAAAAGTATAATACCCCCCGTTAGAGGATGTTGAAGTAAATGCCGATCTTCTTCGCTTAAACAACAACCATTAAGGTCGAGCATAACAGGGCCAAGTAAATTCATTATTATTTTTCTTTCACTATTTTTCTATAATTGTCACATTCGTACCAACACTGACCTTATCAAATAATTCAACAAGATCACTATTCCGCATTTTAATACAGCCATGTGATGACGCTTGCCCCATTGCATCACTGTCGGGGCAACCATGGATATAAATATAGCGCCGCATGGTATCGACCTTACCCAGACGATTCTTACCCACATCCAAACCACTTAGCCATAAAATTCGGGTTAAAATCCAGTCACGTTGCGGGTAACGTTGCCGTAAGTCTTCAGAAAATATTTCTCCCGTTAAACGCCGCCCGACAAATACACTATTTATTTTTGCCTGCGCACCAATTTTTGCTCGAATAATATGCCTTCCTCTGGGGGTACATTCACTACCTGCCTGCTCTCCTACACCTTTTTTAGCGGTTGAAACCGAGTATTCCTGCAGCATTTCATTATTACTTATACATTGCAATATTTTCCTGTGTACATTAATAACAATATCCAATGCTATTCGCTCCAGCTTGAAAATGGATACTTAATCAGATTAACATTATAATATTTAACCTGATCTGACACTTCGTCGCCAAGCCATTCGGGAATGGAAAATCTTTCATCTTCACTTTGCAACTCAATTTCCGCAATAACCAAACCTTCATTATCACCGGAAAACACATCAATCTCCCATTTGTGGCCTTGATATTTTACAATATAGCGTATCTTTTCAATTTGCGGTTGTTCACACAAATCCCGTAATAATTTTTCTGCATCATCTATTGGGATTGAATATTCATATTCCTGGCGGGTTATCGCCAGGGTCATACTTTTAATATTGATATTGGCCTTATCACCTTCGATACGGATCCGTACAGAGGACTTGTCTGACCCGGCCAGGTAGCCCTGCTTTATAACCGTACTGGATAATACCGCGTCTTTCCAGCTATCATTTTTTAGTAAGAACTTTCGTTCAATTTCTATACCCATGTTGTATCTCGTATTAAATAAAACTTAGCGAGTAAATAAAGCGATGGATTCCACATGCGCAGTATGCGGGAACATATCAATCACACCCGTTTTAACTAATTTATACTGATAAGTGTTTACCAGAACATTGGTATCCCGTGCCAGTGTTGCAGGGTTGCATGACACATAGACAATTCTTTCCGGCTCTAATTTAGCGATCGTATCAATGACTTCTTTTGCGCCACTTCGGGGGGGGTCGATTAAGATCTTGTTATATTGTTTATCTCGCAACCAGGGTAACCCTTGCGTGTCTTCCATTAAATTAGCGACATGGTATTCCACATTGGTGATTGCATTCCTTTGTGCATTGTCGTTCGCACGATCAACCAGTGACTTTTCTCCTTCAACTGCAACAACTGAGTTTGCCGAACGTGCCATCGGTAATGTGAAATTGCCAATACCACTGAATAACTCCAGAACATTATCGGCAGTGTTTAATTCGAGTAAATCCAGTGCCTGCTTAATCATTAACGGATTTATAAACGGATTGACCTGGGTAAAGTCCGTTGCAAGATGCACCAGTTTTAAATCATAGTCCGGCAAGCTGTAACTTAATTCAGAAAACGCTGGGTATAACAAGGTAACCGTCTTTGGCCCTTTCGGTTGCAAGTAAACATGGTAGTCATTGTCCTTCGCCAGTTGCATTAAAATGCTTTTATCCTTATCGGTTAGTTCAACCAGATTTCGAAAAACCAGTGCGCAACCGGTTTCTGAAAAGGCCACTTCAATTTGTGCGATTTTGTTATAGCAGGTTAATTGACCAATCGCATCAGCAATCACTTCCAGTTTTTTTCCTATGCGGACATCTAATATTTCACAGGCACTCATATTCGCTAAATAGCGACTGTGCTTTTCACGAAAACCGATATACACTTTTTTCTTTGCCTTCACATACTTTACACCCAGTCGCGCTTTATAACGATAACCCCACGCCGGACTTTGAATTGCTTCTAAAATATATTCTGGCGTAACACTGGCCATTTTTTTAAAATTATCCAGCAGTGATTGTTGTTTATATGCAATCTGTTTCTCATGCTGCAAATGTTGTAAACTACAACCGCCGCAAATACCGAATGCGGCACATTCAGGTTCAACACGTTCAGAAGATGATTCCAGAATTTCGTCAACAATAGCATCATCGTATTGACGGGTTTGCTTAATCGCACTTATTTTAACAAGCTCATTCGGTAGCGCACCTTCCACAAAAACAGCCTTGCCATTTATATGTGTGACGCCACGACCATCATGTGAAAGACTTTCAATTTTAACGGGTTCAGGGTAAATAGCTTTGGTTTTAAAATGACGTTGCTGCATTTAACTTACACTCATAATAATTTATTTACCACAACGGACTCTAAGGAAAATCCGCTGTGGTTATATTTTTTTAGCTAGGCGGGGAAAACACCGGTTGATAAATATCGATCTCCACGATCACAAATAACGGTAACAATCACTGCATCCGAAACCCTTTTCGATAATTGCAACGCGGCAGCGACCGCGCCCCCGGAGGAAATACCACAGAAAATGCCTTCTTTAGACGCAAGTGCTCGGGTTGTATTTTCGGCATCCATTTGAGAAACATCCAGTGTCATATCGACGCTTGCCGCATCAAAAATCGAAGGTAAATATTCTTTCGGCCAACGCCGAATACCTGGAATGCTTGCGCCCTCTTCAGGCTGCACACCCACTATCTGGATAGCACTGTTTTGTTCTTTTAAATAACGCGAATTCCCCATAATAGTACCGGTGGTACCCATTGCACTGACAAAATGGGTGATTTTGCCCTGTGTATCGCGCCATATTTCCGGGCCGGTTGTCTCATAATGTGCCAGTGGGTTATCCTGGTTGGAGAATTGATCGAGTTCCAGCCCTTTACCTTCTTTGTGCATTTGTGCCGCTAAATCGCGCGCCCCTTCCATACTTTGTTCTTTTGTTACTAAAACAATCTCGGCACCATAGGCTTTCATTACAGCGATGCGCTCAACACTCATGTTATCCGGCATAATAAGAATCATTTTGTAACCACGAATGGCCGCGGCCATTGCAAGTGCAATCCCGGTATTGCCGCTGGTCGCTTCAATTAAGGTGTCGCCCGGTTTAATATCACCACGCTGTTCAGCATGCACAATCATGCTTAAGGCAGGGCGATCTTTAACCGAACCGGCCGGGTTATTGCCTTCAAGTTTCACCAGGATCTGATTGCTGCTATTGTCAACCAGCCGCTGCAACCGAACCAGCGGGGTATTGCCAATAAACGACTCTATTGTTGGAAACATAAAGCTGTATAACCTTTGATTTACGCTAAAATGGATAAAATATATGTGATAATCTTACACTAATTTTAACTAAAAATGACGTGATTCTAATGAGTTTATTTGACAAAGAACTGGCACTCAGTCAGGCTGGTGGTAACGCTGAATTAGCAAAAGAACTATTTGAAATGCTAATAAAAGATTTGCCAGGCCTGCAGAAAACCATGAACCAGGGGCATGCCAGTCACGACAAGCAAGTGTTCTGGGATGCCACCCATAAAATTCATGGTGGAACCGCGTATTGCGGCGTACCGGATCTTAAAAATGCCTGCAAGCTGCTTGAAGATGAAATTAAAAGCGCCTACCCCAGTGATGCGATTGATGAACCACTTAAAAAGTTGAACTGTGAGATTGATCGGTTATTAGAAAATGCAAATGAACTAACCGCTACATTATAAATAGAGTCATTGCAATAGATTGCCACGCTATCGCTCACAGTAACTGGTTTGCACCCGTTTCAGACTGCTATCCCCCCTTAACCAAAGTGACATAAGCAACCGCATATTCCTGCTCGTCAGAAATACTCACATGGCTTTCCTTTACGCCATGACTGTCCATAAAGTCTTTTGCCTTGTCTGAAAAATTCAGTAAAGGCTTGCCTAACTTGTCATGGGTTATAAAAATCTGCTTTAAACTGATGCCATTACGAAAACCGGTGCCCATTGCTTTACTTGTAGCTTCTTTTGCTGCAAAACGTTTTGCTAACAGGCGCGAGGGTTCTGAATAGTTATGATATTCCTTTAACTCTTCCTCTGACAGAATACGTTCGGCAAATTTATTGCCAAACTTTTCTATATTTTCCTGCATTCGTGTAATACGAACAATATCAGTACCAATACCAAATATCATTTTCTTGCTTCTATCATCAATCGTTTCATTTCAGTGACTGCAGGCCCAAGTCCCGTAAAAACAGACTGGGCAATAATCGCATGGCCAATATTGAGTTCTTTAATATCTGTAATGGCTGCTATCTGTTGTACATTATGATAATGCAGGCCATGACCGGCATTGACATGTAAGCCAAGGCCATTGGCATAGTTAACTGCATCCACAATTTTAGCCAATTCATTTTCCTGTGTTGCGCTGTCTTTAGCATCGGCAAAATGGCCGGTATGAATTTCAATAACCGGTGCACCGACAGCCTGTGCAGCATCAATCTGATTTCTATCTGCATCAATAAACAAGGAGACACGTACATCGGCACTTGCCAAACGTTTACAGGCCTCTTCCATTTTTGGAATTTGGCCAGCCACATCCAGCCCGCCTTCCGTTGTTAGCTCCTCCCTTTTTTCAGGAACCAGACAGCAGTCGGCGGGTCTGTATCTTTCAGCAATCGCAATCATCTCATCGGTTACTGCCATTTCCAGATTCATTCTGGTTTGCAGTGTTTGTGATAATAAATCAACATCACGTTCCTGAATATGACGGCGATCTTCTCTTAAATGAATGGTTATCGCATCGGCTCCTGCCTGCTCTGCAACCGCAGCGGCCTGTAGCACTTCAGGATAAATCGTGCCACGTGATTGCCTTAAGGTTGCCACATGATCAATATTGACACCTAATAACATTTAATTTTCCTTATAATATTGTAGATTGGAATAGCGCTCTTGTTTTAAGCGGTTTATCGCCAAGATGCAGTGCAATAACTGCCCGCATGAGTTGCTTGGCCTGTTTTAGTGTTTGCCTGTTGCTAAAACTGCCACGCTCTAACTCCAGCAATGTTTTACCCAGTACTTGAATACCATCATACTCTGGATTGCAACGTTCTGAAAGTTCACTTTCATATGCAATGCTATGTGGACCTTCGTTTAGAATATAATGATACATTTTCAATGCATCAATTGGTTCACCCGTATTAATATCACAATTCAGAACCAGGCTATACCCTGTTTCCTGCAACAGACGTTTTTCAAAAACACGCAAAACCGATTCGATATTTTTTTTCATTGACAAATTTTCAAGTGCATCAACATAATAATAGAATAGTTCAGGGTGTGGATCTTCAAGGGTTAAAAAACGTAAAAGAATCTCATTTAAATAATAGCAACTCAATAAAACCGAACCACGCAAGGGTTGCTGCCCATGTAGGTACAGGAGCTGACTGCTAGTAGTAAAGTCTGCATCAGTCAAGGTATATAAATCACCTTTCCCTGACCATGACAACAGCAAGGGCGTAAAAACCTGCAATTTCCCGGCAAAGGGTGATTTCAAGCGTTTCGCACCTTTTGCAACAAACCGCAACCGTCCAAAATTTGCCGTGAAGGCATCAATAATTAAACTGGTATTTTGATAAGCCTGTGTATGTAAGATATAAGCAGGTTGAGAATGAACGCGTTGATATCCAGATAAATTGTTGCTAATGTTCATCCGTATAACCAAGTGATTTAAGCATGAGTTCATCATCAGCCCAGCCAGATTTCACTTTAACCCAAAGTTCGATAAAAACTTTACAGTCAAACATTTTTTCCATATCAATACGTGCCTGCGTACCGACCTTTTTAAGACGTTTCCCCTGATTACCAATAATAATCAGTTTTTGATTTTTTCTTTCAACCAAAATAGCCGCACTAATATTTATCTTGTCATCAGTCTCTTCAAACTTTTCGATCATCACAGTAAGATCATAGGGCAGCTCCTGCCCCAACTGCCGCATTAATTTTTCACGAATTATTTCTGCCGCAAAAAACTTCATACTGCGATCGGTAAACTGATCTTCCGGGAAAACAGGCTCAGAAATATCGAGTAGCGCCTCAACTTCTTTTTCTAAATCCTCAATATATTTACCTTTTAAAGCTGAAACAGGAATAATACTTTTAAATGAATGCAACTGACTTAACTTTTGCATAAACGGGAGTAACTTAGCCTTGTCGTCTAACTGATCCACTTTATTTATGACTAAAATAACAGGGTTCTTTGTGGACTTTATTTTTTCGAGTACCCATTCATCTTTGTCAGACCAGACACCCGCTTCAACAACAAACAAAATCACGTTCACATCGTCAATAATACTGTGTGCCGTGCGGTTCATATATCGGTTCATTGCACGTGGGCTGTCTTTATGTACACCTGGTGTATCCACATAAATCGCTTGTGCAGCAGGTGTTGTTTTAATACCCAATATCTGATGGCGTGTGGTTTGCGGCTTACGCGAGGTAATACAAAGCTTCTGCCCGAGAATATAATTTAATAAAGTTGACTTACCCACATTAGGCCGACCAATAATGGCAACATAACCACAACGAAACGCTTTATCATTACTGGGCATTGATTAACAAACCCAGAATTTTTTGTGCAACTTGCTGCTCAGCAATACGTCGGCTTTTCCCACTGCCTTTAATTTCATGATCTATCACTTCAACCTGCCCTTTTACTGTAAAGGTCTGCTGGTGAGATTCACCCTCAATGGAAATAACGGTATAAACTGGCAAAGGCAAGCTACGTGCCTGCAGGTATTCCTGCAAACGTGTTTTAGGATCTTTACTTGCCTCGGCGGGATTAACATTGTTTAAACGAACGTGATATTTTGAAAGGATAAATGTTGTCGCCGCTTGAATACCGCCATCAAGATAAATCGCACCAATCACAGCTTCAAACGTATCAGCCAAAATAGAGGCTCGACGAAAGCCACCACTTTTTAATTCTCCCCCACCTAACTGAATGTATTCGCCCAGGTGAATTTCTTTGGCAAGTTCAGCCAGTGTTTCGCCTTTAACCAGGCTTGCACGCAAACGACTTAGCATACCTTCATCAATTTCAGAGAAACGTTTATATAATTCAGCAGAAATAACCAGACCTAAAACAGAGTCACCCAGAAATTCAAGCCGTTCATTATTATCTGATGCAGAACTTCGGTGGGTTAAAGCTGTATTCAACAAAGATGCGTCGTTAAAGGTATATTCAATTATTTTAAAGAATTGCTTTCGGCTTTGCATACGTTCTTATTGGACTGTAATTTCTTTTCTAAAACTAACAACAAAATCAAGATTACCAACAACTTTCTTGCGCACCTCATAATCAACTTCGATAATTGTTTTACCTGATTTTTTAGTCACGTAAATATCATCATCGGTGACAGAATACACCGAATTAATATTTAGCCGTTTTAATAATTTGTTTCGAATTGTTCGGCTTGAATATGTTGCTACCTTTGAATCTGCTTTCATACCCTCAAGTGAATCATAAACAGCGTAACCTTCAATATAAACAGGAATTAAACGAAGCAACAATGTGATAAATAGAACTGCAACTGCAATAATAACAAGCCAACTAATTGTGGTTAGCCCATGCTGTTTTGGAATTAATTTCATCGCATTTCTCTCATTAATATGTTTAAGTTATTTAAAAAACTTATTTAATACTTCCAACACGCTGCCATTTCGGCCAGTGAGTCCAGCCTTGCCAGTTCATCCATATCGCAAAGGCTCTGCCTTTTAGATATTCATCAGGTACAAACCCCCATACCCGACTATCATTACTATTATCACGATTATCGCCCATAACAAAATAATGCCCTTTCGGAACGGTTGTGACTAAATCGAAATGAGCCGGGTTTGAACTCAAACGCATTTCATGTGAATAGCCCGGTAACTCTTCCTTATAACGAACATATTCGGTAAAACCAAAGGTTGAGCGGGAAATTTCCGTTGTTTTGACAGCTTCCCCATTTATATATAACTGCTTATTATAGTAGGCTATTTGATCACCGGGTAAGCCAACCACTCGCTTGATATAGTCAATTTGCGGATCACGTGGAAAACGAAAAACCACCACATCACCACGCTTTGGGGTTCCTAAGTCCAGTATTTTTTTATTAATGACCGGCACGCGTAAACCATAACTGAATTTACTCACCAGGATAAAATCGCCAATCTCTAAGGTTGGGATCATCGAGCCGGAAGGAATCTTGAAGGGTTCAACCACAAAACCACGCAGGATTAAAACAATAAAAAATACCGGAAATAAAAACCTGGAATATTCAACTAAAAGTGGTTCAGACTCTTCTTTTGCTGGAATATCCCTTTCACGTCCGGTCGCTTCCACTAATTCATCATCATGCTTTCGGGCACTCGCGAAGAATAAAATATCAATCAACCATATAACCCCGGTAATTGCCGCACCTAATACCAGTATTAATGAAAAATCTATTGTCATTTATCTTTACCTACATGTAAAACAGCTAAAAAAGCATCCTGAGGTAGCTCGACTCGACCAATTTGCTTCATACGTTTTTTCCCTTCTTTTTGTTTTTCTAAAAGCTTCCGTTTACGTGACACATCACCACCATAACACTTTGCGGTCACATTTTTACGTAATGCTTTCACATTTGTACGTGCTAACACTTTTACCCCGATGGCAGCCTGTATTGCCACATCAAACATCTGCCGAGGGATAATTTCTTTCATCTTTTCTGTTAATTTTCTGCCATGTGAAATTGCATTATCGCGATGCACAATAACTGCCAGCGCATCCACTTTTTCCGAATTAATCAAAATATCCAGTTTAACCAGATTTGCCGCCTGAAAACGAGTAAAATCATAGTCTAAAGAAGCATACCCCCGGCTGACTGATTTTAGCCGATCAAAGAAATCCAGCACAATCTCGTTTAACGGCAGCTCAAAAATAAGACTGACCTGCCCACCCAGATATTGCATGTCTTTTTGAACACCACGCTTTTCGATGCACAACGTCATCACATTGCCCACATAATCCTGAGGTACAAGAATTGTGGCGGTTACGATGGGTTCACGAATTTCGGCAATATGCACTTGTTCCGGTAAATCGGCCGGATTGTCGATTTTAATAATATCACCTTTGTTGGTTTTAACTTCAAAAACAACGGTGGGTGCAGTGGTAATCAGGTTGAGGGCATATTCACGTTCCAGCCGTTCCTGAATAATCTCCATATGCAGCATACCCAGAAAACCACAACGGAAACCAAAACCCAAAGCCTGAGAGGTTTCCGGTTCATAAAACAATGCGGCATCATTGAGGCGCAATTTAGCCAGAGCCTCACGTAAAGCTTCATAATCATCCCCCACCACGGGGAACAATCCAGCAAAAACCTGTGGTTGAACCGCTTTAAAACCTTCGAGTGCTTTGTTGGCCGATTTGTCGGTGGTGGTAATGGTATCGCCCACTGGTGCGCCGTCTATTTCCTTAATACCGGCAATTAAAAACCCGACTTCTCCAGCCTTCAAACTATCCAGTACTTTTCGTTTGGGTGTAAAAACGCCAACCTGATCAACTGAGTAATGACGCCCGGCTGCCATCATGGTTATTTTCTGCCTGGGTTTCAGGGTGCCCTGCATAATCCGTACTAAAGAAATAACGCCCACGTAGCTGTCAAACCAGGAATCAATAATAAGGGCTTGCAGCGGTGCATCGACATCGCCTTGTGGTGCTGGAATCTTTTCCACCAGCATTTCAAGTAAATCATCAATGCCAACACCGGATTTGGCACTCACATGCAGCGCATCGGTAGCGTCGATACCAATAATATCTTCAATTTCCTGACTTACCCGTTCGGGTTCAGCCGCAGGCAAGTCAATTTTGTTTAAAACAGGTAGTACTTCAAGCCCCTGGTCAATGGCGGTATAACAGTTTGCAACACTCTGCGCTTCAACCCCCTGTGAGGCATCCACAACCAATAAGGCACCTTCACAGGCTGCCAGCGAGCGCGACACTTCATAGCTAAAATCAACATGACCGGGCGTGTCAATAAAGTTTAACTGATAAGTTTCACCGTTTTTTGCATGGTAATCCAGCGTCACGCTCTGTGCTTTAATCGTAATACCGCGCTCTTTCTCCAGATCCATCGAATCGAGAACCTGCGCTTCCATATCACGCTCGCTTAAACCACCACAAACCTGAATAAAACGATCTGCGATGGTTGATTTGCCATGATCAATATGGGCAATGATTGAGAAATTACGTATATGTGATAGATCAGACAAACTGTAACACCTTGATTTATATAATAAAAAAGCGCATTATCTGCGCTCATTCTGGTTTTATTCAAATTCCCGGTAAATTCAGGTTTGACACACTTTTAAAACCCTAACAGGGCTCTATTGTACCTAATTTTCAAGAGAGATGCCGAAATATGCGGTAATAGCTTTTGTATCCAGGAAGTATTCACACAAAACAATATCGTTATAAGTCACAACCGGCACCTTAAGACCATACAACTGTTCCAGCTCATCGTTACCCGTAATATCAATATCGGTGAACGTAAATGGGTTGGCACTGCAAAACCCGGTTAGCTCGTCGATAAGGGCATCACATAAATGACACCCTGCTCGACTATATACAACCAGTTCTGTTTTCTGCATACCTGATATTCCTTGCAATAATGACTTGATGTCAATATTACCGGGGAATCTTAATCGCTAAAAATATGGGTGATTTTTTACGCTGAATTAAAATCGGAACAGATTTACCTTTGGGTAAACCTTTAAGTACCTTTTTAAAATCTTTAACTGAATTAATGTCTTTATAATTTAACTTCAATAAAATGTCCCCTTTCCGAATACCCGCATCGCGTGCAGCACCCGCAGAAACATTTTTAACTAAAATGCCACGCTTATCCATACCAAATTGTTCACGCTGCTCGCGGCTAATATCCATTACCGACATGCCTAGCTTGTTCACTTTTACTTTTTTTGTTGTACCGTTTACTGCGGCAAGCTCATCCTGGTTAGGTAACTCTTCAACTTTAACAGTTAAGGTTTTTGCCCTGCCTTCGCGAATAATTCTAACTCTGACCTTCTTACCAACTTCTGTTGTGCCAACCGCCAAAGGCAAGTCCGATGAACGATAAATGTCCTTGTCACCAAATTTGATAATGACATCACCTATTTTAAAACCGGCTTTTTCAGCAGGGCTGTCATCAAGTACTTTCAAAATAGCTGCACCGCGTGGTTGCTTCATCCCAAATGACTCGGCAAGCTCACGGTTCACTTCCTGAATCAATACACCCAACCAGCCCCGTGTCACATGCCCGTCTTTTTTAATTTGTTTAACAACATTCATTGCAACATTAATTGGAATAGAGAAAGACAAGCCCATAAAGCCACCCGTGCGGGTATAAATTTGTGAGTTGATACCTATTACTTCACCCTTCAGGTTAAACAAGGGGCCACCCGAATTACCTGGGTTAATCGCAACATCCGTTTGAATAAAGGGTACATAGCTGCTATTTGGCAAATTGCTACGACCAATGGCGCTCACAACACCCACCGAAATGGAATGGTCAAAACCAAAAGGTGAACCGATGGCCATAGCCCATTCACCTACTTTCAATTTGTCTGAGTTACCAATTTTTACAACTGGAAGCGAATCGGCTTCAATTTTTAATAATGCAATATCTGAACGTTCATCACTGCCAATTAATTTTGCTATCAATTCACGTCGATCTGATAAACGTACCAGAATTTCGTCGGCATCTTTAACCACATGATGGTTTGTTACAATATAACCATCTGCATCAATGATAAAACCTGAACCTAACGACTGTGAATTAAAACCTTCGTTATTATCTCTGTCTTCAAAAAAACGTTTGAATAAATCATTCCATGGAGAACCTTCGGGTAAGTCAGGAATTTGCAAACCATGCGGCAATTTTTTGTTAGCTTTGTTTTTTTGCTTGGTGCTGATATTAACAACTGCTGGACTATTGTCTGCAGCAAGTTCCGTAAAATCAGGCAAACTATATGCCTGAGCCATTGAGAGAAAAAAGAAAGATAATAATACAGCGAAACAGATTCGCTTTAAATTTAATTCAAACAAAACAAAACTCCTAAATTTGGGGTGAGCCTATTTGTATTGGCAAACTAGTCGGAATAATTTTTAACAAAACAGGCCGAAATATTCGGCTCTGATTTTTCTCTTTTTTATTTAAAACACCATGCGAATATCGACTACCGGCAAACAGTCCAAAAATAGCAGCAATAATAGAACTGATTTCAGAATAAGATTCTGGCATTAAATAAACAGCAGCGATTGCGGCAAGCAACATACTTAAAAGAGGCAACAGGTACAAATAAAAAGAAACCTGCAATAATGCTGATTCATTTAAACCAACAATAACATTGTCATTTACTTTAGCACCTAAAGTATTTTCAACAGAAATATTCAATGGTTTTTTTCTAAAAACATTATCAAGCAGTGACTTACCACAACCCGCTTTAGCTGAACAGGAACTACAACTTGATTGTGAATTAACTTCAACAAAAATTTTGTCATTTTCACTACGTAAGACTTTTGCAGTTTGCTCAATCATATTCAAATTATTTCAAATAAACAGAATCACATATCATTTTTACAGCGGCATGCGGAACTTCACCAATGACTGTAATATGAACACCACTATCCAGATCCCGGCCACAAGCGTTAATGGCTCCCATATGTGAACTACCGTTTAATAAATCCTCATCCTCACTGTGCTTTTCTATAAAAACCGAAACAGATGTTAAACCATCTGTGTACATTAACTGTTCCATTGCAATGCCACTGCGAGGCATAACATGCTTACGGCTCATATCCGGTTTAAACCCTTTTGGCAAATTTTTCACAGCCCATTTTGACAACTTTTGTGATTCATGCTTTTTTGCTTTACCCGACTCATACCAGATATAATTTTCACCCAGAACGGAAGCTTTAAGTAAGGCTTCAGGTACTTTTTCCATATAATCAATCTGCGTAAACATAAATTTTTCAACCACTTGACCACGCTCACCTATCAGGTGTGTTTTAAGCAACAAGCCCGTCTTTTCATCAATCCATAGCATATGACCGTAACGGTACTTATCTTTGGGGTTTATAACAATCTTCTGTGTTATCTGCCCGGCAACCATATCTTTGCCCGACAAATAAAAATCATAATTAGCTTCCATCTCAGCGATTTTAACTGGAAAAGCCGGCGGGAAACTTGATTTAGGCCGACTCTTTTCAACCATGACAGATTTGCTGTCTGGCAATATACAGATAACAGAATCTTTGGTGCGAATAACTTCACGACCTGTTCCATCCAGGGATAACAAACGTTCGCGCTCGCCAAACTCATCCTGACTATGCACTATTTGCATCGAACTTAAATTATCTTTTTGCCCATAAACAAATACACCCTTGTAATTCAACATATGTGCTGCATGGTGCATTTTTGTTAACCAGAGCTCGACTTGCTCAGAGTTTGCAGAAGCAGCGAGTGCAAAACTTGAAAATGAAAAAAGTAAGCTCGTTATAATAACTACAAACTTATTTTTCATGCATAACTCGTTCTGCAGGTGTCACACTCACTATTCGCATATAAGGAAGTAAACCTTGCATTTTACTGGTAACAGAGTGCTCATAGTGATTAACAAGATAGCCACTTAATTTTGATTCAGCAGCTTTGTTCAAACGCAAAGTTACCGGTTTAATCGCCGCAGAAGTTGATGGCCCTTGTGCAATACTAAGTGAAACACCTGGAGTAACTGCAGGCTGGTTTTGTTGTACTGCTAAAATTGCCACCATGGCAACACTTGCAGCAACCGCAAGACCGGCTACCTGCTTTACCACCTTTTGCTTAAACGTACGCATAACATGTGGTGCCAGTATAGATGGCTCCTTGTCCAGCTTCTCGCTTAACTCGGCAAACCAGGCTTTGTCTACTTTATGCTGGTCACGATCATTCAAAACATCGCTCACCAGGTTATAACGCGCCCACTTCGCTTTCGTTTCCCTGTTGTTCAACAAAGAATCGAGCAAAGCATTATCGAGGCGTTGCTCGTCATCAATTAATGACGAAACCTTTTCATTTATGTTGTCGTGTATTGAATTATTCATCATAGCTACTCTCATTTTTTGCTTCTATAAAGCATGCTTCTCTGCGTTAAACTGGTATTCAACATACCAATAAGTTACTCACTTTAAACTAAATCAGGCTTACCTAACTGTCGTCCTCGTCCATCAAAGGTTTAAGTTTTAAATCAATTGCTTCCCGCGCACGAAATATTCTGGAGCGGACAGTACCAATAGGACAATCCATCGCTTCGGCAATTTCTTCATAACTTAAGCCTTCCAGTTCACGTAAGGTAATGGCCATCCGCAAATCTTCAGGTAACTGTTCGATTGCATCAAAAACAACTTTTCCAATTTCATCGGTTAATGCAATACGTTCCGGTGTTGCCTGATCTTTTAACGAAGACTCACCCTCGTAATATTCTGCTTCAGTTGCATCCACATCGCCACTGGGTGGACGACGGCTTCTTGCGACTAGATGATTTTTGGCCGTATTAATACCGATTCGGTAAAGCCAGGTATAAAATGCACTGTCGCCTCTAAAATTAGGTAGCGCACGGTAGGCTTTAATAAAAGTCTCTTGCGCCAAATCCTGTACCTCGGCAAAGTCGTTAACAAAGCGTGAAATCACATTCATTATTCGCTGCTGGTATTTAATCACCAACAGGTCAAATGCACGCTTATCACCTTTTTGCACACGCTCAACAAGTTGTTGATCAGCGGCTTTGTCTGACATCTAATTACTCTCCAATTTAACATTACCGAGGGTAATCAGTTGTCTGTTAATATGACCTGCATTATTGCTCAAAGTTCGACTCTTTACTTTTATAAAGCATTATTATTTTCAATAAACTCAGTATCTTGCCATTCTATTACAAATCCGGCCTAACTATCCATTTTAATCAGTTGCCAGCCAGCAAATAACACGCGATGATTAGCTTATGGATATTAAAAGCATCATGAAATCACTTGTTACTTCGCCGTCACACGGTGATACACACCAAAGCGCCGACGTACTTGTTATTGGTGGCGGTGCGGCAGGACTCAGCGCCGCTTTGCGGCTTGCCGACAGCCATCGTATCCACTTGATTACTAAAGGAAATTTAACTGAAAGCTGTACATTGTACGCACAGGGCGGGATTGCTGCCGTGCTCGATCGGGATGATTCCATTGAATCCCATGTCCAGGATACCCTGGTCGCCGGTGCAGGCTTATCCAACCCGGATATTGTAGATTTTACCGTTCGCCATGGCAAAGAAAATATTCACTGGTTGATCGATCAGGGCATTAAATTTACCCGAAATGAAGCCGGCACCAATACCGATGCTTACCATTTAACCCGTGAAGGTGGTCACAGCCACCGCCGTGTTATCCATGCGACCGATGCCACCGGGCGAGCCGTTGAAACATCACTCGCAACCCTGGCAAAGCAACACAAAAACATCAAAATTTTTGAAAACCATATCGCTGTCGATTTAATAACACAGGAAAAAGTCCAAATAGCAAAAAACCAGGCCGCCAATAAAGAAAGCCTGTGCAACCGTTGTTTAGGTGCCTATGTGCTCGACCGAAATAAAGCCCACGTTAAGGTTTTCCATGCCAAATTTGTTATTTTGGCGAATGGTGGTGCCAGTAAAGTCTACCTTTACACCACCAACCCGGATACCGCCACCGGTGACGGCATTGCTATGGCCTGGCGAGCTGGTTGCCGTGTGGCCAATATGGAGTTTAATCAGTTTCACCCTACTTGTCTGTACCACCCCGAAGCAAAATCGTTTCTGATTACTGAGGCACTCCGTGGTGAAGGCGCAAAACTGTTACTGCCCAATGGCCGTCGCTTTATGCATAAATTTGACAAGCGCGCCGAACTGGCACCCCGTGATGTTGTGGCCCATGCTATCGATCATGAAATGAAACGTATCGGTGCCGACAATGTATTGCTTGATATATCGCACAAGCCACTCGATTTTATTCAACGGCATTTCCCAACGGTGTACCGGCGTTGTCTGGAATTTGGTTTTGACATCTCGAAACAACCCATTCCCGTTGTACCCGCCGCCCATTACACCTGTGGTGGCGTAGTGACAAACAAACACGGCCAAACAGACATTGCCGGGCTCTATGCCATTGGTGAAGTGGCCTTCACCGGCCTGCACGGTGCAAACCGAATGGCCAGTAACTCAATACTGGAATGTTTAGTCTTCGCCCAATCAGCAAGCAAGCATATAAAACAACATGCCGACATTCCAATGCCGGTTACATTACCCGAGTGGGATGAAAGCCGGGTTACCGATTCCGATGAAGAAGTGGTGGTTACCCACAACTGGGACGAACTACGTCGCTTTATGTGGGACTATGTTGGCATTGTAAGAACTAACAAGCGCCTGCAACGCGCCAAGAGCCGAATCAATTTGCTCAAACAGGAAATAACCGACTACTACGGCAACTTCCGCATCACCAATGACTTAATCGAGTTACGAAACCTGGTGGATACCGCCTGCTTAATGGTTGAATCGGCTATACAGAGAAAAGAAAGTCGGGGCTTGCACTATACGCTGGATTACCCTGAAACATTAGAAAAAAAAGCGAATACTGTTCTTACGCCAGAAAATTATAAAGAAAATAGTGATGTTGCAATATTAGTGGATGTTATTATTTAAAAAATTTTAGTTCTGACAACGGATTTTTTATGTATCCAAATCACACCATTGATAGTAAAAAATAACACAGATAGGACTAAAACTAGGCAATAGATAAAAAATCAACAGCGCCCCTGGTGAATATAACTAACAGGCGACCTTAATATTTAGCTACCCTGTTCACTGAATAATAACGTCTTCATTTTTTGCTTTTAAAATATACGGCAGTACAACCCGTAACTGTTTAAAACTCTCTAGCGACAACATGTCTACAAATATCGGGATACTCTTTCTTTTTGTTTGACCGATTTTAAAGCGCAACACAATAAGCCATTCCGTTATCATATATTCAGGCTCAATAGAAACCAATAAGGGTTTTGATTCATACCCCAGAACCCACATGCCATCATGACGGCATTGAATGGTTTTTAACGTCGTTAAGTTTTTATAATACTGAATATAGTAATAAAAACTGAATCCAATCAGTAAGCCTAAAATAATATTCACACTAAGATGAAAATAAATAGAATAGCTCACACTGGCAAATGCCAATAAATGTAACGCAATAATAAGTGACAGTAAAATCCTGGATCGGTTAAGTTTCAGGACCGGCAGCGAGACGAATTTGCTTTGCGACATCTGCGATTTCCTTATCGTAGGGAATAACCCGCCCCATTAAATAGTCCAGCAACATTTGATCGGGCGTTTCGAGCAGCCGTTCAAAGGTTTGTTGTTGCTTCGGGGGCAAGTTGCTATAGGCTTTATCCAGAAAGTCCTGTAAAAATAAATCCAGTTCCAGCATACCACGGCGACATTGCCAACGTAAGCGGGATAGTTCGGTGTTTTCTGCTTGTATGTCGGTTGTACTCATACTGCCCTTATTTTATTTCTGGATTCCCGCCTCGACAATTACTCCTGCATTGTTCTACCTTCGCCCATCCATAGGTTCGTCCGCGGAAATGACGACTTTCTTTCATCCCTCTATCTTGAGCAGATAACGAGAAGCTAGTTTCTCCTAATTCGCCTGGTACTAGAACATGTCTTTGAGCATCATTTCCTTAATACCATTTATCGCTTTTGTCGGGTTTAAGTTTTTGGGGCAAACATTTACACAGTTCATAATCGAATGGCAGCGGAATAATTTATACGGCCCTTCTAATTCTTCCAGGCGTTTTGCTGTATTCTGATCACGGCTATCAGCAAGAAAACGATAAGCCTGTAATAAGGCAGCCGGGCCACGGAATTTGTCCGGGTTCCACCAGAACGACGGGCAGGAAGTTGAACAACAGGCACATAAAATACATTCATAAAGACCATCCAGTTTTTCACGTTGTTCGGGAGTTTGTTTAAATTCAACTTCAGGAACCGGATCATGCACGGTTAAATAGGGTTTAATTGAGCGATAGTGATGGAAGAATTGCTCCATATCAATAATTAAATCACGAATAACAGGCATGCCGGGCAACGGTCTTATTTCAACGGGTTGCTTTAACTCGGTTACGCGCGTTAAGCAGGCTAATCCATTTGTACCATTAATGTTCATACCGTCAGAACCACAAACACCTTCACCACAGGAATGGCGAAAGGATAAGGTTTCATCATCTGCTTTTAATTTTATTAAGGCGTCACGCAACATCATGTCGGGGGTAACATCAAGCGTATACTCCTGCATATACGGTTGCGTATCCGTTTCAGGATTATAACGATAGATTTTAAACCGATACCGTGTTGTATTTTTAGCTGTCATGATAAAGCGCTCAATAAAATAGTCCGTTTCATAATAACAATAGCGGCTTAGTAAACACGTTCTTTAGGTGGGAAAGTGTCAACCGTCATGGGTTTTAAACGTACCGGTTTATACTCAAGACGCCGCCCTTCTTTATAATAAAGAGAATGTTTTAGCCATTTTTTATCATCACGGTCAGGAAAATCGATTCTCGAATGCGCACCACGACTTTCTTCGCGGTTAAGAGCTGAAGTCACAGTAGCGACAGCAATATCAACCAGATTTTCCAGTTCCATGGCCTCAATACGTGCGGTATTAAACACTTTACTGTGATCTTTAAGCCGCACATTTTGCAGGCGACTTTCGATTTGTAAAACCTGATTCAAACATTCCTGCAAAACATCCTGGGTGCGAAATACGCTGCAATTTTGCTCCATAACAGTTTGTAATTCATCTTTCAGTTGAGGAACCGACTCGCCGTCCCCTTTTTTATCCCACCGATGTAAATGTGCCATGGCCTGCTCAATGCTGGCATCGTCAATGGCTCGGTGGTAACGGTTTGCTTTCAGGTGTTTAATAATATGGTTACCCGCCGCACGACCAAATACCACGATATCCAGTAATGAATTACCACCTAAACGATTCGCACCATGCACCGACACACAGGCACATTCACCTACGGCATATAAGCCGGGAATGGCTTCTTCGCCAGTATCAACCGGCACAACTACCTGACCATAACGATCGGTTGGAATACCCCCCATGGTGTAATGTGCGGTTGGAAAAACCGGAATCGATTCTTCAACCGGGTCAATATGTAAAAAGGTTCGGCTGGTTTCACAAATACCGGGTAGACGTTTATCTAAAACGTCTTCACCTAAATGATCAAGTTTAAGCATCACATGATCGCCATTCGGCCCGCAACCACGCCCTTCGCGCACTTCGGTTGCAATGGAACGACTCACCACATCCCTGCTTGCTAAATCTTTTGCGTGTGGCGCATAGCGTTCCATAAAACGCTCGCCATCTTTATTCACCAGATAGCCGCCCTCACCGCGAGCCCCTTCGGTAATTAACATACCACGCCCGGCAATGCCGGTGGGGTGAAACTGGAAAAACTCCATATCCTGAAGTGGAATGCCAGCACGTAAGGCCATGGCTAAGCCATCACCGGTATTAATTTTTGCATTGGTATTGGTTCTGAATAATTGCCCAGCTCCACCCGTCGCTATCAACGTGGTTTTAGCTTCGATTATCAGTGGTTCACCGGTTTCAATTTCATAGACCAGGGCACCTAGAACAAAACCACTTTCATCTTTAATCAAATCAACCGCAAAAAATTCATCAAAGAAATGTGTTTTTGCTTTTATATTTTGTTGATAAAGCGCATGTAAAATAGCATGGCCGGTTCTATCAGCAGCGGCGCAGGTGCGAGCCGCCTGTTCACCCCCAAAGTTCTGGCTCTGACCACCAAAGGGGCGTTGATAAATTTTGCCATTATCTAAACGTGAAAAGGGTACACCCTGATGTTCTAATTCAATCACCAGATGTGATGCCGCACGACACATATACTCAATGGCGTCCTGATCACCCAGATAATCGCTGCCTTTTATCGTATCGTACATATGCCAGTGCCAGCTATCAGGCAAGACATTAGCCAGGGCAGCATTCATGCCACCTTGTGCCGCAACGGTATGAGACCGCGTTGGAAAAACTTTGGACACCACGGCCACATTCGCATCGGCCTGTGACAGTTGCAAAGCAGAGCGTAACCCCCCGCCACCGGCGCCAATCACCAGCGCATCAAATTTTCGAATCGGTATATTCAAAGTTCCACCAAAGAGAATAATACATAAGTAATCCAGATCGACATGCTAATAAGAAAAAACATTAACAAGTTAAGTGCGACTATACGTGCTGCAGCAGAATGCACGTAATCAATCACGACATCGCGAATCCCCACCCAGGCATGCACCATAATCGCAATAAAAAATAACAGAACGAGGATATTAATAACCGGCGAGCTAAAGAGATGTTGCCATTCATCAAACGAACTGATGCCGCCAGTAAATAAACCCACAATCACCACCAGTAAACACCATACGATGTAGATAGCCGACAGGCGTTGTAAAAACCATGCCCGAAACCCATGTGCCTGCCAGCTCATAGCACCACCTTATATATAAGTAGCACAAGTGTGATTAGTACCAGAACCTGAACCAGCCAGGCCACTTTTATTGCCGACTCACGCGTGATACCAATATCCAGATCGAGGATTAAAAAGCGCAAACCGGCATAAAAATGATGGGTTATCGCCCAAAGAAGGAGAACGTTCACCAGTTTCCCACAACCGGAGTTTAAAATAGTCAGCGCCTCGGTGTAACCGTAAACACTTTTAACCGAAAGCGAGAATAACCATATAATATAGGGGATTGACAAAAATAGTATAATTCCAGAAACTCGGTGCAGTATAGATACCACGGCCGTCACTGGCATTTTTATTTTTAGCAGCTTTAGATGCTTAGGTCTTTTATTATTTTGTTTATCCATTTGTTATGTAAGTGTAGAACATATCGCCAGTGCGTCCAGTAAATTTTTAAACCTTTTCAATATCTTGTATTCGGTATTTAATGGATATTAAATTTGATTGCAAGATAGCCAGAATAAACCAACAGAGTGAGTTAGTAATATATGCAACAACGATGGCAACAATTTTTAAAAGAGCAAGGGGCAACAATCGAGAACGGTTGTGTTATTCGCTTTCACCCAGCAGAAACTGAAATTAAAAACAGCCATAGCGCAACCTTACTGGCCGACCTTTCACACTATCGCTTAATTCGTGTCAGCGGTGCCGATGCTAATCACTTTTTACAGGGACAATTAAGTAACGATATTAATCAGGTTAGCGACAATCACTCGCAAATGAGTGCCTATTGCAGTCCCAAAGGTCGGGCACTGGCACTGTTTCGGGTTTTTAGTTTTGATAATGCTTATTTTCTTAGTCTGCCAGATGAAATTGCAGACACAACCATCAAGCGCTTAAAAATGTTTATTATGCGCAGCGATGTGGTCATGGATGACGTGACTGAAAACTACTTTCATTTTGGAATTGCCGGCAAAGAAGCGGCAGACAGCCTTAAAGCCATGCTTAATCTGGCAGTAACGCCAGATAAAACGGATAGCTGCCTTATTGCCAATGGCATGTGCCTGCAAAAATTAGCCGGAACACCTGACCGCTTTGAATTGATTGGCCCAGCTGATAATGCCACCACGGTTTGGGAAGCACTCCAGCCAAACTGTGTTCCCGTTGGTGAGGCTGCATGGAATTTGCAGCGTATTAATGCCGGTATTCCGGAAATATTGAAAAACAGCACCGAAGCCTTTGTGCCGCAAATGCTGAATTTACAGCTAATTAACACCATCAATTTCCAAAAAGGCTGTTACCCCGGTCAGGAAATCGTTGCCCGAACCCGGTACCTGGGCAAGCTTAAAAAACGCCTTTATCTTGCAGAAATCCCGACATCCAACCCTGTTGAAATTGGCACCGATATCTACCAAAGTGGAGATAATCAACAAAGTGTGGGGAAAATTGTATTAGCTGCCGCTAATTCGGCTGAAACCACACGCGTTTTAGCCGTACTACAAATTGCCGCTGTTGAAAGCCAAACCCTTTTTCTGGCCTCAAAAGATGGCCCCATCCTGAAGATACTGGAAATGCCCTACGATTTAGATGCATAAAACCCTTAAGCTGCTGCCATCCCGGCCGATATAAAACCCATTGAATCAATAAAATGGGTAAGAGGGATGTCTAACGAAATTGCCGAAAACTTTGTTAATGCGTTGTTACGAGATTTAGACAACGAAACGCTGGTACTACCAACGTTACCCGAAGTGGCATTGCGGGTACGCGATACACTTGCAGATGAAGACAAATCACTAGCGGATGTCAGCAAAATCATTACCACCGATGCCGCCCTTTCGGCGCGATTAATACAGGTATCCAATAGCCCACTACTGCGTACCAACCGCACCATTGATTCCGTCGAAGCAGCCGTTACGCGTATGGGCAGTAATATGGTGCGCAACCTGGTCACCAGCATTGTCATGGAGCAAATGTTTCAAGCAACCTCGGATGCCACCGACAAACGCCTGCGCAATTTATGGGAACACAGCACCCAGGTTGCGGCTATCGCAAGTGCGTTAACCACTCAATTCACAAAGCTAAAATCCGATATGTCACTATTAGGTGGACTGGTACATGACATTGGTGCATTACCCATTCTAAGCCGGGTTGAAGAAGTCCCTGAAATTCTGGAAAACACAGCGCTACTCGATAAAATTATCGCAGAGACGCATTGCCGTATTGGCCAACGTATATTGGATAAATGGAATTTCCCCCCCGAGCTGGTTGCAGTGGCTGCAGAACATGAAGATTTAAGCCGTAATTCCGGTGGCGATATTGATTATGTTGATATTATTACCGTTGCCAATTTGCAAAGCATGATAGGCAGCGACCACCCGCATACTCAACTGGACTGGAATACCATTCCGGCATTCCAGAAGCTGGGACTGACGGCAGACGTGAATGTGATTGAAATGGACGAAACCAGTGAAGAGATTGCGGCAATGCAAAATGCACTTGCCAGTTAAATCCTTATAGCCTTATCTGCCCTACAAGCGCATATGCGGAAACAATAAAACGTCACGAATGGAGGGTGAATCGGTAAACAGCATTACCAAACGGTCAATACCAATCCCCTCACCTGCTGTTGGTGGCATACCGTGTTCTAAAGCAACAACATAGTCTTCATCGAAAAACATCGCTTCATCATCACCCGCTTCTTTTTCCTGCACTTGTGCCTGAAAACGTTCAGCCTGATCTTCAGCATCATTTAATTCCGAGAAACCATTGGCTATTTCACGCCCGCCAACAAAAAATTCAAAGCGATCAGTGACAAACGGGTTATCGTCATTGCGTCTTGCCAAAGGTGAGACTTCGGTTGGGTATGCGGTAATAAAAGTAGGGTTCATTAAACGATGTTCTACCGTCTTCTCAAAAATTTCAATTTGAATTTTACCTAACCCGTATGAGTTTTTTAATGGAATATCCAAACGTGTTGCAATGGCTTTTGCTTTTTCAATATCGTCTAATTCGGCTTCAGTGACATCGGGATTAAAATGCAGTATGGATTCTTTAACCGTCATTCGCGCAAAGGGTTTGGCAAAATCATATTCATCATCCTGATATTTAATTTTAGTATTGCCAATGACATTTTCGGCAATTGAACGTAACATACTTTCAGTTAGATCCATTAAATCATTATAATCGGCATAGGCTTCATAGAATTCAATCATGGTAAATTCAGGATTATGCCGAGCTGATAAACCTTCATTTCTGAAGTTACGGTTTATTTCAAATACTTTTTCAAAACCACCCACCACTAACCGCTTTAAATAAAGTTCGGGGGCAATACGTAAATACAAGTCCATATCCAGCGCATTATGGTAAGTGGTAAACGGCTTAGCCGTTGCCCCACCAGGAATAACCTGCATCATCGGTGTTTCAACTTCCAGGAAATCTTTCTTTATTAAAAACTCACGGATATGTGAAACAATTTTTGAACGTAACTGAAATGTTTTTCGTGAGTCTTCATTCATTATCAAGTCAAGATAACGCTGCCGATAACGAATTTCCTGATCGGTTAAACCTTTGAATTTATCTGGCAACGGGCGTAAGGATTTAGTTAACAACCGAATGTCTTCCACTTTAACCGACAGCTCGCCTTTATTGGTTTTATACATGGTGCCTTCAGCCGCAATAATGTCGCCAAGATCCCATTTTTTAAATTGCTGGTTATAAAAACCTTCTGGCAACTCGTCACGCTGCACATAAAGCTGAATAGAACCCGACATATCCTGCAAGCTGACAAAACTGGACTTACCCATAATGCGCTGTGCCATCATACGCCCTGCTACTTTAACTCTAATGGGGGTTGCTTCCAGTTCTTCTTTTGTTTTATTACCATACTCGGCATGGAGTTCACCAGCAACCACATTACGACGAAAGTCATTCGGGAAGGCATTGCCATTTTCACGCAGGGCTTTTAATTTTTCACGCCGTTCGACGATAAGTTTATTCTCGTCAACTGAATTTTGTTGTTTCGTATCTTGCGTTGTTTTATCCGACATATTGCTTCTCTATCTTGAATTTCAATTATTCGTTATCTAATAAGCTATAAAAAAACTGTGTCATTGCAAGCGATAGCGCGGCAATCTTCTTTGCTAATAGTTTAAACTATCGAGATTGCCTGCTTGCCTACCGCATGTTATTCACAGCTAAAGGCTCGCAATGAGTATAAATATATTACAAACCACTTTTAAGGCTGGCTTCAATAAACTTATCAATATCACCATCCAGTACGGCTTGCGTATTGGATGTTTCTACATTGGTTCTTAAATCTTTAATCCGCGACTGATCCAGCACATAAGAGCGGATCTGGCTACCCCAGCCAATGTCGGTTTTTGAATCTTCCATTGCCTGCTTGTCTTCATTTTGCTTCAACATTTCCATTTCATACAACTTTGCACGAAGCTGGTTCATCGCATTGTCTTTATTCTGATGTTGCGAGCGTTGATTCTGGCATTGTACAACAATACCCGATGGAATGTGGGTTAGCCGCACGGCTGAGTCGGTTTTATTAACATGCTGCCCACCTGCCCCGCTGGCTCGATAGGTGTCGATACGCACATCGGACATATTAATCTCGATTTCGATATTATCATCCACTTCAGGGTAAACAAAAACAGAGGCAAAGGAAGTGTGTCGACGACTACCGGAGTCAAAAGGTGATTTGCGCACTAGCCGATGTACACCCGTTTCAGTACGCAATAAACCAAACGCATATTCACCGGTGTATTTTATGGTTGCACTCTTAATACCGGCCACCTCACCATCCGACGCTTCCATTAATTCGGTTTTAAACCCTTTGCGTTCGCCCCAGCGCAGGTACATGCGCAATAGCATCTCTGCCCAGTCCTGTGCTTCAGTCCCCCCCGAACCGGACTGAATATCCAGAAAGGCGTTATTCATATCAAGTTGCCCGGAAAACATGCGTTGAAATTCCAGATCCGCTAATATTTTTTCCTGAGTGTCCAGGTCGCTAAGCACGGCATCGACTGTATCGGTATCGTCTTCTTCCTGTGCCATTTCCAGTAGTTCAGTTGCATCCGTTAAACTATCTTCAATCTGCTGAAGTCCGTGTACTACTTTTTCCAGGCTGGCGCGCTCACGCCCCAGTTCCTGCGCATACTCCGGTTTATTCCAGACTTCAGGTGCTTCCAGTTCGCGTTCAACTTCGATTAATCTTTCACTCTTAAGATCAAAGTCAAAGATACCCCCGAAGCGTGGCGTTGCGTTGTTGCATTTCTTTTATTCTTGTTTTAATCGCATTAATTTCTAACATTTTATATTCTCTGAAATTTTTAATATTGCATTTTTTCTAAATATGTAACACATGGTAATTGCGAGCGATAGCGTGGCATTTTTTAATCTTACTGTGAATAAACAAGATTGCCGCGCTATCGCTCGCAACGCCAGTAAATATCAGCCAACCACAGGCTCAATATGCTCTACCATTAACTGAGCAGTTCGATTACCTCTAAATTCATTAACATCAAGGCGGTAAACGGCATCCACACGACTCACATCGGCAGGCCAGTCTTTATCAGTTACATTAAAAGCAATCGCATCAATGGTGTTTTGTTGAGCGCCATCTGTTCCTGAGCAACCCAATACCAGCTTCAAATGTTTTTCACCGACTATGCGCTTTTCAATAATATCAAACTGCCCATCAAAAACCGGTTCTGGAAAATTCTGCCCCCACGGCCCGGCGTTTTGTATCAGTTCAGCGATATCCAGCTTAAGGTCATTCTCGTTCAGGCTGCCATCGGTCAATAATATATTTTGTAATTTATCCTCGGTCAAATGTGCATTGACTTGTTGAATAAAGGCCACTTTAAATTCGCTCAGGTTTTCTTTCTTTACCGTTAAACCTGCCGCCATGGCATGGCCTCCAAATTTTTCAATTAACTGCGGGTGCTTTTTGGAAACCTCATCTAAAACATCGCGCAAATGCAACCCCTGAATAGAACGTGCCGAGCCTTTTAATTCACCTTCTTTGGACGTTGCAAAAGCAATAACCGGGCGGTGAAAATAATCTTTTATTCTTGAGGCCAGTATACCGATAACACCTTCATGCCAGTCTTGCTGATATAAACACAAAGCGGCAGGCACATCATCTGCCCCATCAATGGTGTTTTTTTCAGTGTTTAATAATTTATCCAGAATCCGAAAAGCCTGTTGCTTCATCTCGTCTTCAATTTCACGCCGTGAATGGTTTAATGAATCAAGTTGAGTCGCTATCGCCAGCGCATGTACATCGTCATCACATAACAAACATTCAATGCCAATCGACATGTCTTCTAAGCGACCTGCCGCATTTATTCTTGGTGCAATCGCAAAACCCATATCCGATGCTTTTAGTTGCTGCGCATTACGCCCGGCCACTTTAATCAGTGCCTTTAACCCCGCAGACACTTTACCCGCCCGAATACGTGCAATACCCTGCGCCACTAAAATACGGTTATTGTGTTCCAGTGGCACCACATCTGCAACCGTGCCCAGAGCAACCAGATCCAGTAACTCCGCCAGATTCGGTTCCGGTCGTTCTGTCGTAAACCAGTCCTGGTCGCGCAATGCTGCACGCAAGGCCAGCATAATATAGAAGATAACACCCACACCGGCGGTGGATTTGCATTTAAACGTATCACCTGCCTGATTAGGGTTAACAATCGCATCGGCATCGGGCAGGCGGTCTGCTGGCAAATGGTGGTCTGTCACCAACACTTTTATTCCATATTGTTTAGCACGCTCAACACCATCAATACTTGCAATGCCATTATCCACTGTAATTATAAGTTCGGGGTTTGATTGTTGCGCCACATCAACAATTTCCGGCGTAAGCCCATAACCGTATTCAAAACGATTTGGCACTAAATAGTTTATATTCGAATGTCCCATTAAACGTAAAGCACGAACCGCAACGGCGGTACTGGTTGCCCCATCGGCATCAAAGTCGCCCACAATTAAAATAGACGCCTTATCTTGCAAGGCAGCTACTAACAAAGTGACCGCAGCGTCTATTCCTTTTAAACTTTGATAAGGCAGCAAACCTTTCAGGGAATTATCCAGTTCGGATGCAGAGCGAATATTGCGCGTGCTATAAACACGCGCAAGAATGGGTGGCAGTGTGGCTAAAAAATCAGGGAGCGTTTCAGGTTGCTGCCGCCGACAAACTTTGCGTTGTGATTTTGACATCGGAGTTGTTTGTGAACGCACTGCTATCCCATTAATAATTTAAGATTCTGCTAATAGATTAAACAAAGAGAATATTTATTATCGAAAAAAAACCGTATACCTTTATTACTACGAAGGTGCATTATTCGTTGTACCCGTCATTCCCGCGGAGGCGGGAATGACGCATTTAGATAACCTATGCCATATTATCTAAAATTGCTTTGGTCACTTCTTCACGTGTTGCTTTAACCGTTAACACAGGCGCACTTTGTTTAATCGCTGTATCCGGATCTTTTAAACCATGGCCGGTTAAAGTACAAACAATTTTACTGCCTTCAGGGATTTTATCTGTTTCAATATCCTTTAATGCACCTGCCAACGATGTTGCCGATGCAGGTTCACAAAAAACACCTTCATACATGGCTAACATTTTTTGTGTTTTTAAAATTTCTTCATCAACACATTCGTCGAACCAGCCAACGGATTCTTCTTTCACTTTCCATGCTTTATCCCAACTCTGCGGGTGGCCAATACGAATAGCCGTGGCAACCGTATCCGGATCATCGACCATTTCACCACGCATAAACGGCGCAGAACCGGCTGCCTGATAGCCCACCATTTTAGGACGCGAGTTTACAATGCCATGCTCATGGTATTCTGTATAGCCCATCCAGTGCGCGGTGATATTGCCAGCATTACCAACAGGAATGCAATGAAAGTCCGGCGCACAACCGAGTTCTTCTACAATTTCAAAGGCCGCTGTTTTCTGACCCTGTAAACGGAAAGGATTAATCGAGTTCACAATCGTCACCGGTGCATCATCACCCACTTCTTTAACGAGCTGCATGCCCACATCAAAGTTACCGTTAATTTGTAATACAGTCGCGCCATGCATCATTGCTTGTGCAAGTTTGCCGAGTGCAATTTTACCTTCGGGAATTAAAACAAATGCGGTGATACCTGCACGTGCAGCATAAGCGGCCGCTGCTGCCGATGTGTTGCCGGTTGAGGCACAAATAATGGCTTTACTGCCTTCTTCAACGGCTTTAGTCACTGCCATGGTCATACCACGATCTTTAAATGAACCAGTCGGGTTTAAACCTTCATACTTCACATAAATATCCACATCTTTACCGATAATACGCGGAATATTGTTTAAGCGAATTAACGGTGTATTACCTTCACCTAAACTAATAATACGTGTATCGTCGTGCACAGGAAGACGATCGCGGTATCGGTCAATTAAACCGGTATAACGGGGACGCATGGTCATTTTCTTTTCTCCAAAACTAAACTTTAAATTCTTTGCTTTAAATAATTAAGATTGCCGCGTTCACTTTGTTCACTCGCAAAGACAACTTATATTTAACCTAAACTTTCAACACGTATCCGTGTCACTTCACCCTGAATTGCATTTAAGGCTTCAACTTCGGCCAGCGCTTTGTTCATATTATTTTCCAGCACACGATGCGTTAAGATAATAATATTGGCTTTGTCTGACCCCAGCAGCGGTTCTTTTTGAATAATGGCTTCGATGCTGATCTCTTTTTCACCCAAAATGCGAGTAACATCGGCAAGCACACCGGGCTTATCTTCAGCCTGCATGCGCAGGTAATAGGCTGTTGCAACTTTTTCCATTGGCAGTATTGCAATGTCCGACAGGGCATCGGCCTGAAAGGCTAAATGCGGTACCCGGTTATCCGGGTCACTGGTTAATACCCGCACCACATCGACGATATCAGCAACCACAGCAGAGGCAGTCGGTTCGGCACCCGCGCCCGCACCATAGTAAAGTGTTGGGCCAACGGCATCGCCTTGTACTAGTACGGCATTCATTACGCCATCGACATTGGCAATTAAACGCCGTTCAGGAATAAGTGTTGGGTGTACACGTAATTCAATGCCCTCGGCTGTTCGACGGCTAATACCTAAATGTTTAATCCGGTAACCCAGCTCTTCTGCATACGTTACATCGTCTTGCGATACTTTACTAATCCCTTCGGTATAAGCTGCGTCAAACTGCAATGGAATGCCAAACGCGATTGAAGCAAGAATAGTGAGCTTGTGTGCGGCATCAATACCTTCAACATCAAAGGTGGGATCGGCTTCGGCATAACCTAAGGCTTGCGCTTCGGCTAACACATCGGCAAAGTCACGGCCTTTATCGCGCATTTCAGTTAAAATAAAATTGCCGGTACCATTAATAATACCCGCTAACCATTCGATTGCGTTACCCGCCAGGCCTTCACGAATCGCTTTAATAATAGGGATGCCACCAGCCACCGCCGCTTCAAACGCAACCATTACCCCTTTGGCCTGTGCGGCGGCAAAAATTTCATTACCGTGTTTCGCAATTAAGGCTTTATTGGCCGTCACAACGTGCTTGCCGTTTTCGATGGCTTTTAAAACCAGATCTTTTGCCAGCGTGTCACCACCAATCAACTCAACAACAATATTAATATCAGCATTGCTTACGACTTCGTTGGGGTCGGCCACGACATTAATTGCCGACACATCACAGTCACGCTTTTTGTTAATGTCACGTGCGGTGGCATGACTCACTTCAATACCCCGACCTGCACGCCGCGAAATTTCATCCGCATTGCGTTGCAGAACATTGACTGTGCCACTGCCCACTGTACCTAAACCTAAAATGCCTACTTTAACTGGTTTCAAAACGCTAACCTCTTAAACTTTTCTGAATACCCAACCTGTGGGTATAACAAATAACAACTAATCTTCTATCCTGAACATATCACGAATACCACGAATGGCCTGACGGGTGCGATGCTCATTTTCAATTAAACCAAAGCGTACATAGCTGTCACCATAATCACCAAAACCAATCCCTGGCGACACGGCAACTTTCGCTTCTTTTAATAACAACTTTGAAAACTCTAACGAGCCTAAGTGTTTATATTGCTCGGGAATAGGTGCCCAGACAAACATGGTGGCTTTGGGCTTTTCAACTTGCCAACCCAATGCACATAAACCTTCGCATAGCACATCGCGACGTTTGCGGTACATTTCTGAAATTTCAGTAACACATTCCTGCGGGCCTTCTAATGCGGCAATGGCGGCAACCTGAATGGGCGTGAACATGCCGTAATCCAGGTAGGATTTCATTCGCGCCAAAGCAGCAACCAGCGTTGAATTGCCCACCATAAAACCAACACGCCAACCCGGCATATTGTAGCTTTTTGATAATGAAAAGAATTCGACCGCCACTTCACGCGCGCCAGGTACCTGTAAAATAGAGGGGGCTTTATAGCCGTCAAAAACAATATCCGCATACGCTAAATCATGCACCACCCAGATTTCATGTTCTTTAGCGATTGCCACCACTTTTTCAAAAAAGTCGAGTTCCACGCATTGGGTGGTTGGGTTGCCGGGGAAATTCAGCACCAGCATTTTTGGCTTTGGCCAGGAATCTTTAATCGCTTTTTCAAGTTCTTCAAAAAAATCAATGTCGGGCGTCATTTGCACATGGCGAATATCGGCACCGGCAATAATAAAACCATAAGGGTGAATGGGATAAGCCGGGTTTGGTACCAGTACCGCATCCCCCGGCCCCACGGTTGCCATCGCCAGATGGGCTAAACCCTCTTTGGAGCCAATGGTCACTATTGCCTCGGTTTCCTGATCTAAATCCACATCAAAACGGGATTTATACCATTTGCAAATGGCTCGGCGTAAACGTGGAATACCGCGCGACAATGAATAACGGTGGGTGTCCTGACGTTGCGCCACTTCCACCAGCTTATCAACAATGTGCTTTGGTGTCGGCTGATCCGGATTGCCCATCCCAAAATCGATAATATCTTCGCCACGCGCCCGCGCCGCCGCCTTTAACTCATTAACAATGTTAAAAACATAGGGTGGAAGCCGGTTTATTCGGGGAAAATCTTCAATCAAAGCCTGATAACCTGTTATTTTGCAAAAATTTGCGGATAAATGAAATAAACGACGCATTATGCCGTAAAATCGCCTCAACATAAAACGTTGTTTTTCAATAAATTGAAGGATGAGAAGATTAACGCATGACGCAATTTAACCTCGAAACCACCCACAAGCTGGTTATTCAGAGTTATGACCGTGGTGAGATCAATATTGCCCTTTCTGGCAATCAGGATACCGAAGCAGCCGATAGGCACACCCAGTCGATGAAAAGCAGCTTTATACTCACCCCAAACCAGATCATCGAGCAGTGGCAATACAACGCCGCCGATGAATGGTCACTGGAAAGCTTTAAACCGCTGGTATCACAGCAACCCGAGCTGGTTATTCTTGGCACTGGTAAGAGCCTGACTTTTCCGGATCATCAAGCATTGCAATGTTTTCATCAGGCCGGTATCGGGGTTGAAGTGATGAATACCGCCTCTGCCTGTCGGACTTTTAATGTACTGGTGTCAGAAAATCGTTTTGTGGTTGCTGGCTTGTTACTCATTTAAGTTCAGCTGTAAAACAGCCCCTTAAAACACCTTTTTACAAAAAAACCGCCTGCACAGGCAGGCGGTTTATGCACAACTCAGCGTATTATGCTTTTTCAGCTTTCTTTTTGCTTCCCTTTTTTAGTGGAGAGCCAGAGCGATACTCATCATTGGCAAAAACCCATTCCGGCACGTTTCTCGCCATTAACGTTTTCTGGCACGCTTGCTGTATTTTTTCTGCGGCACTCACATTATCCCGGGCAAGGTGCTGGCTAAAAGTATCCATATGCTTTTTATAGCAAATATGCCCCAGTGTTTCTGCTGCTGCATCCCCTTCTTTAACCAGCAGCGTCTCAAGCACCTTATTCACCGAACTGTCAGCACTGGCTGAATTAATCTCAACCTGTTTTTTAGCCAGTGCGGTCAATAAATCAGGCGCGTCAGCCGTGATATTTAAGGATTTAAAGTTACGCAACTTCGGCAATGCCAATGCCATTTGCGCATGCCGCGCCGCATTGCTTTTAGGTAAACGCACAATCACTTCTTCTAATGCAGCATTTGCCGATTCAAGAAACTGGCTACCACCATAAGTCAGTACCTGCCCCACCTCTTTGGCAAAAAGATCCTGCGCACAGACTTCTTCACCATGTGTCTTCGGCGTAGCCACTCTTAACTTCAGACTGTTTGAGACAACCGTTTCATCGTTAATCGTTATCATCGCCTGCACGGTGTAACCACCGGGCTCGGCAATATCCCAGCCATTTTTACCTGCAGACAGTAACAGCGAATCATAAAGCGACTGGCCGTGGTCAATGGCTGCCATTTTGCTGTCACGGACATAATAGGCATACGGCAACCACTGACGGGCAGGCATGCCATCACGTTTTATAATGATGACCATATTCTGGTATTCTTTTAATGTTGCCGCTTCAAGCAACCGCGTTTGCCCTGAAACATTGGTGAGTTTTAATTCGAGATTAATCATCTCTAAAAACTCAAACACCGTGTCTGTTTTATTAGTACGCAACTCAAGCGTAAACGGCGATGGCTGCCCCTGTGCTGGCTGCTCAAAACCATGATCTTCAAACCAGTCCGCATTGCCCATTTGCACAAACTTTGTCGGTGCATGACGCATAAAAAGAAGTTCGTTATCACTAAACCGATATTCAAAGTCCGAGAAAAAGCTACTTTCCCCGCCGCTCACATTATAGGGGTAATTCATAAAACTCCGCGCCTCAGGCTCATCAGCAAGCGTGGGCAACCATGGGTTCCCATAAGGTGCACCCAGTGACTTTTGCCACGAATGGGCAAGGTTAAAACCATGCCCCATTTCATGTGCGGCCGTCCAGAACCGCATCCGCTCTACCCAGGCCGCAGGATTAGCATCGCCCACGGGCGCCTGAGAAATAAAGGAGTCGCTGAAAATAGCGGTACCCTGTCGATGGTTAGGTCCAATGTCATCAAACATCACACCACCGAGACCATTACCATTATCATGCAACCGTGCAAACATCACCCACATAGACCATTGTGCTGTATTTGAAAAACGAGACCAGTAAGCCTGCATCGCATCATGCATTTCAGCATCACTCCAGGTCGTATTGGCACCGGCATCATCAACCGGTATTGCGCTGTCATTACCCGATTTACTCACATTAAAACCAGCACGACGGTACACCGTTTCTAATGACAAATTTTCGCAGGCAATGGTTGCCGGCCGGTTTGGATGGGCGCAGGTACTAACAACGGTTGTTGCATCAGCAGCCGGTACATCCGAGACACGGTCATATTCAAATTCCACGGGATGGAAATAAGGGGAGTTAAATCGAAAATACTGCACTCGCGCTGGTGCGCCACCACCATAAAACTTTGCAATCAACTGGCGTTGGTTAGAAAACCAGCTACGTTTCACTTTTATACGTACCTTCGTATGACGCATCGCATTAGCCGGGCCTTCTTTAAACCAGATCTGACCCACCCAGGTGTTACTGCTACGTGTTGACTTTAATCGGGCAATCCAGTGTACCGTTGTAAAAATATTAGTACGGATTATTCCGCTGGCATGCATTTGCGGGTAACGACCATCAACATCCAGGCGTAACTCTTCCTTAAACACTTTAAAAGGTAGCTTTTTCCCAGGTACAAAGCCCGTTTCATCTTCAAATTCATCATTACTGCCTTCAGCAAATTTACTTTTTATTGGTAATGGTAGCTGTTTATTACTGGCTTTGTATAAACCGCTTGCAAATAGTTTTTTCGGAAAGATAGGGAACGGTTGGTTTAAATCAGCCGCTTCGATGGACATCTCATTTTCATCGAATTCATCTTCAGGCTGGTCAAAATTTACATCATCATTACTAAATTTGTTACTCATTTAATATTCCTCCATGGGTGAGTTTTTATAACAATCGATATTGCTAAAAGGTTTTCCTTGAAACCATGCTCCAAACCTTATAGTGAGTTTTAATTCAAGCCAACTAAACAGCAGTTGAGTTACAATGAAGTTTAGTCTGTAAACAGAAAAGAAAAGCGCTAAATAATCACAAAAATGCTATGCAATATTTACATCGTGCAGAGTAGACAGAAAAAAATGAAGAATGCCCGCGAGGACTACAAACGTTATAGTGAGGCCAAAGGAAAAACCCCGTCCACCTTAAATTCGTTAATATTAAAACCATAAACCTTGCTGTCATCCCGACTGGAAAAACGTACATTATTAGCCGTGGTGCTGCATATCCACTGACTCTTATATAAAGGTTCATTCACGATTAAGGCATTCGCGGTATAAAGCGCGATATTAATGCCTTTTTTAGCATCCCGCGCCGAGTGGTATTCAAAAGCTTCGACTCCCGCTTCACGCATAGCACGGCCTAATGCCTGTGTGGCCGCATAATTAGCGGGATCGCGCAAAAGACCACTGTGTGCACTAAATGAGGCATCATGCAACCGTAGCCCCTGCTCAGAATAATAACGTCCAGCAAACACGGTGTGTTCGGTAATAAATTTTTTTGATTTAGGCGGACTGACCATCCCGTTCCAGAACAAAAAGCGATAGTAGCTGCATTCACTCAGCAGTGTTTCGATTGTTTTAGAGCCATATAACAAACTTGGTTCAAATCGTGTTCCGAAACGTGAGCCATGCTTTAACGGCGGGTAACGAAACGGCGTTGAAAATAAATAATGCAGATGCCCAGTATTACTGATGACAGGGGGTTTTGTTGTTTCTAGAAGTGACTCTAAAATTGCCTGTTCTTCAAGCGAATCCACAATACGGATTGTGGCGATTTGTTGCTGGCTTTCCACAATGCGGACAAAGTCATCGCTAATGGTCGTTATGTATTGTTGTGCATTACTCTGAGCCCAGATATCCATATCGCTGTTAAGCATTTAAACTTTTGCGCGAATCGCATCAAGGTATTCCACCACATAAGCTAAGCCAGTTACTGTTTTTATTTGCTCGGCCGGTACACCACCCGTGTGCATGTTTTCGGTCTGCATCCAGTGTTGCATATCCTTAACTTGACCGCCAACCAACGCAAACAGGCTACGGTAACAGCGTATAAATAACAGAGCTAATTCGCCTGATTTTGTTTTTGGATCGATGCCGTTGCGGAAATTACTGCGATCTTTACCGATAATCCGGCCTAATTCAGCCTGCGAGACACCCAGAGCCTTGCCCGCATTCGTAAACGCCTTTGCCAGTACCTTTTCTTCGGTTAAAACGGGTTGGATTGCTGCACTCATAAAATAAACACCTTGTTTGCAAAATACGATGTATACACTATATTATATATCAAATTGAGGTGTTTGCAACAAAACGAGCTGATTAGATATGTTAGACGCACGAAAATAAAAAGGACTTAACCTAAAAAGCCGTGAGGTGACCCAGAAAATGAATTTTCCCGGCATCACCCCACGGCTTTCGTGTTTTGGTATGACTTTTAAGGTCAGCAGCTCCGCCTACGGCTCTTTGAAAAGGGCATCCCCCGAAAAACCTTCGCTTTCCAGTATTTCACGCAATTTACGCAAAGCCTCTATCTGAATTTGGCGCACCCGCTCACGTGTCACCCCAATGGAGTTCCCAACCTCTTCTAAAGTGGAAATATCATGGCCATGAATACCAAAACGGCGTTCGACCACTTCACGCTGTTTATCGGTCAGTTTCTCCAGCCAGGCATCGAGATTGTCTTTCACGTCTTTATCCTGAAGCAGTAAAACGGGGTCGTTATTGGCTTCATCGGGAATGGCATCGAGTAATGAGTTTTCACCATCGGGGCCAATGGGCGAATCAACCGAGGTAATACGCTCATTTAAACCCAGCATACGTTTGACATCACCAATCGGCTTATCCAGCATTTCGGCTATTTCTTCCGGGCTGGGCTCATGATCGAGCGTTTGTGCTAAATGTCGCGCGGCACGCAGGTAAATATTAATTTCTTTGACCACATGAATCGGTAAACGAATGGTACGGGTCTGGTTCATAATGGCCCGTTCAATGGTTTGACGGATCCACCAGGTCGCATAGGTCGAAAAGCGGAAACCCCGTTCAGGGTCAAATTTTTCGACAGCACGAATTAAACCCAGATTACCCTCTTCGATTAAATCCAGCAAAGCCAGCCCCCGATTCAGGTAACGGCGTGCAATTTTCACCACCAACCGAAGATTGCATTCAATCATTTTAGCGCGGGATTTTTCATCACCTTTTAAGGCTTTACGGGCGTAAAAGACTTCTTCTTCTGCCGTTAATAATGACGAGAAGCCGATTTCGCTAAGATAAATACGGGTTGCATCCAGCTGGCCATTCGAAACCGACCCCGCTGCAAACTTTTTATTCTCTTCTTCAACTTTTTCAACAACCGCATCACTGCCAAGATCCAGTTCTGTTTCCTCTAAACTATCTTCGAGGTTTATATCGATTGTTGCATCTACTTCAGTCGCATCCATTGAGTTTCCATCCTGTTTTTGTTTATTATTTTTTTCCATATTCATAACCTACACAACAGTCATTATTCTAACTTTCATAATCACCTGGGTAAGTAACGAACCGGGTTAACGGGCTTTCCATTTTTACGTATTTCAAAATGTAACATGGAATTTTTTGCCCCATTACTCCCCATATCGGCAATATGCTGTCCTAACTTTACTTTTTGTTGCTCTTTTACCCATATTTTTTTGTTATTTGCATAAGCGCTAAGATAGGTATCGTTATGTTTTATAATAATAAGCTGTCCATAGCCGCGTAATCCACTGCCACTATACACAACTCTACCGGCCGCTGCAGCTACAATTCGTTGTCCACTTTTACCCGAAATCCCAATGCCTTTTTTACCTCGTTTTGCACCAAAACGGTATATCATTTTACCGCGCGTTGGCCACCGCCATGTAATTTTTGACGGATAAGCAAGTTGGCGGGCAGTCTGTGTATTTTTTATCTTCGCGTCTTTACTGACAGCCGTTTTTTTGGCACGTTTAGGCTGTTTCGCCCGCTGATGACGCGCTTTTTCCTGCTTTGAAAGTGTCTTTTTTGAATGAGGAACACGGGTATTTTGTGATGCACGTCGCACTAAGGAAGGGTAAAGCTGAATTGCCTGATTCGGCTTTATCAGATAGGGGTAATCAATATCATTCCATAGTGCAATTTGACGATAATCGTAGCCATAAAACCAGGCAATCGAATACAGTGTTTCGCCCTTTTTAACCCGATGAAATTTAGGTGGCTGATACAGTGCTTTTTTAGACTGTGAAGCCGAGGTTTTCGCATTTGATTTTAAATACTGTGAACAACTTACCAGGCTAATACTTATTGATAGCAAATAAACAATCTTTAAATATCGGCTTTTATGCATTAACTTCTCAAAATAAAATACGCAATAATAACAAGAACAACCATGCCCCAACCCAGTGTATCAATATGTTTACGCAGACTCGCCTCCATTTTTTCGCCACCTAAATATATCAAACCTGCCACCAGATAAAAACGTGACGCCCGCCCGATAACCGATGCAAGAATAAAAGGAAGCAATGCCATCCCCACCACACCGGAAGCCACCGTGATTAACTTATAAGGTATGGGCGAAAAACCGGCAATAAAAACAACACCAATACCCCACTCGAGAAACCAGGATTTAATGGTTTCAAACTTATCCCAATAACCAACCGATTTAATTACCGGCTCAGCCATTTCAAATGCAAAAGCACCAATCAAGTAACCAAACAAACCACCCAACACCGAGGTTACGGTGGTCAAAAAAGCATAATGCCAGGCCTTTTTCCGATTAGCCAAACACATCGGTGCCAACATCACATCCGGTGGAGGAAAAGGAAAAAAAGAGGATTCGATAAAACTTAAAATAGATAAATAAAGGGGGGCTTTAGGGTGCCTGGAATAAACCAGTGCACGGTCATACATATACGAAAACATCTTCACAATCGGGTACCTTTTACCAGGGGAACAAAACTAACCATATCAAGGTTCTGCCTGATAAAGTCATCCCCTTCTCGTGTAATACATAATAACTGTTGCTGTCCTTGCTCACCACTAGGAATGACAAGGCGCGCACCCTCGGCTAACTGGTGCAACAACTCAGGTGGTACTTCATCGGGTGCAGCCGTTACTATAATGGCATCATAAGGTGCAAAACTCGCCCAGCCTTTATAACCATCATAATGTTTTAAATTAACATTACGAAGCTCCAGCATCGCCAGTATTTTTTTTGCTCGTGGAATAAAATGCTGGATACGCTCAATACTAAAAACCTGATCTGCAAGTTGCGCAAGAATCGCCGTTTGGTAGGCTGAACCCGTTCCAATTTCCAGTACCTTACCAAGCCGTTTTTCTCCCGCTAGTAAAACTTCGGTCATCCGTGCCACAATATAAGGCTGTGAAATGGTTTGACCACTACCAATGGGCAAAGCGGTATCTTCATAGGCACGGCTGGCCAGCGCCTCGTCCATAAAAATATGCCGTGGCGTGTTGCGCATTACTTCGAGCACATTTTCATCTTTAATGCCTTTTGCGCGTAAGCGCTCGATAAGACGATCACGGGTACGTTGCGATGTCATACCAATACCCTGAATATTCACTACTGACATTTATATTTTCTTTAACCAGTTTGAGACTGTCGAAATGGTATCGTGACGAGTTAAATCAACTTTAATGGGGGTAATAGAAACATAGTTATGTTTTACTGCGTAAAAATCCGTGCCTTCGCCTTCGTCTTTTTCTTTTCCGGGTGGCCCAACCCAGTAAATATTACGCCCGCGCGGATCCTGTGATTTAATCACCGGCTCGGCTTTATGCCGATGCCCAAGTCGTGTTGCCTGTAAACCGGCAATTTCTTCCCAGGGTAAATCCGGCACATTGATATTAAGTAAGGTATCAAGCGGCAAGTCGGATAAATGAATTCGCTTAACCAGCATTCTGACAACTTTAACCGCTGTCGAAAAATGTTTAAAATCTGGCCCGAGCAGGGAAACCGCCATCGATGGCAAGCCCAGAAAACGCCCTTCCATTGCGGCTGCCACCGTACCAGAATAAAGCACGTCATCACCTAAATTAGCACCGGCATTAATACCGGATACCACCATATCGGCCTCAGTTTTAATTAAACCGGTAATGGCCAAATGCACACAGTCTGTAGGGGTACCATCCACACGAAAAAAGCCATTAGGCATTTCGGTAGCACGGATTGGGTATTCCAGAGTAAGGGAGTTGCTTGCACCACTGCGATCCCGGTCAGGCGCCACTACCGTTAATTTAGCCAGTTCACCAAGACCTTTAGCCAGAGCAGTGATACCTGCTGCTGCATAGCCGTCATCGTTACTTATGATTATATGCATTCGCTAAAAAAACCTGTTCATTCAATGCATTAGTTGCACAATAAGGGTCAACTATACGTGAAATGTATGATTTGTTCGAGCAGAAATATAAAAACTGATCGTTATTTTAAATTGCACTTTGCGCCTTATTTAGCGCTAGTGTACCCTTTTACTTTAAATACCGGTATTCTGCTAAACGATGACAACTGACAATAATAAAAACAATGATTTTCTCAATGCAATGAAGGGAGTCAACCCCATCGAACAATCAAACCGTGTTCAGCATAAAAAAATAAAACCGTCTACCCGGCCAACGCAAAGCCTGCGAGACAGCAAGCAGGTGCTTGTGGATATGCTAAACGAACCCGATGATCTCAGCAGTATTGCAACTGGAGATGAGCTCTTTTTTGCGCGCGATGGTTTACAGCACAAAGTGATTAAACGGCTAAAACGCGGTGAGCTGAGTATTCAGGCCGAGCTGGATTTGCACCGACTAACAAAAAAAGAAGCGCGTGAAGCGGTTGTTGAATTTCTTCACTACTGTACCAGCAACAATTTAAAACAAATACGTATTGTTCACGGTAAAGGACATGGTTCACCCGGGAAAATCCCGATACTTAAAACACTGGTGAACCATTGGCTGCAACAACGTGATGAGATTCTGGCATTTTGTTCGGCGCGCCCCTGTGATGGGGGCACCGGCGCTATTTATGTTTTATTGCGCAATACACGCAAATGAGAACTTAGGGGTTGTTGATCTTTCAGGTGTTAGGCTGATTTTGAGAAAATTTTAGCTCTGACAAGGCATTTTTTACGTACCAATGCACGCCATTGGTAGTAAAAAATAACGCAGGCAGGGTTAAAATTAGCCAAAAGCAGACAATAGATGAAAGATCAACAGCCCCTAATCTTTGCAAAAAAAGGCAGGTGAAACACCTGCCTTTTTACTTGTCGCAATTACTTTTTACACACCTACTCAGCAAAAAGACTTTTTTCTGTCACAAGTTCAATAGCCTTCAGCTTTCTTCGAACGTCCTCTGTAACGTCTTTACTCGCTAAAATTGACTTACGGTGTTTATAAAAAAGTTTATTATACTTTTTAATTTTTTTACCCAGAATCTTCCAGCCTTTTTGCCTTGCATCTAAAGGCCAGGATTCCAGTTCAATTTTAGATGTTTCAAATTCACCCGAAAAATTGCTTGACCACATTAATGTCCACAAATTAATACCTGTATTATTATATTGGCTAATTGCTTTAATTTGACCTGGCCCCATGTTGGCAAACTTTGACAGGTTCTTCACCGCTTCTTTTAGTGCATTGTAATAGTCATTCAGTGCCGACGCATCATATGCGTCAACAGTAACACGAGTGGAACCGCTACTGGAAACATTCAAGCGGCTGTTATTTCTTACAGCAACTGGCTGGCGTGGAGCAGGCTGGTGTGGAGCAGACTGGCGTTTTGGTTGCGACTTCGCTTTTTGGGCACCATCAACTGTCAAACTTCCTCCTGCTCCCAAACCACCTTTAACTTTTTGTGGCTTGTAATTACGTAGTGCTTTCACCATCTGGTTAAATGAATCAGCAAATGCAGCAATAATAACTTTACCTTCAGCCGTATTGGTAAACGCACTTGCACCTGCCCAGCCTTTGCCGCCCCATGAAAAACCACTAATACTAAAATCGTAGTTCTTGGCACTACCAACAGATGATGAAACCTGAACACCGGAACGGTTATCAATCAGAAGAAGTGTTGTTGAGGCTTCATTACTTTTTGCGCCAACAGATGTGGAACCAAACCATGAGCCGGGTATTAATTTTCTTGCCGCGCCCGAAATTTTACCCAGGTTACTCTCCTGGAAAGTGACGGATGGACTCAAGGTATAATCAGCCGCAACCATCTGACCCTGCCCCATATTACTATTACCACGAAGAGCACCTGACTGCATCAGTTGACGTTCACTTTGCATTGCCCGCATTGCTCCACCACGCTCAACAATAGCAAAGCAATTGGATTGTTGAATCATCGTACGGATAACAGGTACAGTCGAACCCAATTTTGGGTAATAGCGACGATAATGACCCCACCATGCAAGGCTCTTGTCTTCAAATATGCGTAGCGTGCCTAATGTTTTGTCACAGCTTTCAAGTTGACTATTTTTATTACTGCTTGATGCACCTGCGGCACCACCTGAAACCGTGTTGCCAGAACCGCCTCCCAATGTTGGCATAGTACCAAGACACCCTGTTAAAAAAACACTGCTCACTGTCACTAAAAAATATTTTATGGATCTTGAAAAATTCATTATAAAAGCCCTCTTTATTATTAACTTATTTTTAAAATAATCTGGTAAACACCCCATAATTAAACGCTGATTTACCATTGTAAAACGTAACGACTAAACAGGTGTCTGCAAATCGCTGCCGTAATAATTGTATATTCCACTAACATAGCATGTTAAAAAATAAATTTATGATCCATGTCTTTAGACTTATTCCAAAATATTATTGTTTTATTTTTGTACAACCCATTTTACTCAACATGGCCATGAATGCAAATTCACCAAAATAATGATGCACACTATGAGTGCGATTAATGTGTTCACTCTTTATCCGCACCAGGCAATACCATTAGGTGAATTCGGCTTGCCATCAACACCCGTGCCAGACATATCTTCGGGGATGTTAAAATAAACAGGCGTACATGGCCCATTTTCCATTGTTACTGTCTCAGTGGCATCAATACTGCCATCTCGATTGAGATCATAATCCGTCCTTAACGGAAAACCATCTTTATAGGTAAATAACCATGTTGCATTGGTGCCACGAGGTAGTGTGGAGGTAAAATCACGGCTCTGTAATAAGCCATTACTATAAGTTAAATCCTCTTCCCATGTTCCATTAGAATTAATATGAGTTATTTTGTCTAAACTACCATCCATATTCCACTCATAAGTCGCAGTATCAACCACTACTAAATCGATGGATGTTTTAACCGAACCCACAATCTGATTATCTGCATTGTAAGTAAACGTATAGCCAAGAAAAGGTGTGCCAGCCGACGTTAAATTAAATTGTGATGGCAACCCATTTTCATATGACATTTGCCCCACTAACAAAAATGAACGTCCAGATGCTGTCACCGTTGTATCTGATCGAATAAGCTGGCTTCCATTATAGGTAAAGACAGCATCATTAATAATGTCACCATTATCAATCGTTATCTTATAGCCAGATAAATTACCATTAGCGTCATAACTAAGCTCGGAATCGGCTCGCCGAGTACTTGCAACATAAAATGGGTTATACAGATCAGTGGTTCCATCCCCGATATAGGTATAAGTCACCATTTGCAATCGACCATCAGGATAATAAAGATAATCAAAACGTGCATCCATCTGGCCATTATTATCAAAATCCAGTATCGTTTCCGAGATACGCTTGTTATATTCTGCCGTACTGTCACCGCCCGTACCGCTACCTGTCGAGCCACCACCTGCATCATCACCCGATGCCGCAGCATCGCCACCACTGTTTCCTCCACCACAGGCACTTATCCCTATGCCGATGAGTAAAATGAGAATATATTTAAGATACCGGGTTATTTCTCTGGGCACGGTATTGTTATTAAACATTATGTTGTTCCTCCAATAATTTTGTAATATCACCTAAATATGGATAATTCGGTGACTTACCTAACTAGACGAACAAACTTTTATTTTTTTACTTTTTTTTAATTAATTTTATTGCCAGCTACCCATAAGGATAAAAGCAGCCCAGTAATAAGGATGTCGATACGGTGCAGTGAATTGAGACAAACCACTAACAGGTTGGCAACCCTGTGATAAATTTTTTGTCACTTTCAAGACAGGTACTTTTCCCTGAATAAAAGCCAGTTGACTCTGCTGTAATGCAGCCACTTTACTCATGCCCTGTTGCCGGTTTTTATAAAAGCGCCGCATTAACTCACCCGTGCTGCAATCGGCTACTTTCCATAAGCTCGCTAATACGCCTTTCGCACCCTGACGCTGCACCAACGTTGCCAACCCTTCTATCTCACGACCATCAGAATGCCGTTCACTGACTGCCGTTTCACAGGCAGACAGGGTTAATAATTCGATATTGGAAAAGTCGTATTTTTCTTCCCTGATCTGTCCCAAATTCAAATGACTTCCATCACCCAGCAACAGAAAGGAATCTGACTCGGTGCCAGGATTAAACTGATAATGCGTTGCAATGTGTCCAATATTATAACGACTCGTCAGTGACACGCGTAAGCTTTTCTGCGTAAAGGCCTCATTCATATAAACCCGGCCATTAACCACACCTGTGGCATCCTGTGCATTTTGTTTAATGATATTATCAAGCTCAAAAGGTACCATTGGTAAGGGTGAAAAATCACCCCATTGCTTACTCACACCCAGTCCGGCAACTTTCCAGGTTTTTGTATCACTCTCATTAGCTACAAAACTGGATGAATAATTACCAATAGCATACTTTTCAATAAGAAACTCTTTTCCATTATATAAAACTGAAAGTGGAATATAACGCAGCACACCTTCTTTATATACAAGCAAGGTTTTAATGCCATCCTTCTTTAATACCGATTCAACAGGTTTAATTAGCCATTGATATAGTTTTTTTGAATCCGGCTTAAAATTTTTATCGGGGCGATTAATTTTTTTGTTAAGTTGCCATATCGTTTTATGCAATACATTTTTTGTAATCGCTGTTTTATATGCAACATCACTATTAAATGTACGCACAATAATTCGTAACCCGGCATCCAGTTGCAAAAAGTGTACAATGGCAACATCTTTTCCAGCATACGTAAAGAATTTTTTATAATCTTTTTCTTTATCACCGCTCGTTAAATTTTGCCTGGATAAACTAACTTTATTTGCAAAAGCAGTCTCTACAGAAAGCAATACTCTTTTATGTGCCGCCTGCGCAAGAGCAAGTTTCTTTTTAACGTCTTCAATCTCTTTCTTTTGTTCTCCAGTAAGATATTGCCTGGTTAATTTCTCAAGCATACTTAATTTTTTACCCAGACTAACCCGTTTGCTATTGGCACTGGCAAGCTTTTGCTGTAGTTCATGCTCCAGTTTACCTAATGGCAATCTGGTAATGCGGGGGTCGCTTACTTTTGCTCGGCGTATAAAATTAAAATATTCTTCTTCTTTTAGCATAGCCAATACTTGCTCCGCTTCGGATAGCCTGCCTGCATCAATTAACCAGCCCGCCAGTATTTTATAATTATCAGCCTGACTTACCACAAATGCTTTTTGTAGTGACTTTTCGGTATTCAGCAATCCTGAGCGGATTTTTTGCAATGTATTAACAGCCTGCTTGGCATAAAATATCGCTTCCGAAAACCGTCCTTGCCCCGCTCGAATTTTTGCAAGCACAGAATAAGAACGTATTATTAGCAGCGGCGCTCTTTTATCATTTGCAATAGACAAGGCATCCAGAGCAAGTTCTGCGGCTTGCCTGTATTTTTTACGCTCAACGAGGGTTTCTGCAAGTATAATTTTCGAATAAGCAATAAGTGGATGGTATGCCGGATAATTTCTAATATTGTCTTGCAAAACATTTATAAATATTTTTTCCGCTTTTGCATATTGCTTTAGCCGGGAATAAACCAGACCAAGATTTGCCATTGCAAAATTCTTATCAACATAAAACTGTGTTGGACTTTGAACTTGCACATTCAATATTGACGTTGCTGTTTTTAGTAAGGGCAATGCTGTTTTATAATCTTTCATTGACAAATAAGTTTCAGCGAGATTATTCATACCAAATGCAGCAAATGTACTCTTCTCACCAAAGCCGGCAATCAATATTTTTAATGCTCTTTTTTTTGCAGTGAGTGCTTTTTCATAAGCACCCAACTGATTGTATAAGTTGCCCAGAAAACTGGAGATAGCAGCAACCTGCATGCTTAATGCACCTGTATTTTTAGATAGATATGCCAGGACGTTTAAACTAAGGTCTTCTGCTTCTTTATATTTTCCAACAAACTGTAAAACATTTGAATAGCTAAATAGTTTGGTCATTTCCAAACCATTTATACTCTTATAAGAAAGTGCAGCGGGCGATATAGACCGGCGGAAATAAGGCTCTGCTTTTGCATAGTCACCCATCTCAATATAGGCCGAAGCTAGATCGTATAAAATTTTTGAATAGCCACTAAAATAATTCCCACCCGTGTATTCATTCTCAATATAAATATTCAGAATACGTTTGTATGTTTCGATGGCCTTTGTAAATGCACCCATTTTCCTGTAAGCAGAAGCCTGCTTTTTCATTTCTTTAACCAGTGACATATGCAGCTCACCCACAATGCTGGCACGTATAGTTAAAATCTCATCTCCTACGGCAATACGTTTAACAAACTGATTACTTTTTGAATACAGATCCGACAACTTCTCTAACAACTTAAGTGTTTCACGATGATGGTTACCATATGTTTTTTTAGACAGAGCTATCATCCGCTGGTAGATATTTTCAGCTTCACCGAAACGATCGGCTTCTGTATAGTCGCCCGCAATGCTTTTCAACGGCCTGAAAATCTTCTTTCTTATCTCCCATTCCATACCATTGCGTAACAAACCATCTGCTATTATAAAATATGCTTCAACTTCCGGCTCAAGCACCACATATTCATCTGCTTTTCCGACAGACGAATAACCTGTTAGAAATATAATAAAAATCCCCAGAACAATAAATCGGTTACTAAATATTATTTTAATCATTCCTTTCATCATAAAACCTTAATAAGCCAAAATAATTAAATCACGCACCGCATCACATTGAAGTGCTTTGGTTTCCTGTTGGAGTTTTTTTGTTGCAGCAACAAAGGGCTTAATCTTCAACTCTTTCAAGCTGGACGATAATCGCCCCCAGGCAGAATTTTGTTGTGACCAGAAATTTTCATCAAAATTTTGTTGCTGACCCGACTCAAGTTCAAGACAGGCGATATACAATACAGCCGCATGCACACCTAGTTTCTTGACTAGTTGCGATTGTTGCTCACACAGAGATGTTGACGTTGTTTTATCACACGGTATTAATTCGCCCGGCAAATTCTCTACTGCGACAGACCAACCATGCTCCCCCTGTGTTGTCATTTCGAGGCCTTCACGCAACCCTCTTTGGAGAGCAGTTTTTAAACGAAAATTAACATCCCCACTACGTGTGCTTGTCATTGCCAGATAAGGCCAGTTAAATTCAGGGGCAGCGTATATCGGATTATCGGATGGTGACCAGTCGTCCTGGTTATAAGGAAAAATAAAGATTGCTACGATGGCGGCAACAGCCACTGCAAAACCACCACGACTTAGCCATAACGGATTAAACCTGAGCCGTTTTATCAAGTTAACAATACGGTTTTGCAGCTGTTCTTTATTTGTGGCTGGCTCATCTGTACTCGCAACCAGCAAGTCACTCCACATTTGATAACAATGCGGATCCCGTGCCACATGGGATTTAACTTCATTCGCTCGCGCTACACTTAATTTTCCATTGTGCCAATCCTGTATTTCTTTTAAATCAGGTTTTTTCCCAACAGGCACTTTGTTGTCAGCCATGAGCCCAAGTATGGCGGTAAATCGCTTAGCTGAAAAATCATCCGCATTGTTATTTTGCTTGTTGTCTTTATCTGCCATAGTTAAAATCTTACCCTGCCGACACTTACATTCTTAAATATAAAGCGTCGCACAAATAATATGCTTCTATTCTTAGTTGACGTACATAAAATGGATATTTTCATTATAAATCCGTTATTCCAACAGCCGTCAATGCTTGTTGCAATGTTTTTAATGTTGATTTAACTCGCTTACGTGCCACTGCATCAGGTAATCGCAGGATTCGAGCTGCTTGTGAAATTGAATACCCATCCGTATAAATCATACGCAATAATAGCCGAGCATCATCGTCTATTTCATATTTTTTCAAATGTTGTAATATATCGATGAAGTTTTTTGAATGTAACTGCTCGGCAGGAATTGAATGATTTCCCAACAGTGCCGCAATAACTGACTCGCTATCCATATTTTCTAAAATAGTGTCAGGTGGCAGAACTGAACTGTTCTGACTGCTTTTTTCTTCAACTTCATTTAACGCACTATCAACTGAAACAGTAGCACGCCAACCGCCGCAGTTAACCACACCGGCACGCACCTCAGTGACAACCTGCTCGATAAATTTCCTGCTGTACTGAAAGAGACTGGATAACGTGGCATGAATATCATTAACCGAACGGTTTTCAAGACAAAGCAGTTTATAAATACGCTCATAAGCTGCACCTAAACGCTTTATCCATTCTGGTGGTCGTGGGTAACCTTCCTTTTTACGTAGATAATCTTCCAGAGTATGACGAAAAGCAGTACGCAAATACGCATTTATTGAATCTGGAATAGTGGATAACTTTGCAAGACTCATCGCCAGTTCCTGACGGACATCCTGCATGGTGTCATCAACTAATGCACTGGAATGAGGTATACGCTTACGAACAATATTTTTAAACTCTGCTGACCATTGTTCAGTGTAAATTACATTCCAGTTTGACCATTTACTCATCACTGCACCAGACAATCCATATTTAGTTATATCGTATTTCTATACTGTCCGTTCCACAGTAGCAAGACGGGGTTTGACTTTTGCATGATATACTATCCTTTAATATCCAGGATTTCCCGCAATACACAAGTTGCATAAGTGCCACTGGGTAAAGAAAATTCAAGTTTCAGGTTATCGTCATCCAGTTGATACTCCAGATCGGGAACCAGCACGCGAGTTGCACGGCGATCCTGTTGCAAACCTTGTTTAACCAGGCCATTGGCAAATTCCAGATTATAATTGACTATTGTTTCTTCTAATTTTTTTACTTTAAACTGTGTTTCCAGTTCCCCTTTACCCCACAAGGCAGCGCTGGGATGAATATCACCGTGTTGTAGTCGTAATTGCAAATCTGCATCTACCTTTTCTATAATAAAAAAACTGCGGCTGGCATTTAAACTGGCCACATCACCATCCAATAGCTTATTCCATGTTTTGTCTTTTACACGTTGCGAAACTATTTCATTAAATAAAAAACTTCGTGCTGCTGACAGGTAAATGCTCTTTTTATTGCGACTGCATTTTATTTTTCCGGAAAATAATTTGCTCGCATTAACCAGATTATTCTCATTATGGCCAAAGCGTTGCGCACCAAAATAATTAGGTGCACCCTGTTCTTTTATTAATTTAATTCGCTTTTCAACACTCGAAATATTACCTTCCAGATTGCGTAATATAATTTTAAAGTTGTTTCGTTTTATTGCGCCCCGTTTTAGTTTTTTGGTATTACGAACCGCATCAACAACAGTAATAAATTCAGATTCCAGATCTTTGTAATCAGGTATGGATTTTATCGGAAAAGGAAAACAAAACCATTGCGTTGTAACAGCATTTTTATCTTTTAAGCCTGCATACGCAATATGACGAGGATGGATATGGAAGTGTTTTGCAAGTTGTTCAACAACATCTAAAGTATTCAGCCCCGTCTTTTTAATGGAGACAAATAAATGCTCACCCTCATCGGAAGGTTCAAAGCTAAGTTGTTCAGTTACGATAAAATCTTCGGGGGATTGTTTTAGTTGTCCAGAGGCTACCGGTAGACCATAAGCATAAGCCAGTGACGAAAAATGGAGGCTCATAAATTATTTCTTAATCAACACACTCGCCTGAACAGCAATGCCTTCACCGCGACCAGTGAACCCCATGCCTTCAGTTGTGGTGGCTTTAATATTAACGTTTGACTTGTCTGTTTGTAAATCGGCTGCAATGTTGTTTTTCATATTGCTGATATGCGGTGCCATTTTGGGTGTTTGCGCAATAATGGTAATATCGACATTTTGTATTTGATAACCGTCTGCTTTCATTAATACAACAACATGGCGCAATAAAATACGACTATCTACATTTTTAAATTCATCACTACTATCCGGGAAGTGTTTACCGATATCGCCCATTGCCAATGCGCCTAAAATCGCATCGCATAAAGCATGCAAAACCACATCGCCATCTGAATGCGCTAACAAACTCTTTGCATGCGGGATACTCACACCACCTAATATGATGGCATCACCATGATTAATTGCATCCGCAAACTTATGTGCGTCGAATCCATTTCCTATTCTAATATCCATTTACCACCTGTTAATTTAATTCCTGTTGACCCAGGTAAAATGCTGCCAGTTGCAAATCATCTGGCTGTGTGATTTTTATATTACAACTATGGCCTTCAACCATAATGGGTTTTAAGCCTATCTGTTCTATCGCAGAGGCTTCATCGGTAACGATTATTTTTTTATTCTGACATTCCATTAGCGCATTATGTAAAGTGCCAATTCGAAACATTTGTGGTGTTAAAGCATGCCAGAGATTTTCCCTGTTTTCAGTCGACAAAATTTCCTGTGATGATTTATTGCCAACAGAAACGCGTTTCATTGTATCGCGAACGGGTAACCCTAAAATACCACCCACTGTATGTGTTTTAAGTTTTTCGATTAAACGAATAATATCGTCAACCGGCACACAAGGACGTGCAGCATCATGAACTAAAACCCAGTCGTCATCATCAGCGATTGTTTTTAAATAGTCCAAAGCAGATAAAACTGAATCACTACGCTCCGCCCCTCCTTCAACAATCCGGATCGGATGCACATTGACTGTCGACAAATTGATAAAATATTCATCATCAGGCGATAACGCCACAATAATTTTATTAAACACCTTGCATGCCGCCAGTTTATCCAGCGTATGTTCAATTACACTGAGGCCATTAACACGAATATATTGCTTAGGCATCGCCGCACCAACACGGCTACCGATGCCAGCGGCGGGTATGATGGCCCAAATTTTTGGTGTGCTTGTTGAATTGCTCATAATTTTATACATTCACTCTTGTCATTGCGAACAATAGCGTGGCAACCTTCTTGGCAATCAACATACTCTATCAAGATTGCTCCGTGAAAGAATAAAAAAAGGCTTTTAATATATGCCTGGATACCCGCCTCTGCGGGTATAACAGCTTAAACTATTTTTCGATAACCTGAAAGAATGTTTCATCTTCCTTAATCATACCCAATTCACTACGCGCTCGTTCTTCAATTGCCTGCAAACCCGATTTTAGGTCTTTAACTTCTGCGTCCAGTGCATTGTTGCGCTTTTTTATTCTTTCGTTTTGGCGTTGTTGTAATTTTATTGTTTGTTCCAGTTTCCAGGCTGCCGGTATACTGCCTTCACCAATCCATAAATCATATTGAAGCAATATGAATAAGATGGATAATAAAATGGCAAGGTAGCGCGTTGGCATCTCATTTACTTAAGGTTATAAAAAGCCTGTTTTCCAGGATAAGTTGCGGTACGACCTAATTGCTCGTTAATACGTAACAACTGGTTGTACTTGGCGACCCTGTCGGAACGAGACATGGAACCGGTTTTAATCTGTCCACTTGCTGTTGCAACTGCCAAGTCGGCAATAGTGGTATCTTCTGTTTCACCGGAACGATGTGAAACAACCGCTGTATAACCGGCATCTTTTGCCATTTGAATGGCGGCCAGTGTTTCCGTTAAGGTACCAATTTGATTTACTTTGATTAAAATCGAGTTGGCAATATTTTTATCAATACCTTGCTTGAAAATTTCAGTATTGGTTACAAACAGATCATCACCCACCAGTTGCACTTTTTTACCTAAACGTTCGGTTAGCTCGGCCCAACCGTCCCAGTCATCTTCTGCTAAACCGTCTTCGATGCTGATAATAGGATATTTATTTACCCAGTCTTCCAGCACATCAATAAACTCAGAGGCGGTTAATATTTTACCTTCTGATTTTAAATTGTATTTGCCGTCTTCATAGAACTCACTACTGGCCGCATCGATTGCAATCATAATGTCTTCGCCCGCTTTATAACCGGCTTTTTCGATAGCTTCTAGAATAACGGTAATGGCCGCTTCATTCGAAGGCAAATCGGGAGCAAAACCACCTTCGTCACCCACTGCGGTGTTTAAGCCTTTTGCAGAAAGTACGCTTTTTAAAGTATGAAAAACTTCAGAACCCATTTGAATGGCCTGTGCAATGTCGCTTGCACCCACCGGCATGATCATAAATTCCTGCAAGTCGACACTGTTGTCTGCGTGTTCGCCACCGTTGATAATGTTCATCATCGGTACAGGCAAACTAAAGTCACTGCCTGTTTTTAAGTATTCATATAATGGCATACCTTTGTCATTTGCCGCCGCATAAGCCGCTGCCATGGATACTGCAAGTAACGCATTGGCACCAAGTTTACTTTTGTTATCGGTACCATCCAGCTTGATCATGCACTCATCAATGTTTTTCTGATCACTCACATCCTGACCGACTAACGCACCGGCTATTTCATTATTAATATGGCCAACGGCTTTCAGTACGCCTTTGCCCATAAACCGTGATTTATCACCGTCACGTAATTCAATCGCTTCACGTGCACCGGTGGATGCGCCGGATGGCACAGCCGCACGGCCCATTGTGCCGTTATCTAAAATTACATCGGCTTCAACCGTTGGGTTGCCACGTGAATCAATAATTTGTCTTGCTATAATACTTTTAATCGTTGACATTAATCTCTCTCATGTTGTCTTTCATCTTAACAATCAAATAAACCATTTTATTTGATGCACTTCAATTACCTGCTTGTAAAATCTTAACTTGTTTTATCTCGTGCAGCCGAAATAAAACCTGTAAATAATGGATGTCCATCACGCGGAGTTGAAGTAAACTCGGGGTGGAACTGGCAGGCAACAAACCAGGGGTGGTCAGCCACTTCAACTACTTCCACCAGGCTACCGTCCATCGACTTACCTGAAAAAATCAGACCGGCTTTTTCAAGTTGCTCTAAGTATTTATTATTAAACTCATAACGGTGACGGTGCCGTTCTACAATTTCATCCTGCTGATAACATTTATGGATTGTTGAACCGGCAACCAGTTTACAGCGTTGCCCGCCTAAACGCATGGTGCCACCCATGTCTGAGTTTTCATCCCGTTTTTCAACCGAACCGTCTTCTGCCGTCCACTCTGTTATTAAACCAATAACCGGCTCCGGTGTTGCCGGTTCAAACTCAGTACTGTGTGCTTTACTCAAGCCCACCACATTGCGTGCATATTCAATCACGGCCACCTGCATACCTAAACAGATACCCAAATAAGGTACTTTATTTTCACGTGCGTATTGCACTGCAGTAATTTTACCTTCCACACCACGCAAACCAAAACCACCCGGAACTAAAATCGCATCCAGAGGTTCAAGGCAGCCGGTTCCTTCTGTTTCGATGGTTTCCGAGTCAATATAAGTCAGTTTAACTTTTGTTTTAGTATGGATACCGGCATGCACCAGTGCTTCGGATAATGATTTATAGGCTTCGGTTAGCCCCATGTATTTACCCACCATACCAATGGTGATGGTTTGAGTCGGATTTTGTAAATCATCAATCACTTTTCCCCAATCGGATAAATCAGCAACAGGTGCATCAATACGCAATTTATTGAGTATGATGTCATCCATGCCCTGTTCATTTAATAATTTTGGAATACGGTAAATACTATCGACATCCAGTGCGGCAATAACAGCATCTGCATGTACATTAGTGAACAAGGCTATTTTGCGCCGCTCTTCATCTGGAATATCTCTGTCTGCACGACAAACTAAAACGTCGGGCTGAATACCAATCGAACGTAACTCTTTAACCGAGTGTTGTGTGGGTTTGGTTTTTATTTCACCGGCTGTTGGAATGTAAGGTAATAAAGTCAGGTGCATATAGGCCACACTGTGGCGCCCCTCTTCAACACCCATTTGGCGAATGGCTTCTAAAAATGGTAACGACTCAATATCACCGACCGTACCACCAATTTCAACCAGTGTAATATCGGTACCTTCGGCACCCAGACGAATACAGTTTTTTATTTCATCGGTAATATGTGGAATAACCTGTACCGTTCCACCAAGGTAATCGCCACGACGTTCTTTGCTAATGACTTTCTCGTAAATCTGGCCGGTGGTAAAATTGTTATGTTTGGTCATGGTTGAACGAATAAATCGCTCGTAATGCCCCAAATCCAGATCGGTTTCACTACCATCGTCGGTTACAAACACCTCTCCATGCTGAAACGGGCTCATTGTTCCGGGGTCAACATTTATATAAGGGTCAAGTTTCATCAGGGTCACTTTTAGCCCACGTGCTTCAAGAATAGCCGCAAGAGAAGCCGCCGCAATACCCTTACCAAGTGAGGATACAACACCGCCCGTTACAAAAATGTACTTCGTCATAAAATTCCTAATGAATTAGAATCAAAAACACCATACCTGCCAAAGGCATGCTATGTATAATATTGAATTTTCTGCTAAGTTACTAATTTACATAACAAAATAGCAAGATAAAATAATTGTCGAATAAAATAAGATTTATTTATTCTGGCATTGTATTTTGCGCGTTTTCTTAATTTGATGCAATCGTAAAAGCCCACAAAGTGCTGATTTTTGACATTTTTTTCTAAAATGGTTTGGTAATAGCCTGCTCAATATCAGTAAACCGAATAAGATAACCGGGTTCCTCATCCTTAACAGCAAAAGGCTCGCAAACACAGTAACCCACAACCTGCGCCAGTACACTGTCAACATAAATCAGGGGAATGTGATTGCGTTGCCATGGTGGAACCTGCCACTCCTGAAATAATTTCTTCAGCTTATGCTGGTGTGGCCCCCGCCCTTGTGGACAACACGTTTCCCCACCCTGGCGAAAACGAATCGTCACGCTTTTAGACTGCAATTGCCGAACACTTAAACCCTGTCCCGTGCACTGTTCAGTTATCAGTAATTTTGTACCAAAGCGGTAGCGCTTTTCCGCTATCCAGTTTAAGTTTTCAGCCTCGGGGAACATGTCTACATCCACCCTGTCAGCATAAAGTTTGTTCTGATAGCGCCGAACAATAGCATTGCCCCAACTCACGCAGGGCTGGGTATCTTCTGCTGCTGGAAGCACTTCATTTAGAATTCGCATTAAATGCGTTGCATCGGGCATACTTAAATTATTGATGTTATGCAGCCAGTAACGTAAAACATTTTTTTGCCGATGTGGTGAAAGAGCACTTAAATGTAAAATGGAAAGCGTATTATTTGCCGCATCAAGCTGTTGTAAATCCAGTTGTGCCAGTTCAGTAATGAGTTTTTTATTTTCAGCCTGGTGTTGGGTAACGCGAGCAAAGGTTTTATGAAGAGACGGCCAACGCTGTTTTAAAACAGGCACAACCTGTTGTCTTAAATAATTACGATCAAAGTTTGTATCATTATTTGATGGATCATCGAGCCAGCTTAAATTGTTTCGTTTGGCATAATCAACAATATCCTGTTGGCTTACCAATAACAATGGCCGACTCAAACAGCCTTTTGCAAACGGTTTAATTGCTGGCATGGCTGCCAGGCCACTTACACCACCACCGCGTAAACTTTGTAACAAAAATGTTTCTGCCTGATCATCGGCATGCTGAGCAGTAAGTAAAAATGTTTTATCGGTTACCAGTGTTTTAAAAGCTGAATAACGAGCCTGTCGAGCAGCCGCTTCTAACCCTGAAGCGGCGTTTTTATCCACGACGACATCAATCACATCACACTGTAGCTGGTATTGCTGACACTGTTGCACACAATGCTCAACCCATTGTGACGAGTCTGCATATAGTTGGTGGTTGATGTGTACAACACTCAGGTTGTTAATGTGGTTACGTTTTTTTAACTCGACAAGTAAGTGCAATAACACATGGGAGTCAATGCCGCCACTATAAGCAAGCAGGTAATCTGCGTCTACTTGCTTATAGGGGAAATGAAGTTTAGATAAGTCGTGCCAGAACGATTCGACTGTGAGCATTAAGCGCTTTTTTCTTCAAAATTACCAATCGCCATTAAATGCTGGTAACGATCTTCTAGTAGCTTATCCAGAGGAATGGTTTTTAAATAAGCCAGCTGCTCAACTAATGTTTGCTTAAGTGATTGAGCTACCCTGTCGTGATCACGGTGTGCACCACCAAGTGGCTCTTCAACAATGCCATCGACCAGATCCAGTTCTTTTAAACGTTGCGCGGTTAAACCCATTGCTTCGGCCGCTTCACTGGCTTTGTCCGCGCTCTTCCATAAAATAGTGGCACAGCCTTCCGGTGAAATAACCGAGTAGGTACTGTATTGCAACATTAAAGTTCTATCGGCAACGCCAATAGCCAGGGCACCACCCGAACCACCTTCACCAATCACTGTGCTGATAATGGGCGTTTTAAGTTCAGACATTTCCAGCAGATTACGCGCAATCGCTTCACTCTGGTTACGCTCTTCTGCGCCAATCCCCGGGTAAGCACCGGGTGTGTCAATAAACGTTAAAACCGGTAATTTAAATTGCTCAGCCATTTTCATTAAACGCAACGCTTTACGATAGCCTTCCGGGCGTGGCATACCAAAATTACGTTTTACTTTTTCAGTTGTATCGCGGCCTTTTTGCTGGCCAATAATCATCACCGGCATATTTTCAATGCGCGCAATGCCGCCCACAATCGCATAATCGTCTTTAAAAGCCCGGTCACCATGCAATTCTTCAAAATCGGTAAAAATACGCTCAATATAATCTAAAAAGTAAGGCCGCTGTGGGTGTCGGGATAATTGCGAAATTTGCGCTGCCTTTAAATTACTGAATATGGACTCCGTTAATTCACGGCTTTTACCCTGAAGACGGGTAATTTCTTCTGCGATATTAATTTCATTATCCGAACCAACATAACGCAGCTCTTCAATTTTGGCTTCGAGTTCAGCAATCGGTTGTTCAAAGTCTAGAAAGTTTAAGTTCATGATTTTTAATTACTTTTTAAATTATCCTGGAATAATTACTATTATATAGCACTTTTACCGTTTGGGTCGACTATCGACAAGATAACCTCTTTTTATAATGATAACAAGACACTCATCCTCAAATTCTGCAATAGAAAAATAATAAAATACCGCTAGACTTAAAGCAAACAAACCACGGAACGAATAGTGATGGGTGAAGAAATAGATGCAGTGCATTTTTCTGCGCAAGATTTTGCAAACTATCAACAACACCTGCAACAGGAAAACGAGCTATTAGCCAACTGGTTTGCTCAGGGGCAATTTTCAGCCCAGGCTCCAAAAGCAGGCTTCGAACTTGAAGTCTGGTTAGTGGATAAAAATGCCAATCCAACCCCATTAAACGATAGCTTTTTAAAAAGACTCGACAATCATTTAATGTCACCTGAACTGTCACGCTTTAATATAGAACTCAATGGTAAACCCGAAGATTTACGTGGCTATGCCTTATCACGATTGCAAGCATCGCTGGAAAAAAGTTGGCAACATTGCACCGACGTCGCTGCCAGTTTCAATGCTTCACTTGTTATGACTGGCATCTTACCTAGCGTTACCGACGAACAACTTGTACTTAAAAACATGTCAAACATGAAGCGGTACTATGCACTTAATAAACAGGTACTGGCACAACGAAAAGGTAAACCGTTACAGCTTGATATTGTAGGTCATGATCATTTAACAACACAACACCATGATGTCATGCTGGAATCAGCAACTACATCCTTCCAGCTACACTGGCAAATTCCGGTAAAACAATCAGTCCGTGCCTATAACGCCAGCATACTGGCATCGGCGGCAACCGTTGCTGTTGCAGCTAACTCGCCTTTTTTGTTTGGCAAAGATCTCTGGGATGAAACTCGCATCCCGTTATTTGAACAGGCGGTTGAAGTAGGCGGCTTTAACGATGCTGCCTTTGGCCCGACCAGGCGGGTAAGCTTTGGCTCAGACTATGCCAAACAATCACTGATGTCGGTCTTTCAGGAAAACATTGATCACTACCCTGTTTTATTACCAACAAGCTATAAAGAGAAAATTCACCAGCTTAAATATTTACGTTTACACAATGGTACTATCTGGCGATGGAACCGCCCTTTAATTGGCTTTGACGAAACAACAAAGCAACCCCATGTGCGAATCGAGCACCGGGTTATTCCAGCAGGCCCCACCATTGTCGATGGTATAGCCAATGCCGCTTTTTATTATGGCCTGGCAAATTACCTTACACAATTAGCCTCGCCACCCGAACATGAAATTCCATTTAGCACAGCAAAAGATAACTTTTATAACGCTGCCAGATCAAGCCTGCAGGCAAATATAAAGTGGCTCAATGGCTACACAGGAAAAATGAAAAATTTATTAACAAAACAATTACTATCTAACGCAGAACAGGGTTTACAACAGATGGAGATTGCCTTTGATGATATTAATTATTATCTAGACATAATACGACAACGTGTAGAAAGTGAACAACATGGTGCTAATTGGCAACGCAACTATTTAAAAAAACAGGCCTGCAACATGCAACAGCTCACTGCCGCTTATGCCGAACAACAAAATACCGCCAAACCTGTACACACATGGTCAATATAAAATGCTAACAACACTTACCGAAGTCCCAGAAAAATTTTTAACGGTTGACTCAACAAAGTTACATACGATTTTAACTGGCCCAACACTTTTCCACCTGGAAGGCCGGCATAAAGAACCCCTGTTTGTATCTACCTTATTACACGGCAATGAAACTACTGGCTTGCAAGCCATACAAAAACTATTAATAAAATACAAGGAACAAGCACTACCACGCAGCTTTAGTTTTTTTATTGGCAATGTAAAAGCCGCACAAAAAGGGTTGCGCCGACTCGAACAACAACCTGATTACAATCGTACCTGGCCGGGAACCGAACAAGCCAGCAGTGACGAAACCATGATGATGCAACAAATAAAAGACGACATGCGTAACCGTAACGTGTTTGCCAGTATCGATATCCACAACAACACTGGTTTAAACCCGCATTATGCCTGTATTAATAAATGTGAAAATGCATTCTTCCATCTGGCCAGGTTATTCAGTCGTACTATCGTTTATTTTACCCGGCCACTCGGGGTACAATCACAAGCCTTCGCAGATATATGTCCTTCGGTCACGATCGAGTGTGGCCAGGTTGGCGAACGCACCTCGGTTGACCATGCCTTTGAATATATCGATGCGGCACTGCATTTATCAGAACTGCCGCAACACCCGATAGTAAAACAGGATATTGACCTGTTCCATACCATTGCCATTGTGAAAATACCCGAACAGGCCAGCTTTAGCTTTAATGGAAAGCATTGCCATATCTGTTTTGATAAAAATATCGACCATATGAATTTTAAAGAAATAGAAACCGGCACACGACTAGGTAAACTTCATAGCGAGCAACCCATTCACCTGAATGTGTGGAATAATGACGGCATTAATATTGGCGAAGAATTGTTTGACTATAGCAACAATGAAATACGAACTAAAAAACCGGTAATGCCTGCCATGTTGACGTTGAATGAAAAAGTGATACGCCAGGATTGTTTGTGTTATTTAATGGAAAGGTATCCATTATAGCATAACATCCATTTTCAACCATACCTGGTTTTAGTTAAAAACTCATTAAGGGAACGCCCTTTTACGTTTTATGCGCTTTTTTTACGGCTACGGCAAACTGCCAAAAGCGCAATATAACAACCAGCACACTAACCCTGGACTCAATATACTGCTTAGGCATACACCAGAGTACAGGCACTCAAACCCAACCAGACAATATGATACTCGCCCCCCCTTCTTCCCTAATAACATAAACGTAGATATGATTAAAATTTAATCCCTCCGGCACCTTTATCGAACGTAGATATGATTAAAATTTAATCCCTCCGGCACCTTTATCGCCC